>JAQVDW010000054.1 GCA_028698185.1 Erysipelotrichaceae bacterium | reverse complement strand
ATTTGGCAAAGATGAGTATTTTTGCTTACCTTGAGTTCGTCAACCGCAAAATTTAAGTTAATGATTCATCCATTTACTAGTGGACTTAGCATAAACAACCATATTCATATTGTGCTGGTGGCGTTCATGGGATATAATGGATATATAGTCAAACATCTTGAAATGTTACTTCTTCGAATGTCCATCGCTGGCCGCAGTCAATTGACTGAAAACTTAGTTTTGAATAATCAAAAGAGTTGCACTTCCAAATTTATTTCTTGACATTTAAAGTTCGCGTTCTCAATACGCTGGTTCAATATTAATAATGATTACAATAATGCCAAGGTAATAGATTATTTGCACTGTTTTTCCGCCGTTTCCACAAACTCTCGAATAATTACCCGATGAAAAGTGGAACTAATAATTTGACAGATCCCGTTTCCTTAGTGGCTATCATTAATAACTGTGTCTAAAATACCGTTACTCTCAATCACATTTGTTTTTGGCTGGGATTAATCGGATTGAAAATTCATCATAAGTTGTATTTGAAAAGACAATTGTCAAGCTAGTGAATGTGTAACACGATGTCTGGAGCAGTTATTTCCTTATGGAGTTATTTTGACACCTGTTTTGGTCAGGAAATATTTGAAAATCTTAAAGTATAATGAAATTAATCATACTCCAAATAATATCAAAGGTATGATTTCGTTGCAGAATATATTGTATTCATTTGTTTACTTCCATACTATTTTCTAACAATCTTAGATACCGGTGAATGGCTGTTCCGGTTTGTCATGCCGTTTGGTATAACAATCAGGTGCCCCTATTGCGCGTAAAAGCGCCGTTAAGCAAATATTATATTATCCTATTCAGTACATGCAGTTACGTGAAAACAGGGAGGTGGTAACCATCGCTATAGTTGAAAACTGGGAACAGGCGACAACATGGCTTGTCCTTCTGATTGTTTTATATTCGGTAGTTTCAGGTAAAATCAGATATGAACTGACAGCTTTTGGTGGTCTTTTATTATTGGGAATATTGGAAATAAGGATGCCGGAGCAACTTTTTGCAGGTTTTGCTTCGCCGGCACTTTTCACCATTGCGGCTGTACTTGTGATGAGTTCTGGAATTGTTGAGTCGGGACTGCTTTCAGGATTTGGAAAAGGTATTGCCACAAGAATGAAAAAGTATCCAAATCAGGTGTTTGCCCTATTTATAACAACAGCTTTGATATCGGCATTCATGAACAACGTGGGTGCGATTGGAATTGTTTTGCCAACTGCAAAGCGAATGGCCCAAAGGGCAAAAGTGCATCAATCATCTTTTGGAATTCCAATTGCCTATGCGTCAATTCTGGGAGGGTCATTGACCTTGATAGGAACTGCTTCCAATCTGATTGTTTCCACGTATCGCATGAACGCATTCAACCAGCCATTCACCATGTTTGATTTTTCGTTTCATGGTCTTGCCTTGATACTTTCAGGTGTTTTTGTTCTATTTATCTGTAGGATTTGCGGACTTCGACCGCTAAAAAAAACGGAAGAAAATACGAAGATAATATCGGTAGAGGCAGACCAGGTGATTGAAGCGGCAACACCGCGGAACCGAACAAAAAGCCTTATTGTTATTTTTACACTTGTTCCAATCGTGGTTCTTACAAGCATACGGCTTATCCATCCCGCAATTGCTTTTGGCTTGGTAACCCTGATTTGGATCTTTCTTGGAGTTTTGCCTTATCAAAAGGCTGTTGACCATATTAATATTCCCATCATTTTATTTTTAGGAAGCATGTTCGGGATTTCAGCAAGCCTTGAAGAAACGGGGGCTCTTGCAGCCGCGGTCAACATGGTTATCCCGCTGTTTTCCAGGTTGCCGCCTTTTTGGATGATACTGTTATTTGTTTTCGTTACCGCAATGTTCGCCAATATCCTGGATAATTCGGTGGCTGCGTTGTTGCTGGCTCCTGTTGCGGTGATGTTGTGGCGAACCGGTGCGATTACGTTCAATCCTGATGCTTTGCTTATGGCCGTGGCTGCTGGAGCTAGCCTAGGTGTTGTTCTTCCGAGTCATCAAGCGACAATGGTTGTCATGGACAGCATGAATTTCCCAAGAAAAAGCTTTATTGCATTGGGTGCGGTTATCGCCTTATGCGCTTGTTTTTTTGCTACGGTCGTAATTTACATAAGATGGTGTTAGAATTCACAAAAATATCAAGGAGGTTAGACAAATGGAATTTAAACAAATTTACACACCGGGACTGGCACATTGCTCTTACGTTGTGGGCGGTAAAAATTCGTGTGTTGTGATTGATCCTGCAAGAGAAGTGACCCAATATATCGATATTGCCAATTCATTGGGTCTTTCGATCGATGGAATAATTGAGACCCATCTACACGCCGACTTTGTATCTGGACATGTTGAACTCAGTGAGCTGACGGGGGCAGCGATATACATTACCGAAAAGGCCCACGCCGAGTTTGAACATCATGCTCTTAAGGATGGAGAAACATTCAAGATCGATACGCTTTTATTCAAGATGATGGATACGCCAGGGCACACCCCGGAATGTACGATTTTTGTCATGTCCGATCTGTCGCGGGGTGAAGAACCGGTCTTGGCCTTTACTGGCGATACGCTTTTGGTGGGTGACGCTGGTCGACCTGATCTGTTTCCAGATAAAAAGGGGGAACTTGCCGCCAAGCTTTATCACAGCCTGAGAAGGATTGAGCAACTAAGTGACAATATTGAAATGTATCCTGCCCACGGTGCGGGATCACTTTGTGGAAAGTCACTCTCTTCTAAGCTTTCGTCGACAATCGGAACCGAAAAAATCCACAATCCGGCAATGCTCAAGCACCCTGAAGAGGATTTTGTCAATAGCTTTCTAGCAGAAATGCCTGAGGCTCCCGATCATTTCTCACGGTGCTCAGAAATAAACCGGAAGGGTGCACCTGCAGTATCCAATCTAGAAAAACCTGTTGGCTATTCCCCTGTGGAGTTTTTAAAACTCAGCAAGAGTGGTTACGTTGTTGTGGATGCCCGGGATCAGCTTTCATTTGGAGCAGCCCACATACCCGGGGCCTATGGCCTGAGCTTGAGAGGGAATTTTGCGACATTCTCAGGTTGGGTTTTACCACCGGATAAGCCACTACTTCTGGTGCTAGATGATATGGTTGACTTGCCTGCGGTGCTCAAGGCACTGTACAGTGTCGGCCTTGACAATGTTGCCGGCTATCTTAAAGGTGGCATGGGCGCTTATGCAACAAGCGGTCTGGAAACTGCAAGATTGGAGAGCATTTCGGTCACAGAAGCCAAAAGACGATACGATAATGGTGAAATTTTGC
>JAQVDW010000036.1 GCA_028698185.1 Erysipelotrichaceae bacterium | reverse complement strand
TGCTCAGTTTGCGGAAACATGTCAAATGGGTAAATGATTTTAGTGTAATAGCCGTATTTCTGGAATTCCAGGATGTCTCTTACCTGAGTTTTGGGATCGCAGGAGATGTAGAGTACCTCTCTGGGCTGCAACTTGCCCACCGACTGGATGAATTCCGGGGTCGATCCAGCTCTTGGGGGATCCATGATGACGATATCAACCTTATTGCTCATTTGTGCCTGTTTTACCATAAACTTCGTTGCATCATCATTGTAGAAGCGGATGTTATTGATCTTGTTGGCCTTGGCGTTATTGATTCCGTCCTGGTAGGCATCACGGTTGAGTTCAACACTGATGACTTCCTTGACTTTATTGGATGCGATCATACCTATTGTTCCAATCCCGCTGTATGTATCCAACAAAACCGTATTAGAATCAGCACTCAATAATCCCAAACCAAAGGAGTATAGTTCTTCACACTGATCGTGGTTTATCTGGTAGAACGATTTTGAGGAAATCTTGAATGACAGTCCTGACAGCTTGTCGACGATAAAGCCTTTGCCATAGAGAACTTTTTCCTTGTCGCCTAGGACAATCGAGGTGTCGCGTTTGTTGATATTGAGAACGACCGTCTTCACGCTTGGAAAAGCCTTGATCAGTCCCTGGCAGAGGTTCTTCGAACCTTTGAACTCGTCTTCATTGGATACGATGACCACCATGGTTTCGTTTGTTGCCACAGCTCTGCGGATCAGTACATGGCGCAACAGCCCCCTTCTTCTCTTCTTGTCATAGATGCTAACCCGGTACTTCTTGAACATTCCTTGTAAATACTTGATAATCTTGTCAGAAACCTCATCATGAATCAGGCATCTTTGATAAGGTACAATCCTGTGACTGCCTTCTTCATAGAGGCCATAATTGTAATTGTTGTCGAAGGCAACAATCACTTTGTTGCGGTATCCTATCTCATTTTTCGAAGGATGACAGGGAGCCACCTCGATATTGGTAAGACGAGCATCTTTTAACAGTTTTTTCACGTAGTCAGTTTTCTTTTTCAATTGTTCCTGATAATCGATTCCCATATATTGGCAGCTGCCACATGCCTTAAATACATCACATGAATATTTCATAATTTGCCTCGCTTTCGCCTCTATTATAGCAGTGAAATGTCCTTTTTCCAACAGGCTCTTTTTACCGAAGCTCTGCCTGATTTTCAGGCAAACAAAAATGCCATGAGATCATCATGACATCGAATAATTATTATTTGTTTTTGTAGTAATCGTACTGCTGTTTACTTTGATCCGTCATGTAGGTCAAAAAGTCAATCTTGCCCCTATAAAATCCATAAATCTGGAAATCGAATCCTGTTGTGTTTTTGTCGCTTCTTATTGCCCGGGAAATATTGGATATAACCTCGGATTTGCCAATATCGCTGGTAACCTTGAAATAAACATATGGCGATTTCACCTTTGTTATTTCGATTCGAATCTGATCATGCTGGAATTGTTCAAGATTCTCAATCAACTTTTGATACTGCCCGCTAACCAAAACTAGTTCCATGTTTTCACCTTCTTATTCACTTCCATAAGATTACCACAAATAGATATCATCGTCAATCAATCCAGACTCGGGATACACCCCTTTTCACACTGCTTGGCCAGGTACATCATCTCATCTGCCTGGGCGATGGCTTCGTGGATGTCGTTCCTTTTATTGTAGATAGTCACACCGTATGCGAAGGATACATAACCGGGTTCGCTTTCTTTCAGGTACCCCTGAGCCTGCTTTAATACCTTTGTCATCTTCTCGACACGACACTTCGAAGACAACAGGACAAACTCGTCGCCCCCAAACCGGTACAGGTCCATATCCGAACTCTTGAATCTCATTATCGCATTTACCACATCACAGATAGCCTTATCACCTTGTTCATGGCCGAACTGGTCGTTGATTCTTTTTAAGTCATTGACATCGACCATCGCCAGGGTGCAATCGCGCAAGGAATCGATCAGACCCAACTTCTTGCTATAGGCAATCCGGCTGTAGCAACCCGTCAAAGGATCGTAGAGTATTATTTGGACCGTCAAGAACAGGTAATAGATGATCACAGTCACAACTGTAGTGCTCCAAATCAGGAAACTGACCCGGAAGAATATTTCGATCATGGTCGCTGCGGCAATCAGGAGCAGTATGCCCGAAAGCAGTACTGTCTCGACATGCTTGTTCAACCGGTTCTTCTGACGGTATGAGAAATGGAGCATCGAAAGCATGTAGAAAAACGCGACCGCAAACGTGATCCAAAACCACGGTCCCCGGTGGTATGTTCCGGATTGATCAACAGAGAAAACCCAGTCATAGAAGATACTGCCGACCGCCATGACAATATTAGCCATCAACGGCAAAAACAGCAGCTTTTCATACTTGGTGCTAGGATAATCCATGAATATAAGGACAATCATCAATGGCGACACCGGACATAGCACGAACTGGATCGAAAAAAGAATCTCCTTCACCAGGACATAATCGCCCGGATCGAACTGGTGGATGATGGCGTAATTGCCCCAGCTTGAAGCGATAAGGATAAGCAAAACAACCGCTTCAATCAGGAACAGTTGGCGCGTCCTTTTTTGCAACAAATCACATTTGACAACAATAACCAAAAACAACAATAAAGCACTCAAAGAACTAAAATATGCCTGCAGCGGACCTGATATCATAACAACCTCATTGACGACCGAATTCATACATTTCACAATTAGCTTTATTATACAAAATAACCAATTAGTGTCAAGCATTTCTTCACTGGTAGGCGATGAATTCCGGCCCGGGGCCAGACGCGAAAAAACCACGGCGGCGATTGCGTGGTTTATCGTTGTTACCAGATATTTCTAGGTGTTGTATTTGGATACCTGGAGATTGAAGGCTTCGAGATGGTTATTCGATGCGCTCCTGAGCGCTTCAAAGACCGTGCGGACATCATCAGGCAATTCCTTGGTCAGGAACAATTCATACATTCCAATATTGTTGTTCTCCGCATCGACGCCGGCTTGATAGGCGGCCAGCAATGTGCCTGGAAGTACGACATAGCTCTTGGCAAGATCCGCCGGAACTTCATAATTGTATGTTTCGAACATCCGGGTCAAAGCATCGATGTGGTTCTCCTCGGCTTTGACAATGTTCGCAAAAGGATTCACCTCACCGAAGGTCGCGATGATTTGGGTATATTCCTCATGGGCCAGGTATTCATCTTGAATGGCGAACGTCAACATCTGTTCAACGGTATACTCGGTGTTCTCGCTCACCGCTGTTGCACCATAAAGTGTCTGGCTATCGCTTGTGCCGCCACTATTGTCACTATTTTCAGTGGTATCGCCGCCATCACCGTTGTCGGTGGTGTTGTTATCGTCGGTAGTGTCGCTGTTATCTACCGCACATCCAAACAACATCGTACCAACCAAAAACAAGGCTCCAATATTTCTGATTGTGCTGGATTTCATTCCACTCACCTCCATCTTTCTAAGTACATTATACAACTAATCTGTGGCAATTAAATGGCAAAGCACGATTTATGCAAGCCACTCAAAAAAAGGGACGACTGTCCGCTCCCTTTAAACGCTACGACTGAAAATGGGTGTGGGCCACTTTCCATTTCTTCAGGGCGATGCCCACCCAGAAACCGTATATGCCTAGAGTGATTATTGTCAAAAACCACCACTTGATCCAGCTGCCAAACAGCCCCAGCGCCGTTCCGTCGAAATAAAGCCGGCGGCCACCGATAACCGTGTGTTTGGCTTCCCAAGAAAAGATCATCACGTAAGCCCATGGCAGGCAAATCCCAAAACTGCATATTGTTACCGCCACTCCCAGCAACGTCCAGCAAATCAGCTGCAACAGTCCCCCATCGAAATATGAATCATCCATAGTAAATCCCCCCTTGTTTTTTGATATTGTAACACTTTTGGCAGGATTTTCCAGTTATTGATCGAATTTATTTGAAAAAAATGGCACATCTGGAACCAACCTGGATTTACCTTGATTTTTCCTTGTATTTCTGGTTTGCTTAAGATATAATAATTAAGTTTATTAGGAGGTATTTATGGCTGCAATATCATATGAATTAAAACATATCTGCAAACAAAGTGGCGCACGCTATGGGATCTTGCATACTCCCCATGGTGATGTCGAAACACCGATGTTTATGCCCGTAGGAACATTAGCCACAGTCAAAGGCATCGCTCCCGAACGCCTGGTCGAAATGGGAGCCGGAGTCGTTTTGGCCAACACGTATCACCTTTGGCTCCGTCCCGGTGAGGATGTGGTTGCCAAGGCCGGTGGCTTGCATAAATTCATGAATTATCCCGGACCGATGCTGACTGACAGCGGCGGGTTCCAGGTTTTCTCATTAGGGAAGACTAGAAAACTGACCGAAGAGGGGGTCCACTTCAAATCGATCGTCGACGGTTCTAGTCTTTTCCTCTCACCGGAAAAGGCAATCGACATCCAGAACAAGCTGGGTGCAGACATCATCATGTCTCTCGATGAATGCGCCCCTTTCCCATGCACTCACGACTATATGAAAAACTCGGTTGAGCGGACCCTGAGATGGGCCAAGCGCGGTCTTGAGGCCCACAAGAACACCGATAACCAGGCCTTGTTCGGGATTGTCCAGGGTGGCGAATATGCCGACCTGCGCGAACATTGCGCCAAGGAACTCGTGGCGATGGACTTCCCAGGCTATTCAATCGGGGGAACCAGCGTCGGTGAACCGAAAGACATCATGTACAAAATGGTTGATGACGCCATCAAATGGCTGCCAGAAGACAAACCCCGCTATCTTATGGGGGTAGGAAATCCGATTGACTTGATTGAAACTGCCATCCGCGGGGTCGACATGTACGACTGCGTCCTGCCAACCCGGGTTGCCCGCCACGGTGCGGTCATGACTAGTGTTGGCCGGCTCAACATCAATAACGAAAGATTCAAGGAGGATTTCACTCCCTTGGATCCAAACTGTGACTGCTACACCTGCAGGAACTATACCAAAGCTTACCTGCGCCATTTGCACAAATGCGATGAGTTATTTGGAAAATCTTTGCTTTCAATCCACAATGTGAATTTCCTGATCAAGCTTTCCCACGATATCCGGGAAGCGATCAAACAGGACCGCCTGCTTGACTTCAAGGAAGAATTCCTTGACAAGTACGGCCGCGACGTTTACGAAAGGGCCTTCTAATTATGAAAATATCCGATTTCGATTTCGACTTGCCAGAAGAGCTCATCGCTCAGCATCCGGTTGAAAAGCGCGACACTTCAAGACTGCTGGTCCTTGACCGGGCCACCGGCAAAATCGAAGACAAACACTTCTACGACATCATCGATTATCTCAATCCCGGAGACATCCTGGTGCGCAACAACTCAAAGGTACTGCCGGCACGTCTGTTCGGTCTAAAAGAAGCGACCGGCGGTCATGTCGAAGTCCTTCTCTTGACCGAATTAGAAAAAGACACTTGGGAATGTCTGGTCGGCAACGCCAAGATCGTCAAGCTCGACACCGAGATCACTTTTGGCGACGGTTCGTTAAAGGCAGTTTGTGTAGCCGTCAAGGACGAAGGTATCCGCATCTTCAAGATGGTCTATCAGGGCGTGTTCCTGGAGGTCATTGAACAGCTCGGGACAATGCCCCTGCCCCCTTACATCAAGGAGCGGCTTGAAGACCAATCCCGCTATCAGACGGTATATGCCAAGGAACCGGGATCGGCAGCGGCGCCTACCGCCGGATTGCACTTCACCCCTGAGATCAATGAGAAGCTAAAGGCAAAGGGCATCGAAATCCTCGATGTCACCCTGCATGTCGGCCTGGGGACTTTCCGGCCGGTCAAGGTCGACAATGTCGATGACCACAAGATGCACAGCGAATTCTACATCATGACCCCGGCAGTGGCAGACAGGCTCAACGAAGCAAAGGCGAACGGCCAACGGATAATCTCCGTGGGGACAACCAGCACCCGGGTACTCGAATCGAACATCGCCAAATACGGCAAATTCACCCCAGCCAACGAAGCGACAGACATCTTCATCTTTCCAGGCTACCAGTTCAAGGCCATTGACAGCCTGATCACCAATTTTCATCTTCCAAAATCAACCCTGCTGATGCTTATCAGCGCCCTGGCTTCAAAAGAGCTGATCTTCAAGGCTTACAATCATGCCATCGAGCAGAAATACCGTTTCTTCTCCTTTGGCGACAGCATGTTCATCATTTGATGGAAAAGATCAACTATCATCAAAATTTTTTGGAAGAACTTGAAAAAATCAAATCCAGCAAGCCAAGCCTATTGCTCCATGCCTGCTGCGGACCTTGCTCAACCAACATCATCGACAGCTTGAAAGAACGTTTCGAGATCACCATCTATTTCTCAAACTCCAACATCTACCCTAGCGAGGAATATTACCGCCGCAAGGATGAACTGTTCGATTTCATCGGAGCCTACAATCACAAGAACAATACGAATATCCATGTTGTAAGTGACGCCTACGAACCGGAAATCTTCATGTGCCAGTTGGGAGTCTACGGCAACGTCAAGGAAGGCGGAAAACGCTGTTATCTTTGTTACCAGCTGCGGATGGAAAAAGCGTACAAATATGCCAACCGCAACAACTTTGATTACTACACGACAACCTTGAGCGTTTCACCGCACAAGAACAGCCAGTGGATCAACCAGATCGGCGAGATGCTTGCGACCAAAAATACGAAGTGGCTGTTCAGCGACTTCAAGAAAGACAATGGCTATCAGAAATCATGCACCATTGCCAGCGACTTCAATCTCTACCGCCAGAACTATTGCGGCTGCATCTATTCCTATGAACAGATGCTTGTATATAAAGAGCAAAAAGCTACCGAAGAGTGATATCACTCCGGCAGCTTTTTTGCATTGATAAAGGTATGGTGGTATTAAATCGTAAAATAGTTGCGTCCCGGAAATTTGTATGGATGGAAGTTTGCAATTGGTCACTCTCCAGGATTTTTTTGTTTAAGCATTTGTTTGGCATGAATATAGCAAGATGGCAGCCTTGCTTACACCCTTGTATCTTTTCGTCTTATGGTCAGTAATTTAGTCAGATACTATTTCTCTACAGTCGCCTCGATGGAACACATTGATCATCTTGAGCTGGATACCAACAATGGCTTATCATCGGACTAGTTGATTACCCGGACCACTGTCACATCACCGTAATCATCGACTTTCAAGTCGACAACCACGCTGTCCTGGACATCCAAAGCCCTGCCCCACCCCGCTAGTGTCAGGCATCGGTAGGCGGCGTCGAAGCTGACACCTTTGAAATCACCGTCTGCAACTCTCACCGTGAGATACTGGTTTCTTTGAACCAGGGGACCTGCAAGCCCGGTTTCACTGTTGTCCGCTGCGACAACGATGGCCTGGACTTCATGGTGCATGCCCTGATTTGAAGCGATAAAGCTCTGGTGATCGATCAGTTCAACAAAAACTAGGACCAACAATACAAATAAGACTATAGTCAATAAATTATTCTGAGTTAATTTCAAACTACGACCCTCTTTGCCGGAAACCCTTTTCCCGGCCGCTTCCCCTAAAATTTGTTTGTGTACCTTGTTTTAATCAATGCAGCTGTGATTCAAACAAGTGCGGTTTTCCTTAGATCATCTTACTCTCCCTAAGACACCCCCATGATAACCAGGGGGCTTTGTTAAGTCAAGTTAAGTATAATTAACCCCGGGAAACGATTGATAAAATACATCGATTATAAGCTAGTATTTTTTTGTGTTTTTACCTGGATATCTATAATACCGGATCAAAGGAGTTTCTTGGCGGTTTCTAAAATGACCGAATCTTTACGCAATCCTGATGGATTCTTTGGTAATGGAGCTGATTTTTCACATAAGAAAAGCTCCCTGAATCCAAGGAGCCAAAACAACCGGAGGCATCATGTCAAAGCGGCATAATTATTTGTCTTTTTTAGGTTTATCTTTATGAGCTTTTTCAATAACTTCTTCCAGTTTGCTTTTGTCGGGATCTTGATCGACCTTGTCGTCAATATCTGTCATTTTATCAAGATTGCCAATTACCCGGTTTTTTTCATCTTTCTTATTGTCGAACATATTAAAAACCTCCTTGTAATCTTTTTCTAACTATATTTTACCATTCCCTGGCTCAAATAACAATAGTTTCAAAAAGGATGATAAGAGTTACTTAAAATTGCTTACTCAGCCACAATATCCTGGCTTTTGGCTTCAACCGGCTTTTTGAACTGGCCATACGTGAATATTCCCAAGGCCACCCAGATGATTGCGAAAGCCGTTAGGTCGACCATACCAAAGTCCTCGTGGTATACCAGAGTCCCCAGAAGAAGAGATATGGTCGGCGAAAGATACTGGGTCAGCCCCAACAGCGAAAGTGGCAGCTGTTTTGCTGCATAACCAAACAAAAGCAAAGGCAGGGCCGTGATGATTCCTGCTCCCGCCAATAAAACAATGATGCCTAGCGACGAGTTGCCATACGCCCCATTTCCACCTAATTCCTGTAGTCCTAGAAACAACAAGGCGGCCGGGCTCAACAAGGCTGTCTCCAATGTCAGGGAGATCAGGGAATTGATTCTGATGCTTTTCTTGATTGCCCCATAGATTGCAAACGAGCCAGCCAGTCCCAACGATATCCATGGGACCTGTCCGTAGTTGAACGTCTTCAACACTACCCCGGCACCGGCCAGGAAAATGCCCAGTAGCTGACAGCGATTAAGCCTTTCCTTGAAGACCACAACCCCCAGGATTACCGCCAGCAAGGGATTTATATAATAACCTAGACTGGCATCGACAATCCTGTCGGCGTTTACCGCACTAATGTACAAGCCCCAGTTGAAAGCCACCAGGATTGAAGCGCCCGCAATCTTGGCCAATAGCCTCCAATCGCGCAACCCCGCCTTGAAAGCTGTGAACTGCCTGATCACAATAATCAGAAAAATTGTAAAGACGAAAGACCATATGATCCGGCTGGCCAGAATCGAATACGCATCGACCCGATCGACCAGTTTCCAATACAACGGCAATATCCCCCATAAACCATAAGCGGCCAAAGCGCCCAGCAGTCCATTGCTTCTTGCTCCCATTAAAATCCCCCCTCAAATAAACTTTTTACAAGTTTATTCCCATTGTTGCCCAATGTCAACACATTTGTACCAAACTTAATAATCTAAGGAAAGTTTAAATATGAGGGAATATAATTTGAAATTATGCATTCTATGCCACTCGCTCCATTGAATGACTAAAGGACCGTAATCAAACGACCACGGTCCTCTAAGTAAAGTTAATATCTTGTTGCAGGATTGCTTCTTGCCTGGAAATATTTTTCAGGACAGTCTCATTGAGTCAGGACCCATTACCCTGCCACCAGGACAATGATATAGACGATAATAATAATGGCAATAAAGACATACTTGAGATATTGGTTGATCCTTTTACTTCCATTTACCAGGAAAATAAAAAAAGCGGGCGCGAACAACAAACCAAGGAAAAACTTCATTGCCGGATCATATTTGCGGTAATCGTTTGGCAACGCCCGCTCAATTTTATTGACAATTTTCTCTTTTTCGCTTTCAAGATCAAATGGCTTGGCTTCCTTGGTCTCTTAACCGGCAATTTTGGATTCTTCAGCGCCTGAATACTCCGTTATTTTGAAGCCGCAGCGGCTACATACTTTTTCATTATCAATCATTATATGGCCGCATAGTGTGCATTTTTTCATCGGATCATCCCTCATTTCAATTTCAATTATAGACGGATTCAATTCAAAATACAACAATTGTCACAACAACCACCTGGCATTTCATCGCGAAAGAAATCTAGACGTGTAGGTTTGCTTATCAGTTACAATGTACCGTGCTCTGCTTAGGAAAACATTCAAAGCCACCACCCACGAATCGTTGCCTCGACTTACGGTCAAGCTGAACTTAATGACGATTTCATTACTTCTACATTACAAATATCTTTTATAGTTTTGAAAATATCGTTATTTTCCCTGAATTTGTACTATTATCTTTAGTATCATATCAAACAGGGAGAAAACCAATGGAATTAAGTTTTTTATTGATGCAGCAGATATTAAAATTATTCATTATGGTCGTAGTCGGCTATGTCATTGTCAAAGCCAAACTTTTCAAGGTCGAAGACAGCAAGATAATGTCGAAGTTCGTCTTGTATGTCGCTTCACCTTGCGCTATTTTGAGTTCATACCAGGTCAGCTTTTCCAACGAGAAGCTTCACGGATTATTCATCGCACTAATCGGGGCGCTCGTTGTCCAGATTGCATTTATCATCGGAGCCCGTCTCCTAAACAATTTCCGTGAATTCCAGTCAATCGAAAAGGCGGCAATGATCTATGCTAACTCCGGCAACCTGATCATCCCATTGGTCGGTTCGGTTTTGGGCACCCAATGGGTCATCTACAGTTCGGGCTACATGCTGATCCAGACCATCCTTCTCTGGACCCATGCCAAAAGCCTGGTAATGGAAAGTCCCAGCTACGAATTCAAGAAAATCGTCCTCAACATCAATGTGATCGCCATTGTGATCGGATTTGCGATGTTCATGAGTAAAATCACTTTGCCATCAATCCTTGGCGAGACTGTGAGCAGCTTCGGTTCGATGATCGGACCGTTGAGCATGATCATCGTCGGGATGCTTATCGCCAACATGAATCTTTCCGAAGTGTTTGCAAACAAACGCGCTTATGTCATTTGCTTCTACCGATTGATTGTTTTCCCGTTGTTTGCCGTGGCTTTGTTGAAAGTTACCGATATTTTCTTCCTTGGCAGTAACGGCAATGAAATCTTCATCATCACATTGTTGGCGGCAAGCGCGCCGACCGCCTCAACCATCACCAACTTTGCCCAGATCTTCGACAAAGACCCTGCCTATTCAAGCATCATCAATGTCCTTTCGGTAATCTTCTGTCTGATCACGATGCCACTTATCATAATGTTTTACCAGATAATATAAAAAAACAGTCAGCGAATCAATGATTCCTGGCTGTCTTTTCATTTCACTAATCAACGGTAATAACTACTCTTTGATAGTGTTTTAATTGATGTTTTCCGTTATCCTGACCTTCGATAACCATATGGATTGTATCGCCCGCTTTGGCATCTGCAGGCACTAAGAACGACATCTGACTTGATTCAGGGTTAGTAATTTCAATCGAATCCACAACTTCATTTTCATCAAGTTCACGAGTTACATTCAACAATAATCCCAAGCTATCATCTTCAACATCTTCTTTGCTAGAAGCAAAATCTTGGTACGTATCCGCCTCAAAATAGCGCCACCATTTGTATGTCAGATCATCACCGTCTAGGTCCGTTGCATTTGCGCTCAGCACAACTTCATCACCGGCTTTGGCACTGATATCGACACCCTGTTCAACTGTAACAACCGGAGCATGATTGACTTCATCTTCATTTGGTGTCAACGTCCACTCAACTCTTGCTGCGAAATCATTCTGGATGTCATCAAACCATCTTGTCAAACTGTATTGAGCTTCGTATTGATTTGTATAAACATCATAATCCAGTACGTTATTTACGTACAGTTGGTTTGAAGCAATTCCGAAGCGGCCACCCCAGCCACCGTAGCTAGGATTTTCAAGGCTTCTTAATCCATTGTCAATCAAATACAAGAATGATGGTGAATCTCCTTCTGAAATGAAATCATATTTTTGATAGTTCGGATTGTTCGCCAGGTAAGCATCGCTCCCACGCTGTTCTTCTGCAAGCTCCCCATCGAGAATTCGGCCGTCGCCCATCAAGGCATAGTTTTCCATCAATGGACCTTTATCCTTCACAAGATTTTCATAAGTCCAGTCAGCTTTTAATTTGTCGTTCAATTCATCGCTGTGGAATTGCCAAGCATATGCGAAATGCCAGAAATTGCTGCGATCGTTGACAACCTTGATTTCAGGCCAGTTTGTGGCGATGTATTCACCATAACTCTCATCCTGATCCAAGATGATATAAAGAACCAGCTTGTCATATATTTTTTGCTGGATAGTTTCCCATTCACTTGAATCCTTGTATTCCGCTTCTATTGATTTCAAAGCTCGGGCTGTTGTATTTGTCCCACCCCAAGTTTGAACATAAAGAGGTTCTGAATTATTATCAAGGAAAAGTTCTTTTAGAAATTCCGATCCTTCAGTGACTTCATCCATTTCACCTTTATTAGATATATTTCCAATCTTAGTTACCGACCTTAGATAGTCAGGTTCCGGATAATTCGAATCGTGAGATTTCAAATTATCGTATACCGCTTCGTAGTCATCCAGGAAATCATAAATCCACTGTGTTCCCGTCCATCTGAATGGTTCAACACCTTTAGACTCGTTTCCGGCATAGTGATACATCGAGCTCGTCAGCACAATTCCTTCGATGTCCATATCGTTTGCATATAACAACGCTCGGATTACAGAGTTCATGTCGTCGACTTCTCCATCGGTTGTGATTACTGTCCGAGCTATCTCTTTAGTTGAATCTGTGTTAGTATCCGACGCAGCGCATCCACTAAGAAAAAGCGCTCCTGCCATAACTGGTGCCAATATCCTTTTCACTTCTTTCCCTCCAAAATAAATTCACTTCTCAGTTTTGAAAAATTGCCGGTCTTTGTTAAATATCGTGCACAATACTTTACAATAGTTTTCTCTCAAATACAAAAATCATCAGGCTAGCTACACCTTCTGAAAACGGTTACCGCCTTTTCATATTATAATATCCATACTTCAATGTCAATAACATCAACTAAAATAATTTACTAAATCGCTAAATTATAACTAAATTTTTATCGTCATCTATTGGACCATAGTATTTGATTAGTTGTTAATTATTATGATATTTACTCAGACAAAACAATAATTAATTAGACATTATTTATTTAATATGTTTGCCTTTTCTTAGCCTTTCAATTATTATTTAATTATGATTTTAGTACTGAGGAGAATGCCATGAAGATAAAAATACATGATATCGCTTTAAAGGCCGGGGTTTCCGACGGGACTGTATCGAATGCCCTCAATAATAAAAAAGGAATCAGCGAAGAGAAACGGGATCAAATTTTGCAGATTGCCAGGGAGATGGGTTATTTCCATTCGACCAAGGATGACAAAAAGCTGATCCGACTTGTCATCATCAACAACAAGGCCAATGTCATCGGCGATACACCATTTTTCTCTGAGCTGATCCGCGGCATCGAAACCGAGTGCAGTGCCAACGGCTACGAGCTGGCAATCAACCATTTCGAATCGAACGATTTTGAGGATACCGACATTATGCAACTGCTGAAAGTCAATCAGACCAGCGGTATCCTACTTCTTGCGACGGAATTGGATGCTGTCGACCTGCGCATGTTCAAAAAAATATGCATCCCCCTTGTTGTCCTTGACGCCGCATTCAAGAATCCGGACTTCGACTATATTGCCATAAACAACGTCGATGGCACCTACCAGATTGTTGAACACTTGATCATCAACGGTCATAAAAAAATAGGGATAATAAATTCCGCTTACCAGATAAACAACTTCAAGGAGCGTCGACTTGGCTATCTCCAAGCCCTCTATGACTACAACCTTGACTTCTTGCCAGAAAACGAGGCTTTGGTCGATCCCAATCCCGAGGGATCCTATAGGGACATGCTAAGCTACCTTGAGTCATTCCTGAAGGAATTTCCCGCATCAACGCTTCCATCGGCTTTTTATGCGGTTAATGACAATATCGCCTTCGGCGCCCTGAAGGCATTGCGGGAACTCAAGCTTGACATATCCATTTGTGGTTTTGACAATTTGCCATTTAGTGAAATGCTGACACCGGCATTGACTACCGTCAATGTCGACAAGCGCTATCTTGGCAAAACTGCGGTCGGGCGATTGGTATCCAAAATTAGCAGTAGCGACAACAATATCCAGAAAATTTTGGTTGCCACTTCGATTGTGACTCGGGCGAGCGTAAAGAATCTCAATCTCAAATAATGCAAAAACCTTACCGTTTGTCTACACGTGAATCATTGTGATCACGCTACTTAGGCAAAGGTAAGGTTGTTTTAGTACTCGACATATATCGTTTTGGTTATGTCATTGGTCAGGTAATCAATGTTGTTCGATAGGTAGCCGGTATTTTGCAAGGCAGTGAATATTTCCTGTTGGGATATCAACCTTCTTTTGGCCAGGTTGTAGGAATCATCACTGAACTGGATGGAACACGAGCGCCCCGGGCTGTTCTTGATGATGGCTTCTACTTGGGCCAGGGAATAATCATCGATGTATTGATCGTTTCTTTGGTAATAGGTGTTGGCCAGGTTACCAGTCGGATACACTTCCCCGGTTGGCTCGTAAAGGTTTGTCATGATGTCGCTGGAATACATGCAATAGTCATAAAGCAAACCGTCAATAGCATCACCCCAGGTGGGGTCGAGATAGTAGTAGTCGCCCTCATATTCGACCACATTCCATTGGTGGTATTGGCTGGGATTGCTACTGGTCTCGATCGAGATCCCCACCATGGAACCGACATCTAGTCCGATATAATCGCTTAGATACTGGAACATCGAGGCATAACCGGCACATACGGTCTTCCCATAGATCATCGATGAGACCACGGTCTGGTTGTAGTCGGCGTTTGTGACATATTCGTTATGGTTGATGACATACTCATAGAGATAGACAATCTGGTCATACTCGTCTTCCCCTGCGATATCCTCTGTCACGGACTGGGCCTTTGCCTGGAGCTGGTCCCGGTAGTCTTCCACCTCATCCCGATCAAAAAGGTACTGCGGTTCGAAATAGTAGCTCTTGCCCTGCTGGTTCAAGGTGCAGTTGGCCATATAGAATATCTCCGGGTTGTCGAAGACCACCGCATCGACGACCACCTGAAGCTCACTCACATTGGTTGCCTGGATGGCGACATGGCTCCCGTAGGCTGCCAGGCAGTTGTAGATGTTCTGATAGTCGATCTGCTGATTGGCGTCAAGCTGCCGATAATACCAGTGCATGCCACCATCCTGGGTGAACACGTCAGGATAGCTGACGTCCCGGTTAAAAAAACTGCAGCCGCTTATCGTCAAGGCGACTATCAGTATGATTGCTGTTTTGCGCATAATAATGCCCCCTTAGCTGTTCTAAACCAATTATAACGGATTAATCATCCTAAAAAAACAAAAACCCGTTAAACGGGTTTATTTTTTGGAAATTATGAAACTTACTCCGAGTTCCTCATTCTTCGCTGACAGGCTGTAACCGTAGATGTCGCAGGTCTTCTTCACAATCGAAAGGCCTAGACCGAATTGGCCCTTGTTGCCTTTTTCATAGGGATTGAACATCGAGGTCACTATCGCCTCGTCGAAATGTTCCCCGTCATTGTATATTGTCAGGGTATCCTGGGTCAAGGTGATGACAAATCGGTTTTTCACGTAGCGGCAGCCGTTGGCCAGGATGTTCTCGATTGCGATCCGCCAAGCCTCGATGTCTCCCACAAACGTGGCATCTTCGATACTTAGCTCGAACTCGATATTCGGATGCATGAACCGGAATTGGATTGCGATCTCATTTATCAATTCGCCCATCGCCACGGTTTCCTGGCTGTTGGACTCGCAAAGATAATCGAGCCGGTTGAGATGGAGCAATGACTGGACCTTGCGTTCAAGACGGTCGGCGTTGTCAATGATGACATCCATCGAAGCCTCTTTGGAACCGTAAGGATAGATATCGTCCTTGACCGACTGCGAATAAGTCTGGAT
>JAQVDW010000035.1 GCA_028698185.1 Erysipelotrichaceae bacterium | reverse complement strand
TAACTGAAATTGATTAAAAGAGAATTAGATGGAACGCCGTGTGCGGTGAAAGTCGCATGCACGGTGTGGAGCGGGGGAAAAGATGGAGATGACATCAAAATCTTACCTATCGCTATAGGATATTGCCCTGTTCAAGGAAATGGGCTTCAAGACCCTGCGAGTTTCGATTGCCTGGGCGAGAATATTCCCTAACGGGGACGAGCTCGAGCCCAACGAGGCTGGCCTGAAGTTCTATGATGGCCTGTTCAAGGAGCTAAAAGACAGCAATATCGAGCCGCTGGTGACATTGTCGCACTATGAGATGCCACTGCACCTGGTAGACAAATATGACGGTTGGGCGTCGCGCGAGCTGATCGGTTTTTTTGTCAGATACGCCAAAGTGTGCTTCAAGCGCTACTCGCACCTGGTTAAATACTGGCTGACATTCAATGAGATCGACTCGGTATTTCGCCACAGCTTCACCACGATGGGGATTGTCGAGGAAAAATACTCAAGCAAAAAGGAAGCGGAAAAAGTCATCTATCAGGCATTGCACCACCAGTTCGTAGCCAGTGCCCTGGCGACCAAATACGCTCATGAGATCATTCCCGGATCGCAAGTGGGGTGCATGATCACCAAGACTTTGACATACCCGGAAACCTGCAATCCAGACGACATCCTGCTGGCGCAGGCCGACAACCGCAACAACTTCTTCTACAGCGATGTCCAGATTCTGGGCAAATACCCGAAACATGTTCTCATTTATCTCAAAAACAACAATATGGATATCGAGATGGCCGAAGGCGACGAGGCAATTCTCAAAAGCTACACAGTCGACTTCCTCTCGTTTAGCTACTATATGTCGATGGTCCAAAGCGTCAACGCCAACCAAAGGGAAAAGGTCGGAGGCAATCTGGTGACCGGAGTTAAAAACCCCTATCTTCCGATCAGTGAATGGGGCTGGCAGGTTGATCCCAAGGGTCTTCGGGTGGCTATGATCGACCTGTATGACCGTTATGGTCTGCCATTGTGGATTGTGGAAAACGGAATCGGGGCTTACGACAAAGTTGAGTCAGATGGGACAATCCTGGATGATTACCGGATCGAATACTTCAAAACCCATTTCGAACAGATCGCCCTGGCAATTGAGCAGGGGGTCGAGTGCATGGGTTACACTTCATGGGGTTGCATCGATATCGTATCCGCTTCGACATCACAGATGACCAAACGCTACGGATTCATCCATGTGGATCTTGATGACCTGAACAACGGCACTTATCAAAGACGCAAAAAGAAAAGCTTTGAATGGTATAAGAAAGTGATCGCCACCAACGGGGCTGACCTTTCCAACGGTTAGTGCCATGAATTTCCTGCTGGTATTGTTATGTCTGATCTGGGGATTCAATTTTGTCATAATGAAACAGGCGAATGGTTTATTCTCCCCGGTCATGTTCGCCGCCTTGCGTTTTTTGGTCGGTTCGATGGTGCTCTTTGGCGTGGGTCTGTTTGCCAAGGTGCCCCGGGTCGAAAAGTCGAAGGTCAAGTGGTTTGTCCTGGTAGGGATATTCCAGACCGCATATTTCAATCTGGCCATCCAGGTTTCCTTGAAATACCTCAACGCCGGATTGGTTTCGGTGCTGACGTATTCGATGCCGCTGTTTTTCTCGATCCTGGCCCATTTCTTCATCCCGGGAGAACGACTCACACCTTTGAAGTTTTGCGGTATCGTCCTGGGGATGATCGGTCTGGGTCTGGCGTTGAACATCACCGGTTTCGCGGGCGACTTTTCCTATGTTGTTCTTGGGTTGTCATCGGCGGTTTCCTGGGCCATCGCCAATCTGATCATAAAGACAAAACTTCAGGATTGCAACAAGATCCAGTTCACTTCCTGGCAGATGATCATTGGAACCGTGATCCTGTTTGGCTATGCCTTTGGTTTTGAGAATATCAAAGTGACTGCAAACGTTGCAGCCGTGGGGTACCTGTTGTTCTCGGGAGTGGTTGCCTCCGCTTTCGCCTTTGTGCTCTGGAGCAACATCCTGACGAAAATACCCGCATCGAAGGCTTCGACAGCTTTGCTCCTCGTTCCGGTTGTCGGTCTGGTCTCGAGCTACCTGTTCTTGCAAGAAATGCTCGGTCTAGTCGCGATTGCAGGTGTCGTGTTGATCCTGGCGGGCATTCGGCTGGTAAACAGCTGATTTCATATTGACATCCATCGATATATCGATTATACTTCAAGTACAAGAAGCCTAAGGCATCGAATTTGGAGGTAATTTATGGAAAACATATGGTTGTTCATACAAAATGAAATATTGGCGATGAAATGGCTCAACTCGCTTATCGGCGATTTGTTGGGGAGGTTGAATATCGATATCACCACGCGTATTGGTGGAAGTATCCAGTTTTTCCTCTACGACGTGATCAAGATTGTCATTTTGCTTTGCACCCTGATTTTCGTCATCTCATATATCCAAAGCTATTTTCCACCAGAGAAAAGCAAGAAGATCATGGGACGGTTTTCGGGCCTCAGGGCCAATATCATGGCGGCCTTGCTCGGGACGGTAACCCCGTTTTGTTCCTGCTCGTCGATTCCCCTTTTTATTGGCTTCACCAGCTCCGGATTGCCTTTGGGGGTGACATTCTCGTTTTTGATCTCCTCGCCGATGGTCGACTTGGGTTCGCTGATCCTGCTTATGAGCATCTTTGGCTACAAGGTTGCCCTGGTTTATGTGGTGGTCGGCCTGGTCATCGCGGTTATTGGCGGAACTTTGATCGAGAAGATGAAAATGGACGATTATGTCGAGGACTTCATCAAATCGGCGAAGATGAATGAGGTTGAGGCTGCGAGCATGGATGTCAAGCAGCGTATCGATTATGCCCGAGAACAGGTTGGGGAGACTTTCAAAAAAGTGTTCCCTTACATCATTGTCGGGGTCGGAATTGGAGCACTCATCCACAACTGGATCCCGACCGGATGGATCACCGCGGTGCTTGGCAACAAGAACCCGTTCGGGGTGATCATGGCCACGGTGCTGGGGGTACCGGTATACGCCGACATTTTCGGGACGATTCCGGTGGCCGAAGCCCTGCTGGCAAAGGGAGCCCAGCTGGGAGTCGTGCTGGCTTTCATGATGGCTGTGACAACTTTGTCTTTGCCTTCGCTGGTCATGCTCAAAAAGGCGATCAAGCCCCGTTTGCTTGGGACATTTATCGCAATCTGCACATTCGGAATAATTGTGGTAGGTTACCTTTTCAACCTGATGCAATCATTCCTGATATAGCTTCACCCGCCTGAATATGGGCGGTTTTTTACTTCCCGGTTTTGGCTAATCGGTTCTGATGTGTTATAATGCTTAAGCAAAGATCATTCAAAATGTGACTAAAAGCAATGCAGATAAAAGGAGAAGGCGATGGAAAAGTGCAAAATATGCGGAGGCAATACCCGGGTGATCCGCCACGAAAAGTTCGGGACTTTTCACTGGTGCGAACAGTGTGATTTCATTTTCAAGGATCCCCAGGATTATGTGACCCGCGATGAGGAGTTGAAAATCTACAACAACCATAATAACTCAATTGACGATCCCCGCTATGTCGCCTATTTCAAGAAGTTCATCGATGAGGCGATTGTCGCAACCGGCAGGAATTTCAAGACCGGATTTGATTTTGGCAGCGGACCAAGCCCGGTCCTGGCAACCATCCTTGAGCGCGACTACGGCATCGAGATGGAAATTTACGACCTCAACTACGCCCCGGAAAAGGTTTACCTGGGGAAAAAATATGACCTTGTAACCTGCACCGAAGTCATCGAACATCTCGAAAATCCCCAGGAATATTTCGACCTGCTTGCCGGTTTGATGAAACAGGACAGCCTTCTGGCGCTGATGACCCTGTTCCATCCCGACAACGAAGCTGATTTTCTCGACTGGCACTATATCCGCGACAGGACCCATATCTCTTTGTTTAGTCCCAAGGCATTCGCATTTCTTGGGGCAAAGTCGGGGTTGGAGGTCGTCTATCACAACGACTATCGCTATATCACTTTCAAGAAAAAGTAGGGCCCGCAATTATGCTTGCGGTTGTTTTGGCACCGGACTTAAACAAGCTTCGACAGCCACCGTGTCCGGGATGATTCAAAATGACTAGAACCGTTGCAGGGAAAAGCGCATCCTCTAACGGATCCACTTTTTCTTGATATTTGATGTGCTGATGGCAAATAGCAGCCAGGCGAAAACTACCAGGACAGCGACGCAAAAAAACACATTAAGATGATTGTCGCTGTTGATGGCGGCTTTGAGGATATCCACGCCATAAGTCAGGGGCAGCATGTACGACAAGGGCCAGAGCAGCGAGGGAAGAGTGGAAATCGGTATGAAAAGACCGCACAGGAACATCATCGGAAAACGGAAAAAATTGGAAAAAGTCTGCGCTTCAAAAACTTCGCTGACGGATACGGCAATGGCCAGGCCCAAGAAGGCTGAGGTTATGGCGATTAACAGTACGCCCCCGAAAACAAGTAGCCAGTTTATCCCATCCAGGCTCGAGATAAACGATGCCAGGACAACTGGGACAAATGCATTGACCACCCCAAAAAGAATGGCACCGGTAGTTTTGGCAAACATCAAGAGGTTCAGGGAAATTGGTGCAATCAAAAGCCGGTCAAAGGAGCGGCTTTTCCTTTCGAAGGTTATCGTGACTGCAAGCATCGAGGTGGTTCCAAACAGGATTGAAAGGGCCATGATTCCCGGCAGTATCTCCCGATAATCCAGGGCGCTGGTTGACCGCAGGAAGAACATCAGGCTCCATGATATTGGGAAAATGATGCCCCAGCTAAGGTTCGGTGGTTTGAGATAATAGTTTTTCATATCCTTTTTCAAGATACTCAAATAGGCGGACATCTTCTTCATTTGCGTTTCCCTCCCTGGTTGTTAGATGGATTTGACAAGGCAGTGCCGGTTATCTGAACGAAGACATCTTCAAGAGTCCTGGCCACAAGCCGGGCTTCTTTTATTTTGTGCCCTTGAACTGCGAAATATTCCAGCAATGGCAACAGTTCAATTTCAAAGGGTGCCTTTATGCGGATTGATTTATGGCCGGCTTGGACAATTTCCATGCCTGGAAATATCATCGGGATTTTAGTGGCGGCAACCGCCAAATCGGACTCACTGGTTATTTCCATGATGTTTTCACCGGGGGGTTGGGCCATTAATGAATCAAGTCTGTCGATCGCGACTATTTTGCCGGCAACTATGAACCCGATGCGATCACAAAGCCGTTGCGCATCTTCGATGTAATGGGTCGTCAAAAAAATTGTTGTTCCTTGTCGGTTCAAATCCTTGATCATCTCGCGGATTTTCCGGGCGCTCATGACGTCAATGCCGGTAGTCGGCTCATCTAAAAACAAGATTTCAGGATCATGAATGATTCCTGCCGCCATTGTCAGTTTCCTTTTCATACCTTTGGAGTATGCTTTGAAAAGGCGGTCTTTGGCTTCCAGCAGATCGAATGTTGCCAGCAGGCTGATGGCCTTTTCGTGGCTGTTTTTTTTATCAAGACCGTATAATGAGGCGACAAAAACCAGGTTTTCGTAACCGGAAAGATCATCATAGAGATTGCTTTCGTCCGGGACAACCCCGATTATCTCCTGGATTTTTTTGATTTTTCGAATGCCGCAATAACCGGCGATTTTGATGGCTCCGGTGCCGGGTTTCATCAAACCGATCAACATATTTATTGTCGTGGTCTTGCCGGCGCCGTTGGGACCGAGGAATCCGAATATTTCCCCTTTTTTAACGGTAAAGCTTATGTTGTCTACGGCTTTGAAGTCGCCAAATTGCTTGCTCAAATTGGAAACGCTGATGATGTCCATGTTTAGGCCTCCTGTCTGTTTATAATAAAATTGTAAAATCATTATGAACATATGTCAAACAAATTCTAAATACTTGTTAGCGCTTTCAAAAAATGGTAGAATGTTTATGTAGATAGGCATGATAGTGGAGGTGATTTGAATGCCTGAGTTTGCAAGCCCATTTTCCGGACTGGCCAATGACCGGAAACTGAGTGATGCCGAGTTGATCAGAGCCATCCGGTTCATGGTCGCGGCCGAATACGAAGCGATCCAGATGTATATGCAGTTGGCCGAATCAATCGACAACAAGCTGGCGATTGCGGTTCTTGAGGACATCGCCGATGAAGAGCGGGTCCATGCCGGTGAATTTTTGCGGTTGTTGAGGGAGCTCGAACCTGATGAAGAAGCTTTCTATCAAGAGGGCCGCGAAGAAGTCGAGGAAGAAATCGAAGATCTGGAATAAATCACGGGGCAACCTGTGATTTTTTGGTGCATATATATTGACATTATCGACTTAAGTCAATAATATATACCCGATATTGCTTAAGGAGGATTTGGTGTGAATGTATTTCTATATGGAACAGCCTTCGGGCTTTTGGCTTTGTCCGTTTTCAAGGATAAGAATAGGACAATAATGGCTTTGAAAAAATCATGGCGCTCGTTCGAGAATATCCTGCCCCAGTTTCTCGGGGTGATCGTCATGGTTGGAATCCTGCTGTCGCTGTTTGACAGCAAGGCGATCTCGAGCCTTATAGGGGCATCATCTGGTTGGATTGGTGTGGTCATCGCCGTCCTGGCCGGGGCGGTTACGCTGATTCCCGGTTTCGTCGCCTTTCCCATGGCTGCCATGCTTCTGGAAAACGGGGCGGGATACATGCAGATCGGGGCCTTCGTTTCGGCGCTGATGATGGTCGGGGTAATCACCATCCCGGTGGAAATCAAATATTTTGGCAAACGGCTTACCTTTGCCCGCAACCTGTTGGCATTCCTGTTTTCTTTTGTTGTGGCTTTGATTATCGGATTGGTGGTGTAAATAATGAATATGTTGAAAAGATATCGTTTTGTATTGGGCTCACTGGTTTTGATGATTGGTCTTTACCTGATCAACCGGGAGCTGGGCGCAAAAGCGGTGGGGGTGACTGTCTATTCCCTCAAGGAGATGCTTTTGATCATCCCGCCGGTATTTATCCTGCTTGGCTTGCTTGATGTCTGGGTGTCCAAGGAAACAATGGCTCGCTACATGGGACCGGGTTCAGGTATCAAGGGTATCGTTCTTTCCTTTGTTGTCGGTTCGGTAGCGGCCGGACCGTTGTACGGGGCGTTTCCTGTTGCGGCGGTGTTCATGAAAAAGGGCGTCAAGTTTTCCAATGTGCTGATATTTGTGGGGGCATGGTCGACGACCAAGATTCCTCTGCTTCTGTTCGAGATGTCGGCGTTGGGATTGAAATTCGCCCTGGTCCGCTTGCTGGTGGACATTCCAGGAATCGTGGCCATCGCCTTTACTTTGACCCGCTTTATCCCGGATAGCGAGATCGAACGATTATATGAAAAAACCCAATCGTTGTGATCGGGAAGGAAAAAAGATGGCCGGAGCCATCTTTTTCAAATTGGATTATAGGTTATTGGTATGGAATAGAAGATAAAGGAATAGGATTCAAAAGGAAAGATTATTTGTTCAATTGGTCAGCGATCCAAGACCATGAGTCTTTTCCGGTTGTGTCGTCGAAAGCTTCGTTGTTGTCGAAGTAGATCCAAGACCAGTGACCCGCGTAGGAATAAGGATTGCCATCGGCGTCTTTGTATGTACCTGAAGTGTCGATAACCGTATCCGGTGATGCCACCATCAGGTTGGTCGCTCCGGCTTCTTTCAATCTTGCGATTGTCGGCTCAGAATAAATACTAGGGTCCAAAGTTGTGTCGTTTTCCGCGTAGATGAAGAACATTGCCTGATCTTTCAAGGCAGCAATCTGTTCATCGGTCACAGCTGCGTCAAGTTTTCCCTCACAGATAGGAACTCCGGCAGTGAAGTAATCCGGGTAATTCATCATAAGGTCAAGAGTCATGAATCCGCCGTTCGAACATCCGGCTACGACAACTTTGGTAGCACCGTATTCGGTTTTGTAGTTGTCGATGAGCTGCATCAGGCTTTCAGTGTACATTGTCTTGTTGTCACCGGTCCAAGTGCCATCGCCGCTGTCCATCCAGAAAGTAGGCGATTGGGGAGCAAGGATTGCAGCTCCTCCGATGGCGGTCTGGAATTCTTCGCCTGCCAGAGCGGTCACCTTGTTTGCGAGCACAGGGATATAGACATCGGAACCTTCGATGGCACCTTCTCCGCCACCATGAAGCCAGACAAACAGGGTATCTGATTTTTCAGTCGGTTCGTAAGTAACGTAGCCATAAGTCTGACCTGATTCTGTTTCATAAGAACCTTCTTCAAACATGCTGGCCGATGTTGTGTAAGTTGTCGCTGCGCCCTCCACGGTGAATGCCGTAACTGTTGTTCCCAACGAATCGACAGTAGCCCCTTCGCTTAAAGTGAAAGCCAGCGTGTATGGATCAGACCAGGTGTTGCGTGATGTCGCCATCGAGTAAAGAAGCGGTGAGCCGTCATTGGGGCTGACGTACATTTCCACTGCCACATATTTGCTGTCGCCTTCGACCTTGTTTCCATCGGCGTCGCAAAGATAGACATCGGTGATTGTCCGGTCGATGTCGACCACGTTAACCGGAAATGTCGAATCCGACCAATCGGTCACCTGTTTGGTTTCGACAACGTTTAGATCCTGCGCGTCAATCTGGGTCAACTTGTGGTCCAGTGCCAGGACGGCTTTGTTCACCCCGGCACCCCAGTCATATCCGGTTACCTGGTAACTGTAAGTTCCTGCGATGGTGTCGCTCCCGGTGTCACCACTGGAGCAGGCGACCAAGCCCAGTGCCAAAAAACTTGATAAAATCAATCTTGATTTTTTCATTGAAATACTTCCTCCTCACATAAAGTAACATAATTGTAACATGAAACAACGGCTACCGATATCCAAAATGTAACCGTTTCCATTGCGAAATATGACATTATCATGTTTGGCATGTCTTCGACATTTGGGTTATAATAAGTCAAATAAGGAGTATAGGTATGGAGATCAACGATACAATAATCAGGATGATTGAATATTCAAAAGGAAACACCCATGACATCAGTCATTTTCTCAAGGTCCACAGCTTCGCGCGGCTGATCGGACAAAAAGAATGTCTGGCCACTGAGTTGCAGCTCTATGTGGAATTGGCGGCGATTGTCCACGACATTGCCTGTCCTTTGTGCCGGGAAAAGTACGGAAACACCAACGGCAAATATCAGGAAATAGAAGGTGAAAAGCTGGCCTACGATTTTCTTGACGGGCTTGGCTACAACAGTGCGGTCTGCGACCGGGTCAGCTTCCTGGTGGGTCATCATCATACTTTCACAAAGGTTGACAATGTCGACTACCAGATCCTCCTAGAAGCCGATTTCTTGGTGAATTTCGACGAAGGAAAAATGACCGGTGACCAGATCCTTTCCATCAGAAAGAATGTTTTCAAAACATCGACCGGGCTGGCCCTTTTGGATTCGATCTACCTTAATCGGGTCTAAAATAATCCTGGCCGACTGTTTTAAATGTGTGATGCATGGATAATATTCATGATATTTTTCATTTTGAAATTTCAGGACAATCAAGGCGGAACAATGGATGTGAAATCCGGTTGTGGCACTGACTACATGCCCGATAATGGTTACCATGAATGCGGCAATAAACCTGGACCTTTCTATCATCGTCTGATGGGCAACCGCAAAACAGTACCGTCCAAAACAGAATAATTTACCAGGGGGCAACCAGTGAAGACTATATCTTGTTGTGATTTGATAATCCTGCTAGGAGTTGTTTGAAGTTCTAGTTTTTTGGCGCATGACGCAACCCGATAAGGCTTTTCTGGATAATAGGAACGATTGAATTTGGGTTCTTCATGTGCTAGAATGGAAATGGGAAAACGTTGGTTTTGCCAACGTATTTTACATTTTTTTCGATTCGCTATACCTACAAAAGCAAAGGTGATGAAAATGGGCGTGGTATATTTAGTTACGGGGGCTACAGGCAAACCAGGCAGCAACGTTGTGAAAATCCGGGTTGAAGACAACCAGAAAGTACGGGCGCTTTGGCGCCGGAATTCCATTTCGAAACTGGATCCTGGGATCGATCCTGTAATCGGCGATCTGCATGATCCCGGGCCGATCAAGAATACGGTCGATGATGAAGTCCGCCTGGTCGAAACAGGCAAAGAGAATCGAGGTGGATGAAATGGGCCAAATTACTGATATCTTGAAGGTCGATCATGGCGGCGAGTATGCCCTGGTCATCAATGTGAAGACCACACCCCGGGAATTTTCCTCAATATTGAAACAAAGCCGCAAGGAGATCCGCGAATATCTAAAATCGATTGGTGAAATGCCTTCGGGAGTTTCTTTTGTGGGGTTCTACATATGGGATGATAAGGCAATCGAAGCGATCGTTGGCTATCCGGTAAAAAACAGGATTCAAGGCAAAGGTCTGCTCAAATTGTTTGAAATACCGCCGGGATTGCGGGTCTTCGCTTTCCACCAGGGACCGTACGACAGCATGGGCGAAACTTACAACAAACTAGAACAGTGGGTGGCGGACAACGGCTACAAGATCGTCTTGCCGGCTTACGAATACTTCTACAATTCACCTAAATTTCCCCAAGAGCTTCTTTTGACGAAAATCGAAATGGTCATCGCAGCCAGTGAGTCGGATGTTTGAAAACGTCCGGCTTTTTACTTTAGCCAAAAGGTGATACAATGGCTTAAGCACTGAAATGGAGGATAAAATCATGATAATCAATACCGGCCAGCGGACCGACATCCCGGCTTTTTACAGCGAGTGGTTCTACAACCGGGTCAGGGAGGGATATGTCCTGGTCCAAAGCCCCTACAATGAAAAGATGATATATGAGTACCAACTCGACCCCCAGGTCGTTGACTGCCTCTGTTTTTGCACCAAGAATCCCCAACCGATGATTGGGCGTCTCGATGAAATCGGCCGGTTCAATCAGTTATGGTTTGTCACAATCACGCCTTATTCGACCGACATCGAACCGAATGTGCCCAAGGTCAAGGAAGTTATCAGAAGCTTCCAGGAACTTTCGAATAAGGTCGGCAAAAAAAAGGTTGTCTGGCGCTACGATCCGATCATCGTGAATCGGCGCTGGCCGGTGGAAAAACACCTGCTGGCTTTCGGACTGATGGCCAAGCAGCTTTCCGGCTACACGTCGACCTGCGTCATCAGCTTCATCGACCTTTACCAGAAGACCAGGCGGAATTTCCCGGGGATAAAAGAGGTCGACCTTGAGACCCAGCACCATCTTGCCAGAAGCATCGTGGCGATAGCTGCCAAATATCAAATCAGGATCCAGACATGCCATGAAGGCGACCACCTAGGGCAATATGGAATTGATGTGGCAGGGTGCATGACTCAGGCGGTCCTGGAAAAGGCGCTTGATGTCAGGTTTGACCTTGGCAGGAAGAGTCCGGCCCGTCCGGGGTGTGACTGTCTGATTGGGAGCGACATCGGCGTGTACAACACCTGCATGCATGGCTGCCTTTACTGTTATGCCAATTCCGATTACCATCAGGTAAAAATCAACCACCGGAGCCATGACCCCTCTGCTCCAATGCTTGTGGGCCAGGTCAAACCGGAAAGCCAGATAAAGAAGGTGGATCAAAAAAGCAATATTGTCGAGACGCTTTTCTAGATCTTTTGAGCATATTTTCATTTTATTGTATATTTTTACGGCTTTTTTGTATAGAATATAATTAATACAGTTATCATACATTAAAGGAGCGCGTCCGTGAAAACAGTAAAAACGACCATATTTGAATACATTCAAAAAGAGATCTACAGTGACAGCCAGAACCAGGAAGGGCTGCAGACCAAGGATATCGCCGAGGCTTTGAACCTTCACCGTCCCAATGTAAGTGCGACATTGAATGAACTAGTCAAGGAAGGCAAGCTGACCAAGACTAACACCCGGCCCGTATATTATCGACTGGCTTCAAGTCAATACCAGAACAGCGAGGAATCGTGCTTCAATGAGATGATCGGCTCGAATGGCAGCTTGAAAAATGCGATCCAGTTGGCCAAAGCCGCCATCCTGTATCCCAATTCCAGCCTGAATGTGCTTCTTAGCGCCAAGGTCGGTTGCGGGACAACCTATTTCGCATCATTGATGCATAAGTTCGCGATCGAGAAAAAGGTGCTCGGGCAAAAGGCTCCTTTTGTCTATGTCGACTGCCGCCATTATCATAAGAATATCGCCCTTCTTGATGAGCTGCTTTTCGGGGTTGATGGGAATTACCAAAAAAGCTACTTCTACCAGGCGAAAAAGGGGATCCTCTTCATCGACAATGTGGAGCTTCTTGATGCCAAACAGCTAAGCCGCCTTTACAGTTTCTTGGAAACGGGCCAGATTTTCTTGGACGAACAGGCAAACTTCTATGATTGTTCGGATGTCATCTTGATTCTCTCGACCGCGTCGAGCAACAGCCCGGTGGCCCGGCTTGTTCCGGTGATCATCGAGCTGCCTGAGCTCAAGGCCCGTCCGTTGAAGGAGCGGCTTGACCTTATCAACCACCTGTTCCAGATTGAGGCTACCAATTCCAAGCGGGATATCGAGGTCACCATCGAGTCGATCAAGGCCTTGCTGCTTGCGGACATCGATTACAATATCAAGGGTCTTGCAATGGAAATCAAGTCGGCCTGCGCCAATGCCTATATGCGCGTGGTCAACGAGAATGGCCAGGACATCTGCGTCTGTGTCAACGACTTCAAGGGCTCGATAAAAAAAGGGCTGTTGAATCTAAAATACAGCAGCCTGGAAATAGCCAGTCTGCTTGGTGACCGCGAGGCGGTCGTCTACGACAAGCAGGGAACCATCAACGAACCGCTCAATGATGAGATGTATCTGGAAATCCAGCGCCAGTACAACGAACTTGCCAGCCTGGGGATCAATGCCGCTTCAATTGAAAAGGTCATGAACACCCACGTCAACAACCTTTTCAAGAAATACCGCTACTACAAGGGGATGGACTCGCTCAACAACCTTGAGCAGCTTTCCAAGATTGTCGACCAGAGAGTCATTGATCTTGTCCGGAAATTTCTCGATGTGACCCAAAAGGATCTCAACCGGTCTTTCAAGCCCAACGTCTTTTACGGACTTTGCCTCCATCTCAATTCGCTGCTGACATTGAATCTTGAAAACCAGCGGGTTGACAACGACCAGATTGTCAAGATCATCCAGGACTATCCTCAGGAATATACTTCCAGTATGCAGTTTTCTCAGGTGGTCAAAAACGAGCTCGATTTGGAGCTGCCAATCCAGGAGGTTGTCCTGATCGCGATGTTTCTGATCGAATCGGATGAGACAAGCGAACAAGGCCATCCGGTCCTGCTTTACATCATGCACGGGGACATGACGGCCCATTCGTTGATGAATGTGACCAACAGCCTGACCCATTGCAACAACACCTATAGTTACGACCTTTCTCTAGGAATGGACACGACTCAAGCCATGGCCCAAATCAAGGAGCTGATCCAGACAATTGACCAGGGCCAAGGTGTGATTGTGATATATGACATGGGATCGATCAAGACGATGCTTGACACCATCTCCGAGGAAATCGACGTCAAGATACGCCATATAAACATCCCCGTCACTCTAGTCGGGATCGACATCGCCCGCAAGTGCGCCATGGAAAGCGATATCGACTACGTCTACCATATGGCCAACCTCGAGCTAAACAATATGTACACGAATGAGGAGAAGCACAATGAAGCGATCATCACCCTTTGCCACACCGGGGAAGGGGGAGCCATCCAGCTCAAGCGATACATTGACCAGTATTCCAAACTCAAAATCAGGACCATTCCGTTGGCGATATCTTCCCGGGACGAGCTTCTAAAAGAAGTCATGGCCCTGCAGAAGACATACCGGATCCATTGTTTTGTGGGAACCTACGATCCCAAGATGTTCGGCATCCCGTTCATCCCTATAGCCAAGATATTTGAAAACTCCAAGAGCGACCTTGACCGGATTATCATGTTCGAGCCGATCAATTCCCACACTTTCGACTACCGCCAGGTCTATGCCTTCTTGGAGGAACAGTTCCATTACGTCTCGATTCCTAAGCTGAAGTCTATCCTGCCCGACATCATCGACGAATTCAGTGTGATCTACAACCTGAACGAAGACCAGCGTGGCGGGTTGTTCATGCACCTAGCCTGCCTGGTGGAGCGGCTGCTTGACGGAAAAAGTTCCGCCAAAAACCGCGACAAAAACAAAATCCTCTCCGTTTTCGAAGAGGACTATCAGATGGTTTGCAGAATAATCAAACCATTGGAAAAGATATTCAAGGTGATCATCGACGATGACGAAATCGCCACGATCATCATGATAATAAAGAAAATATAAAAAAGCCCGCGGGCTTTTTTTATTTTGAAACCAGTTTGCGCAGCCATTTGTGTTCGACGGGACTGACCTCCGGGATATCAAAGATCCCCTCACGTCTTTTGACAATCTTGCGTTCGATGTCGTAAAGGGTGTCAGTCATCCGCCCGAGATAGACGGCTTGGGAAAAGAGTTCCATGAACTTGTTGTGGCTGGTGCTTTCGAAACTTTCGAAGTGTTGGTTGAAGGTTATCTCAAGACCCTGCTCACAGTTTCGGGTTTCATATTCGATTGTGATGGTATCGCCGATGGATTTGATTTTGCTTTTGTAGTGGAGATGGCGCTGGTAATCAAGAATTGTCACATCGATGCGAGTGTGTGCGTTACTGTCGTGCTTTGAATATTTGAATCCTTTCTTAATATCGTTAACGCATAAAGGCCTACTCGTGCATTTTGCGGCGTTCGCCAAAAGGTCGCTCTCAAGAAAATCATAGAATTCATCACTGGTGAAGGCGAAGGTTCTAATTAGTTTCATGTGACCATTATAGCATGACGAATCTCAAAACAAAAGATAAAAGTATAAAAATAACGACCGAGTGTATAGAGAAGTTATCTCCTTGTGTATATAACCAAGCGGTTACATTTATAAGATGTAGAGATGGGTGAGGGGAGTAATGGTATTTTATAACCATATATTACCCAAAAAGTAACATCAGATAAAAAAATATTGCGTGGTACATTCGATACTTTTGGCCTGTTTGTTTAAACACTAATTGGCGTTTTGGCAATAACAATATACACAAGGGTCAATATCCGCAAAAACGCTCTAAAATATTACACTTATAGTTCAGAATGTAAAATAATCAGAGGCGTTTACTGTATAGACACAAATGAACACGGTCTGAAAGCGCTTTGACAGATTTACTCTTGTATATTAATATTAAGACAGCTTAACAAACGTAATACAGAAGGAGGGAAACAAAATGGAATTCGATAGCGAAAACGATTTAGTTTCAATGTCAATTATAGCTAATGCGGGTGATGCGCGTTCATTTGCTTTTCAAGCTTTGGAGCAAGCCAAATCAGGAAACTTCGACGAGGCCGAGGCGCTTCTGGCAAGATCGGAAGAGGCGGCGACTTTGGCGCACAGGGCGCAAACGGACCTGCTTGTCAAGGAAGCCAATGGAAACAGACAGGACGTCAATGTCTTGCTTGTCCATTCACAAGACCATCTGATGACTTCGATGCTGGCATCGGAGCTGATCAAAGAAATCATCTTGCTTTACAAATCAAAATAGGGAGGAATTAGAAAATGAAAATCTTATTAGTATGTGCCGGTGGAATGTCAACAAGTATCTTAATGAAAAAGATGGAAAAATATTGGAAAGAAAATGGTGAGAATTTGGATATCAAGGCAGTAGGTTTGTCTGAATATCAGGATGTTTACCAAAATTTCGATATCGTGATGATGGGGCCTCAGGTTTCTTACCGCTTGAAAGAAGTGAAGGAAAATACAGGACTGCCAACTGCGGCAATCGAATCATTCGATTATGCGATCGCCAACTGTCCGAACATTATGAAACTTGCTAAAAAATTATATGCTGAGATTTAATTAAAAGGAGGAGAAAAAATGGAAAAATTATTTCAAAGCTCGGCCATGATCAAGCTTCAGGATTTTGGTCAAAAATTAGGCAGCAACAAGTTCCTGAGCGCCTTGCAGGCTTCAATGATGGGGCTGATGGGGGTCATCATGGTTGGTGCCATTTCCCAAATCATCACTGCTGTCGGTGGCGAAACGATGCTGGGACTGTTCACAGCTGATAGCAAAATTTACGAAATCATTTACATGCCTTACCAATTCACCATGAACTCATTGTCTTTATGGGTTGTGGCATTGTTCGCTTACAACTATTCGAAAAACCTTAAAATGAAATCACCAGTGATGAACGCCATCGATGCGCTTATCTGTTTCTTGCTTGTTGCGGGAACTATCGTGACAACTGAAGCTGGCCTGACTACCATCGACATGACTTACCTTGGAGCCCAAGGGATGTTCGTCGGATTCATCGTTGTATTCATATCTGTTCAAATTGAAAAATTCTGTGCCGACCGCAATATCCGCATCAAGATGCCGGATGTGGTTCCACCATTCCTTCAAGACGGGTTCTCTTCAATCCTGCCTTTATTCTTCAGTGTCGTCCTGTTGCAAGTGATCGCGACTGCAATCAGCGTCGGGACAGCTGGAGCATTCAACGTGCCTTCAGGATTCATGTATGTATTAGGTACGCCTTTGAACGCCTTGACTTCAGTTCCAGGAATGTTCATC
>JAQVDW010000034.1 GCA_028698185.1 Erysipelotrichaceae bacterium | reverse complement strand
AATTAATTATTCAAATACCGTGTTACAACGAAGCGGAAACGCTGGAAATAGCATTGAACGATCTGCCAAAGCAAATCGATGGCGTCGACAAGATCGAATATCTGATCATCAATGACGGATCAAAGGACAACACGGTTGAAGTCGCCAAAAACTGGGGCATCAACTATGTCGTCAACTTCAAGAGAAACAAAGGACTGGCCAAAGGATTCATGGCCGGTCTGGATGCTTGCCTTAGAAACGGTGCCGACATCATAGTCAATACCGATGCCGACAACCAGTACAACGGTGCCGACATCGAAAAGCTGGTTCGTCCTATCATCGAAGGTAAAACCGATATCGTCATCGGGGAACGGCCAATCGCCCAGACTGAGCACTTCTCACCCTTGAAAAAGATGCTCCAGAAGTTTGGCAGTTGGGTCGTGCGGGTCGCTTCAAACAGCGACATTCCCGATGCCCCTAGCGGCTTCCGTGCTTACTCGCGGGAAGCGGCTATGGCCATGAACGTGACCAACGAATACACCTACACTCTCGAAACGATCGTTCAGGCAGGGCGCTCAAAGATCGCGATGACCTCAGTGCCGATCCGCACCAATGGTGAATTGCGTCCATCACGTCTTTTCAACAGCATGTTCGGTTATGTGAAGCGCTCAATGGTCACTATCGTTCGGGCCTACATCGTCTACAAGCCGATGAAATTTTTCGCTACCCTGGGAACGGTTATTTTCCTGGTGGGAACCGGGATCGGGGTTCGTTTCCTTGTCTACTACTTCATGGGATCCGGTGCCGGGCATATCCAATCGCTGATTCTATCCAGCACGCTGATGATGCTTGGCTTCATGACAATCGTCCTGGGGCTTCTAGGTGACCTGATTGCGGTCAACCGGAAACTCATCGAAGACGTCCAGTACCGCATCAAGGATATCCACTACAATCAGGACAAATAAAATAAGAAAAAATTGATATTAATTTGAAAAAAATAGTGATATTATATAACAAATGGATATAAGGAGATTTGTATGAAAAAAGCTTTAATTACCGGTGTCAACGGTCAAGATGGATCATATCTGGCTGAATTGTTATTGGAAAAAGGATACGAAGTATACGGAATCATGCGCCGCAAATCAGTTGTTGATTACGGCAATGTGGAACACCTGAAAGATAAAATCAATTTCATTTATGCCGACATGACGGATCTGGTTTCATTGGTCAATGCCATGAAAATTTCCCAGGCCGACGAGGTTTACAACCTGGCAGCCCAATCGTTCGTAGGGACTTCTTGGGAACAGCCAATCGCGACAGCGGAAATCGACGGGGTTGGGGTAACCAATATGCTCGAAGCGATCCGCATCGTCAAACCGGAAGCGCGTTTCTACCAGGCAGCGACTTCGGAAATGTTCGGAAAAGTGCAACACATCCCGCAAACTGAAAACACACCATTCTACCCTCGTTCACCTTATGGGGTGGCGAAGGTTTATGGTTTCTGGATCACTACCAACTACCGCGAATCATTCGACATGTACTCTTGCAGCGGAATCCTGTTCAATCATGAATCGGAACGCCGCGGTAAGGAATTTGTTACCCGCAAGATCACTGATGCGGTAGCCCGCATCAAACTTGGAGTTCAGGACGTATTGGAACTTGGAAATATGGATTCAAAACGTGACTGGGGTCATTCTAAGGATTACGTCTATGCGATGTGGCTGATGCTCCAACAAGATAAGGCTGACGACTATGTCGTGGCTACCAATGAAACAAGAACTGTACGCGAATTCGTTGAAAAAGCGTTCAAGCATGCGGGAATCGATGTGGAATTCAAAGGTGAAGGCGTTGATGAAGTCGGTATCGACAAAGCGACCGGAAAAGTAGTTGTCAAAGTCAACCCTAAATTCTTCCGCCCGGCTGAAGTCGAATTGCTTATCGGTGATCCGGCCAAAGCTGAAAAAGAACTTGGATGGGTTCGCCATATCTCATTTGATGAGCTGGTTGAACGCATGGTGAAAAATGACCTGGACTTGGTCGCTAAAGAAATAAAGCTGGCAAATATCTAATAATCAATCCAAGGGTGCAACGCCCTTGGATTTTCGCAAAAGGAGAACAAGATGAAATCATTAATCATTGGTGGGGCTGGATTTGTCGGTCCGTATCTGGAAGAGGCGCTTCACAAAAGCAATCCGGGGATGGAAGTCTATGTGTCTAAACTCGCACATGAAAGCTATGACCACCCGGGAGCGAAAGTCATCGACCTCGATATTCTCGACAAAGACATGGTGGCAGGAACCCTGGAAAAAATCAGGCCGGACTGGATCTTCCATCTAGCAGCCCAATCATCAGTGGGTTTGTCTTGGAAAAATCCCAAACTGACTGTTGATATCAATATCAACGGCACCTTGAACATCCTCGAGGCGCTCAAGGGTCTTGACTACAAACCCCGCGTCCTTCTAATCGGATCAGGCGAGGAGTACGGCCACATCAAGCCAAATGAGGTACCGATCAATGAGGATAACAACACTCGGCCGGGCAACATCTATGCCGCGACCAAGGCCTGCTCAAACATGCTTGGCAAGATATACAGTGATGCCTATGACCTGGATATAATATCGGTCCGGGCCTTCAACCATATCGGTCCTAACCAGAAACCGTTATTTGTGGTGGCTGATTTCTGTCATCAGGCAGTAAAAATCGAAAAAGGTCTGCAGGATCCGACAATCAACGTCGGCAACCTTTCAGCCAAACGGGATTTCACCGATGTCCGCGATGTGGTGCGGGCCTACGTCATGTTGATGGACAGGGCGCACAAGGGTCAGACGTACAATGTGGGCAGCGGCAAGGCAATCATGGTCGACGAAATCCTGCAAACAATCCTCAAACATGCAAAAGCGAAGATCGACGTCAACATCGACAAGTCGAAGTTTCGTCCGGTCGATGTGCCAATCATCGAGGCGGACATTTCCAAGTTGCAAAAAACAATCGATTGGCAACCGGAAATAGAGCTTGATTCGACAATCCAGGAGACATTGGACTATTTCCGCAAGACCGTCGAATAAAGGATGGCATGACAATTACAAACTTAGATTTACAAGGGCTCTTTGATTGCAAAGGGCTTTTTTTATGGCTGTAAAGGACGGTATTGATGAAATGGCAATGAAAAACCCGGGGTCGCCATTATGACAATGGGAACTCCGGGCAATAAAAGCCGTTAGTCGCGGGTGAACAGGTCACGTGTATATATTTTTTCTTTGACGTCTTCGAGCTCGTCAGTCATCCGGTTGACGACAATGACGTCACAGATTCGTTTGAACTCTTCAAAATCCTTGATCACTCTGGAATTGTAGAAAGCATCTTCATGAAGGGCTGGTTCGTATACGACGACTTCGATTCCTTTTCCTTTGATGCGTTTCATTATCCCTTGGATGGCCGATTGTCTGAAATTGTCGGATCCGGTCTTCATTGTCAGGCGGTAAATTCCGACAATCTTAGGGTTTCGGTTGACAATCATCTGGGCGATATGGTCCTTGCGGGTGCGGTTCGATTCGACGATAGCCTGAATCATGTTCTGAGGCACATCCTGGTAGTTGGCAAGAAGCTGTTTGGTGTCCTTTGGCAGGCAGTAACCGCCATAGCCAAACGAAGGGTTGTTGTAGTGGGAACCGATTCTTGGGTCCAGGCCGATTCCATCGATTATCTGTTTGGTGTTGAGGTTGCGGATTTCGGCATAGGTATCCAATTCATTGAAGAAAGAAACCCGCATCGCCAGGTAGGTGTTGGCGAAAAGCTTGATCGCTTCGGCTTCGGTGCTGTTGGTGAAAAGAATATCGATGTCCTTTTTGATTGCTCCATCTTTGAGCAGGTTCGCAAACGTCGTAGCCCGGTCGGATATTTCGCCGACTACGATTCTTGATGGGTATAGGTTGTCATAAAGGGCTTTTCCTTCGCGCAGGAATTCAGGCGAGAAGAAAATATTGTCGATATCGTATTTTTCCTTCATGTCTTCGATGAATCCCACCGGAACGGTCGACTTGACCACCATCACCGTTTCCGGATTGTATTTCTTGACAGACAGGATGACATCCTCGACCGAAGAAGTGTCGAAGAAGTTCATTTTTTCATCGTAATTGGTCGGAGTGGAGATGACAACATAGCTGGCATCTTCCAGGGCTGCCACTTTGTCGGTCGTCGCAGTCAGATTCAAATCCTTGTTTTTAAGATATTCCTCGATCTCTTCGTCGCGAATCGGTGAAATCCTGTTGTTGATCATATTGACTTTATCTTCAATGATGTCGACTGCGACCACTTCGTTTCTTTGCGCAAGCAAAACCGCAATTGACAATCCCACATAACCAGTTCCAAAAACTGCAATTTTCATAAGTTCATCTCCATTTGTATATTCTTATCTTTGGTAAAAAAAACGTGATTTTTACAACAGTATAACTTTACCACAATAACATGATAAAAAAAAGACGTATTTATCACAAATGTGACGAATTTGTGACATAAAAAATGGAAATTTACAAGATTATTTCAAGTTAATTTAGTTTTGTTTGACATGGACCGTCTTAATCAATATTATAATGGTAAGGTTAATTTAATTAATCACAATTTTTTTTAGGAGCATGCTATGAGGAAGAAGTTAAAGAATATTGCAGTGTTTATCGCCATTTATTTGATCAGTTTTACCGGGTTGAGTTCCTATTGGTTCATCAATCATTTTTCCGGTGTCGGAATCCGGGGGATAATATTCACATTGAAGGCTCCGGCTGAGGGCACCGATCCGGCGATTGTGAGTTCCTTCATTATCCAGGTGCTTATTGCCGGCCTGGTCATATCAATAATATATTTCTATGTCGCGAGACTGTCACATCTTAAAATCAAACTTAAAAATCGGGAGCGACGAATCAAGGCTTCGATAGCCGCCTTGATCGTGCTTGTTGGCGTGAGCTCGATCAATGTGGTCAATGCTGCTCAGGCGGTATCTCTGATGGACTATATCGATTCGCAAATAAACAGGTCGACAATATATGAAGACTACTATGTCGATCCGCAAAGCGTGAAGATCGACTTCCCGCAGCAGAAGCGGAATCTGATCTACATCGTCCTGGAATCGATGGAATCCACATTCACATCGGTTGAAAACGGCGGCGTTTTCGAACATAGCCTGATTCCCAACCTGGAGAAACTGCAACAGGACAATTATTCTTTTTCGACCAACGATTTGAATGCGGGTGAGTACACGGTAGGGGGAACAGGCTTCACGGTCGGCTCATTGGTTGCCCAGAGTTCGGGGGTTCCGCTGACGTTGCCTATCGACGGGAATTCGTACACCGGTTTTGGCACTTTCCTGCCAGGAGCCTATGCGATAGGTAATGTCCTTGAGGCAAACGGATACAACCAGGTATTCATGTGCGGATCAGATGCGGATTTTGGCGGGAGAAGCAGCTATTACACGACTCATGGCAACTACGAAATAGATGATTACAATTATGCGATTGAACGGGGCTGGATTCCTGAAGATTATCATGTGTTCTGGGGCTATGAAGACACAAAGCTTCTGGAGTTTTCAAAAATCCGGTTAGCGGAGCTGGCCAGCGAGGATGAACCGTTCAACTTCACCATGCTTACCGTCAACACCCATTCGCCTGAGGGCTGGGTCGAGGAAGGTTGCCAGGACCTCTATGATGAACAGTACTCGAACGTGATCCACTTTTCCGACGAGCAAGTGTCAGATTTCATCGAGTGGATCCAGCAACAGGATTTCTATGACAACACGACGATAGTCATCAAAGGTGACCATGTATCGATGAGTTCGGAATACCTGTCCGATCTCGAAGGCTACACAAGAACTCCGTACAACGCGATCATCAATCCGGCGGTAACCACCGATAATATGAAAAATCGTTCGTTTTCACATATGGACTGGTACCCGACCACACTGGCGGCAATGGGTGCCACTATCGAAGGGGACCGGCTTGGCTTGGGGACAAACCTGTTTTCAACTGTTCCCACTTTGATGGAAGAACTGTCAGTAAGAACCGTTGCCGGACAGATTTGCAACAAGTCCGACTACTATGACAACTACCTGCTATATGGGGGCAATTAACGAAATCCGTTGATTCACAACTGCCAGACAATAATAAGTGGTGGGTGATTTCGGTTTGACAAATTTTCCAAGGCGGATATAATCCTTCTCCCCCTGGAAATGAGTATGAATTTAAACAGGCTTGGAATTATGAATTGGTTCCGGGCTTTTTTAATTGTGGTAAATTGTCGAAAATGGCTTAAATTTATTTGATAGGTTGACATCAATTTAAAAAAACTTCATAATAATGAATTGAGATGATTATAAAAAATATTTTTGAAAGGATGTAGCTGATGCTAAAAATACTGTCACGAGTAGCGCTTGTAATCCAGGCCGGACTGTCGGTTTTATTGGTGAAACTGATAATGAACTTCAACTTCCTGCCGCTAATGTACACTGCGATGTTGATTGGCGGCTTGACAATTCTATGGCTGTTCACCCTGTTTTTGCAAAGACGACCAAAAAAGGATGCCCAGACAAGATATGTCCGCTCCAAGAGAAACAACAAACTGAAGAGGAAAATGCTGCTTCGGGAGAAAATGTCCCTGATTATGGTAATGCTCAGCTGCATCGTCCTGGTTCTAGGCAACTATTATGTCTATCTAGGTAACCTCACTTTGAACCAGTTGACAAATACAAATACGACCATCGTCCATACGATAAATGTCCGGGTCATGGCCGATTCGGATTTCCAGACTCTTGAAGACCTCCAATACGAGGAAGTCGAATTCTGCACCAACAACAATGCCGAATATGTGGCTGAATACATCAATATTCTTGAATCCAGCAACGGGCTGGACACCTCGATCGCCGGGGATTTCCAGACACTGGTTGAGAATCTTTACAACGGTGACAGCGCCGCCATCGTGATGGACACCATGGATGAAATCTATCTGTCGGGACTTCATGAAGACTACCAGGATGAGACTCGGGTAATCGCCACCTATGAAATAGAAGTGGAAAACACCAGCACAACTGCCAACACGACGCCATCGAGCACAAAGGTGCCCGATGTTATGAATATTTTTGTTTCAGGAATCGACACTTACGGTTCTATCACGACGGTGGCCCGTTCCGATGTCAACATGATCCTGACGATCAATTTTGATACCCATGAGATTTTGATGACTGGAATTCCCCGTGACTACTATGTCACACTCCACACCAAAGAGGCCGAAGACAAGCTGACCCATGCGGGCAACTACGGCATCGAGGAAAGTGTGAGCACGGTTGAAGACCTGATGGGAATGGAAATCGATTATTACATCCGTCTCAATTTCTCTTCGCTTATCGACATTGTCAATGCCCTTGGCGGAATCGATCTTTACAATCCCACAGCCTTCACTGCGGTCGGGACATACCAGATGCCAGTCGGGAACATCCACCTCGACGGCAAACAGGCCCTTTTCTACAGCCGTGAGCGCCATACTTTGGTAAATGGAGACAACGACCGGATTGCCAACCAGCAGCGGATCATCAGCGCGATCATCGACAAGGCTATTTCGCCGACGATCATAACTTCTTATTCGTCGCTGCTTCAGGCGTCGCTTTCGGCAATCCAGACGAACATTCCGACCGGCCTTATCACCAACATCATCAAGGCCCAGCTTGCAAACAATGATGCTTGGAATCTCCAACACCAATACCTTGAAGGTACCGAGGACCGTTCGACCGAATGTTACTCGATGCCAGGCTACAATCTGTATGTTACCATTCCAGATCAGGATTCAATCGACCAGGCCAATGAGAACATCGAAAAGGTAAGCAATGGGATCAGCGTCAACTTCGACAATATCAGTTCCTATGTCGAAGACAATGCCGCGAATTCATTGAGTGACTGACAAAAATGCGAGCGACCCTGCTCGCATTTTTTATGTAAAAAACATTGGCTGAAACGGACAAATATCTCGCAAATTCGTAAAGTTTATGGACTTTTGTTTCTAAATTTGTTATATTAACTTGAAGAAAGAAAAGGTGATTTAATGATTGATATCCATAGTCATATTTTACCCGGTGTTGACGACGGTTCCAAGGACGAAAACATGACCCTGCGGATGCTTTACCAGTTCTCCAATGAGGGAGTCGACAAGATCATCGTGACGCCGCACTTTCGACATGACCAGAGCGAAGCGTATCTCGACAAGGTCAAACAGGGATTCTTAAAAGCGCAGGATCTGGCGGCTCAGGTGAGTCCTGATCTGAAGCTTTATCTAGGCTGTGAAATCATGTATTCATCAAAAGCGCTGGCCAGGCTGGTCAACGATGAATTCATGACCATGAACGGCACCGACTACGTGCTTGTCGAGTTCCCGGTATTGGCCCAGTTCAATGATATTGCGAGTGCCATCCGTGATTTTGTCAGTTCGGGATATATTCCCATTATCGCCCATCTTGAGCGATATCAGTTTATCGGCAAGGTTGAACAGGTACATGCATTGGTTAAGATGGGTGCTTACATCCAAATCAATTCCAGCCTTATATTGGGGAAATACGGGTTCACAAGGAAAAGATTCATCCATAAGCTGATCAAAAGGGGATTGGTTCATTTTGTGGCAAGCGATGCCCATAATGATGAAAAAAGGAAAGTTACATTGGGGAGTTCCTATAAATCGGTTGCGCGACGCTTCGGCAAAGAGACGGCTGCGGATCTGTTTATTAGAAACCAGGAGAAAGTTATCAAAGGAGAAAAAATAGGTGTTTAGTTTAAAATTGAAGTATCGGATTCTCGATGATTTCCATATTCGCGAATCTTACCGGACATTAAGAACGAATATAGAATTTACCGGAATTGACAATCGGGTCATCGCCATTAGCAGCGCGAATCCCGAGGATGGCAAATCGGCTACGACCCTCAACCTGGCCAATGCTTTTGCCCAAAGCGGCAAGAAGGTATTGATCATTGATGCGGATCTGCGCAAGTCGGTCATGACGACCAGCCAAAGCCGCAATGCCGTGATGGGACTTTCACATTATCTGTCGGGTCTTGCAAATATCAATGAGATAATCTCAACTAGCGACATTGAAAATCTATATGTCATCACAACAGGGAAATTCCCGCCCAATCCGACCGAACTGCTTTCAAAAGAACGCTTCGGTGATCTGCTCAACCGGCTGAAAAAGGAATTCGACTATATCGTTATCGACACCCCACCGTTGGGAAGTGTCATCGATGCGGCAATAGTTGCCAAGGTTTGTGACTGTTCACTGTTGGTCATTTCTTCGAATTCGACAACATCAAAACATGTCAAAAATGTGATCGGCCAATTGAAAAAAGCCAATCCAAACTTTTTGGGTGTGGTTTTAAGCAAGTTCGATATTCATAATACGAAATACTATGGGGGCAGCAAGTATTACAAATATTATGAGTATGAATACAAAAACAATGATTAGGGGAGAAATTTTTGAATGATTGAAAATGATGAATATCTGGATGAAGTTGAGATAGATTTGCAGGAACTCTTCTTTGTCTTGTTGAAAAACTGGCTTTTGATTGCCATAAGCACCGTACTCGTGGCGGTCATTTCTTTGGGATACACCATCTTTATGGTTGACCCGATGTATCGTTCTGATTCGATGCTCTACATCCTGACCAAGACGACCAGCGTTACTTCGCTGGCGGATTTGCAGCTAGGATCGGAGCTGACTGAAGATTTCGCAATCATCGCGACATCGAAACCGGTCATTGACGGTGCGATAAGCAATGTCAAAAACACTTATGGAATCACCTTGACAAGGGAAGAGGTGAGTTCCATGATTGAGGTTTCCAACAGCGCCAATACCCGGATTTTGAAAATCACCGGGACTTACACTGACCCGGCAATCGCTTCTTATGTGACCAACGCCGTCGCTCAGGAAACAGCAAGCCAAATGGCCTACATCATGCAATCCGATGAGCCGACAACTGTCGAAAAAGCGGAAATCAATTACAATCCTGTCAGCCCAAGCAAAGCCAAAAACACGGTTGTCGGGGCAATGATCGGTTTCATGATTGCAGCCGGATTCATTGTGGCGCGCTACTTGCTCAACAACAACATCAAAACACCTGATGATATCGAGAGACATCTTGGAGTCAACACCCTGGCAGTCATCCCGGTTGAAAACAAAGAACAGCTGGCTAAAAACGGATTGTTCAAGCATTGATGGAAGTCAGTAAAAAGCTTCAAAGAATTATAATTTTCGTCCTGGTTATGGTGCTGGCGATTACCGGGTATATCCTTGCCACTGACCACCAGAGCCAGGCCGGTCAGCCAACCCCGAGCGCATCGCAAAGCAATGTCATCGAATATCAGGGCAAGAGATATCGTTACAATACCGATCTGATGAATATCCTGTTTATCGGGGTCGACAGCACCAACCTGATCCAGACAGACAATCTGGCTTCGAACACCAATCAGGCCGACAGTATCATCCTGATTTCGCTCAACAAGTCGACCAAGGAGGCCAATCTGCTGCAGGTTTCCCGGAATTCGATGGTCGACATAACCCAGTACGACATCTACGGCGAGCCTTCGCGGACATCGTTCGCGCAACTCGCATTGCAATATTCGACGGCCAAGGGTGGCGCGCAAAGCTGCTGGGCCATGGTGGATACCGTTTCGACGATGCTAAGTGATCTGAGGATTGATGGTTACATCAATCTGAACATCGAAGCCATCGGCAAGATAAATGAGCTGGCGGGACCGGTCACCATAACGATTCCTGAGGATTATACCGATGTCGATCCGGCGTTTGTCAAAGGGGCGACAATAACCCTTTCAGATGGACAAGCCGAAGCCTACGTGCGTCATCGTGACATTGAAGGTATCGGCAGCAACCAGGAGCGGATGGCCCGGCAAATCCAGTACATCGAGGCCCTGGTGGCCACAGTCAGATCCAAGGGCGATATCGATAGCATATACGACATGTTTGCGCCATTGCTTGACAAATATCTCCTTACCAACATGACCGGCGACCAGATTGATGAGCTGGCGGATTATAATCTATCCGGCAACGGTTATGAATCGGTTCCTGGCGAAACGACAATGGGTAACACATATGAAGAATTTTACATAAATTACGATAAATTAGATGACATTCTTATCAAAATGTTTTATAATGAGTTATGATTAAAGTATCATATTTGCAGAAAATGAATAAATAATTCAATAGGGGGGAAAACTTATGAAAAAATTATTATTGATCGTCAGCAGTTTTGTATTGGTATTGACGCTAAGTGTCAGCGCAGTAATGGCGGCACCTAGCCCGACAACTACTGTTGAATCGACACCTGTATTTTTGTCTGGCTCTGTTGTAGTCACAGAAAACGGTGTTGTGGTGAACCTGGCTGATGTCAAGGTCATTGAAGCCATACTTGAAGCTGATCCAGAGGCATTGGCTGAATTCTACAGCGAATTGCCAGTGGCAATGCAAGAGGAAATCGCGCTGATTGTAAACGAGGATGAAGCGGCTCAACTGATCGCCGATCTGATCGCCGATGCGACTGTTGAAGTTCCTGAAGCATTCAAAGCCAACCTTACAAAATTGGTGGTTGAAGAATTGATGGATATTTCATTGGATTCAGCGGGAAATGCGGTTGTTTTGGAAGACGGGTCAGTTCAAGTGACTTTCGACCGTCCGAATGTATCTGCCGGTGATCCTTATCTGGTTCTTCATTTCAATGAGGATAATGGTGCTTGGGAACTAGTTCCAACAGAAGTGCTGGATGGCCAAATCGTTGCGACATTTGAAAGTCTTTCTCCAGTTGCGATTGTGACTGCAACTGAAGTAGCTCAAGATGCCGACGCCGGATCATCTACAAACATCATTCCATTCGTGGTTGGTGGAGTTGCGATAATCGGTGTCGTACTGATTGTATTAGCAAAGACTAAAAAAGCATAATTCATGGAAGCTGCCTAGTGCAGCTTTTTAGTTTTTCCGATTATTATATTCCGCCATATATATTTACCCACTTAGTGGAAATTGGTGTAAACGGTGTCAGCGGTGGCCTGAATTAGTCCGGTATTAGGATGCGATAGTCGAAAATCATAAATTTACAAATGGTTTGTGCATTGATTTATAGGTAACTATTGTAGTAGAATAAAGACAGGTATATAAAAAGAGATTTGTGACTATTATGTTTTTGTGATAGTCAAAGGGGCAGGAGGGTTAAAATGAGACAGAAAAGATTGTTGACGCTGATCTGTATCTTTGCGCTGGTCATCGGTACTTTGGCTTATAACACCAAAGGTGAGGTGTATGGCGAAACGAATTACAGCGAAGATGTCTACATGAGTGTCGATGAACAGGGAAACATCGAAACAAATGAAATTGAAGAAGTTGATAACTCGGCCTTGGAAAACGCTTTGAGACTTAGCGAGGAAATCGATGTCTTGGCACCTGAGGAAGTCAACGAAGTTTATGAAGGCGATGGTCAGGTGGTTCAACTCACTTTTGCCAATGCCGGAGTCGCTACGGACACCACAAGTTCTACCGGGGTGTCTTTCGGGATTGTGATTTTCAACCAGTCAAGCACGGTGACGACACCATATACCAATGTGGAAACCGGTTATACCGGATGTTACCTTAGTGGGGCGCTGGCGCCAGAAGCTGCATATTTGGGAACTGATGGCGATGGAAACGTCCTGTTCAAACAGGCGGACGTCTATGGAAAGGTAAGAGCCTCCTTGGTCAATGTGGTCAATTACAGCGATTCGCTCTATACGAGCCGCTACAAGGTGAGCAATGGGAAGATTTACCATTATATCACAACCAATCTGACAAGTGCAGCATCATCGTATGTTGTCGGCTATACCCAATCCTACATGCAGGAGGGAGCCACCTATTTTAGCTACGACGGCCATTATTTCTACACCAATTACAAGGTTATGCTTGATGATTACATGAACCATACTTATGTGAATTCCATCAACAGTACCAAACCTTATTACAATTATTACCAGTATCTGTCGCACCGCAGCACCACCACTTTGACGGCTGCACAAATTGACGCTTTTATCTACGAAAAGATCACCCAGAACTATTCATCTTTGCAATCGTATATCAACCGCTATTTGCCTAACAGCGGACTGACACCTTATGATTCAAAGCTGATAGGAATTGGGGCGGATTTGATCAAGGCCCAGAACACTTACGGGGTCAATGCTTTGCTTGTGTTGGGTGTTGCCATCAACGAGTCTTATTACGGATGTTCAAACAAGGCTTTCACCACCAACAACGTGTTTGGCCATGCGGTATACGACAGCGATACATCCAGCGGGAGTGTCTATGGCAGTGTTTATGCCGGGATTGTCGGTCATATGGAATACTTCCTGTCGGACGGCTATCTCAATCCATGGAACTGGAAATATTTCGGGACCAACCTTGGCAACAAACAATCGGGACTTAATGTCAAATATGCATCGGACCCATACTGGGGTGAAAAGGCCGCGGCCTGCGGCTACAGTATCAAGGATTACTTAACTAGCGAGAATGTGACTACAAACGACTTGTATTACTACACTGTAGGTTATGTAAGCAATATTACCAAGACCTACAACCAGGCAGCGACCACGTCACAACAGATTTATACCACGGCTTCAGGAGCAACGACAGGGACTGATAATGTCCAAAACTCGCGATCCTGGTGCTGGAGAACCTAAGCAATGGCTGGATTAAGATTCAGTCGGACGGCCCGCTAAGCACCAATCGTTCGACCCGGAATTTCACATCGACCGCGGCGGGAACTTACTCTTACAGCCGCGACTATGTATATATCCAGAATACCAATTTCAAATCAATCGTCAACTACGATAAATACTACTCGCCAGGATCTGCGATAATCCCGATTACCGGGGTGACACTCAGCAGCACGTCTTTGTCAATCAATCGCAATTCCACTTCTAAATTGACCGCTACAATAACACCAACGAACACAACCAACTCCAAAACCATTACCTGGTCAAGTTCGGACACTAATGTTGCGACGGTCGACAGCAACGGCAATGTCAAAGGTATCAATGCCGGGAAGGCGACAATTACGGCAACAACAAGCAATGGATTAAGCACAACCTGTGCACTCACTGTCAATGCGGTGGCCCCTAAGTTGAGCTATAGCACTCATGTCCAATCGATTGGCTGGCAGTCGTATGTAGGCGACGGTACAACATCAGGGACAGTCGGGCAATCTTTGCGGATTGAAGGATTGAAACTTGATGTCGATCCGGGTACATACAGCGGGACAATCGAGTATCGTTCCCAAGTTCAGACTTATGGTTGGCAGGATTGGGTGACCGACAATCAAATTACCGGCACCACCGGTGAGGCGAAGCGACTTGAAGCGATCCAGATCCGTCTGACCGGCGAACTGGCCCAATATTTCGATGTTGTTTATCGGGTTCATGTCCAACACTTCGGCTGGCTTGAATGGGCTAAAAACGGCGAAAGTGCGGGATCCGCAACCTATGGATATCGGATGGAGGCGATCGAAGTCAAACTCGTCCCCAAGGGAACTTTCACGACCGGTACGAATTCATATGAAAGCCGCAACGTCAAGTATAACACGCATGTTCAGTCATTTGGATGGCAGGCATATGCATATGACGGTGAATTGTCTGGAACCGTCGGACTGGCAAAAAGATTGGAAGCTTTGACATTGTCATTGACCGATCTTGGCAGTGTCGATAATCTGGACTACTCTAACAGCGGCATAACTTACCGTTCACATGTCCAAAAGATAGGTTGGGAAACCACTTGGAAAAGCAACGGTCAGACTTCGGGAACCACAGGAAAAGGCCTGAGGCTTGAGGCGGTTCAAATCAAGCTGACCGGTGATCTCGCTGCAAAATACGATATAGTCTATCGGGTCCATGTCCAACACTTCGGCTGGCTCGAATGGGCTAAAAACGGCGAAAGTGCAGGGTCTGAAGGTTTCGGTTACCGGATGGAGGCTATCGAAATCAAGCTCGTACCAAAGGGCACGATTACAACTAATACGGCTGCGGCCTTTAAAATAGCTGTTTAAGACGTCCTTTGGGACGTCTTTTGCTTGTATGCCGGGCATGCCATATATCTAGGTGGTGAAAGTCCACTGTGGGGGTGATGTCGCAACTGCCAACCACTAGTCAATATCAAGGGTGTCCATCGTGAGGTGGAATCTGAAAGAAGATGGAGGCAAAACCCTGGTCCGAGGAACACGAATCACATCAGGCATGTAATGGGGACGAGCGTGCATGACAACGCAAAGTCATAAGAGGTTGCGGAACAATACTATTGCATGTAAATGTGGCGGATATATGGGGTGAAAGAGATATGACCTTATCCCGGGAGATCTTGCGAGGAAGCAATCCTAGTAACAACGAATCGTAAGAAGTCAGCAGAAGTCGCAGTAGCGAAGAAGTGGCTGTAATGGCCATGGAGTGAAGGACTGAATAAATCTATCAGTTATTTAAATTAGGATTGATTTCATCACGCGAAACCGCAAGGACAGTCGAATACACTAGTAAAGCCCGAAAGAAGAATGTAGGGAAAGTGAGCCTGATGAATAGCGAAATCAATGGAGGTAACGGAAACATGAAAACTGATAACGAATTACTGGAACAAATGCTTAGTCATACCAATCTCAAACAAGCGTATGTACAAGTTAAACGAAACAAGGGTGCGTGCGGAATAGATGGTATGGACGTCTACCAACTTAAGGGATATCTGGATGAACATCTAGATGAAATTAAGACAAGCATACTGAATCGCACCTACAGACCACAACCAGTTAGGAGAGTGGAAATACCAAAAGCCGATGGTGGCACAAGAAATCTAGGAGTGCCTACAGTCATCGATAGATTCATTCAACAAGCTATCGCCCAGGTATTAACACCAATCTATGAACCACTATTCAGTGATAACAGCTATGGTTTTAGACCTAATAGATGTTGTGAAATGGCAGTAATCAAGGCATTGGAATACTTGAACGAAGGATACCAATGGGTCGTAGATATTGACTTGGAGAAGTTCTTCGACAATATCAACCACGATAAACTTATTACCTTGGTGATGAAAGATGTAAAGAGTGGGGAGATAGTATCGCTTATTAGAAAATTCCTGGTAAGCGGAATAATGATTGACGATGAATATAAAGAATCTGTAGTCGGTGCCCAACAGGGCGGAAATCTCAGCCCTTTACTTAGCAACGTCGTTCTTAATGAACTTGACAAGGAAATGGAAGCTAGGGGATTACACTATACACGCTATGCCGACGACTGTGCGCCACGAAGGCGCGTCCAAGTAGCGTAGCTACTTGAAGACAGCTATGCTGTACAGATGATGGTGGTAGGTCCACCGAAATCGCCATGCAGGTGGAGGTTTCAAACTACCTTAAGGTGCTGTGGTCAAAAGCCATGGTATTGAGCGTTAAGGAAAAGGCAGTGATAAAACTGTCAAGTGCTTATTATGGAGATGAATGAAAAGTGAACCACTTACGAAAATGTCGAAAGCGTAGAGATTCCATCAAAACCAGGGGGTAGTCGTTAATCTGGGATAAGTCTAGGGGAAACCTGTTTACTGCCTAGATGGTGGGCGGCATAAAGGTGGCATGAACTTAATACAGGCGTCTGTACGGAACGTGGGAACCCACGGGCTGATGTTAAGGGAGTATATCAAGCGGAAGAACCGTAAGATAAGAGTATCAAGGCAGTCATGGGGGCAGATTGGGTTGTAGTAGTGATGAAATTTCTGTAATGGGAATGGAGCGAAGAACCCGAATTATTCGGCTATGTTAGCCCAAAGCTATGCTTTAGTAGATAAAGCCTGTTCCAATATAATTTTCTCGCCTAAAATCACAATGGCACTGATAAATATCCACAAAATAATCATGGACGTCTCTGGCTCTTGTTTCAATCATGTATGCTATGTACGCCAGGTATTCGTTGAGGTATTTTGACGATATCCCATTGTGTTTTTTCATGTACTTTTCAA
>JAQVDW010000033.1 GCA_028698185.1 Erysipelotrichaceae bacterium | reverse complement strand
TTTGTCGCTTAAGAAAATACCATATGTCCTTTTTTGTATCAAGAAAAACAAGTTAAACGTGATGAATTCAATGAAATTAGTTGCTTATCAATAAAACTTTGCCCACACATAGTGGCGAAGAGCCTTTATTATAATATTGTTACATTGATTGTGGTTGTGGGGATAATCTCATAATTTTGCAGGCGGCGGACATAAAAAGCATTGACAAATCCAACGGATTTAGTATAATTTATTAAGCAGCTCTAACTAGGATTGAAGAATACTCGACTTTGACCTTGGTTTTTGCCGTGAATAAAATAGAGGAGGATTAGCAAATGTTAACAAAAGCTGAAAAAACTGCAATCATGCAAGATTACGCGACACACGAAGGTGATACAGGTTCACCAGAGGTACAAATCGCTGTATTGACTGCTGACATCAACAAATTGAATGGTCACTTCAAAGATCATCCAAAAGATTTCCACTCAAACCGTGGATTAATGAAAAAAATCGGTCATCGTCGTAACTTATTAAGATACTTAAAAAATAAAGACGTTGAGAGATATGCTGCATTAATCAAACGTTTAGGTTTAAGAAGATAATCAAAATAGAGAACCCCATTTACAGGCAAGTCCTTGATTGGGGTTCTTTTTTTGCTTCAAAACGGGAAATCTCAATCTATCTTTCGCGTCATATAAAGCCTTGCCGTTGGTAATCATCAACAGTTGCAGTAGCTTTGACTCTATTTCTAATTTAATATGCGCATTACAGGCTGGGAATCATTTTTTGGATAACCAGCTTTTATTTTTCTTGCAATAAGCAAAATCAATAAGAGGAAGACACCGTTATTTGGCTTGTTGATCGCAATGAATCACACTTTTTTAATTTTTTTCGATTTTTTTATTTTTTTTAAAGTAATCCTGATTTTATCTGGGAATAAGATGATGAAGGAGGTAATAAATTCTCAATATTATGAAATTGAGATCCGGCGGCAACCGTCGAGAAACATATCAAAAGGAGGGGATTGTAAAAAAACCATTGCCTGATTCCGTGGCAAACACCGGGGCAATCAGGTGCAGTAGCGATTGTCAAGCATCCCAAAAGCACAATTGGTAAATATGACAACATCGTTTATTGTTATCCATAAGAGTAAGTCGGATTGTATTATTATGTGGCTGAGTATCCAGCTGCTAGATGAAGTAAAGAAAACTAAACACAAGAAATATGAAAAGGAAAATGAAAATGAAAAATTATGAAGAGAAATTAAATAAGTTGAATTATAGCCTTAAAAGACTGCATGAAGAAAGCGATTATGATGCGTCGACCTATGTGCATTCACTTTTGGAGCAAACCCACCAGCTTTGTTTTTTCTACTGTTATCTTGAAAACCAGTCGGATGAAGGTGAGGTTTTCTATAGTCTTAAAAAAAGACCCAAACGTTATCAATTGGCTTATTTCAATATTGGAAGGGGCTTCCCTAAAGAACTTTGTGATGGTCATTGGTGTTATGTTTATCGCGATTACGGGGTCAAGATGCTTGTAATACCTTGCACGTCGATAAAAGATGATTCACCGGCAAGTCACTTTGAAATGGATATAAAGATCGAAAGATTCCGGGGAGCGGATTATGTTCGCTTGCAATTTGGTGATGCCAGAATGGTTGATGTGCAACGATTGGATGTAAGAAAAGAGTTCGTCGAAGTTCTGGAATCCAGTAAAGCAATAAAAAAAAGATTCTTGAAATTTATAGATTGATGCTAAAAAGACTCGATTATTCGAGTCTTTTTAGCATCAAGAAGTTGATCGCGATTATAGCCACAAGGATAAAGATGCAGTATGTCAAAGCAATGGGGCCGAGCCAATCAATCAGGATAACGGCAACCATGGCCCCGATCACAAAGCTGATTATGATTTTTAGATAAAACAAACCGTTGTGGATATATTCGGGATTTTTTTTAACGAAACCGTAGTAAAGGTTGTTGGCCATCAGTCTTAGATTTCCGGTACACATTGTCGAAGCGTATGGAAGGTTTTTGGTGCTTGCAAAACTGCTTACCTGTAACGCGCAGGTGAACCCGATGATACTGTTGAATATCAGATCATCCAAACGAATCGCCAGCAGTGACACAAAAACAGCCAGTTCGATAAGGATTACCATGAAATGGAAATTTATCTTGATGAGCGGTATCAGCTGATGTCTTATCATATTGGAAAGAAAAATACCAGCTCCAAAAGCGATGACGGGAGAAAGATAAGTTATTGTCGAATTATAATCAAATTCAGTCAAACTGTTGGCAAGCAAAACAAGGTTTCCGGTCTGGGCGTTCGCAAACACGTGACCTTTTAGTAGGTAAGTGTAAATGTCCAAAAATCCCCCAATTGTCGCCAACAGATAACTGGTAAGGTAATTATCGAAATATTTTTCGTTCATAAAAATAACATGTGACTCGCACATGTTATAGATTCAATAATTTTTTGGTGTCTCGAGCAATAACTAATTCCTCATTGGTGTAAATCACGAAAATTTTCACTTTTGAGTTCGGTGTGGATATCAGCCGGTCACCTTGTCCGTTTTCGTTTGCTTCCTGATCGATTTCAACGCCTAAGGCTTCAGTCAGCAAATCACAGATTTCTTTGCGGGCATAGGCGGAGTTTTCACCGATTCCAGCAGTGAAGCAGATGGCATCGATGCCACCAAGGGCGATGAAATACCGGCCGATATAGGCGATGACCCTTCTAAAGAATATATCCAGGGCCAATTTTGCTCTTTCATGACCTTGCAATGCCGCTTGCTGAACATCCCTGAAGTCAGAGGAAACCCCAGAAATTCCCAATAATCCGGATTCCTTGTTCAACATGTGGATGACTTCCGGCATTGTCAAACCGATGTTTTCAACCAGGTAATCGATAACTGAAGGATCGACGTCACCAGAACGTGTTCCCATCATTATTCCTGCCAGCGGAGTGAAGCCCATTGATGTGTTGACCGAGATGCCATCTTTAACGGCAGTCAAGCTGGCCCCATTTCCCAAGTGGGCAACGATAACTTTCGAATGTTCCGGATTACCCATCAATTCGATGGCGCGATGAGAAACATAGAAATGGCTTGTACCATGAGCTCCATATTTGCGAACCATGTTTTCTTCATAATATTTGTAAGGAATCGGATAGATGTAGCAACGTTTCTCTAATGTTTGGTGGAATGCCGTATCGAACACCGCAACCGCGCCGGCATTAGGGATTGCTTTTTTGAATGCGTAGTATCCCGTCAAATGGTGTGGGTTGTGCAGTGGGGCCAAGACTTTCAACTCGTCAATCTTGCTTACCACATAATCATCCATGATCTTCGAGCTATCGAAATAAGAACCGCCTTGAACCACGCGGTGACCGACACCTTTGATTTCATCGAGGCTTGATACGATATGTTTCTTGATCAAGGTGTCAAGCAGAAGGTCTGCCGCCGCCTGATGATCTTTGATCGGTAAAATCTCTTTATTTTTTTGGTCTTGGTATTTGATGGTGAAAATCGCATCATCGAAACCAATCCTTTCGATTACTCCACTTGTAATTACTTCTTCATTGTCCATTTCGAATAATTGGAACTTCAATGAAGAGCTTCCTGCATTTACTGCAATAATTTTTGCCATAACAAATCCTCCTAAGCATTAGTATTATAACACTAATAATGATAAAATCTATGCGATTTGCCTAAAAAAATCTGTTAATTTAATCACAAAATGAAATGTATTGTTCATCTTAAAAGGATCGGAATTGGCCATATCTCAATTTATATTAGCTTTTACTATTATTTCAGGCATAATTTGTGTATAATATAATTTGTTTAAAGAGAGGTATTTTATGGAAAAAAGTCTTTCGGGCAAAAAAATTTTGATCCACTGTTACAAACATGATGGCAACATCCACCGCAGTTGGCAAACTGGACTGGTTTTGGAAGAAACCGACGATCACTTTATCGTTATCAATAATAAAACCTTGGTCACCGAATCGGACGGCCGGATGTGGTATACTCGTGAGCCGGCGATTTGTTATTTCCCTAAAGATAAATGGTTCAATGTGATTTGCATGATCAGAAAGAATGGCGTTCATTATTACTGCAACATCGCTTCGCCGACAATATACGATGGAGAAGCTCTCAAATATATCGACTATGACCTGGATTTGAAACTTTTTCCGGATGGTCGGTATCGCGTCCTTGACGAGGAAGAATACAAACGACATAAGGAGCTGATGAATTATGATGAAAGGCTCGATGAAATTTTGAATCGCCAGCTGGAAATGCTCATCGAAATGGCGGTCGGCAAAAAAGGTCCCTTCGATCCCGAATTCACCAAACATTGGTATCATGTATATCAGGATTTAAGAGAGGAATATGTATGGAAATAATATGTGACTCGGTTGAGCAAACCATGGAATTGGGGAAAAAACTGGGAGAAAACCTGACCCGCGGCATGGTCCTGACCTTGAATGGGGATCTTGGCGCCGGAAAAACGACCTTCACAAAGGGAATTGCCAAGGGGCTAGGTATTGAAAAAGTTGTTTCCTCTCCGACATTCACAATCTTGAAGCAGTATCAAGGCCGGTTGAACCTCAATCACTTTGATGCTTACCGCCTCGAAGGACAGGATATCGATCTTGGGTTTGAGGATCTGATCTACAGCGATGATGTGTCGATTATCGAATGGTCGGGCTTCATCGAAGAAATTCTTCCGGAGCAGCGGCTTGATATTGCAATCGAGTATCTTGGGGATAACTCTCGCAGGTTCAATTTCAATCCTCGTGGCCAAAAGTATCTCGAACTGGTTGAGGTGCTGATATGAAAACCATAGTAATGGATACCGCGAACAAATATCTCGCGGTAGGATTGTATGAAAACGATATATGTCTGGGGAAATTCCAGGATTTTGGAAACCGGCGCCAGAGCGAACAAGCTCTAGAAAAGCTCCAGGAACTGTTGAAGTCCAACCATATGGAAGTCCTGGATTTTGATGAGTTTGTCATAACCATCGGCCCGGGATCATACACCGGAGTCCGGGTGGCATTGACGATTGCCAAGACAATCTGTGCAACAACAAGAATAAGGATCAAGACCGTATCCACTTTGAAAGCCATGGTGGACGACGCAAGCGGAATTGCCATTATCGACGCCCGCTCTAACAAAGCGTATTTGGCGGTGTATAAATCAGGTGAAACAGTTGTCAGTGACTGTCTGGTTAATGTAAGTGAAATAGGCGATTATCAAAACCGATATCCGGAACTGGATATATTTGGTGATTTGGGTCTGATTGGCCAAGAGGATAAGCCTGTTGATTTGGTAGAGAATATATATAAATATTCCAAAGGAGAAAAATACGTCGAAAATTCTGATAATCTCGTGCCGTATTATATAAAGGAAGTTTTTAATTAATGAAGATTTTGAAGTACAAAAACAAATATTTCGATGATGTGTTGACGATTTATAATCAACTTTTCCCAAGATTGAGTGACGAACAGTTGGATTTTGAGATAAACATAAATCCATTCAGCGAGCTATATCTGATTGGAAAAAACGAGAATATTGTCGGTTTTGTCCAGTATTACGACCAACAGGACAATTATGAGATCGCTTATATTGGAGTATTGAAGAAATATCAAAGGCAAAAAAACGCATCGAAACTGTTGTCGTTCCTGGTTGAACAGGCGAAGGACAACGACCTGGATAATATCAATCTTGAAGTTCGCACCAAGAACAAGGACGCAATCAAACTGTATCAGAAATTCGGATTCCAGATTGCGACTACAAGAAAGAAATATTATGCCAATGGCGATGATGCCTATCTAATGATGAAAGGAATTGAGTGAGATGAGCTTGATTTTGGCGATTGAATCGAGTTGCGACGAAATGGCAATGGCCGTTTTGAAAGACAAACGCAACTTTTTAAGCAGTGTTGTGGCCTCACAAATAGATGTTCATGCAAAATATGGTGGCGTTGTTCCGGAAATCGCTTCCAGAAAGCACGTCGAATCAGTGACAGTGGTCTTGAAGGAAACACTTGAAAAGGCAGGCGTGGCAATGACTGATATCGATGCGATTGCGGTGACCAAGGGTCCTGGACTCGTGGGAAGCCTTCATGTTGGACTTCAGGCGGCCAAGGCGCTTGCCTTGACATTCGATTTGCCATTGATCGGGGTTCATCATATCGTGGGCCACATTTATTCCAACAACATCGATGAGGATATAATTTATCCATGCATCTGTCTTGTTGTTTCCGGCGGTCACAGCGAATTGGTTCTTATGGAATCCGAGTTTGAATTCAAGATCATCGGCACCACGCTCGATGACGCTGTGGGTGAAGCATATGACAAGGTTGGTCGCGTTCTTGATTTGCCTTATCCGGGAGGACCGGTTATTGACCGGATGGCGGCAGCGGGCAATATTACCTACGAACTGCCCAAACCGCTTGACGATGGCAGTTTGAATTTCAGCTTTTCGGGTCTCAAGTCCGCAGTCATCAACTTGAACCACAAGCATGTCCAGAAGAACATGCCAATCAACAAGGATGATCTGGCAGCCTCTTTCCAGGCGGTGGTCATCAATTCCCTGGTATCCAAAACAATGGACGCCCTTGAACAATACGGGGTTAAGCACCTGATGCTAGCAGGAGGGGTAAGTGCCAACCGCGGCTTGAGAGAAGCCATGGAACAAGCATGCACAAAAAACTCAATAACCTTGAGATTGCCGCCGCTGTCGTTGACCGGAGATAATGCAATGATGATTGCGCTAGCTGCCAAGTTAATGTATGATAATAATGAATTCAGTGATTTGAGTTTAGGTATCAGTCCAAATATAGATATAGAAAATGAATCAAGGAGCATGAAATGGAAAAAGTAATTTCAAAAGCGACCATGTCGAGGTTTCCGACGTATCTCAAAGCTTTACGCCAGATGGCCTTGGAAGGGAAAAAGAATGTCCTTTCCAGCGAACTTTATGAAGTGACCGGAATCCAGGACACGACAATCCGGCGCGATCTGACTTATCTTTCAAAAGATGAGAATTTTGGCAAACCGGGGAAGGGCTACAGTGTCAAACATCTTATTGATGGTCTGTCCGAGGTACTAGGTGTCGGCCTGGAATCGCCAATCATCCTTATCGGGGTCGGGAACCTTGGTTCGGCGATCTTGAAATATAACCGGTGGCAGTATACCGTCGGCAAAATTGTCGGTTGCTATGATATGGACCGCAACAAAGAAGGTGAGCTGTTCGGGGTAAAAGTCCACCATATCGATGATCTGGAGAATACTTTTCCGCCAGATTGCGAGATTGCGATCTTAGCCATTTCCCAGAATATTCAAGAGACTGTTGACCGGCTGATGGACCTGGGAGTCAAGGGTATTGTCGATTTTACCCACAGCCACTTCACCGTCCGCGAAGGTATCGAGGTCAAACCTGTCGATGTTGTTGCCGCAATCCAGGAGCTGGCATTAAAAATTCACAGCAAACGCTGATCCAACAGCGGAAAAATACATTTGAAAAGGAGAGTTATGATGTTTGAATTTAAAACGGTTAGAGAGCTATATGAAATGTTTTTATATGGCGAGGAATTAGAATTTGAAGGTCTGGATATGATCGAGCTTGAGGGATGGGTAAAAACAAACCGCAATAGTGGAAAAATCGGTTTTATCGCCTTGAATGACGGAACATACTTTAAAAACATCCAGTTGATTTATTTGGAGGAAACCCTTGATAATTTTGAAGATGCGGCAAAATTGACTACCGGTTCGGCTATCAAGGTCACTGGTAAATTCAAACTTACCCCTGAAGGGAAACAGCCTTTTGAAGTTGAGGTTACGGAATTGGTTATTGAAGGCAAATGTGCCGAAGATTTCCCTTTGCAAAAGAAACGCCATACTTTGGAATATTTGCGCGAGATACCTCATCTTCGTCCACGCGCCAACACATATCTGGCTACCTTCAGAGTCCGTTCGGTTCTGGCGATGGCTATCCACGAGTTTTTCCAATCGCAAGGTTTTGTCTATGTCCAAACTCCGATCATCACAGGTAACGATGCTGAGGGAGCCGGGGAAACATTCACTGTCACTACCCGAAGTGATGACAACTATGAAAAAGACTTCTTTGGGAAACACGCTTCACTGACAGTTTCAGGTCAGCTACATGTCGAGTCATTTGCGATGGCCTTCCGCGATGTGTATACATTTGGGCCAACCTTCAGAGCTGAGAATTCAAACACATCGACTCATGCTTCTGAATTCTGGATGATCGAGCCGGAAATCGCGTTTGCGAACCTTGAAGATGATATGGATCTCATCGAGGACTGTATCAAGTTTTGCATCCAGTATGTTCTGGAGGAAGCCCCAGCGGAAATGGAATTCCTCAATGATTTTGTCGACAAGGAAAAGACATTGGTATCCCGCCTGAAAGCAGTGTTGAACAGCGAATTCAAGCGTCTTGACTATACCGATGCCATCGACCTGCTCCAGGAGGCTAATGTAAAATTCGAGAACCCGGTTTCATGGGGAATCGATTTGGCCAGCGAACATGAAAAATACTTATGCGAACAGGTGTTCAAAGGGCCTATTTTCATCATCAACTATCCAAAAGATATCAAGGCATTCTATATGCGCTTGAATGACGACAACAAGACGGTTGCCGCATGTGACTTGCTTGTTCCTGGAATCGGCGAGCTGGTCGGAGGTTCCCAAAGGGAAGAACGCTATGAGGTTCTTGAGCAAATGATGGAGGAAAAAGGCATTGATAAAGAAACACTGCAATGGTACCTTGATCTGCGCCGTTTTGGCGGGGTCAACCATGCCGGCTTCGGGATCGGTTTTGAACGTCTGGTGATGTTCATGACCGGCGTGTCTAACATCCGCGATGTTGTGGCATACCCTAGAACTCCTCGTAATCTCAAGTTCTAACAGGCCAGAACGATGAATGATTACGATGTCATCAATGCCTATTATCAGCTTATCTTTAACAATTCACGTTATTTTGTCCTGGATTACCTGATGGATGAAACAAGAAGGACTATCATCAAGGAATGGCTGACCTTCAATGACATCCATCTTGATATCGTTGATGAAATAACCGAAGGCATTCAACGGGACATATTAAACGACAATAATGAAGAGGACACTTTAAGACACTTTTCCAAAAATGCGGTTAATCAGCTCCAGGCTTTCAAATATTCCGAAAACCGGAAGTACCAGGTTGTCTTTTTCTCTGGTCTTGATGAGGATTATGAGGTCAACCAGATATTTTCCAACCTGGATTATGTCCGGTCGCTTCAAAGCGACAAGATCAGGACTTTCACCAACAGGAAGATTCTTTTTGAAAGCGAACTGCTTTTCCAAAGGCCATACAGCGCCCTAATCAAGGGGATATTGAATATAGAGAAATGGCCAGGAATACTTGTCTTCAAAGACGACCGGTACCGCTTTATCAAGATAAGGGAACCGGAACATATCGAAGAAGCGTTTGAGATGATTGACAATGATACGGTTTTCGACTACCGTTTTGAAAATACCGATTCATATTTCTTTCACCTTAGCGACCTTCATTTCAAGAACAACAAGGCTACTGAAAAACACAAGCTGTTGTTGCTTTCGTCAATCGACCAGATAATCAAGAAAATAGATTCATCATATCAGACAAAATTCCTGATTACCGGGGATCTGATGAATTCGCCGACAGTCACCAACATGTACCAGGTCACCAGTTTCATGAACCTATTGAAAAAAAGATTTGGTGGCAAGGTCGATTTTGTGTTGGGCAACCATGACATAATCACTCACGGACTTAATCTTTTCAGGACCCAGAAGACAAAGATTGTCGCCTATTTGCTTGGTGACAGCATTCGTGTTATTGAAAATGAAAAAATTATAATTGTCAAGATCAATTCAATGGTCGAAGGAAATTTCGCCAGAGGGTCGGTTGGGCAAATCCAGCTTCGGGAAATCGATGAGGAGCTAGAGGCAATAGAGGGTTTGCGGGATTATACCATGATCGTGATGCTCCACCACCACTTGTTTCCAATCCGTCGGGATGAGTTTTTGAAACAAAAATGGGTTGACAACATTTTCATCGGCCGCTACATTGACAACTCGAAAGCACTGATCGATTCCGATTTGCTTCTTTACTGGCTCAAATCATATGATGCCAAATATGTTTTCCATGGCCACCGCCATCTGCCAAGCTGCATTCGCCATGGCAATCTGACGGTAGTTTCAGCCGGATCGTCGGCTCAAAGCTACGTCAAGGAAGACAAACGCCATTATCTTAGTTACAATATATTGAAATATTCTCATAAACACCGTAAATTCCGTTATTGCATCAGCGTTTATGAGGATGTAAAAAAAACAGGAGGACAGCGTCTCAAAGTGACGTTAATTTAAAATGAGCTTAATTGAAGGGATGAAAGATTCGTCATTGGGGGCGATCATACTTTACTCTTTTACCAAGGGTTATGGTTCTTGTGAGATTGATCTGTACGATTATATCTTGCCTCTTATCTACAATGACACATTCAAAAGGGTGGTTTTGCATAGCGAAACCTTGGAAGAAGCGCTGCTAAAAGCTGTAGATGGTCAACCTGGGTTCCTGCTCGAATTGAAAGGGAATCTTGAAAAATACGCATCAGCGACTAACCAGGCCCTGGGTATCTTGATGCTGCAAAACGCATTGGAGTATCGGACATCTTCGGGCAAAACAACTGCTATTTTGAAGGAAGCACCTTACCTTGATGTCAATGAGGCAATCAGACTAGGACAGCTGGTCAAAGACAACGAAACACTGTTGAAAAACGCCTTTGACTGGAAGCCGCTCAAGATTGGGATACTTGATTCTAACAGCATTGGCCAGGATATCGAATTGAGCCGGTTTGACGATTATGGTGATTTTATCGATTACCATAACCTGGTAAATCTAGAAGGTGTCGCCAAAGATCATGACATAATCATCACAAACAAAGTCATAATGGATGAAACCTCATTGGCGGATTTCGATCAGCTGAAGCTGATATGTGTAACGGCGACCGGATACAACAATCTTGATCTTGATTACCTTGAAGACAAGGGCATTGCCTCTTGCAACGTGAAAGGATACTCGACCAAGGCGGTTGCCAGTCATGGTCTAAGTTTGATGATGGCTTTGAACAACCATCTTCTTTACTATGACAATTTCGTCAAAAGCAAGGAATATTCTAGCCTCAATTCATTCTCTCATTTTTCAAACACTTTTTATGAGTTGGACAACAAGGTTCTGACTATTGTCGGAATGGGGGCAATCGGTCAGGAAATGGCCAAGTACGCTACCGTTTTGGGGATGAAGGTCCAATACTATTCGACCTCGGGGTTGAACTCTAAACAACCTTACGAAAGGGTTAACTTTGCCACGGCTCTGACGACAAGTGATTTCATCTCTATCAACGCACCGTTGAATGAGTCTACAGAAAACCTTTTCGATTATCAGGCATTCAAAAAGATGAAAAACAGCGCCTACATTGTCAATGTCGGCCGGGGCAAGATCATCAACGAGGCTGACCTGGTAAGGGCCCTGAATGAAGATGAGATTGCAGGTGCGGCATTGGATGTGTTTGAAAACGAGCCGCTGCCAGGAAATTCTTGTCTTTTCGAAGTCGAAGACGGCAACAAACTGATTTTGACACCACATATCGCATGGGCTCCATTTGAAACAAGGCAGAGAGTTATTGATGAAATCCAGAAGAACATCGAAGCTTTCTTGATTGGCGCAAAAAGAAACCGCTTGTAAAAGGACGAGAGTCCTTTTTTTTTAATTTTATTTGATGAAATCGAATGTTTTTGTTTTATTGTCGGAAAAACTGTGTTATAGTAAGTAGACGAAATGAAAGGATGTATAAATGGAAAATTTTAGTAAACTAGGACTCTCGGAAGAGGTCTTAAATGCAATAAAAGATATGGGATTTACTTCACCGTCAAAGATTCAAGAAGAGGCGATCCCGTTAGTGATTCAAGGTAAAGATATTATAGGACAGGCACAAACAGGGACTGGGAAAACTTTGGCTTTTGGTGGTGGGATACTCTCATTAATCCATAATAACAATTCAAAAAATCCTCAGGCAATTATCATTTCACCGACTCGCGAGCTTGCGATGCAAATCTTCGATGAGTTTGGTCGGATTGGAAAATATAACAATGCAAAAGTCACTTGTGTATATGGTGGCAGTGATATCGAAAGACAGATCAAGACCATCAAGAGGGGTATTGATATCGTAATCGGGACTCCTGGAAGAATCATGGACTTGATGCGCCGTAAGGTTTTGAAACTTAATGAAGTTCGCTACGTCGTATTGGACGAAGCTGATGAAATGCTGAACATGGGATTTGTGGAAGATATCGAAACAATTCTGCAGACAGTCCCTGAGGACCATCAGACTGTTTTGTTCTCAGCGACAATGCCTGCGGAAATTAAGAAAATCGCGCAAAACTACATGAAAACCGACTACGATCATGTAAAAATCGAGTCGAAAACACGTACTGCTTCAACGGTAAAGCAATATTACTATGAAGTGAGCCCTAAGGATCGTTTCGAGGCTTTATGCCGTTGTATCGATCTTGATGGAGTGAAATCGGGTATCATTTTCTGCCGTACAAAAAGATCGGTAGATGAAGTCTGCGAAAAAATGCAAAAAGCCAACTACAAAGTTGAGGCTATGCATGGCGACCTGACTCAAAACCACCGCAGCAACACTTTGAGAAAATTCAAGGACAAGACAATCAATTTCCTGATTGCGACAGATGTTGCAGCCCGCGGAATCGACGTTGATGACGTTACACACGTAATCAACTACGAATTGCCACAGGAAATCGAATCTTACGTACATAGAATTGGTCGTACGGGAAGAGCCAATCGCGAAGGAAAGGCGGTCACTATCGTCGTTTCTAAAGAGAAAGGTTTTTTACGTCAGATTGAACGTTCTACCAACTCAAAAATCGAAAAACTTGAAGTTCCTACTTTGACTCAAATCAACGAAAACAAAGTGCTTTCGTTAATCAGCGACGTCGAGGATGCAATTTTTGCCGGAAAACACAAGAAATTCAAATCACAGATCAATGAAATCGACCCGAACATCAGAGATGACTTCGCGGCAGCTTTGTTGTACATGCTCAATGAATCAAATCCAGGGTACAATTATACCCGTGAAACAATCGAACAAGTTGGACACAACAACAGCGGTGACATGACTCGAATCTTCATGACTTGTGGTACAATGGATAAAATAAATCCGGGTGCGATTGTCGGGTTCCTATGCAATGAAGGAAGAATCCGCAAAAGCGACATAGGTTCAATTGAAATCAACCGCAAAAACACTTATGTAGATGTAAACAGTTTTGTAGTGCAAAAATTGATTAAAAACTGTTCCAAAAAGAAAATCCGCAACCGTCGGGTTAATATTGAAATATCAAACAACCAAGATTAATGATTTTTAGGCAAACCTTATGGTTTGTCTTTTCTTTTTATGCACAATTTATGCACCTTTTTCATGAATTCGATACTGAGGCGACAACATTTGAAATATTTTACCGTAAAAAATCATTGAATGAAAGGGTTTTCAGGTGTATAATAAATTTATGGTTAAGAAATAAGGAGGAACATATATGAAGAAGTATGTTTACATGTTTAGAGAAGGTAACGAAACAATGAGAGCCCTTCTTGGTGGAAAAGGAGCTAATTTAGCTGCGATGGTAAACTTAAATTTACCTGTGCCACAAGGTTTCACCGTAACCACAGAGGCTTGCAACGAGTACTATGCTGATGGAAAAATTATCAACGATGAAATCAAGCGACAAATTGATGTATGTCTCAGTGAACTTGAAAAAGTAACCGATAAAACTTTGGGTGGGAAGGAAAATCCGTTACTTGTATCTGTGAGATCTGGTGCAAAATTCTCGATGCCAGGGATGATGGATACGATATTGAACCTTGGACTTAATGATGAAACAGTTGAGGTGATGGCGAACAAAACAAATAATATCCGTTTCGCCTACGATTCTTATCGTCGTTTCATCCAAATGTATTCCGATGTTGCCTGTGGGGTGGACAAGGAACTTTTCGAAGAGGTTCTGACAGAATTGAAAGAAAAGAATGGCTATGAATCTGACCTGGATATCACTGCAGCCGATTTCAAAGATCATGTCATTCCTGAATACAAGGCAATCTTTAAAGCCAGACTGGGCCGCGATTTCCCTCAAGATCCTAAACAACAGTTGATGGGAGCGATTCTGGCGGTATTTAGCTCATGGATGAATGAAAGGGCGGTCGTGTACCGTAACTTGAACAATATTCCTCATGACCTTGGTACTGCGGTAAACGTGCAGGAAATGGTATTTGGGAACATGGGAGACAGCTCCGGTACAGGAGTATTGTTTACCCGTAATGCGGCAACCGGAGAAAATCATATCTATGGTGAGTACCTGATCAATGCCCAAGGTGAGGATGTTGTGGCCGGTATCCGGACTCCGCTGAAAATTGACCGTCTTGCTGAAGATATGCCACATATCTATGATCAGCTGATTCAGATTGTAAAAGGACTTGAATTGCATTATCGCGACATGCAAGACTGTGAATTCACCGTAGAAGAAGGAAAACTCTACATTCTCCAAACCCGTAACGGGAAAAGAACCGGTCATGCGGCGTTGAAGATTGCAGTGGACTTGGTGCATGAAGGCTTGATCAACAAGCCTACCGCATTGACTCGGGTTGAGCCTGATCAGATTTCACAATTGTTGCACCCTAACTTCACCAAAGCGGCATTGGATCAGGGCGAGGTTATGTTAAGTGGACTTCCTGCCTCTCCTGGGGCGGCGTCAGGGAAAGTTTATTTGACGGCTGACAAAGCAGTTGAATGTGCTGAAAAAGGTGAAAAAGTTATCCTTGTCCGTCATGAGACTTCTCCTGAGGATATCAAAGGTATGGACGCTTGTCTGGGAATTTTGACTTCTACTGGAGGTATGACTTCGCATGCCGCTGTAGTTGCCCGTGGTATGGGTAGAGCTTGCGTTGTAGGGGCTAAAGGTTTGTCGATCAACTATAAAGAGAAAACATTCACAATTGCCGGGACAACATATCCTGAAGGCACTGAAATTTCCATTGATGGAACTACCGGAAATGTCTATGCCGGTGCCTTGGCGGTTGAAGAACAAGAATTGACTGGGGATTTCGCGGAACTGATGTCTTGGGCCGATGAAATCAAGACGTTGGGGGTTCGCGCCAATGCGGATACACCAAAAGACGCGGATACAGCTATCAAATTCGGAGCTGAAGGTATCGGGTTGTGCCGGACCGAACATATGTTCTTTGAGGGTGACCGGATCGAATATGTAAGACAGATGATCCTTTCAGATACGTTGGAAGAACGTGAGCTTGCTTTGGAAGAATTGTATAAGTTCCAAATTGAAGACTTCAAAGGAATCTACCGGGCTATGGTTGGTCTGCCGGTTACTGTCCGTTTATTGGATCCACCTCTTCATGAGTTCTTGCCACATACGGATGAAGAATATCAGGTTGTTGCAGCCAAGTTGGGAAAAACATTGGCTGAAGTCAAGGTCAAAGGTGACAGTTTGCATGAGGCGAACCCGATGTTGGGTCACCGTGGGTGCCGGTTAGCGGTAACTTACCCTGAAATTTACAATATGCAGGTGCGTGCAATCATCAATGCGGCAATCGATGTCCAAAATGAACTTGGTTGCAACATCGTTCCGGAAATCATGATTCCTTTAGTTGGTCAGGAATCTGAAATCGTCTATGTAAAAGGCAATATCACAAAGGCGATAGAACTCGAACTCGCTAAACGCTCTACAAAACTGGAATACAAGATTGGGACAATGATTGAAATTCCAAGAGCAGCGTTGACTGCCGACAGCATTGCCAAACATGCTGAATTCTTCTCATTTGGAACAAACGACTTGACCCAGATGACATATGGATTCTCACGTGATGACATTGGAAGTTTCTTGCCTGATTATAAAGAAAAGAAATTGGTCCAAGTAGATCCATTTGTGTCTCTTGACCAGTCAGGAGTTGGCCAATTGGTTCAAATTGCCTCAACCAAAGGTCGTGAAGTGAAACCAAATCTTAAACTTGGTATTTGCGGAGAACATGGTGGTGATCCTGAATCAATCAAATTCTGTCACAATGTCGGATTGAATTATGTTTCATGTTCACCTTATCGGGTTTTGGTTGCCCGGTTGGCAGCGGCGCAGGCGGCGGCTGAACAAATCTTGGTTGCTCATTCTACTGAAGACATTTTGGTAAAAGACAAATAATTTTGAAAAGCCCTTGAAAAGGGGCTTTTTTTTCAAGTAAACACGACAATACTCTTGCAAGAGTATTGAGGTGATAAGATGAATTGGCAAATGATTTCAGGAATTGTGATTTTTTTGGTTTTATTTATCGTTGATAATTTTATTTACCAGATCAACCTGGTAGCCTATTTGATATTCATAGCAATCAGCATATTGTTGATATTGGAAGGCCAAAAAAAACACGAATGATAAATTTTAGAGTATAAAAGGGTTTACTATGCAGACCAAATGGACTAAAATTTAAGATATGTTGAAAGGAGAATTATGATGTATGATGTAACAGCATTAGGGGAGTTGCTTATAGATTTCACTCAAAACGGAATGTCTAAACAGGGCAATCAATTGTTTGAGGCCAATCCTGGAGGAGCCCCTTGCAACGTGTTGGCTATGCTGACTAATTTAGGAAATAAGACTGCTTTTATAGGCAAGGTGGGAAACGATGCTCTTGGTAAGGAATTGAAAAGAAGGGTGAGCGGATTAGGTATTGATACCAGGAATCTGCTGTTGGATGATTCTGTCCATACGACCTTGGCTTTTGTTCACAACTTTGAAAACGGAGATCGGGATTTTTCTTTCTATCGCAATCCCGGCGCGGATATGATGCTAAAAGCAAAAGAGGTTGATGAATCATTGATCTCAAATTCGCGGATATTTCATTTTGGAACCTTGTCGATGACGCACGACCAGGTCAAAGAGGCAACATTGAAGGCTTTGGAAATTGCCAAAGCCGGTGGTTGCATTATCTCTTTCGATCCGAATTTAAGGGAACCGTTATGGGATAACCTTGACAAGGCGAAGCAGGCGGTGCTGGAAGGAATGAAGTATGCCGATGTTCTAAAAATTTCGGATAATGAAATTGTTTGGCTGACCGGGATAGAAGATTACGATCTGGCGGTTGAATGGATAAAGGAGCGTTTTGACATTGATTTGATTTTGGTCACTCTTGGAAAAGAAGGATCTCGGGCATATTTCAAGGATTTGATAGTAACCGTACCGGGATTTGTGAACGATGCGACCATCGAAACAACAGGAGCCGGTGATACTTTTTGCGGAACAGTCCTCGATTTTGTTTTGAAAGTTGGTCTGGATAACTTTGATGCTAAATCTCTTCATGAAATGCTGCTATATGCCAATGCGGCGGCATCAATAATTACAACTAGGAAAGGAGCTTTGATGGTAATGCCGACTCGCTCGGAAATTGAAGCTTTGATTAACAGCTAACACCTCTTTTTCGGGGTGTTTTTCCTTTGCTTATGGGAATTAATTCCATCAATGGGTGGCAATTATACTGAAAAATTAGTATAATATCTCATGTTTTACACTTGATAATCTAGAAAACAGGCAAAAGCCCCTATAAATAAGGGGTTTCTGCCTGTTTTTTTAATATTTCATTTTCGTACTATTTCTTGAATTTGCGACTCGTGTAAATTT
>JAQVDW010000001.1 GCA_028698185.1 Erysipelotrichaceae bacterium | reverse complement strand
AATTATTGTGTGCTTGACATTGAGTAGATTCTTGATTATTCTTTTATTGAGCATACATTTACCTCTGTATTTTAGATTTTTCTTTAGCAAAAAAATCTTACAGAAAAATGTATGCTTTTTCAATACCTAAACCTAGTAATAATAAGGGGTTGAAGCATTTTAACTACCACACAAACTAATCAAGAGCCTTATTTTTTCAAGAAAATCGGGACCATTCCGCGCGCTGATCAATCCGGTTTTGATCGGGTTTGTTTACGATAGTGTCCTGAAATTAATTGCAGGCATCTCAGTGCCGACAGATATTGGATCGTCTTGGGCATATTCATAATGGCATTTGCGACAGGATCTATTGTCGGTTATTTAGAAAAACTGTTCGAGATTAGATGATATGCCGGTTCCCATCTTTTTTTTGCCACCCTAGTGGCAAAAGAGTGACTTCACCTTAATTTCAAATATAGTAGAATGATATCAGGGGAACAAATGATGAAGACAAATGAAATCGCAACGACTATAAGTGAACTTGCAACTAAGGCGAAAACAGAATTTATCGCAACCATGGCTTTACTTAGAACAGGTGACTATGACCAGGCAAATATCAGGTTCAAGCTAGCCAACGAACATTTGCTTAAAGCTAGCCAGCTGCACTCGGGACTGCTCAAACGTGAACCGGAGCTGAGCCTGCAGTTGGTATACAGTGAAGATCTGCTAATGACAGCTGGTCTTTATCAAAGTATGATTGTTCACTTCAAAGATCTTTATCAAATAACCCAAAGGAAAAAGGAGAGAAGTAAATGGAACAAGTTATGAATCGCATGGAAGGGGTATTGGCGCCTCTGGCCATCAAAATCGGCAGCAACAAGTTGCTAAAAACGGTCTCATCGGCATTCAACATGATGATGCCAATCATTATTATCGGAGCGATGTTCTCGCTGCTTTCAATGCTGCAAATAAAACCATATCAAGACTTTTTGACAGCAACCAATATTCGCCCGCTTTTGGGTATCGTTTCGCGTTTCACCACTGATGTGATGGCGATATATCTTGCATTCTCCACTGCTTATGCTTACTTACAAAACGAAGGTCTTCCTCAGGACTCGATTTTGGCGGGGATAATCTCTTTGATGGCATTCTTCATCATCACACCCTTGTCTAATGTCACAATTGGTGAAAACAATGTGACAATGCTCGCATTCACGTATCTGGGGTCTCGAGGTCTGTTCTCGGCCTTGCTGGTTGGTCTGCTGACCGGATTCATTTATGCGTTTATCATCAAACACAATTGGGTAATCAAGATGCCTGAAGGGGTGCCACCTTCGGTTGCCAAATCATTCAGCGCTTTGATTCCAGGTTTTGTGATCGCGGCTGTATTTATGACCATCACCGGTTTTTTCACTGCTGTTACTGGGATCACATTCGGTGAATGGATCTATACGATAATCGCCACGCCTTTAGGTTCGTTTTCTGGCAGCATGTACACATTCCTGTTTTTGAACTTCCTGGGTTCATTGTTCTGGTTCTTTGGAATTCATGGTGGTCAGGTTGTAATGCCGTTCATGATGATCCTGTTCTTGCAGGCCGGGGTTGAAAATCAGACAGCCTTCGCGGCTGGTATGGCTATGCCTCATATCCTGACTATGGGTCTTACTAGCTTCTTGATGCTTGGGGGTATCGGGAACACTATCGGTCTGGTTATCAACATGTTCTTTTTCTCAAAAAGCGAACGCTACAAGACTTTGGGAAAACTGGCGATCCTTCCTTCAATTTGCGCAATCAATGAGCCAGTAATGTTTGGTATGCCTTTGATTTTGAATCCAATCATGGCTATCCCTTTCTTCCTGGTTCCCGCAATCAACTTTTTGCTGACGTACTTTGTCATGAATATCGGTCTGATCGGCCTGCCACGACTTGCCCGCGGTGCCTTTGGAACTCCTTTGCTTCTTGACAGCTGGCTTTTGATCGGGGTATCCGGAGTAATCTGGCAAATAGTTCTGATCGCTTTGACTGTGCTGATGTACTTGCCGTTCTTCAAAGTCCAAGACAGACTTGCCTATAAAGAGGAACAAGGAGAAGCCAAATAGTTTCTCTTTTGCAAAACTTTCGATTGTGATAAAATGGATATCACAAGGGGAGAACTATGGAAGAGAGACAAAGAAAAATCCTGCTCGAGCTTATCAACAATCAAAGCCTGAAATCATCTGACTTGCAGGCTTTGATCCAGATGAGCAGCCGCAGTGTCCGCAACATTATCAATAAAATAAATGTCGATATCCAAGGAGCCCTGATCATATCAGGCTCATTTGGCTATAAGCTGGGAGTCAGTGATCCAGAGGCTTTCATCAGCTACTTGCAAGACAACAAAGAAGACAACAAGGACAGCTTCCAGTATATTTTTCATCAGCTGACCGATGGTGGTGCCTATGTCAAAATCGATGATCTTTGCGATGTGCTGTATCTGTCGCGAAGCAAATTGAAGCAGGAACTAAAAGCAGTCCGCGACTACTTTAGCGAATATGACGTTGCCATTCTGGACAAGCCGCATTATGGAATGTATCTTGCCGGAGAAGAAATCAATATCCGCCGATCAATCGCCCATTTTCAGGATTACCAGAAAGAAACAAAAGCATATGGTAAGATCAAGGATATTGTTCTGATGTGCATCAGGGACTTCGACTACCAGATAGTCGATGATATTCTTGAAAACATAATCGTCCATCTCTACATCGCTTACTCGCGGATGCAAAACGAGGAGTATGCCAAGATAAGCGATGCCTGGCTGGCGGAGACCAAAAAAGAAAAGGAATATCCTTTGGCCGTGGCAATAATGAGCCTTATTGGCGAATTGTTGAAGGTATCGGTATCCGAAGCCGAAACTGCCTACCTGACAATCCATCTATGTTCCAAAAAGGCCGACCATCTCGAAAACATCTATATCGACCAGGAAGTGTACGACATCGTCCAGCAGATGCTGGAGGTTCTGGAAATCCAGACCCAGTACAGTTTCACCAGGGATTTGAATTTGCAGCTAGCACTTTCGTTACACCTGATTCCGCTGATCAAGAGAATCCGGTATAAGACTTATTTGTACAATCCATTGATCACTGAAATCAGACAGAAATTCATCGCCAGCTATGAATTGGCGATGCAGGCCTGCCAGGTGATCAACAACCATTTCGATTGCATCTTGCCTGAAGGGGAAATCGCCTATTATGCCCTGCATATCAATCTGGCACTGGAGAAAAATCTGATCAACACAACAAAGAAAAACATCCTGTTGGTATGTTCAAGTGGGGTTGGAAGTGCCATGTTGTTGAAACATTTTTTCCAGAGCAATTTTGTCAATCACATCAATAAGCTCGAGGTCTGCTCGGCCTACCAGCTTGAAAGTCTCGATACGAGTGATTTCGACTGTGTGTTCTCGACAATTCCGATCAGCCTGAACCTCAAGATTCCGGTATTCTTGATCAAATCATTGGTCGACAATGGCGATATCAAAAATATACAGGCAAAATTTGACAATCTCGAACAATCGAATGTCCTGAATTATTTCCCGGAAGAACTGTTTTATAGCGATTGTTACTACCGATCAAAAACGGAAGCAATCGAAGACATCATCTTCAAAATGGGACAGGAATATCCGCTTCCGGAAAATTTCCTGGAGCTCGTTTTGCAACGTGAGGCCCTGGCGCCGACCGAGTTCAACAATATCATCGCATTTCCCCATGGCCTCAAACCGGTCGGAAACCAGACGCTTGTATCCATAACTATTTTGTCAAAGCCGTTGCGGTGGGACAAAAACGAGGTCCGGATCATCATTATGGGATCCATGGCCGGGACCCTTAACAAGCAACTTGATGATTTTTACCAATTGGTATCGACAGTGATCATTGACGAAAAAGTACAATGGCAGCTGGTCCAAAATCCGACTTACGAACAGTTTGTCAAGATTGTCGAGGCTGTAATATGATAAGGGTGCTGCTGATGTGTGGGGCCGGGATGTCGACGAGCATCCTGGTCAGAAAAATGAAAGAGGCGGACAACAATCAGGAATTTTCAATCTCCTGTACCGATACCAATCAGGCGCATATCGCAATGTTGAAAAGTGATGTCTTCTTGCTGGCTCCCCATGTGAGCTATTTGAAAGATGAATACCAGAATCTTTGCGACGCCATCAATTTGCCGTTCATGATAATCGATACCCTGGATTATACAAGGATGGATGGGGCGGCTGTTTTGGAAAAGGTTAGCCTGTTGTATCAGAATCATCTTAAGGAACATCCCTTCAAGCTGGTCCTGCTTCACAGTGAGGGTGGCATCATGTCGGATTTGCTTTCAATCGAAATCAAAAAGCAACTGAAACTGCTGGACCGTGATTGGGATGTCTCATCGGTTGGGATTGAAAAATTCATTGATGACGGCAATGTCAGTCTGGTCTTGCTGGAGCCTCAGATTCGCTATGAATATAACAGTTTGGTCAAGCGGATAACCAATCCGATGACGGTTGTTTTGATTCCGGATTTGGGTCTGTATAGCAGCTTTAATGGGAGAAGGATCATCGAATATATTGATGGGGCTTTTCCTTTGCAATATGAAGAAAAACTAAAGATTCAAGAAGAAAAAACTATGAAGGAGATCAACAATTTATGAAACTGATTATGCGAGGCGATGACTTGGGCTTCAGCGAAGCTGTCAATTATGGGATTTTGAAAGCTGTAAAGGATGGTGTGATCACCAGTGTCGGCCTGATGCCCAATATGGAGGCGGCAGTCCATGGCTTTGAATTGCTCAAGGACGCCGACATCGCCCTGGGACAGCATACCAATATTTGCGTGGGAAAACCAGTATCCGATCCCAAACTGATTCCCAGCCTGGTCGATGAATCTGGAGAATTTTGTTCCAGCAAGGAAATCCGGGCCCGCCAGGAAGACACGATTGACATTAAGGAGTGCGAGATTGAAATCGAAGCCCAACTGCAACGGTTCCAGGAAATATCCGGGAAAATGCCCGATTATTTTGAGGGTCATGCGGTATTTTCGAAAAACTTTTTTAGCGCCCTGGATAATGTGGCCAAACGTCATAACCTTTTGCATGTCAACCCGATGGCACCCAACTGGGAAGAGGAGTTGGGGATTCACCGCGTGGCGATGGCGGAGATGGACCAGGACAACAAGTATGATTTCAAAGAATATTTTGACAGCAAGATCAATGAAATCAAGAATAATGATTGTTCGTTGATGGTATTGCATCCGGGTTATCTTGACCATTACATCCTGACCCATTCTTCATTCACTCTAGTCCGTCCGATGGAATGCGAATTCCTGTGCAGCGACTATATCAAAGACATCATCAAGGAAAACAACATCGAGCTGGTAAGTTTCAAAAATTATCGCGACTAAAACGGATATGATCCGTTTTTTTGTTTTAGATTGATGATAATCATTACTAATTCCTTGCAAATAACGAAATCCGCTTCCAAACCAAGTGGTGGCGCAAGTGTAAGCGTTTTACTACAATTATATGCAAAAGGAGAGAATGTATGAGAAAAACAAATCTATTTTTATCGAGTATGTTGGCAACAAGCATGGTTGCCACACTTAGCACAACCCAGGTGTGTGCAGCGCCAAGTTATCCGTTGGGGGTGACAGTCGAAGCCAATACCAACCCCGCTTGGGATGCCGATTACGTGGCTACTTTTGCCTTCCAGGATGAAGATGCAAAGGACGCCGTAAAGGTCAATGTCAAAGGGGGATTCCAGTTCTACAAGGAAAGCGAGACAACTTCATATCAGGCCTTCGGGGACAACTCGGGAATACCTTGCTATGATGCTTATGAGTATGAAGATGGGATGTACGCGGCCAGCTCCAATGTCCAGACCGGTGACATGGACTTCTACCAGATGAGTGAGATCGGGGATGACCTGTTCGAGTTGACCATGCCTTTGCCGGCCAACCAGTATTTCTATGCCTATTACATCGAATATTCCGATGGCACAACGGCAGACCGGGTGATCGATCCGGCCAATATCCCGGAAAAGAATGTCGATTCTGATGCGGGATGGTCCCTTTTCTATGTGGGCAACGGGGAAACTGCCGGTCAGGAATACATCTACCCGAGCAGCTGTGCCCAAGGCAATGTCGAATACGTGCCATATTCAGCGATTGACGGAACCACCCAATATCTTGGGGTCTACACTCCAGCTGGCTATGATCCGGCTAAGACGTACAAGACCATCTATGTGTCTCACGGTGGTGGCGGTAACGAAGTTGAATGGATGACCATCGGTTCGGTGCCCAACATCATGGACAACTTGATTGGGGCTGGGGAAGTGGCGGAAGCTATCGTCGTGACCATGGACAACCAATACTTCGGTTGGGATTATGATTTGACCCTGCCAAACGTGCTTGACTACGTGATTCCCAAAATCGAAGCTGACTATTCTGTTTCCCATGAAGAGGCCGACCGGGCTTTTTGCGGGTTGTCGATGGGCAGCATGACAACCAATGAAATGATGAAACGAAATCCCGGCGAATTTGGTTATTTTGGAGCATTCTCAGGTGGTAACTCTGACCTTGATCCGGCCAACTTCGACGGAGCTGCTTTGAATGAAGCTTCATTGTATTTTACTGCGGGAACTGTCGATATCGCCTACAACAACACCATGGGCATCTCGACGCTTGATTACCTGGGAGCGCTGGATGATCTTGGAGTGAATTATGATTTCGATTTGAAACTTGGCGGTCATGACTGGTATGTCTGGCGTGATTCTCTCACCACATTTGTCAAAGATTACCTGTGGAACAAAGAGATTCCAGCAGCAACAAAAAATGACAACCAGGCGGGCGCACAAATGAATGACCCAGCCAAACAGGAAACGGTCCAAACAACAACCCAAGCGGCGCAAACAACCCAAAGCGGCATCATCGAAACTGCGGATGGGGCGATGGTCGGTCTCTACCTGGCGGGTCTGGTTCTAGGGCTTGGCGGATTGTACCTGACGGTCAAGAAAGCAAAAGCGTAAGTTTTATTCACGGATTTTATCCGACAATCCCGGGATCGGGATTTTGGGTAAAATCTTTTTTTGTGAGATTTTGAAAATATATGGGCAAGTCAAAGGGGATGTGTTAAAATTTTGCAAGGTGAGGAAAATGAGAGAAAGTAATTTTTTTACGTTTGTCGAGTATCTAAACGCCCAGGTGGCCAATTCCAATGAGTATTGCATCGCCAAGGCCATAATATCCAATGTCGACAGGATGATGATGTTATCGCTTGAGGAAATTGCCGACCAGGCAAGCATCTCGGTGGCCAGCGTGTCCCGGTTTGTCAAAAAAACCGGCTTCGATTCATTCGCGGATTTCAAACTTGCGATGTATCTCCAGATGAATGATATTGTTAAAATGCGGGGAATGCTCAACTCCAGCCGGTTCAAGAAAAACGATGTCGCCAATCTGGTCGACACCATGTATCAATCCGGCCAGGCCAACCTGAAAGGAACCTATGACAGCCTGGACAAAGCCAAGCTCGAAGTTCTGGTGAGGTCATTGAAAAATGCTTCCAGTGTCACCTTTTTAGGAGACTACCACGCATTGGCAAGCTTCTATCTGGTCCAGCTCGATTTGATGGCCCATAAGATTCCTTGTTACAGTTTCTACAACCGGGACTATGCCCGCCAAAGTTTCAGGCAGCTAGGCCCATTTGACCTGGTCATTTATTTTTCCGTGACCACCAATTTCAATAATCCCGATGACCTGCAGGCCCTTGAAAGTGCATGCAAGCAGGGGGCGCGGCTTATCTGTCTGGGGCAGGATGAATTCATTCATGACGGTCTGGAATTCTTCCTTTTCTACAGATATGGCCGGAAAGACAGCTGCAATGACGGTTATTATTCGCTGTTTTTGCTCGCGAACATCATCAGCAACATGTTATATCTCGATTTGTGAAGGAGGGGATTTTATGGCTACCTGGGGTTTGCATATCCGGATTGCCCAACGTTTGATCGAACAGGGCATCGCAGTCGATCAGGAAGCGTTTCTGGTGGGCAATATCGGACCGGACTGCGGTCTGGCCAATAAGGACGGGACGAAGTTCGATCCGCCAGCTAACATCACCCACTGGTGCGACGGTTCCAAGCTCAATATCGAAGCGGCGCTGTTTGCCAGGAAATATCTGACCAGAGAGGGTCTAAAGATCAAGGAATGGTCGTTTTATCTAGGCTACTATGTCCACCTGCTTACCGACAAGAAGTTTTCCTTGCTGATCCAGGACAAGATCGACAACGATCCCCTTTACTTTCCCCTTAAAGAGGACAATGATTTCATCTGGACAATCAAGAAGGACTGGTACGATCTTGACCGCCGCTACTTTTTGGAAAATGAAGACAGCCTGTTTTTCTCGGTGTTCACAAAGATCACGGAATTCCCGGACTATCTTGAGTACTATCCCCAGGGGGCGGTAATCACCCAGATCCGATTCATCAAAGAATTCTACCGCCAGGAAGCGGGGGATCTCGACCGGGATTATCTGTATTTGAGCAAGAACGAGATGGATTGCTTTCTTGAAGAGGTCATCGGCTATATTGCGACCAAACTGGCCGATTACATCTGAATGAGCCACTTGGAATGATCACAAATAGGTTGGAACCGGTCCAACAGGACGAGTGGTTTTGCGCCATAATATTGCAGCAACAAAACAAGGGGGAAACATAATGAAAAAATTGGAAATAAGAATCGCGAAAAAGGAAGATGCATCCAGGCTGTTGGAAATATACGCGCCTTATGTCAAGACGACGCCGATAACTTTCGAATACGAGGTACCCAGTCTTGAGGAATTCCAGACGCGGATTGAAACGATCAGTGAAAGCTATCCGTATCTTGTGGCGGTTGTCGAAGGCGAAATTGCCGGTTACGCCTACGCCACGGCGTTCAAGAGTCGGGCCGCTTACCAGTGGGCGGTGGAAACATCCATCTATCTCGATGGGAACTTCCATGGCAAGGGCATCGCCAGGGCGCTCTATGAAAAGCTGGAGGCGATCCTTAAAAGGCAGAACATCTACACCCTGAGTGCCTGCATCACCAATCCCAACAACCAAAGCATATCGTTCCACGAAAAATCGGGTTATCTGACCGTGGCCCATTTCCACAAATGCGGCTTCAAGCTGGGGCAGTGGCGTGATGTCGTCTGGATGGAAAAGACGCTCCAGGACCATCCCGCAATTCCCGAACCGATGATTCCATTCAGCGATATTTCCTGCGATTTTCAATAGAAACTGCCCGGCAGGCCCGGAAAAGGACCACTTGGGTTAATCAAACAAATCGAAACTCTTTTTATGTGTCGCAGCCCAGTCGGGCTGTTTTTTTCTTGTCGATCGAAAATTGTCCATAATGACAAACAGTTCCCGGTTGTTCATAAAATAAACAATCGGGCGTTATCGGTTAATTTTATAATGATTTTGGCCCCGGCAGTTGCGAAATCAAGTGATTTCACAAGTCGAAGATAATCAATTGTTATCGTGACAATATTGGCGTATGATACAGTTGTCAAAGGGGGAACAACCAATGGAAAATTTCGATCAAGTTATCAGCCGCGAAAATACAAGCTGCGTCAAATGGGACGGCTGGAAGAATATGAACAAGCCCGAAGGGCTACTGCCGCTGTGGGTGGCCGACATGGATTTCCAGGCGCCCGATGCGGTCATTGAAGCGATTTCGAAAAAAGCGGCCCATGGCATCTTCGGCTATGGTTTTTGCGATCATGAATATTATGGAGCGGTTTCATCTTGGATGAACAAACGCCATAATCTGATAATCGCACAAGAAAACGTGGTGACCACACCGGGAGTCATCGCCGCATTGAATATCGCAGTCAATACTTTCAGCCAGATAAATGACGCGATCATGATCAACAAGCCGGTATACTATCCATTTGATCAGGTGGTCGAACAAAACGGCCGGAAAAAAGTCGAATGTCCGATGATTTTCAAGGATGGCCACTACCTGATGGATTTCTCGCTGTTTGAACAGAAAATCATCAACCACAAGGTGAAGATCTTCATCCTGTGCAACCCATACAATCCCATCGGCAAGGTCTGGACTAGAGCCGAGCTTAAAAAGATCGGGGAAATCTGCCTGAAACACGAAGTGCTGGTGATTTCCGATGAGATACATATGGATTTCGTATTCAAGAATCATGTCCATATCCCGTTTGTCAATGTCGACAAGCGCTTCAAAGACATCTGCGTTATCGCCACTTCGCCGTCGAAGACGTTCAACCTGGCCGGATTGCAATGTGCCAATATCCTGTTTTTCAACGATGACCTAAAGGAACGGTTTGTCGCGACCAAAAGAAAATCGGGTTTTACCGATGAGCCCAACATCATGGCCATTGAAGCGACCAAGGCGGCCTATCTCCATGGAAAGAAGTGGCTAGATGACCTGATCGGGTATGTGGAAAAAAACAAGAGCTGTTTGCGGACTTTCCTGGCCAAACACATCCCGGAAGTCAAACTAGTCGAACCTGAAGGGCTGTATCTGGCCTGGGTTGATTTTACCGGTCTGGACATGGATCACGAACAACTCGAAGCATTCATGATCAACGAGGCTAAACTGTGGCTCGATGAAGGCTATATCTTTGGCATAGGGGGTGCCGGTTTCGAGCGGATCAATCTTGCCGTGCCTCAAAGCGTTTTGAAAGAAGCGCTTTGTCGACTGAACCTTGCTATTAAAAATAGAAATCCGCACGAGAGCACCCCCAATTGATTTTTGATAAAGACCGCAAGGTCTTTTTTTTGCCATCCGGTATTAAGATTTGATTATTTTTCAATTGCATCTTGACTTAAAGTTAGGTCGAGGCGGTAAAATTTTAGTGATATGAAAATGGAGGAAAATTATGAGTGCGAAAAAATTAGGATTTGGACTGATGCGGCTGCCGTCGCTTGATCCCAACGATCCATCAAAAATCGATTTTGAACAGACCAAAGAAATGGTCGACACATTTTTACAAAGGGGCTTCACTTATTTCGATACAGCCTGGATGTATTGCGGGTTTGCGAGTGAGACGGCGACCAAGGAAGTCCTGGTCGACCGCCATCCCCGCGACAGCTATACCCTGGCGACCAAGCTCCACGCCGGATTCCTGAAGACCAGGGAAGACCGCGATGCGATTTTCAACGAACAGCTAAGAAAAACCGGAGTCGAGTTTTTCGATTACTACCTGCTCCATGACATCGGGGTCCATCACTATGAAATATTCACCGAACTTGATTGTTTCAACTGGATCCAGGAGAAAAAGAGGGCTGGACTGGTCAAGAAAATCGGTTTCTCATTCCATGACGACGCCAAACTGCTTGACAAGGTGCTAAGCGAACATCCGGAAATGGAATTCGTCCAGTTGCAGATCAACTATCTCGACTGGGACAGTGAAGGGGTGCAATCACGCCTTTGTTATGAGGTTGCCAAAAAACATGGCAAAAAGGTAATCGTGATGGAACCGGTAAAAGGTGGCACTCTGGCCAATGTTCCTGAGCCGGTGGAAAGACTGTTCAAAGATTACGATGCCAAGGCATCAATTCCGTCATGGGCAATCCGTTTCGCGGCGAGTCTTGACAACGTGATGATGGTTCTTAGTGGAATGTCGAACATGGAACAACTCCTTGACAATACCGGCTACATGATGGATTTCAAGAAGCTCAATGAAAAAGAATATGAACTGATAAACAAGGCGGTGGCCACCATCAATTCGAATATTGCGATTCCTTGTACAGCCTGTGCCTATTGTGTCGATGGTTGTCCGATGAATATCCCGATTCCGCGATATTTCTCGCTGTACAATGCCGACATGCAGGAAATCAAGGAAAAAGGCTGGACGCCTCAAGGCGAGTATTACACCAATCTTACCCGGAGCTTTGGCAAAGCCAGCGAGTGTATCGAATGTGGCCAATGCGAACAGGTATGTCCACAGCATATAAAAATAATCGAAGAACTTAAAACAGTGGCGCAACATTTCGAATAGCGCCAATCGGTCATTGATTTGAAATCTTCTACCTATGGCCGATGCCAGGATGGGTTTCAAATTTTAGCGGATCGAGTTTCCCTTGAAAACACTTGCATTGCAGGGGGCTCAAGGGAGTATAATTGAAGTAGATAATATTAAAGGAGATAGCGCAATGGAAAAAACAAAAGTGTATTTCACGGATTTTCGGGCTAATCCCCATGAAGGATTGCCGTTGAAATTGAAACGGATGCTCAAAGCGGCCGGAATCGGCAATATCGATTTTGACAACAAGTTTGTCGCAATCAAGATGCATTTCGGTGAGCTTGGCAACCTGGGTTTCCTGCGGCCCAACTATGCCAAAGCGGTAGCTGATCTGGTCAAGGAATTCAATGGGAAACCGTTTTTGACTGACTGCAACACCTTGTATCCTGGCAAACGTAAAAACGCCCTGGAACATCTTGAATGTGCCTGGGAAAACGGCTTCTCGCCACTTTCGGCTGGTTGTCCAGTGATCATCGGGGACGGCTTGAAAGGGACTGATGATATCAGCGTGCCGGTAATCGGGGGCAAACATATCAAGGAAGCCAAAATCGGCCATGCGATCATGGATGCCGATGTCTTCATCTCGCTGAGCCATTTCAAAGGTCATGAAATGACCGGATTTGGCGGCGCGATCAAAAACATCGGGATGGGCTGCGCTTCAAGAGCCGGTAAAAAGGACCAACATCAAAACGGGAAACCGGTGGTTCTGGTTGAAAAATGTGTCGGCTGCAAACGATGCTTGCGCGAATGTGCCAATGATGCCCTGGTTTTCGATGAAGTGGCCCGCAAGATGTACATCGATGTCGACAAGTGTGTCGGTTGCGGTCGTTGTATCGGAGCCTGCAACTTCGATGCCATCGAATTCAAAGACTGGTCGGCGCCAAAAGAGCTCAACCAGCGGATGGTCGAATACACCAAAGCGGTTCTCGACGGACGCCCACATTTCCATATTTCTTTGGTTGTCGATGTTTCGCCAAACTGTGACTGTCACAGTGAAAATGATGCGCCGATCCTGCCAAACATCGGGATGTTCGCCTCATTCGATCCGCTGGCTCTGGATCAGGCCTGTGTTGATGCGTGCCTGCAAGCGACACCATTGCCAAACAGCCAGCTTCATGACAATATCCACAGCCATGGATTCCATGACCATGGCGACCATTTCGTCAACTCGACTCCTGAGTCCGAATATAAGACTTGTCTTGAATATGGACAAGAGATCGGTCTGGGAAACCGCGAGTATGAATTGATTGTGATCAAGTAAAAAAGACGCTTATTGCGTCTTTTTAAGCTTTTCTTCCAAATATCTGATATAGGCATGGTTGATGGCAATCACTGTTTTCGAGTCGCGGATTTCCTGTTCGACCACCTTTTTGTGGGCGGTGTCAAGATCCATATAGACAACATCGATGAACTCATCCTCATCGCTGGCCAGGGGATCTTCCACCAGGGTGAAATCGGTCGCTTCATAAAGATGCAACACCTCATCGCAATAGCCCGGAGTCGGATAGATGGTTGCGAACCGGGTCAGACTTTTTGTGCGATAGCCGGTTTCTTCTTCCAGTTCCCGGATGCCACAAGACAAAGGATCTTCGCCTTTTTCCAACTTGCCGGCTGGAATTTCCAAGGTATCCTCATTGTAAGGATAGCGGAACTGGCGCACCAGGATGACCTTGTTTTCGACCAGGGCGAGCACCCCGACTCCGCCATTGTGACGGACCACTTCGCGGGTCGCAATTATGTTGTTTTCGCAAAGAACCTTGTCCTTTTCGACTGTGATGATCTTGCCTTGGAAAATTGTTTCCCCTTTAACTTTTTTTTCCATCTTGAATCTCCTTTTTTGAATATTATACATCTTTTCAATTCTGATTTGTAGTAGTTATGAGAATTTGTTATAATGGCACCGAGGTAATGATATGAAAGAATTGATAATCAAAAGCAACGATGCCAACCAGCGCATCGACAAATATCTAAAAAAAGTGCTGGCCAACGCCCCGGCAAGTTTCATCTACAAGATGTTCAGAAAGAAAGATGTAAAGGTCAACGGCCAGAGGGTCCAGGAAAACTATATTCTTAATGAAGGGGATGTGGTCGCCCTGTTCCTTTACGAGGACAAGTTCAACGAATTCAGCGCCATCGGCGAAGTCGTCAAGGTCAAAAAGCAGTTCGATGTGCTCTATGAGGACAACCACGTCCTAGTCGTCAACAAGCCCGCAGGCTTGCTCGTCCATGAAGATGTCAATGAGACAACCAACACCCTGACCAACCAGGTCCTCTATTACCTGAGCGAAAAGGGGGAGCTCGACCTTTCCCGGGAATCGAGCTTCATGCCCGGACCGGTGCACCGGCTCGACCGCAACACATCGGGAATCGTCATCTTCGGCAAGACGATGAAGTCGCTCCAGATCCTCAATGAGATGATCAAACAGCGCCACTGCATCGAAAAGGAATATGTGACGATCACCAACGGCAGACTCGACCGGGCCCAGGAGCTCGTTGGCTATGTCAAGAAAGTCGACAACGAAGCCCGGGTCATCTTTGTCAAGAAGGAAGATCCCAATGCATTGATGATGAAGACGCTGGTCTATCCGGTCTTATTCAACGACGAATATTCGCTTGTCCGGGTCAAGCTGGTGACCGGACGGATGCACCAGATCCGCATCCACCTGGCCTCGATCAACAATCCGATCATCGGGGACCGCAAGTACGGCAATTTCAATGCGAACAAGCTGACCAAGGCGAAGTTTGGCCTTAACAACCAGCTGCTTCATGCCTACAAGGTCAAGTTCGTCAAGACCTGGGGCGAGCTCGATTACCTGCTCGACAAGGAAATCACGGCCCCGATCCCGCAGGAATTTCTGGCCATCAAAAACAAGATATTTGGCAACGTCAAAATCAGGCTTTAAAAGATAGTGCCTCTGGGCACTGTTTTTGTTCCGTTCTGGATTGAATTGGACATGTACACACCATATTCCGTGATGGTTTCAAACTTTCATTTGGCCATCCATTAGCGGTTTTGGCCCATCGGTAAGAGTCGGATTCAGCCCAGGTTGATCGCATATTGTCATAGCTTTGATTGCAACTGCAATGTCAAAGTGTCGACATCAATTTTTTGGTTACCAGGGGAAAACAGGCGCCAAACAAGGCTTTCCATGCGATGTTGGGTGAAAGCCGGTCGCTCAAAATGGAAATCCGACTTGCATATTTGCTCAAATATCACATACGGCAGTTGTTTCTCTGTTATAATTTGACAAGGAGGACAGACAATGGAATATTATATTGGAATTGATTTGGGTGGCACGAATGTGCGAACCATCCTGGTTGATGAAATCGGGACCATCTTAAGCGAGGTTGCAGGACCTTCACATGCCAGCGAGGGCATGGCGGCGGTGACGGACGTCATCAAAAACCAGATCAGGGGTCTTGATTGTGGCGCCATCGGAGGCTTGGAAGCTGTGGCGGGGATCGGCATCGGGGTTCCCGGACTGGTCGACCCAAAAGCGAAGGTCATCAAATTCGCAAACAACCTGACGGGCTACCAGAACTACCGGATCTGCGATGTACTCTCCAAGGAGTTTGGCAAGGAATGCTTCATTGACAATGATGCCAATGTCGCGGGTCTGGCCGAGGCGCTTCTAGGTGCCGGTAAAGGCTATCCGTCGGTTTATTACATCACCATCTCGACCGGGATCGGAGGTGCCTACATATTTGAAGGCAGGGTCGTCTCGGGCAACAACCACCATGCCGGGGAAATCGGCAACATGATCGTCGATTCCAACGGGATCAAGAACGGGGTGATGAATGCCGGAGCGATCGAGACGATGGCTAGCGGCACCGCCCTGGTGAAAATCGGCCGGTCAATGGTCAAGAAGGATCTCGAACATGCCGGAGAACTGTTCGAACTCGCCCATCAGGGCAACCGCCAGGCGGCCATAATCGCCAACCGGGCGATCGACAGCTATGCCATCATGCTTGCCAACATCGCCCACACCATCGATCCCCACTGCTTCGTCCTTGGGGGCGGGGTCATGAATTCGGCGGACTACTTTTTGGCGGATCTTACTGTCCGCTTCAACAACCGGCTGTATCCCGGGATGGTCGATGGGACTCCGGTTTTTAAAGCACAACTGGAAATGCCAGGCGCCCTGGGGGCGGCGATGTTGGCAAAATCCCATCTAAGAGGCAATTAGCCTCTTCTTTTTTTGAGGTGTTTGTGATAAGATAAGAAAAATTCAAAATCAAGGAGAACAATATGGCGCATATCAAATTACCACATCAAGTATTGCAAAATTTCTGCCTGGAGGCCTTTGAAAAATTCGGGTTCACCAGCGAACAGGCCAACATCATCACTGATGTATTGCTGCTGTCGGATCTATATGGAATCGAATCACACGGGATGCAACGGCTTTCCCGCTATCATAAGGGAATCGAAAAAGGCATGATCAAGGTCGATGCCCAAGCCGAAGTCGTTTTTGAAACTCCGGTTTCGGCGGTGATTGACGGTCACGCGGGAATGGGACAGATCATTTCCAAAGATGCGATGGATATAGCGATCGCCAAAGCGAAAACAAGCGGGATGGCAATCGTCACCGTGCGCAATTCGAACCATTATGGGATTGCCGGTTATTACGCGAAAATGGCCAGCGACCAAGGCCTGATCGGGATGAGCTTCACCAACTCGGAAGCAATAATGGTTCCGACATTTGGAACGATGGCGATGCTTGGATCGAATCCGATCGCTATCGCTGCTCCGGCCAAACCTTATCCGTTTTTCTTCGACGCTTCGACAACTGTCGTGACCCGCGGAAAACTCGAAATGTACCGCAAGGCGGAAAAGCAGCTGCCTGAGGGCTGGGCTTTGGATAAGGATGGAAATCCATCGACCGATGCGCCATATGTCCTTGACAATATCGCAAACAAAAAAGGCGGGGGAATCATGCCTACTGGCGGGGCCATCGAACAGACCGGTTCCCACAAAGGTTACGGCTACGGGATGATCGCCGAGTTCTTCACTTCGATCCTTTCATTGGGACTGACTTCGAACCATACCCATATCGGTGATGTCGGGGGAACATGCCATGGCTTTATCGCCATCGACCCGAACATCTTTGGCGATGCGCAGGCAATCGAAGACCATCTTTCAACTTTCCTGAAAGAACTACGTGAGACGCCGGCGACTCCAGGCAACCAGGTCTACACCCATGGCCAAAAGGAAGTTGCCGCTTACGCGAAACGGACTGAAGAAGGAATCGATGTCGATGAGAAGACTGTTGCGGAAATGGCGCAGCTGGCGGCATTTGTCGGAGTCGATTTCAACAAGTACTTCGGGGAACTCGATCTTGATCTTTCAGAATATCAAAGCGAATATTAAAAGGAGCCATAATGGAAGAATATACGGGATATATCCGGAAGATTCGCTTCTATAATGAGGATTCCAATTTCGTTGTCGCTGATTTCGAGGCCAAGGATGAGCTTGACCTGGTGACTTTCTCGGGCATCATGCTTGAGCCCAATCTTTACGATTACTACCAGATCAGGGGTGATTTTGTCGATCATCCCCGCTATGGGTTCCAGTTCAAGCTCGAATCGTACCAGATTCTTTTATCCAACAGCGAACAAGGGGTGATCGCCTATCTGGCGTCACCTCTTTTCAAGGGAATCGGCAAGAAACAGGCCGAGGAGATAGTGGCGACTCTAGGCGAGAATTGCCTTCTTGACATCGTGGCCGATCCCGATCTGCTCGACGGGGTCAAGGGGATGACCAAAGCCAAGAAAGAGACGATACTCACCGGCTTGGGCGCAAGCGACAGCGACAATGAGATAATGCAGTTTTTCTACGAGCACCATCTCAATCTCAAGCACTTTCTGCCCATAAAGTCGTTCTACAAGGAGCGCACTTTGGAAACCATCAGGACGCGGCCCTATGCGCTGATGTACGACATCGACGGAATCGGATTCAAGACCTGCGACGAGCTTGCCTTGAATATCGGCTTCGCTCTCGATGACCAGGCGCGTCTTGAAGCGGCATTGACCGACTCTCTCAAGCAATACTGCTACCGCAGCGGCAGTGTCTATTGCGACTATGCGACCTTAAAAGGGCTCGTGGTCAACCGGATTGCCGGGTTTGACGAATTTAATTTCGACGAATACCTCGAGGAACTCCTTTCCAACAAGCGCATCATTTTGATTGACGGGCGCTACTACGATTTCGACCTCTACCAGGGAGAAAACATTGTCGCCAAGTACGTCAAGAACCTCGCCGGCTTGCCGGTCGAGGACATTGACGACACCCAGGTGGTCAAGGCCATTGACGAGTATCAGGAAAAGAACTACATCAACTACGCCCCGGCCCAGCTCGAAGCCATCGATTGCTTCTTGCATAATTCCTTTTCGATTCTTACCGGAGGGCCAGGGACCGGGAAGACGACGGTTGTCCGGGGCCTTCTTAGCATCTACAAGCAACTTTTCCCGCTCGACAAGATTGCCCTGCTTGCGCCAACAGGAAGGGCGGCCAAGCGGCTAAGCGAACTCACTGGTATCAAGGCGGTGACGATCCATTCGCTTTTGAAATGGGATCTCCACACGAACAAGTTCGCCCACAACCAGGCCAATCCCCTCGATGTCGAGGTGCTTATCATCGACGAGTTCTCGATGGTCGACACTCTTTTGTTTGCCGCGGTGGCCAGAGCCTGCCCCGAAGTATTCAAGGTCCTGATCATCGGCGACCATCATCAGCTCCCTTCGGTAATGCCCGGCAATCTGCTCAACGACCTGATCCAGGCCGGATTGCCAAGTGTCTGTTTGAACGAGGTGTTCCGCCAGGCCAGCGGGTCGGGTATAATCGACCTCGCCCATGAGATAATCAACGACCGGCCCATCGAAAGGGAACGGTTCAGCCAGTTCAAGGACATCAACTTTTTCGAATGTCCCAGAAATGCGGTGGTCAAGAACATCGTCACAATCGTGACCAAGGCGATCAGCTCGTCCTATGGCGAAAACGACATCCAGATTCTCGCACCGATGTATCAGGGAATCGCCGGAATCGACGCCATCAACCTGTCGGTCCGGGAACTTTTCAACCCCAGGGATGAAACCAAGATTGAACTCAAGGTCAACGCCCGGCTGTTTCGGGAAGGGGACAAGGTGCTCCAACTCAAGAACCGGCCCGAAGACGAGGTCTTCAACGGCGACATCGGATTCATCGCCAGGATCAACAAGAAGGACAACTTCAACTATCTCAAAGACACGATCATCGTCGATTTCGAGGGCAACATGGTCGAATATGACGGCGCCACTTTTGTCGAGCTGACCCATGCCTATTGCATGTCGATCCACAAGTCCCAAGGCAGCGAGTTCAAGATCGTCATCATGCCTGTCCTTTACGACTATTCGATCATGCTCCGCCGCAATCTGCTTTACACCGGCCTGTCCCGGGCCAAGCAGTCGCTTTTCATCCTTGGCGAATATGACGCCTTCTTGAAGGGGTTGAGCCGCCTCCATGAGAGCAACCGCAAGACCAGTCTTGGCCATTTTTACAAGCAGGCCCTGAGCATCGGCGATTTTAAGAATTAATTTCTTGTATTTTCAAGGGAATCGGATATAATAGAATAAATCGTTGCGAAAGAATTCGGCTGAGTTGCCTTTGTAGAGAGGATATGGGTGGTGCAAATATCCAGGGGGACTAGTTCGATGCTACTTTCAAGAGTAACTAATCCTTACCGGCCAAGCCCCGTTAACGGCTAATTAAGGGCACCAATTGGTGAACTAGGATGGTACCGCGACCAAGTCGTTCCTAGAATAGGAGCGGCTTTTTATATTTTTTTGGAGGAAGAGAATGAAACAGTTAACAGGAAATCAAGTACGCGCAATGTTTTTGGAATATTTTGAAAGCCACGGCCACAAGGTTGAGCCGTCGCATTCATTGATTCCCGACAACGATCCCACTCTGTTGTGGATCAACGCCGGAGTTGCGGCACTAAAGAAGTATTTCGACGGATCGGTAAAACCCGAAAATCCGCGCATCTGCAATGCCCAGAAATCAATCCGGACCAATGATATCGAGAATGTCGGGAAGACAGCCCGCCACCACACATTCTTTGAAATGTTGGGGAACTTCTCAATCGGTGATTACTTCAAGAAAGAGGCGATCGATTTCGCCTGGGAATTTTTGACTGATGCGAAATGGCTGGGATTCGAACAGGACAAGCTTTACATCACTGTCCACGACAAAGACGAGGAAGCATACAACTACTGGGTCAATGTCAAAGGAATCGACCCGACCCATATGTTGAAAACTGCTGGGAATTTCTGGGAAATCGGGGAGGGGCCATGCGGTCCCGACAGCGAGATTTTCTACGACCGCGGTGACAAGTACGACCCTGAGGGTCTGGGAGTCAAGCTTTTCTATGAGGAGCTGGAAAACGACCGTTACATCGAAATCTGGAACCTGGTGTTCTCGCAATACAACGCCAAGGAAGGTGTTTCCCGCGACGAATACAAGGAATTGCCTCAAAAGAACATTGATACCGGGATGGGACTTGAACGTCTGGTCAGCATCATCCAGGGCGGTGAAACGAACTTCGACACCGACTTTTTCCTGCCGATAATCGAAGCGACCGCAGCCAAAGCCAAGGTGTCGTACCAGGAAAACAAGATGGCTTACCGCGTGATTGCCGACCATATCCGGACCGTGACATTCGCGCTTAGCGATGGAGCGATGTTCGACAATGCCGGACGCGGTTATGTCTTGAGACGGATCCTGCGCCGGGCGGTCCGTTATGGAAAACAGATCGGAATCGAAAAGGCGTTCATGTACCAGTTGGTTGCCATCGTGGCCGACATCATGAAGGATTACTACGATTACCTGGAAAACAAGGTCGATTTCGTGGCGATGTTGGTGGAAAAGGAAGAAATGGCCTTCCACAAGACCCTGGTCCACGGGGAAAAACTGATTGCCGAGATCATCGGGGCCAATACGAGCGGAATTATTTCCGGCGAGGATGCCTTCAGACTGTATGACACTTACGGTTTCCCGTTCGAATTGACACTGGAAATCGCCCAGGAAAACAATCTTGAAGTCGATGAATCCGGATTCCAGGAACAACTGAAGATCCAGAAGGAACGTTCACGCAATGCCCGTGAGGATATGGATTCGATGAAAGCGCAACAGGCTGATCTGATGGCCTTCACAGCTGTGTCTGAATTCGATTACAACAACCTGTGTGGTCAAAGCGAAGTTGTCGGACTGTTTGTTGATGGAATCAAGGCGGACAAGATCACAACCAAAGGTGAGGTTGTCCTGGCGAAAACGCCTTTCTACGCCCTGATGGGTGGTCAATGTGGCGACATCGGAACAATGGTCAACGCCAATGTCGAACTGGAAGTCACTGATGTAATCAAGGCTCCAAATGGACAACATCTTCATATCGTCAAAGTAGTCAAAGGTGAATTGTCTTTGGGAGACGTGGTTGAAACCCAGGTTGACGGAAAGAGCCGTCAAAGCATCGCTGCCAACCATTCGGCAACCCATATCCTGCACCAGGTATTGAAAGATGTCCTGGGTGACCATGTCGGTCAGGCCGGATCATTTGTCGATGCTTACCGTTTGCGGTTCGACTTCACCCACTTCAGCAAAATCGACAGTGCCACTTTGAATCAGATCGAAGACAAAGTCAATCAAATCATCATGTCGGGAGCGCATGTCGTTACCAAATTGATGAACAAGGAAGAAGCGGTGGCATCAGGGGCCATGGCCATGTTTGATGACAAATATGGTGATGAGGTCCGGGTTGTTGCCATCGGTGATTTCTCGAAAGAATTATGTGGGGGAACCCATGTTGAAAACTCATTGAATATCGGAATGTTCAAACTTGCCAGCGAAGAGTCGGTTGGTTCGGGAATCCGCCGGATCGAAGCAGTGACCGGAGCGGAAGGTTACAAGGCTTTCAAACAGGAAAAACTCACTGTCGATGCCATCGCCGAATTGTTGAAACTCAAAAACCGTGACGATGTCGTATCCAGAGTTGAAGCGACCTTGGATAAATTGAGCGCGACAGCTAAGGAACTCGAAGAAAGCCAGGACAAACTCAACGCCCTTAAAGCCAAATCATTGGTGGGCGACACTCTGAATGTCAATGGAGTCAATGTGTTGCTGACTAACCAGGCCCTTGAAGGCAACCAGCCTAAGGCATTGGCTTTGGATTTGCGTGACAAACTGCAATCGGGAGTTGTCATTTTGAGCAACTTTGATGGTGCCAAAGCGGCTTACTATGTCGGAGTCACCAAAGACCTGGTGGCAGCAGGTTATCAAGCCGGAGCGATTGTCAAAGCGATCAATGCCCTTACCAACGGCCGGGGCGGCGGGAAACCGGATTTCGCCCAAGGCGGTTGCCAGGACGAGGCGGCCTTGAAACTGATTGAAACGAATCTTGAAAATATCATTTCGAAATAACGAATTTGTTTCAAATCGGCATTAAGATGTGCTATAATTCACTTAGAATTAGGGAGGGCGCCAACGATGAAAGATATCGGAAAAACTAAAGTATTCTCGTCTGAGGATATGCGGCGAGAAATGATTCGCAATTCATTGGAAACAGTAATCGGAGCATTGAATGAACGGGGCTATAACGCGGTCCACCAGATCACAGGTTATCTGATTTCAAATGATCCCGCCTATATCTCAAGTTATCGCAACGCGCGCAATCTGATCCAACAGATCGATCGCGACGAGATAATCGAGGAACTGGTCAAAGCATATTTGGAGAAATAAATGAAAAAAATTTTAGGTTTGGATTTGGGTTCCAGAACTTGCGGCATTGCGATGTCCGACAGTCTTGGGATGCTGGCCCATGGGGTGGAGACGTACCGTTTCAAAGACGGCGACTACCAGAAACCACTCGAACGGGTCATGGAACTGGTGAAGGAAAACGGAATTGAAGAAATCGTGCTGGGCTATCCTAAGCATATGAATAATGACGAGGGAATCCGCTGCCAGATTTCCCGGGATTTCAAAGTGATGCTTGAAGAGGCGATTCCGGGGATCAAGGTGATTCTCAAAGACGAGCGGCTGACGACCAAGATTGCCCAGGACACTTTGATTTTCGCCGATGTTTCAAGAAAAAAAAGAAAGGAAGTCATCGACAAGATGGCGGCGGTCGCGATATTGCAAGGATATCTTGACTCGCTAAGGTAATAGTTATGGATAATATGTTGGATGAAGGAATCATCACAATTGAAGACGCTGACGGGAATTCTAAGGATTTCGAAGTTCTTTTCACGGTAAAAGACGATAACAGCGATAAAAATTATGTTCTTTATTTCGATCCTGAAGGAGAAGAAGGCGAAGTTTTCACCAGCGTCTTCCACGAAGACGGAACGCTTGAAGACGTTGAAACCCAGGAAGAATGGGATTTCATCGAGGAAGTATTCAACGCCTACATGGCCGAAGAAGAGTAACATGCAGGTGACGGTGCGAACCGTCGCCTTTTTTAAATTTAGAAAATCCGCTCCGGGCAAGTAAAAATGATAGTTATATTTGAAAAGTATGGTATAATTGAGAAAGCAAATAAAGGAGTGATTTGACAAATGAGATTTTTTGACGCATTTATGGGAGCCGAAAAACTGATTAAAAGACGCCGGACGGCCGCTTTTTTTGCCAACTTGCATGGCAACAAACAAACCCGGGGGATTCATACATTTCATGTCGATCTCGACAGTGGGGAAATACTGCCCCGGAACCTTTTCTCGACACCGGTTGATCCGATCTATTCGTTCAACTACGGTCGTTTTGTCTGCATAACCTACCGCAATCCCCAAGCCATCGAAGGCCAAGGCGGGATAAATTCATATTCGGCCACGGCGGACCTGTTGGCGCTGGTTTCCCGCGCCAGTGATGAAGGGAAGACATATGTCCATGGCTGTGCCAACGGTGACGACACGAACGCGACTTTTGTCTTCTGTGCCGACTACCACAATGGCGATGTGGTATCGATCAGGATCATCAAAAAGAAACTGGTCAAGATCAAGGGACATTTCATCCAGGAAGGTTCCTCGCTTGATGAAAAATACCAGACCCAGTCCCATCCAACGTTCATCCACAGTTACAATGATGCCAACAAGATCGTCTATGTCGACTTGGGTCTTGACGAAGTGGTGTTCCTCGACTACGATCAGGAAGGTTATTTCACCAAGGACGAAACCCACTCGTTCAAGGTCAAGGCGGGCAACGGTCCTTGCAAACTGATCTTTGATGCCGCGGGCAAATTCGCCTACATCCTCAATCAGCTTGCTTCGACCATCGATGTCTACCAGGTCGATGGCTACAAGTTCACCCTGATCCAGACAATCGATTCATACAAGAAAGAAGACCCGGACCAAAGCAACCTGGCGACCGACTTTGAGCTTTCGACCAATGGGGATTTTGCCTATGCGCTCAACAGCGGGGACGACTCGATCGTGATCTTCAAGGTAAATGACGACCATACCCTGACATATGGCGATTTCTGCGACACTTCAAAAAACCCGGTCGACATGCTTGTTTATGAAAACGCATTGGTTGTCGTTGCATGTGGTGACGGATCTTCGCTTGAGTCATATCGCCTGGTCGATGAAAAACGGATCCACTTGATGGACCTCAACCATGGCTATCTGGTTCATGAACCGGTCTGCCTGACAAAATTCGAATCCAAACTGTAATGATCGGAAACTAAATTTGAAAAAATTTAGTTTTTTTTGAAACCTTTTTGTGGCGTTTATGTTATAATCGTGACGTTAGAGGAGACTTTATGAAAAAAATTATAATAACGGTTTTGATAGCAGTGGCCCTGATGGGGGCCGGGGGCATGATCTTCTACCAGGCGAATCTTGGTGCGATGTCCCAGGTTGAAGCGAAGGTGGCCTTTAGTGTTGAAAACGGGACAAGCCTGAACCGGACAATCGGACAACTCCATGAGCAGGGGCTGATCGCCAATGAGACAGCAGCCAAGATCTACTGCCGCCTTAACGGCATAACTTCGGTGCAGGCCAACACTTACGAGCTTGACATGTCTATGGACCTAAAAAAAATAATGCGGATAATTTCCACCGGGGACCATGATTATGTCATAATGGCTAAGGTCACCGTCCTTGACGGGCAAAGGATCAGCGACATCGTCGCCACGCTGAACGGTCTCGACCTCGACGGGGAGCGCTTTGGTGAATATATAAATGACGAAAACAACCTGAAAGGCTGGATCGACACGTACTGGTGGCTCACATCGGATGTTCTGCAACCGGAAATCAAGTACCCTTTGGAAGGATACCTGGCTCCGGAAACCTATTTTGTCCAGGCGGGCGACGATGCTTTGGCCCAGCTCGCTGCTGCGATGCTTGAGCAGACCGATGCCGTTTTGAGCCCGTTGCAAGATGCGATTTCGACTTTCCAGGTTGATGGCAAAACACTTACCGTCCATGAGTTCATGACCCTAAGCTCGATCGTCCAGGCGGAAAGTCTCAACAGCGATGATGCCCTGGTGATCGCGGGGGTTTTTGTCAACCGGCTCGAGGCGAATATGCCGCTTCAATCGGATGTGACCGTCAATTACGCCAATGACGAAATCAAGGTCGCGGTGACCCATGCCGATCTGGCGACCGATTCGAAATACAACACATATCTTTATGCCGGACTGCCGATCGGTCCCATTGCGACCATCGACAGGGAAATATACAATTCGGTGCTAAACTACACCCCGAATGATTACTTTTATTTCTTTGCCTTGGAAGATGGCAGCATAATATATTCGAAAACATATCAGGAACATTTGAAAGTCGTACAGGAGAATAAGTGGTACTAATGATTTATCTTGAAGAAATAGAAAAAAAGGCCCTGGAAGACAATGTGCCAATCATGCAAAAAGAGGGATTGGAATTCTTGATCAACACGATCAACGAGCACCAGGGCAAACACGTATTGGAAATCGGAAGCGCGGTGGGTTATTCGGCGGCGATGATCGCCCTGAACACCAAAGCCAAGGTTGAGACGATCGAAATCGACCAGGAGCGCTACGACGAGGCTTGCGCCAACATATCCGCCCTGGACCTAAAGGACCGGGTCGTGATCCATCACCATGATGCCCTGGATTTCCCTTTGGAAGAATTGGAAATGGGGGACTTCGACTGCCTTTTCATTGATGCGGCCAAAGCCCAATACCAGAAATTTTTTGAAAAATACATGGCGGTCGTCGCCCCGGGCGGGATCTGCGTGGTCGACAATCTCGATTTCCATGGCATGGTTTTTGCGATCGATGAAATCAAGAACCGCAATACCCGCCAGTTGGTCAAAAAGATAAAACGGTTCAAGGATTGGATCTTGAACCATGAGCAGTATGATGTCGAATACCATCATATCGGTGATGGCATTTGTGTGATAAGGAGGAAATAAATGAAATTTGCGATTACTCCCGTAAATAGTTTCGATCCGGTGATTTTTGCTCCGGAAATAGGAATCTGGCTGGTGGGGGCACCGGTCTTTTCGTTGCGGACCCAGCCAAACTTCACTTATGAACAGATTGAGCGTCTCAATGAAATTAAAAAAGACAAGAAAATATATGTCTATGTCAATGCCCTGATCGAGCAGCACCTGCTTGAAAAGCTCCAGGACCATCTTGAAAAGCTTCGGGTAATGGATATCGACGGCGTCATTTTCCAGGATTTTGCCGTTTATCAGCTGACCAGGGAAATGGACTGGAATGTGGAACTGGTGTATCATCCCGATACTCTCAACACCAACTACGCCAGTCTTAATATCTACCATGGCCTGGGAATCGGGGGAGCTTTTCTGGCCCGGGAGATCTCCCTGGCGCACAAACAGGAAATCAAGGCCAATACAGCACTCGCCTGTTTTGTCCAGATCCATGGCTGCGAATATATGGCGTATTCCAAGCGCCATCTTGTGTCCAATTATCTCAAGGTGATCGACAAACAGGTTCCGGTCGGTGTCGCTGGCGGACTGACCATCAAGGCCAACAATATCGATGCGCCAAGCCATATATACGAGGATGAATATGGCACCCATATATTGAGTGAGAATGTGCTTTCAAGCATCGACAATCTCGATGAATACAAAATGTTCGATTATGGAATCATCGACAACCAGTTTCTCGATGATGCGCTTTATTGCGAGGTTGTCAAATTGTACATTAAAGCCATGCGGGATTCCGGGGATTACCTAGAAGAGCTTAAGGAACTAGACCGGTCCATTTCCTATTACAAGAGTTTCACATATGAAAAGACGGTTTATCGGATTGATGATGTAAGGAGGATCGATGATGAAAAAGCCAATCAGTAAGATCATCGACGGCAAGCGGGTCATTGTCAAGAAACCGGAACTGCTCGCGCCGGCGGGAAACCTTGAAAAGCTAAAGGTGGCGGTTCTGTACGGTGCCGATGCGGTTTTTATCGGGGGCAAGGAATTCTCCCTTCGTTCCCTGGCGTCGAACTTCCCGATCAGCGAGATCGAGGAGGCGGTGAAATTCGCCCACAGCCATGGCTGCAAGGTCCATGTCACCTGCAATATCGTGCTCCACAATGAAAACCTTGAAGGCATAAAGGAATACCTGATGGCCCTTGACAAGGCCGGAGTCGATGCCATCATCGTGGCCGACATCAATATCATGATGATCGCCAAATCGCTCAATCCTGCTTTCGAGATCCATGTTTCGACCCAGACTTCGACCCTTAACTCGAAGGCGGTTGAATTTTACCATGACCTAGGCGTTGACCGGGTCGTTCTTGGCCGCGAGACTTCATATGAGAACCTAAGAAGCATCATGGAACAAAGCCCGGTCGATATCGAGTATTTCATCCACGGGGCGATGTGCATCAACTATTCGGGGCGATGCATGCTTTCGAATTATTTTTCAGCCCGTGATGCCAACCGCGGGGGCTGTTCGCAGTCATGCCGCTGGTATTACGACCTGTTTGAAAACGGCAACAAGCTAAATGATGAAACGATGCCACCGTTCTCGATGTCCTCGAAGGACATGTGCCTGATCAACCAGATCGACAAACTCATCGAAATCGGAGTTGACTCGTTCAAGATCGAGGGCCGGATGAAATCGATCCATTATATCGCGACGGTCGTTTCGACTTACCGCAAACTCATCGATGCCTACTGTGAAGATCCTGACAATTTTGTGATGAGCGATTTTTACAAGGACGAGCTCTTCAAGGCGGCCAACCGGGCCACTTGCGAAGGTTTCTTTGATGGCAGTGTCGACGAGAATGACCAGCTGTTCAATCTCCGGGACGAACATCCGACCCAGGATTTCTGCATGCGGGTCGTGGCATTCGACCATGATGCGATGATGGCCACAGTGGAACAGCGCAATTACTTCAAGGTCGGGGATGAGGTCGAGTTCTTCTCACCCAAACACGAGAACCGGAAGATGACGATAACTCAGATAAAAAACAGTGCGGATGAATCGGTTGGTGTAGCCAACCACCCGATGGAACTGCTGCAAATAAAGGTCGATTTCCCACTGGACGTCCATGATATGGCCCGAAAATTGCGCAAATAGTTATTGTGATTTTATTTGATATGTGATATATTTAGACAACGAGGTGAAAACATGGAAAAAGATAAAGTGCTTCTTACCCAAGATGGATTAGACAACCTGAAAAAAGAACGGGAAAACCTGATCAATTTCGAACGTCCGAAAGTCATTGAAGAATTGTCATTGGCTCGGTCTCAAGGCGATTTGTCGGAAAATGCCGATTATGACGCGGCAAGAAACCGTCAAGCCGAAGTTGAGGGCCGCATCAAGGAAATCGAACGTTTGATTCAAAACGCTGAAGTCATTGTCGAAGATAATCTGGATTCGCATATTGCCGGTCCGGGAGCGACAGTAACTTTCAGGGATTTGTCAGATGATCAGACTTACACTTATAAAATAGTCGGTTCATTTGAAACGGACCCATTCAACGGGAAGATTTCAAACGAATCGCCACTTGCCAAGGCTCTATTTGGCCGCGGTGAAGGGGAACGCATCACTGTCGGGGTTGCGAACCCTTACGAAATCGATATCATCAAAGTGGATTTTGTACATTAAAAAGGGGTAACCCTTTTTTTATTTGAAGTCGGAATTGTTCAATCGGGGAGGTTTATTATGTTGGAAATGTCGATCGCGATGCAGAATTACCTGGAATTGATCTACGAAACAAATCTAAAAAAGCAGAAGATACGGGTGTCGCTCCTTGCCGAACAGCTCAATGTCTCCAAGCCAAGCGTCAACAATGCGTTGAATGTCCTTAAAGAAAATGGATATCTCAACTACGAACGCTATGGCGACATCACCCTGACACCCCTGGGTGAGAAAACAGCCAAGCAGATCTGCAACAAGCATCATGTCCTGGCCCGGATGTTCGAAGAGGTTTTCGGACTCGACAGCGAAATTGCCAATGAGGATGCCTGCCGGATCGAGCATGTGATCTCCCAGCAGGCGATTGAAGCGATAGAAAACTATCTTGAAGGAAACGAAAAAAAGAATCACTAGCGCAGTGATTCTTTTTTTGTTTCCTAATTAAAATTCAAAGTTGAAATCAGGTTCAATTGTCTCAATCAGGATCGCCCGTGAAGAAAGACGGTCTTTTTTGTGGTCATAAGTTTCGATGATTGTGTAGCTTACACGGTCACGGCGACGCACTTGTTCATCCTCGATGAAGTCCGATTGTCTGAAGAACACTGATTCGCCATTTGGATAAGAGATTGATCCGTATTTGTTTGCGGCATTGTAATGAAGCACGTTGCCTTCTTGACGATCAACGAATTTTTCGAGATTATCCATTAAACTATTATATAAATCGTCATATAATTGCGAAGCGTTTTTTTCTGTTTCAACCACGGCTACAGGAGTGTAATCCTTTTGGCTTTCTTTTGCCAGCACTTGCAGGAATTTGTCTGTAGCGTTGATGACAGCTTCAACTTTGGCGTCTTTGGCCATTTCCAATACGCGGTTGTATAATGGCATCAGGCTTTCTTTCAATCCTGAAAGGAAGAATTCGTAGATTGTATAGGCGTTGGCAACCTTGGTATTTCCCAATTCCTTTTCATTGCGGGCAATGATTTCCAGGAAGTTGATGCCACGGATGCGGTTGTTGAGTTCCAGGAAGATTCTTTTGGCTTCTTCGTTTTGTCCAAGTTCAACAAGGGCACAAGCGCGGTAGTAGTTTACCCATTGGGCGTTGTTGAAGTGGAATTTGGTGATGTTTGCCAAAGCCTGGTTGGCGAATTCAACACAGTCGGCATATCTTTTCGCATCGTAAAGTTCTTTCACTTTCAGACGATAATGTCTTTCCTTTTTCGATTCGAACTCTTTTCCTTCGTCTGAAGTAAAAGGTTTGTCGGAAATCAGGTTGACATCCAGCAGGTCGTAAAGCTCAAGGACCTTGTCATGGTCGACTTTTGATTTGTTTGTCAGATATTTTATGGCGCGGTTCACGGCCGCTTCAACTGGAGAATATCTCTCTTGTTTGCACACATCCAGGATGTCTTTTAAAACAGAGAAGAACAACTCTTCGTTGGCTTCGATTTTGTCATCATCAATATTGATGAATTTATTGTATAATGCGTAACCATATTGGTTCTTATACATTTTAAGACTTGGAGCGCTGCTAAGTAGAGTGCGCCCAACTTCGATAGCGCGATCATTGTTGTTGCTTGATTTTAACAACTTGATGAAGTCGTTGGCTTCGTAGTCATTGAAAGATGCTGGATCTTCCGCGAATTTCCTTTCATATTTTTCAATACTTTTGATTTCATTTTCGTTCATAATTTTCACCTCTGTTGGTATTATAGCATTTTTTTATAATAATTCCTAAGTAAAATTAAAAATGTTTTCTAATTATTGCATATTATGGTATAATATTGAGGTAAATGAGGTGGAACGATGAATAAGAAAGTATATTCAATGGATTTTTATGGCAAGAAGCTCAGTGTTGAGGTTGGGGAACTTGCAAAACAAGCGAACGGATCGGTTCTGGTCCGTTACGATGATACAGTAATCTTATCGACAGTGACAGCGGGAAAAACACCTAAGGATGTTGATTTTTTCCCTTTGACTGTCATTTATGAAGAAAAATTATATTCGGTAGGAAAGATCCCTGGCGGATTTTTGAAGCGTGAAGGGCGACCAAGCGAACATGGGACCCTTACTTCAAGAATGATCGACCGGCCGATCCGGCCACTTTTCCCGGATGGATTTCGAAACGAGGTCCAATCGGTGAATACCGTTTTGTCGGTTGACCAGAATGCCACTCCGGAAATGGCGGCGATGCTTGGAGCTTCATTGGCTCTTTGCCTTTCGGACATTCCTTTCAACGGACCGATTGCCGGTGTCAATGTAGGTCTAGTCGATGGTGAGTTCATCGTCAATGGAACGCCAGAACAACTTGAAAACTCGCTGATCAACCTTGAAGTTGCCGGAACCAAAGACGCAATCAACATGGTTGAGGCCGATGCCAAAGAGGTTAGCGAAGAAGTGATGCTTGAAGCCCTGCTTTTCGGTCACGAAAAAATCAAAGAACTGATCGCCTTCCAGGAACAAGTCGTGATGGAATGCGGTAAAGCGAAAATCGATATCCCTCTGTTTGAACTTGATGAACAGCTGGTGGCTCAAGTCAAGGAAATGGCCCTGGCCGATATGGTCAAAGCTGTCTCTATCGAAGGTAAATTGGAACGTTATGGGGCGATCGATGAAATCGTCGAACGCAGCTTGGCTGTTTTTGAAGGAATGGAATATGCGGACGAAAAAACGAAAGCCAGTGTCCTAAAACAAGTTAAAATCATTATCCATGACTTGGAAAAAGATGAAGTCCGCCGTTTGATCACCGAGGACAAAATCCGTCCTGATGGCCGCAAAATCGATGAAGTGCGTCCATTGGATTCACAGATCGATCTTCTTCCTCGAGTTCACGGGTCGGCATTGTTCACCCGCGGGGAAACCCAAGTCCTTTCAGTTGCGACATTGGGAGCCTTGAATGAACATCAAAAAATCGACGGTTTGGGTCTTGAAGACCAAAAACGTTTCATGCACCACTATAACTTCCCTCCTTATTCAGTGGGTGAAGTTGGCCGCATCGGAGCGCCAGGTCGCCGCGAAATCGGCCATGGTGCCCTTGGGGAAAGAGCATTGGCTCAGGTAATCCCGGACGAGGAAGCATTCCCATACACAATCAGGGTTGTTTCCGAAGTGCTTGAATCGAACGGTTCATCATCGCAGGCATCAATCTGCGCCTCTTCAATGGCACTGATGGCTGCAGGGGTGCCTATCACCAATCCGGTTGCCGGAATCGCGATGGGGCTGGTCAAAAAAGGTGAGCATTACACAATTCTTACCGATATCCAAGGGATGGAAGACCACCTAGGCGATATGGACTTCAAGGTTGCCGGAACCAAAAACGGTATCTGCGCTTTACAAATGGACATCAAAATCGATGGGATCACCAAGGAAATCCTTGAGGAAGCACTGACCCAAGCGAAAATCGGCCGCGAACAGATCATGGCCAACATGCTGGATGCGATCAACGAACCGCGTGAAGAGTTGTCACCATATGCGCCAAAAGTCGCAATGATGAAAATCGAAGTAGACCAGATCAAGGAAGTAATCGGATCTGGAGGAAAAGTCATCAATGAAATCATCGAAAAATCCGATGATGTGAAGATCGATATCGAACAGGATGGAACTGTAATCATCTACCATTACGATTATGCGGCCATCAACAAGGCCAAAGCCATGATCGAAGCCATCATCAAGAAGGCCAAAGTCGGTGAAGTTTATGATGCCAAAGTTGTCCGTGTTGAAAAATACGGGGCCTTTGTCAATCTGTTTGGAACTACTGACGGATTGTTGCATGTTTCAAAAATCGCCCATGAACGCGTTGCCAACCCGGCAGATGTGCTTAAAATCGGCGACATCGTCAAAGTCAAAGTAACTGAAATTGACGACAAGGGACGTGTCAATGTTTCCCGCAAAGCGTTGCTGCCAAAACCAGTAACCAGCGAAGAAGCCAAAGAAACAAAAGAAGACAAATAGCACCTATTAGGATTTGCAGCTTGCTGCAGGTCCTTTTTTCTTGGTCGCATTTATCCGAATTTTAATTAGCCAAATCCGGCAATTTAATTAATTTATAAATTTCATTTAGATTTAATATAACATTTACACATTCCGTATTGAATTTGAAGCGCTTTCATTGTATAATGAATTAAGAGTTTGGAGGTAATTCTTATGGGAAAAGTTAAAAAGATTGCATTGTTGTCAGGTGGGGGCGACTGTCCTGGCTTGAATGCGGTGATCCGGGCCGTGACCAAAGCCGCAATAAGCAAGTACGGCTATGAAGTGATCGGTTATGTCTATGGCTATGACGGGCTTTACAAGAACAACTATATCGAGCTGACCGAACAGAAAGTCGAAGGAATATACAAGGAGGGGGGAACCATCCTTTTTAGTTCCAACAAGACGAACCTTTTCGACATGCCTTTCGAGGATGAAGACGGCAATATCGTCAAGAGGGACGTTTCCGATGTCGGGGTGGAGAACCTCAAGCAAGCCGGGGTCGATGTGCTGGTAGTCCTTGGTGGTGATGGAACGCTGACTTCCGCGCGCGATTTCGCCCGCAAAGGGGTCAATGTGATCGGGATTCCAAAGACAATGGACAACGATCTGGCGGCTACCGATCTCACTTATGGTTTCATCTCGGCGATGAGCGTGGGGACCGATTTTATCGACCGGCTTAACACCACAGCCAAATCGCATCACCGGGTCATTTGTTGCGAACTTATGGGCCGCGATGCCGGCTGGATAGCGCTGTATGCAGGGCTTGCCGGAAATGCGTCATGCATCCTGATTCCCGAAATTCCTTTTTCAATCGAAAGCATCGTCAAACACGTGGCCAAACGTGACGAGCAGGGCTTGCCTTACACGGTGATTGCCGTGGCCGAAGGAGCGAAATATGCCGATGGGACAAAGGTGATCGGCAAGATTGTCGAGGATTCACCTGATCCGATCCGTTATTCCGGACTGGCCCAAAAGGTGGCCGATGATCTTGAAGCGGCGATTGAAAACCACGAAGTCCGTTCGGTAAATCCGGGCCATATTATCCGCGGTGGCGACATTGATGCCTACGACCGGATAATCTCGATCAGATTCGCCATCAAGGCGGTCGAACTTATCAGCCAGGGTCTGTTTGGCAACGTGGTCACTTTAAAGGGCAACGATATGACCTACAGTTCTTTGGAGGAAGTGATCGGCCAGGCCAAGGTCGGTAAACAAAAGCATGTCGATCCAAGCGGTGAGCTGGTGATGGCGGCCAAGGCCATCGGCGTTTGTTTCGGTGACGATTAAAATAAATTGCTCGACCCCGGCAATCTCGCATTGGGCATGATTGCCGGGGTTTTTCATCTTGAATTTTCCAACTGACTTCAACAGTTGGATTTTTTCAATTATCAAAAGCGCTAAATCAGTTCTTATGAAAATAATTAGTTCCTAAAAAGTGCTGATTTGAAATTCATGTGACTGCTATGTGACATCAAAGGGTTAGTATTTGAATGAATAGAATAGTGATATTTGTATGAAAATAGCTAACAGAATAAAGGTGGTATATATGAAGAAAAAAAGATGGATGATTCTAATAATAGCTTTATTTGTTGCAGGAGTAGGGCTTACACTGGCTTTTTTGAATGACTCCGACTATGCTACCAACAAATTTGATGCAGGATATGTCAATGTCGCAGTCGTTGAAAACGGGGCTGAAGACACATTTTATGAAGATGGTAACGGAGTCGAAGGTGAAGGTCTGTCACTGCCTTTGGTTGATGGTACAGCAACCAAAACCGTGCAGGTTGCCAACAAAGACACCTACGACGACGGATCACCGCAGAACACGGTTGATACTTATGTGAGAGTGAAACTAGTTCCGGTATTGAAAAACGAACTCGATGAGATTGTTCCAACCGATATCAATGGGGCCATTGTTTATGAAAACCTGGATCTTACCAACTGGCAAAAGATTGGTGACTACTACTATTACAAGACAGTACTCAGCGCCGGCGAACTGACAACACCGCTGTTTACCGGAGTGACTTACACCAACAGCCTTGGAGCAAATGAACATCTGGAAATGAACGTCATGGTTGAAGGCATCGCTGCCAACCAGACAGATGGAACTCAAAGCTCGCCTCAGGCGGTTTGGGGAGTCAGCTTATAATGATCAATCAACTTATATTGCAAAAGAGGTAAGGTGATAATAATGAATAAAAGACACATGATATTTACAGGAATGGTTTTCTCACTGATCTTGCTTACAGTCAGCTCGTCAACGGCGCTGCTTGCTGATTCTTCGGGACCGGCCCAAAACATATTCACCTCGACTAGAAAAGTGGACATCCTGTTGCGTGAACCGGGATGGGATGGATACAGCTTTGATGATGATGGTTGGGAACACGGCTTGGGAACCAAAGACGACTCAACAAGTTCGGATCTGGGTTTCAACAAGGCGACGACTTACATGCCGGGTGACACAATCGTCAAGGATCCAAAGATCCAACTCGATCAGAGCAGTGAAGACTGTTATGTGGCAATGAAAGTCTCATTCCTGCTTAAGGATGCGACCGGTACATACATAAATGTAGACAAATCGGAACTAACCAGCACCCTGATCGATGATCTGGTGATCAGCTCCAACTGGCATCAGATTCCCGACAGTGAAACCCCGCCTGAAAACAAGTATGAGATCTATATTTTTGATGGCGCTGATGACATTGCGGACCTTCTTTCCACCGATGGCACATCGGGTACGGACGCACTGTTTAGCGAAATCAAGGTAAAGTTCAATATATATGAAGAAAATCTCAAAGATTTTGAAATCAATGTGAATGCATATGCGATTCAGGGGACAAACCTGGATATCGGCGATGTTGATTCCACAATGCTTGAATTCATCGAAGATTAGGATTTCAAAATCATAGAAAGGAGAATAGCTACATATGAAAATTAAAAACATCATAAAAATGGGTCTCGTGTTGTTTCTTGCATTGGGCATCATATCCCTGCCAAATAACGTTGATGCCCTTACACAAGAAGAGCTGGATACAATTCACATGGATAAGACAGCTACATACAATGGGGATGGCACTTATACCATTAACCTGGAAACCTATGTCACTGGTGATATAACGGTCACATCTGAAGATGTGCCGGTTGACTTTATTCTGGTGTTGGACCAATCAGGGTCTATGGATTCGTATTTTGCCTCAGGCAAAACCCGTATGGAAGCTTTGAAGGATGCGGCACATGATTTCGTCGATTCAATCGATGCTTTGGATCGAACAACAGGTGATACAGTTTCCATTGTGGGATTCGCAACTGATCCGGACACCGTGTATGCAACCCCCGGAGGTGGAAGTTACCAAGTTACAGAAGCCTTTGATGGAAATACAGGGCCCAGCCCATCAACATATCAGGATACTCCTGGTTGGCCTTACAATACCGTTATGGGTTGGAGCTATACAAATTTGGTCAGTAGGGTAGTCAAAGGTGTCGAAACCAATAATTCGGATATCCATGACGCCATTGATTCACTTAAACCAGAAGGAGCTACTTCAGCTGATACTGGTATGGAGATTGCTAGACAGATATATAATGCAACTGCTTCAAATGGACACTTGAAGGTGATTTTATTCTTCACTGATGGTGTACCAACAACTGCAAGTTCTTTTAGTCCTACTGTTGCTAATGCTGCAATTACAGTTGCAAAGGAACTGAAAGATAATGGTGTAAAAATATTTACAGTCAAAACATCTAATGTCAATGATAGTAATACAATCAATTACATGAAGGCTATGTCTTCAAATTATCCTTATGCGACCAGCTATATATCATTGGGAACTCAGGAAAGCAATGATTTTTATTATAATGTTGCCGATACTCTTGATATGCAAAATGTTTTTGAAACTGTTCAAAATTACGGAATTGTACAAAACTCGATTCTTTCGACTGATACGGAACTTGTCGATTACTGTTCGGACGTATTGACTGTTCCGGCCTTGGCAGATGTTCATGTGTATACCTATGCATATACCGGCAGCGGCACTTTCTCTTCCACAGGAGTGGAACTGACCAAAGGCGTCGATGTAACTGCAACAATTGATTCGGTTGCAAAAACGATAACGGTCACTGGATTCGATTATGCGGCAAACTCCTGCATAGATGGCGATGGTACTATCCCGACTCAGGGTAACAAACTAGTTGTTTCATTCACTACGACTGATATACCTGGTTTTATCGGTGGAAACAACGTTGAAACCAACACTCCCGATTCGGCCTTGTATTATGAGGATGAGGAAATCAAACCATTCCCCGAACCGACTGTCAATGTTCCTTTGGACTATGAATTCACAGCGAATGATCAGGCGATCTACATCACAAACAATCTTGAAGACGTCACGGCCTTCTTCGATAATGTATCAACATCAGGTATCCAATATCAGATTGACGGGGTCACCTATGACCTAGGAGAACATCGCAACGATTATGCGGACGTCACTTATCAGATATATGATGGAACCACCTTGATTGGTGAATATACAATACCGGCCGGTGGCACAACTGGAAGTTTCACATGGTATCCCGACGAGCTTGACACGTCTGGTTTGACAGGAACCCATGAGTATACAATCAAAGCTGTTGTGGAAACGCAAACGGCACTTCCAACCAGCACAGGCACTCCTGTCACAGCGCCGCTTGTAATTGAGGACACCGCAAAAGTGTTTGTCTTCGTACCTCAGGTGACTACAAACGATGAGGTCATCTTCAAAGGTGAATCATTCACAGTGGATAACATAAATGAAACAGTAAATTGGGTTTGCAATGATCCGGCTTATGTGCCAGGAGTTGACCCGGCTGTCCAGGGCACTGCGCCTACTCTTAGCTACAGTCTCGATGGCGGCACTTCAAGTGTCATAACCACTCCAACAACCAAAGATACAAACGTGATCACATATAACGTGAGTGTATATGCGAATGGTAATGATGTGACTGCCAATCTTGCAACCGGTTCGGATGTCCAGTTCAACGTATACATCGTTGAAGGAGAATTCCAGATAACCCAGATTATCGATGTCGAATACTCACAGATTGACATCTCGGCACTACAGGGATTCGGCTATGAAATCCAGAAACTTGACGGAGGAGGCAATGTGGTTGAAACTTACAATGTCGCCCTTTATCCTCACGAAGGATCAAGCGACTCGGATATAATTTCAGGTTTATCAATTGGAACGTATAGGGTTGTCAGTGATGACGCCTGGCTGGTAAGATACACCAATGCGCTTCAAAATCCGGACTCGGATCCGATTTCACCTGATTCGATTATCGTTACATTAAGCAGAGATGATCTAAATTTTGTTGACATCCGCCAGGATGATATAGTCAATCTGGCAGCTATTGGCATTACAATTACCAACACTGACGATGATGTGACTTTTGTAGCTACGAAGGTTCCTTCATACTGGCTGTCTGATTCAGGATATTCAAGAAATATCATAAATAATCCTGTGTCTGAATAATGTAATTAACGAATATGACTCGAAGAATTCTTAATGTGTTCTTCGAGTTTTTGCCATTTCTACAGTTACCTAGTATGCGACTTTGGCAGTTTTCTCTTGACAGTGCTAAGTTACCGTTGTATCATATCTTTAGCAAATCAAGAACAAGAGTGCTAAGGAGGAAATTTCATGACTGAAAAAAAACAGTTTAAAGCTGAATCACAACGCTTGCTTGATCTAATGATCAATTCGATCTATACGCATCGCGACATCTTTTTGCGGGAGCTGATCTCGAACGCATCGGATGCCAACGACAAGCTCTACTATAAGGCGTTGACGGAAAACATCTCATCGATCGCCAAGGATGACCTTTCAATCACGCTAAGTTTTGACAAGGAAAAAAGAACGATCACGATCAAGGACAGCGGGATCGGGATGAACAAGGAAGATTTGGAAAACAATCTAGGGACGATAGCCAATTCTGATTCATTCGCTTTCAAGGCGCAAAACGACAAGGAACATGAAGATATCGACATCATCGGGCAGTTCGGGGTCGGTTTCTATGCCGCTTTCATGGTAGCCAAGAAGGTCGAAGTGACCTCAAAAAAATATGGTGAGCAACAAGGCTACACCTGGGTATCCCAAGTGGTCGACGGTTATGAGATCTTTGAAACAAATGTTGCCGACCATGGAACAATGATCACCCTTCATTTAAAAGACAACAGCGAAGATGAAAACTTCGACGAATACCTGGACCAATACAAACTGCAATCACTGATCAAAAAATATTCCGACTATGTCCATTACCCGATCAAGATGGCGATGCGCGTATCCAAGCCTAAAGCGGATAATGAAAAGGAATATGAAGAGGTTGAAGAAATCCAGACACTCAACTCGATGATCCCGTTGTGGAAACGCAACAAGAACGAGATCACCGATGAAGAATACAGTGAATTCTATCAAGACAAGTTCAACGATTACCATGAACCATTGAAGGTGGTCCATACTTCGGTGGAAGGAAATATCTCGTATACTTCATTGTTGTTCATCCCTTCAAAACCGCCGATGGACTATTTCTCTAACGACTATGAAAAAGGATTGCAGCTTTACAGCCGCGGGGTCTTTATCATGGACAAGGCAGGGGACCTGGTGCCTGAACACTTCAGATTCATCAAGGGGCTGGTCGATTCCCAAGACCTTTCATTGAACATTTCCCGTGAAATCCTGCAACAGGACCGCCAGATGAAATCGATCGCCAACTCGATCGAGAAGAAAATCCAACGGGAACTGGAAAACCTGCTTAAAAACGAGCGTGAAAAATACGAGGAATTCTTTGAAAACTTCGGAATTCAGCTGAAGTTTGGAATCTACAATTCATATGGAATGTTAAAAGACAAGCTTCAAGACCTGCTGCTTTTCTATTCGGCAAAACAGGACAAGATGATCACCTTGAAAGAATATGTCGAAGCGATGGGTGAAGACCAAAAAGAAATCTTCTTCGCATCGGGACAGGACAAGGCCAAAATCGCCAGACTGCCTCAGGTCGAACTTGTTCAGGACAAAGGTTTCGATGTTCTTTATCTCACTGACAATGTCGATGAGTTCACTTTGCAGATGATGATGAACTATGCCGAAAAACCGTTCAAGAACGTGCAACAAGGTGACCTTAATCTTGAAACGGAAGAAGAAAAAGAAAAACTCGAACAGACAGCCAAAGAAAACACCGACTTGCTTAAAGCCTTGAAAGACGCGCTTCAAGACAAGGTCGAGGATGTAAAAATCTCGTCACGGTTGAAGTCGCATCCGGTGTGCATCGTTTCTAGCGACGGTCTGTCTTTGGAAATGGAAAAAGTCCTGGCGGCAATGCCTAACGGACAGGAAGCCAAAGCCAAACGGATCCTGGAAATCAATCCAAACCATGCCATTTTCAATGCGTTGCAATCAATCTTCCAGAAAAATCCGGAAAAGGTCAAGGATTATGGGGCGTTGTTGTATGATCAGGCGCTGCTGATTGAAGGATTCACATTGGAAGATCCGGTTGAATTCTCGAATCGCATTTGCGAATTGATGGTTGAAGCAAACAAATAAGGGGACAATTATGGAATTCAATGAAGTTGTAGAATCACGACGTTCGATCAGGGATTATCAAGAAAAACAGGTAAAAGATGAACTGCTTGAACAGATTATCGCCGCCGCATCACTGGCGCCTTCGTGGAAAAACTCACAGACAGCCCGTTTCCACATCGTAAAATCGCCGGAAATGTTGAGCCGGTTCAAGGCTGAATGCCTCCCGGAATTCAATGCGAAAAACGTGGCGAATGCGCCGGTGGTTATCGTTGTAAGCTTCGTCAAGGACCGGGCCGGATATGACCGCAACGGTTCGCCAACCAATGAACTGCAAAATGGCTGGGGCATCTATGATGCGGGTCTTGCCAGCGAGAACCTGATGCTAAAAGCCAGCGAACTCGGTCTTGCAACCCTGGTAATGGGAATCCGTGATGAAAAGAAGATCCGCTTGCTTCTAGACATTCCTGCCAATGAGACAATCATTTCCGTGATCTCTTTAGGTTATGGTCAAACAAAGATGGAGCGGCCTGTTCGCAAAAGCTTTGATGATTTATGCAAAATATATTAAAGATGGAACTTGCGTCCATCTTTTTTTATTTAAAAGGTTTAAATTGAAATAAAAAAATAGTATAATGTTTGTTGTACTAAGCGAGGTGAAGAAAAGTGGTCGCGGATATTATTATAGGTTTGGTAGTGATATTGGCTATTTTGTTGTTGGTATATTTGGGAGCGTCCATGATTTTGCGATTCGACCGGGCCAGCGTCGAAAACAAGAGGAAAATCAGGGATTTTTCCGATACTGTCGACAAGACCAATAAGGATCTTGACGCAACTTTGCGCGAGCTGCAATCGCTCAATTCACCTATGGAAAAGGTAAACAAAATATTTAAAAGCATTAATAACTATTTGAAATAGTTATGGAAGGAAATTTATGGTAGATAACAATGTCTTCTCAAAGAAGGATCTGCATTTTTTGTTGAAGCTCAAAGCTAGAGAGCTTTCAACCGACGATGTCCAGATAACTGCAAAACAGCTGCAGGAGTATTTTCTCGAAGTGAAATGGAGAAATATTGATAATTTACCTTTGTATACTTTGATTGATCATATTGAAAGTTTGGATTTTTCAACGATTTACGATTATTTGAGTGTCAAAGTTATTAAAGAGGCAAGAAATTTAACGATATCAGACTTTGATGAATTGATTTCCAGATAGTTGGACGCCAACTATCTTTTTAATTGAAAGGAGCCGTATGGAATTTAAAATTTATGATAGCGATATATATCAGAATTATATCCAGGAATTCAAGGTAAGCCCGCTGGTTGCCAAGATGCTGGCGTATCACCAGGTCGACCAGGCAAGATACCAGGATCTCATGTCGACCCGGCTCAAATATCACAGTTTCGAACTGTTTGACGAAGGGGAAATGGCCCTGGAGCGGATTTTCGAGGCGATAGGAAACGAGGAAAAGATATGCATTTATGGCGACTATGACAGCGATGGCATCCTGGGGACCTCGATTCTGGTCAATGCCTTCAAGCAGCTGGGCGTAGAGGTCGGTTTCCACATTCCCAACCGTTTTTTTGACGGCTACGGTCTGACTTGCAACCGGGTGGAACAGATCCACGCTAAGGGGTACAGCCTGATCATCACTGTTGACAACGGCATCCAGGCGTTCGCCGCCATCGAAAAGGCCAACGAACTGGGAGTTGATGTGATCATCACCGACCACCATGAAGTTGGGCAAACCCAGCCCGAGGCGATGAGCATCATCCATCCCAAGACGTCGTATCACTATCCTTTCAAGGAAATCAGCGGCGGCTTCACGGCCTACAAGCTGGCCAGCGCCTTGTTGAAAAAACACGATCCTTACCTGTTTTCCCTGGCAGGGATCACGATCCTTTCGGATGTCATGCCCATTATCGATGAAAACCGGGCCCTGGTAAAAAAAGCGATCGAGTTCATGAATGCGAACAATTATCAAACGATTGCCTTGTTGAAAGACAACAACAATCCGATCAACCCGACATTGCTCAACTTCCAGGTGATTCCCAAGATAAACGCCCTGGGCCGTCTGCCGGAAATCATTTCACCAAACAAGCTTGTCCGTTATTTCGCCCTGCTTGAAAGCCAAAGCTACAACGTTGAACTGGCGGGTCAGATTAAGGACGTGAACGCCAAACGCAAAGAGATGACCCAACGCTACTACGAACAGATCATGACCAAAGCCAATGAAGGTGAATTCCTGTTTTTTGCCAGCAAAAAACTGCACCAGGGCATCAGCGGTCTGATAGCTTCCCGCTATACCAACACCTACAACCAGCCAAGTTTCGTCATGACTTACGATGAACAGTCGCAACTGTTCAAGGGATCGGCCCGGTCGGTGGCGGGAATCAACATCACCAAGGCATTTGGTTATTGCGACGATTTGCTTGACCATTATGGCGGCCATGATCTCGCCGGGGGATTCTCGTTGAAACAGGAGAATCTAAAAGAGTTCCGGCTAAGACTGGAACAGTTCATCAAAGAAGAACAGTTCAGCGCACCTGTCAAGGATGTCATCAAGGTCACCAGCCAGGAGCTTACAATCGAGAATATTCTCGATCTTGAAAAACTCGAACCGTTTGGTCCGGGGTTCGAAAATGTCGATTTCTATTTTGAAAATATCGCTTTCACCAATCTGGTCACTCTTTCCAACGGACAACATCTCAAGTTCAAGGCGGGGACGATCGACTGTCTGTTTTTCAATCACGGTCATCTTGTCAGTCAGCTTAGCAGCCTGAATTCGATCAGTTTCGCAGGTAAATTGACAATCAATGAATTTAGAAACAAAAAAAGCATCAACGTCCACCTTAGTGGCATAAAAGGTATTTAATTATTCAAAAATCAATGTTAAAATGAAAATATGGAGGAACATACATGAACTTAGAAAAATACATTGCGACAATCCCGGATTTCCCGGAAGAAGGTATCCTTTTCCGCGATATCACACCATTGTTGCAAGATGGGGCGGCATTCCAATACGCCATTACCCGTTTTGTCGACTGGACCAACACATTGGGGGACAAGGTGGATGTCGTAGTCGGACCTGAATCCCGCGGATTCATTTTCGGTTGTCCGGTGGCCTATGAAATCGGAGCTGGATTCGTTCCAGTGCGCAAGCCAGGCAAACTGCCCCGCGAAACTATTTCATACCGATACGATCTGGAGTATGGCAGCAATGAGGTTCATATGCACTATGATGCCATCAAACCGGGTCAAAACGTGGTTATCGTTGATGATTTGCTGGCAACTGGCGGTACGATCGAGGCGACCATCAAGCTGGTTGAAGAATTGGGTGGCAAAGTTGTCGGGATCGCATTTGTGATCGAGCTTGAGGCCCTTGAAGGAATCAGACATCTCGAAGGATACAACGTCATGTCGTTGTTGAAATATTAGAATCAATAAAATTTGAAAAAGGAGGTCGGAGTATGTTTAAAGGTGGTAAAGGGGCCCATGAAGTAGTGGCGTTCCAGGATATCGTTGATGTAGTAAAAAATTATGTTACCAACCCGGAAGATCTCGATTTGATCAATCGGGCCTATGAATTTATCATGATCAAACACGCCGACCAGAAACGGCGCAGCGGTGAGCCGTATACCAACCACTTGCTTTGGGTCGCCTACATCTTGGCGACATTGCAGACCGGTCCTAAGACGATTGCGGCGGGCTTGTTGCATGATGTCATGGAAGACTGCGATGTGCCCCGGCCGGAAATGGTCGAACGCTTCGGTGACGAGGTGACGACCCTGGTCGAAGGGGTCACCAAGATCAACAAGATGGATTTCAAGGATGAGGATGAGGTTTATGCGGAAAACCACCGCAAGATCTACATCGCCATGGCCAGCGACATCCGGGTCATTTTGATCAAGTTTGCCGACCGGCTTCACAATATGAGGACCCTGCAGTTCATGAAGCCCCAAAAGCAAAAGAAAATCGCCCGCGAGACACTTGAGGTCTACACCCCGATTGCCCATAGGCTCGGGCTTTCGGACATCAAGACGGAATTAGAAAACCTTTCGCTGTCTTATCTCGATCCGATAGCCTACAATGATATCGTCTTGTTGCTCAAGGAAAAAGAGGAACAGCGCAGGGGCTATATCGACAAGATGATCCATGATGTATCCGATCTCCTTGACACCCATAAGATCACATACCGGATTGTCGGCCGGCCAAAGTCGATCTACAGCATCTACAAGAAGATGTTCATCAAGAACAAGCGATTCGATGAGATTTATGATCTCTATGCCTTGCGGGTCATCACCGACAACAAGCAGTCATGCTATACAATTCTCGGTCTGATTCACGAACATTATCGCCCGATTCCCGGCCGGTTCAAGGATTACATCGCGATGCCCAAGCCAAACATGTACCAGTCATTGCATACATCGATCATCGGTGATGACGGCCATACTTATGAAATCCAGATAAGGACCGAACTGATGGACGAACTGGCGGAACTCGGGGTTGCGGCCCACTGGCGCTACAAGGAAAACCGGGGCTATTCGTCGCAAAAGGAACAGCAGGAGATCGGTGAAAAGCTCCAATGGCTCCGCGATTTCATCACTCTGTCCGACGATATCAAGGACCGTGATGCCAAGGAATTCTACGACAGTTTGAAGCGGGACATCTTCGAGGCGAATGTCTATGTCTTGAGCCCCAAGGGGAAAATCATCGAGCTTCCCAACGGGTCGACGCCAATCGACTTTGCCTACCGGATCCACTCGGAAGTCGGAAATACCTGTGTGGGTGCCGTTGTCAACAATGTCATGGTGCCGATTAACACAAAGCTCAAAACCGGCGATGTGGTCGAAATCAAGACAAGCAAGAACGCCACACCCAACCGCGACTGGTTGAAGTTCGTCCGGACCACCGGTGCAAGGAACAAGATCCGCCAGTACATTACCAAGGTCGAAGCCCAAAGCCGCAAGGAAATGGTGGAAGCGGGCCGGAAAATCTTCAAGGACGAGGTTCGCAAGAGAAAACTCGACGAGACCAAATATCTCAATGAGGAGACATACAAGACTTATCTTGGGGCCTTCGGTGCCAAGAGCTTCGAAGACATCCTGTTTTTCATCGGCAAGAAGACGCTGCTGCCGATGTCGGTCATCGACAAGATAAATCCAAAACGCGGCGGCCTGATCGACAACATTTCGAAGATGCTCCAGCGCAACAGCAACCTGGCGGCGAATCAGGCCAAAGCCAACGTTTCCAAAACCGGGGTTGTCGTTGAGGGAATCGACGGAATCAAGATCACACTCTCAAGATGCTGCAACCCGATACCTGGCGATGATATCGTCGGTTTCGTGTCCAAAGGGCAGGGGATAAAGGTTCACCGGGCCAGCTGTCCCAATGTCCAGAATCCGGAGATCAAAAAGCGGCTGATTCCTGTGTACTGGGACAATGCGCAGACTTTCAACCACAAGTTTGACGTCGATATCGAAATCCGCGGTCTTGACCGGGGCAATCTTCTCAATGAGATTATCAACGTACTGGGACAAAGCAAGATTTCCATCTTGAAAATAAACGCCGAAACCCAGGATGCGGAGGCTTTTATTCAGCTCAAGCTCGCAGTCGAAGACAACGATTCCCTGCAGATCGCCTTTGTCAACCTTGAAAAAATCATCGGCATATACGATGTCAAAAGGATTATCCACTAGATCAAACATCAATTGGTCTGGTGTTTTTTTAAAAGTAATTACTGATAATTAATTGACTGGGTTGAATTGATTAGGTTGATTTATTGGACATTTAGTAGTAACATAAATATATATGTAAGATCAACCATTGTTTTTAACTACATCAAACCTGTAGCAATATATAATATTTTTAAATTTTAAGAATATTTGGGGGGAGTGATTTTATGGAATATTCTTGTGTTTTGAACGTCTATGCCTTTGGTGAATTCCAGATCAGTAACGACGTCGGCCAGCTCAACCTGACAATGCTCAAGTCGAAGCGCCTGGCCAAACTGCTTTTTTATTTTATTACCCATCATAATACCATCATCCCGTTATCGGATTTGTGCGATTACCTTTGGGAAGATGATGAGAGTTCCAATCCGATTGGGGCACTTAAAAACCTGGTCTACCGTTTGCGGACAGTCATGAAGCAGGTGTGGCCTGATCAGGAACTGATAATGACCGGGTCGGGAACATATTTCTGGAATTCACAGGTCAAGCTGATCGTCGATTTTGAGGAGTTTTATGCACTGATAAGTTCAGTTGACGACAAAATGGATGATCTGACCAAGATCGACCATTATAAAAAAGCGACAGAAATTTATCAGGACCGTCTGTTTGCCCATTTTGATTACGATTCGTTAATAATGCAGAATTCGATGTATTATCACAATGTTTTTTTGAAAATGACAAAAGATTTTCTGAAGGTGCTTTACAACCAGAAGTTTTACGATGACCTCTATTTCTATTCTAACAACGCTTTGTCGCTTGACAATACGGAAGAGGATTTTTACCGTTATGAAATCCTAGCCCTTGGTCAAAATAACGAGTTTGAACTTGCCCGGGTCAAATATGAGACAGCCAAATATATTCTAAATCATGAGCTTGGGGTTTTGCCGAGTGATAAGCTGATCAAGACTTATGAGCAGATCTTGAGCCGGTTTCTGCCGGCCAATGAATCGATTGACAAGGTCCAGCAGGACATTGTTCCACTGCAATCAAAGAACGTCCTTGTCTGTGATTACGGTGCATTTAAAAACCTATGCAATCTTGAGCTTCGGCTGGCGCAAAGACACTCGTTCGATTCGACTTTGCTTCTGGTCTCGGTTAATGTGATGAAACCGTTTGACGGCCATTCCAAGATCTTCCGGGATACCTTGAATAGGGGAATGGACCGTGTTGAAGATGTTTTGATTGATGCACTGCGCAACAGCGATTCGGTTTCCAAGGTCTCGCCCAATCAGTACAGCTGTCTTCTTAGCATGTGCAATATTGACGATGCAACCTTGGTTATCGAGAGAATCGAGAAATATTTTTACCGCGGTCTGAAAAAAAACGACATCTACATAACTTGCAACAGTCAAAAACTTGGGTCTAACTGAGCCAAGTTTTTTTGTGGTTTTTCAATCTTGTGACTTCAGTGTGACAGGTAAATAATATTATGTTATTGAAATTAGAGGTAAAGACAATAACTCAAGGCGAACACGAAAACCCGAAAATGTCTTACCATAATATCCGTATTAATTGTTACATAATCATGTTAGTTTACTATTAAGGAAAGGAAGAATGACAACATGAAGAAATTCACAAAGTATTTAATGATTTTTGCATTGGTTTTTGGTCTTACCCTGTCATTGACTATGGCTCTTTTGACTGATACCACATCATCGGCAACAAACGTTTTTACATCATCACGGGGAATCGACATTGAGTTAAGAGAACCGGCATGGGATGGATACGATTTTTCAGAAGCTTGGCCGGGCGGTACATCACCTAAATCAGATGATGTAACCCTTGGTTACAACATAGCCAATGAGTACTTGCCAGGAGATACTGTGCCTAAAGATCCGACCATCAAAGCCATGACCGGAAGCGACAACACCTACGTGGCAATGAAGTTGACCTACAAGGTTAACGATGTTGTAGTTCCTTATGCAACATTTGCGACATATCTTCGAGATGACAGCATCGTATTTGACACTGGAGCGGCAGTAGACGAATGGTCTAATGAATCGACAGTACCTGCAAACAATGATTTCTTTGTTTTCAATTCTTATCTTGTAGCCGATTCAGCTCAAGCAACGACATCACCATTGTTCACCCAAGTGTTGATTTCCTTCGGATTGGTTCCTGATGGTTCAGGTAACTTACCAAAATTGGAAATAGATGCAACTGCTTATGGTGTTCAAATATCATTGCCAGCTGGAACTGACAAGGCAACAGCTTTGAAAACCCTTGCCGGATACCCAGCGCCTTGATATTAATTGATTAATTCAACGATCACTAAACATAATTAAAAAAGGAGAAAATATTATGAAATTGAACAAGAAAATTGCTGCAATTGTCACTACAGCAGCGATTGCACTCAGTGCCACTGTCGGATTCACGCTGGCATACTTCACTGACTACACCAAAACTGAAACCAACACAATCACAATGGGACATGTTGACATCGATTTAAGAGAAACTTCAGTTGCAGGACCTGGCGTTAAGGCTGGTACGGCTACTGATGACGGTTACGATTACAATGATGTAATGCCTGGCGATGTCTATTCCAAACAGCCTGTAATTACAGTAATGGCTGGATCTGAAGATTGTTATGTCCGCGCACTGGTTACTCTTAAGACGATAGATACCGGAGGCGATGGGGTCATCTCTGAAGCTACTTTGTTGAGTTATTTAAATATCAACACAAGTGATTGGTTTATCGGTGGTTTGACAAGTAATCCTGATGGTTCAGAAAGTGCATATGTGTATTATAAGAACTCTTTGGCAGCTGGCGCAAACGTAACTGTATTCTCTACAGTATCATTCCCAAGCAGCTTGACCAACAGCAGCACAAACGATGATTACATAATAACTGTAAAGGCTGAAGCGATTCAAGCAGCTAATGTGACACCTACAACCAACCCAGGTGGCATGATCACTGGTTGGCCTGCAGCGGCAATCGAACAATATTCTTAATATGACAGCATGAAGGCATGTTCGTTAACGGATAGTGTTAACACAACATGCCTTTTTTCTATCCCAATTTCTGGGTGATATATTGGTTGTTCTTGCAGTACTTGATCACTGTTTCCCTGGATATGATACGGTCCTGGTAAAGTTGCAGCAGACTGTTGTCAAGGGTCACCATGTTTTGCCGGTCGCTTTCAATGATCGAGTCGATCTGGTGGATCTTTTTTTCTCTTATCAGGTTGCGGATGGCCGGATTGACAATCATGATTTCAAACACCGGAATGAGCTTACCGGAAATATCGGGAACGAGATGCTGCGACACGACCGCATTGAGGGTCAGTGAGAGCATCATCGCTATCTGTGGCTGCTCATTGGCTGGAAAGGCATCGATGATCCGGTTGATTGTATTGCTTGCGCCGATTGTATGGAGTGTGGAAAACACCAGGTGGCCGGTCTCGCTTGCGGTTATCGCAGTCTCGATAGTTTCATGGTCGCGCATCTCCCCAAGCAGGATGACATCGGGACACTGGCGCAGGCTGGCCCTCAGGGCGGTCAGATAACAGTTGGTGTCATTGCCGATCTCCCGCTGGGTGATTATCGATTTGTTGTGGACATGAAGATACTCGATAGGGTCTTCAAGAGTGATGACATGACGGGCATATTTGTGGTTGATGTAGTCGATGATGCATGCCAGGGTCGTGGATTTGCCGCTTCCTGAAGGACCGGTGAAAAGGATCAGCCCGTTGGTCTGGTCGCCTAGATCAATCAGCTGTTCGGGAATGTTCAATTCCTGGAAATCCGGCAGCTTGAAGGCGATGATCCGGATCACGCAAGCCAGTGAGCCCCGCTGTTTGAACATGCTCACCCGGAAGCGGGAAAGGTGGGCTATCGAGAAGGCGAAATCGTCATCGCCGTCATTGAAGAGGATATCGACATCGCGCTTGGCGATTTCGTAAATCTGGCTGATAAGCTGTTTGGTGTCTTCGGTGGTGAGTACATCATTGTTCAAGGGGCACAGTTGATTGTCTTTCTTGAACTTGACTGGGATGTTGGCTTCGATAAAGATATCCGAAGCCTGCATGGTTATTGCCCGGTGCAGAATTGAAGTAATTTCCATATCATTCTCCTGTGTAGACTGGAGCCAAGTCATCTAGCTGGTAATCCGAATTGTTTTGGACCTGCAAGGAGATGATTTGCTTGGCATTATAATCGTAAACCAATGTGACTGTCTGGCCATAGTCAATGACCTCCTGGAAAGTTATCACATTTGCTTCCATTTGAAAATCGTATTGGTCCTGAAGATTCGTCAACGGAATTTCCCGGCTGTCGTTGATGAAACGGTTGATTATCGACCTGGCCTCAAGGTAGGTGAGGTTGTGGGCGAGGTTCTGGTCAATCAGGGTTTGGCTGGCCTTGGTCTGGATGTATGAGTTGAATGTCAATGTGATCAATACCAGGATGATGATGATATTGAAAAGGCTTGTCAGCCCGATTCTAATCTTCATAAGCCACCTCGTAGTCAGTCGCGATGATCAGGTTGTCATATTTATCGTAAACATCAAGATGGAATATCGGGAAATTGTTTTCAACTTTTACGCAATAATAATAATCGTCCGTGGTGTTTATATTGTTGCTGTCAAAAAGGATTAGCGAATCACTGGTTTGGTAGTAACCTTCAAGATCGCCTTGATGTTCTTGCAGGATTGCGACAATACTGTTGAGCTGGATGATTGCTTTGGCCTTGATCGTGTTGTGGTAATTGATGAGAGTTGTTTTCATCATGATCTGGATGACCAGCGCCAGGGCGATTGCGAAAACCATAAGGTTGACACATAGCTCGAGCATGCTTATCTTATCTTTCACGGCTTGCCCTCCAGGTTCAAGTAGTAGTTTTCGTTGATTACAAGCAGGCCATCAATGAGATCCATGTCCAGTTTTTCCATGGAACATATCCGGTCCCCATATTCCATATCGAATTCCCGGCCGGCCGGCACATAAAGCTCGCATAGGTAACCATCGTTGTTGTACAGGTAGGTCACATATGAAGAACCATCTTCGAGTGCAAGAATGTCCGAGGTATCATCTTTTTTTATTTCAACCGATTTGGCCCGCTTGATCTTTTCGTTTATGAAGCTGATCACAAACTGCTCATCTACAAGGGCATCTTGGGCTATGGCTGTCTTGTTTGTGATGTTTAGCATAAGGATGCAGATGGCGCTAAGGGTGAAGATGAAGATGCCGGTAATGAGGTATGAAAACAAGTTGCTTTTATTCATAGGCGAATACCGTCAAGTCAGGTATGATGTTTTCTCCAATCGGGATCAAAAAAACCTGATATCTTGTCTTATCGAAGCTTAGGCCGTAATTTTCCTCAAGATATCCCAGTGATTCGGGATAACGCCCCTCATTGATGTAACAAAGCAGTATTTTGTCATTGATCGACTGCTCGAGTGCATGCAAAGCGTTTTCCTGGCTGGTCTGGTGGAACTGATTGATAAAGATGATTCCCAGGGCCAATGCAACAATAACCAGCGCTAATCTTACTATCTTCATAATTCTGAAAGAATCGCGAAAAGCGGCAAGATCAATGACAGCATGACGATGGCTACAATGACGACAAAACCGGTGCCAAAGTATAGTTCGAACTTGGCCAATGATTCATCCATCCTTGTATTGGCCTTCTGGCGATACTCGTCGAAAAGCATCTCGATAACCTTTTCATGGGTTCCGTTCTGGATGCTCATTTCCAACAAGGACAGCTCAAGAGGCTCGAGCCGGGAAGAAAACGCCTCGATCACGCCCGATTTGGACATGTTGGCTATTCCAGCTGCCTGATCGAAAGAAACTCCGGCCTTTACCAGGGTGGAAACGGCAAAAAGCTCATTGGATGCCCGATTGAGAGCCTTTGCCTTTTTGAAGATCCCAACCTTGTCTTGCCGGATCATTCCCAGCAACAAAAGCACACCAGATAGCACAATGATGATGAAGTAAACGAGGTAATCATTGATGAAGTATCCCAGCTGAAGGCTTATCCTGGCAACACCGGTCAGCTGGGCTCCCATGCCTGCATAAAGGTCGCTGAATACCGGGAGAATCCTGGTCACCAGTATAATCATGATCACCATCATGACCAGGCTCATGCCGATGGGGAAATTCAACAGCCTTCTTAATTTCCTGTTGCTTTGATCAAGTTGCTTGTAATAGTTTGTCAGGTGAAGAAATACTTCGTCAAGATTTCCAGAATGCAGGCCGGCTTTGATCAGGTCAAGATAAAGCTCGTCAAACAGCCCGGTGCTTTCCAGGGCAAAAATGATGTCATTTTGTTCGAGCTGGGCGATAACCTGGGTCAAAAGATTTTTCATCCGCATTTGCGTGGTGTTGGTTTCAAGCAATCTAAGTCCCGCCAAGAAACTTTGGCCACTGGTGGAAATCAGATACATCTGCTTTGAAAAATTGATGATTAGATCGTAATCGTTTCTCATTGCCGCCTCCATTAAAAGATGTATTTCAGCTCATAATTTTCGCTGTCGGTCGTGAATTCCTGGATTTTCTTGTTGCCTGGGTCTTGCGAGATGAAGGTGGGATCCATGATTTGCCAGTTCTCGTTTTCAAAATAGATGAAATTGTCGATCCAACCGGTCTGATCCGTATAGACACTGACCCAGGCATGATATGTGTCTTTGACATATCCGAATTCCAGCCGGGTCGGGATGGCCTGGGTGCGCAGCATCGCAACAAGCAATGCCGCGTAATCGAAGCATATCCCTTTTTTGGATTGGTAGATAGAGTTTAGATCCGGAATATAATCGTAAGCGACAATTTTAGCCTTTTGATAGTCATAATCGTAGTTGGTAATAATGTAATCGAAGATCAGCTGGATCTTTTCAAGGGATGAAGACGCATTTGTGACCAGCTCGCTGGCAACATATGCAACCTGGGTGTCCTTGTCGAAATTGACATACTGGTTGTTGTACAAGAAGGCATTGAATCCGTTTTCCTGCTCAACTTCAAAGCTGGTCTTGAATATCTTGCCATAGCGGTTGCCTTCGATATTTTCATAGACCGTGATCACATACGTGCCCGATGTCTCGACCAGATTGAAAAAGTCGATTTTTCCGGTCAGGTTGTATGTGTAGATGGCCCCTGAAGGCAGTGTAAGCTGGAGTTTGGGCCTGTCGTTGGTTCCATTGTATTTCACTCCAAAATAACCTTTGACGACATTGGTCAGGTCGATTTCCACCGCTTCGTTGCCTTGGGTTTTTCCTTCATTGAAGCTGGCAAGATAGAAAACCGGCTCGCTTTTCAAGGTAGCTTTATTGGAGGAGGGAGCGAGATTCAAAGGGGATGTTGTCTGGGTTTTGGTACCACATCCGCTTAAAAGCATGGCTGCGATGATCAGGGATTTGAATTTCATCTGGATATCACCTCTTGTCGTTGAGCAAAGCTCCAAAATCGGAGTTTCAATTGCGGTTTGCTCACATATGGTAATTATACAAGATTTCCAGGTTTTTATAAAGGGTAACAATTCACTTCCTTTAAAACAATAATTGATAAAGATGTGACTGACATGTGACTGGCTCAAGTTAAAATACAAGTGATATAGAGGTGATAAATATGAACAAGAAGATAATAATAGGAATGATATTCATACTAGGAGTAGTTGGTTTTAGCGTTCATGGCACTTACAGTGTCATTCAAAGCAGTTTTGAAACCCAGAAGGCTATCTACACCCCATATCTTGGCATAGACTTTGTCAATGGTGACGGTAGCACGATAACTGACAATTTCTTGGAAAGTGAAGTGTATGGAATGCCGGGTGACGTCATCGATGGCGGACTGGCGATCAAAAACACCGAAAATACGACAGCCTACGTCAGGGTGACGATTTACCGCTACTGGGCCGATGAAGACGGGACCAAAAACACAACCGATCAGAATGACCCAAATTACCTCGATCCTGCCCAAATCCAATTCACTGTAGCGAACGGCTGGCTTGTTTTCGAAGGTGATGAGTATTCCGAAGTCACCTATGCGTACTACACCAGACCACTTGATCCAGGGGAGTATGCAACGGTCATCGATTCGTACACATATCTGGATGTGACCCAAAACAACAATCTTTACGCTGACAAGATCGTCCATCTCGAGTTCTTTGGTTATGGTGTTCAGACCTTTGACGCCAAGGATTCTTTCAAGGCTGAGTGGGGCGTTGATGTTGAATTTGACGCCGATGATAACATTGTTTCAATCGGATTGTAGAAAAGAGGGATGAAAATGAAAAAACTGATAATTGGTTTGGCCATCACTCTTGTAGCTTTTCTGTCAATGAACAATGTGGCTGCAGCGGATGTGATCACCTATCAAGGTGATGCCAACAGATTCATAATGCTTGACGGTAATGCCCCGGATTTCGAAAACATGCTTCCAGGTGAATCAAGAACAGTCACTTTCAATCTGGTAAATGGCAGTGGCGGACAGATGCGTTTCTATATGTCAAGCGAGATTCTCGACAATATCGCAAACAAAGGTGACGGGGATGCGGTGTACACATTCACCATCGCCGATGGGACAACACCGTTTTTTGAAACCGAAGTCGGAAATGATGAAGTGACCATCGGGTTGCAGTTTCTGACCAATGACAACAACATCCTGTTGGGGACTTTGAATGCCGGCGCATCAAAGACAATCAATGTCACCCTTTCACTGGACGGGGATTCGGCCAACAACGAATATCAAGGGCAAACCGGGGTAGTCAATTTCATATTCTCAGTCGAGCAGCCTTTGCCAAAGATTGTCAAAACCGGCGACGAATCGGTTTCACCGCTTGTCTATGGTGGCTTGATCGTGGCAGCGGGATTAGTGCTGATACTATACAAAAGGGGTGGTAAACATGAAAAGTAGATCATTGAAAGTGATGATTGGCATCGTCGTGATGATGTTCTTTACCCTGTTGCCAGCCAATGCATTGCGTAGTTACGATATAACGTTCAAGACCGGTAGTCAGGGAAGCATCGCTTCCCAGGACCGGGTTGTTCTCAATCTGGAATATGGGACAACTTTGGATCCGGATCTGATCCAGGCGGCCATCGATGTGAACGAAGGTTATTTCTTTACCGGGTTTTACCTTGATGTGCCTGAAACAGTGACCAGGGAAGACACCTTTGTCGCACAGTACCGCAAGATTATCGATTCGGTAACATACCAGATAAACTATCTTGATGAAAATGACAAACCTCTGGCAACGTCGGTTGTCAAGACAACCAATCTTAATGCTCCGGTAAGCGTACTGGCCTTGGAAATCCAGGATTACGCAGTCGATGCCGCGGTTAAAACCGCAACAATAAGCCAGGATGGTGTTCAAATCAGCTTCCATTACACCTCGACCCTTACTAGCACGTCAGGGGGTGGTGGTTCAAGTTCCGGTGGTGTGACAACTTCAGTAGTTGTTGTACCGGGCACTGGAAATCAAATCACTGTTGTTACTCCCGGTGGTGGAACAACAACCGATGATGATGGGACAACAACCGATGATGGGACAACAACCGATGATGGGACAACAACCGATGATGACGGGACCGGAACCGATGACGATGGTGGAATAATAATCGATGACGATGGTGGAATAATAATCGATGACGATGATGTGCCATTGACACCGGGCTTCTGGAATACAACCACAATCACAGCGGCTGCAGTTGCAGCTGCGTTGGCGGCAGCGACCGTGCTCTGGTTGCTTGTATTCAAGAAAAAACGTGGTAACCGTTGATGGTAAAACTAATCCATTACTTAACCAATGCAATCATAGTCATTGTAGTTGCGTTCATGGCATTGCTGTATGTTCCTAGAATCGTCGGAATCAGCCCTTATGTGGTGCTGTCGGGCTCGATGGAGCCAACCTACCATGTGGGTAGTCTGGTTTTCGTAAACAAGAATTTCGATACGATAGAAGTTGGCGATCCCATCACCTTCCAGATATCCAGTTCAGCTCTGGTAACCCACCGAGTGATAGAGGTGGACCAGCAGGCGATGCTCTACACGACCAAGGGCGATGCCAACAATACTGCCGATGGTTCCAAGGTGGCATATGACAATATTGTCGGGGTGCCAATGTTCACAATCCCATACCTGGGATATGTGGCGGTGTTCGCAATCAGTTTCAATGGCAAGATCATCCTGGGATCCGTGGTGGCTTTGATGATACTGCTTAGCTACCTGGCAGATATGTACCGGAAAGACCAAGAAAAAATGCCTACTCAACCCTGAATGACAGTCGGGGTTGAGTTTTGCAGTTGTGGATGGTTATTTCTCTTGATTTTTGAGGCTTCATTTTATATAATGTGGTTAATCTAGGGAACGGGATTAAGCAGGAAGACGATTACAGAGACAATATGGCTGGTGAAAATATTGATTTGACCTCTGCGGGACACCCGGGAAGAGTTACTTTGAAGACAGTAGAAGTAAACGTTAGTCGCGTTAAGACAGAGTGCGTGTGAATTACACGAATTAAGGTGGTACCGCGTTTATGACGTCCTTATTTTAAGGGCGTTTTTTAGTTGAAAGAAGGAGATATTATGATAAAAGCACCAAGAGGTACGGTAGACATCCTGCCGGAGCAATCAAAAAAATGGCAAGAGCTTGAACAGCTGATCAGATCGATCTGTTCTTATTACAACGTTCAGGAAATAAGAACCCCGATCTTCGAACACACGGAACTTTTCGTCCGTTCGGTTGGGGAAACGACCGATGTTGTCAACAAGGAAATGTACACATTCGCCGACAAGAAAGGCCGCTCGATGACCCTGCGTCCGGAAGGCACTGCCGGAGTGGCTCGCAGCTACATCGAGAACAAGCTGTACGCCCTGCCTGAAAAAGTGCAGAAATTATTCTACATGGGGCCGATGTTCCGCTATGAGCGGCCTCAAAGCGGCCGTCAGCGCCAGTTCCACCAGTTCGGCGTGGAAATGCTGGGAATCGAGTCGCCCTATCTTGACGTTGAGTGTATGGTCATGGCAATCACCCTGGTCGATACGCTGGGAATCCAGAATGTCAAACTCCATGTCAATTCCCTGGGGGATGAACAAAGCCGCCAGAACTACAAGGAAGTGTTGATGGCCCACTTCGAGCCGTCATTAAACGAGCTTTGCAGCGACTGCCAGAACCGCTATGCGACAAATCCGTTGCGGATTCTCGACTGCAAGGTTGACAAGTCCCATCCGGTAATGGCCAACGCACCAAGAACGATCGATTATTTGACCGACGGGGCCAAAGCCCATTTCGACAAGGTCTGTGCCTTGCTGGATGATTTGGAAATCGAATATGTAGTCGATCCTTCTCTGGTTCGCGGTCTGGATTACTACAACCATACCGTGTTTGAAATCATCTCCGACGATCCCCGTCTTGGCAACGGGGCCACGCTGGGAGGCGGAGGCCGCTACAACGGTCTTATCGGTGAACTTGGCGGACAGGACAGTGCCGGAGTCGGTTTCGCGTTCGGTCTGGAACGGATGATGATCGCCATCGGTGACGAGCTGGGCGATGATGACGGTCTGGATGTCTATGTCATGCCTTTAGGTGAGGCGGCTCTGGATCTGGCAGTGCAGATCGCGGCGATGCTGCGGGCCAACGGATTCAAGACCGATCTTGATTACCAACAACGCTCGATGAAAGGCCAGTTCAAGTCGGTTGACCGTTTTAACGCGAAATTCGCTTTGATTCTGGGAGAAAGCGAATTGGCCAAGGAAGTCGTGATTGTGAAAAACAATGCGACCAAGCAACAAAGCGAAGTCGACCTGGGTGACATTGTCAAATATTTGGAAAATGAAATTGCAGCGGGGGAGCATCATCATGAATAGAACACATAACAACGGCGAGTTGACTATCGCCAATATAAATGAAGAAGTCGAACTGATCGGCTGGGTCGGAAAAAAACGTAACCTGGGATCGCTGGCGTTTTTGGACCTGCGTGACCGGCACGGGGTGACCCAGATCGTGTTTGGGGAAGCCTTCGACGAGATTTTACGCGAAGTAAAAAACGAATACATCATTTCGGTCAAGGGAAAAGTCATCGAACGGGAATCGAAAAATCCCAATATGGCTACCGGAGAAATCGAAATCGAGGCTCATGAGCTCAATGTCATCAATGAAGCCAACCTGACCCCGATGATCATCGCCGACAATACTGACGCCCTGGAAGAGTTGCGTCTTCAATACCGGTATCTTGACTTGCGGCGTCCAGTCATGCAACAAAAGCTGATCACCCGGCACAAGATAACCCGTTCGATCCGGGATTATCTGGACAATATGGATTTCATCGACATCGAAACACCATATTTGAATCTCTCAACTCCTGAAGGGGCGCGGGACTTCTTGGTTCCTTCAAGGGTCCACAACGGTTCATTCTATGCCTTGCCTCAATCGCCACAGCTTTTCAAGCAGCTTTTGATGGTCTCGGGATTTGAACGTTATTACCAGATTGCAAGATGCTTCCGTGACGAGGATTTGCGGGCTGACCGCCAGTTGGAATTCACCCAGGTCGACGTCGAGATGTCATTCATGTCGACCGATCAGATCATGGCCGTTGGCGAAGGATTGATTGCCAAGGTTATGAAGGATGTCAAAGGCATCGACATCAAGTTGCCAATCGGCCGGATGACTTACCACGAAGCCATGGAAAACTACGGGGTCGACAAGCCGGATATCCGATTTGATATGAAACTCGTTGATTTAAGCGAAATGGTCAAGGACGTCGAGTTCAAGGTTTTTGAGTCGGCCTTGGAAAACGGCGGATGTGTCAAAGCCATGAATGTCAAAAACGTGGCCAAGGATTTCTCCCGCAAGAAAATCGACCAGCTGACCGATTTTGTCAAGACTTACAAGGCCAAAGGTCTGGCTTACCTGAAGGTGGAAAACAGCAAGCTTACCGGGCCAATCGCCAAATTCTTCACCGAGGACAAGCTTGCGAAGATCATGGCAGCAATGGCCGGGCAGGAAAACGACCTTATCCTGTTCGCGGCGGACAGCTATGATATAGTTTGCGATTCTTTGGGTAACTTGCGCAACAGGCTTGCCAAGGAACTGGAACTCTATGACCCTAATGAGTTCGCCTTCACCTGGGTGGTTGATTTTCCGATGTTCGAGTACGACGAGGAAACCAACCGCTATTACGCCAAACATCATCCTTTTACCAGACCGCTCAATGGGCATGAAGACAAGCTGTTAAACGACAAGGACAACTGCCTGTCAGACGCGTATGACATCGTCTTGAACGGTTATGAACTGGGTGGCGGTTCGCAGCGGATCTTTGAACAGCAGCTTCAAGAAAAGGCGTTCGCGGCTCTGGGGTTCACCCCTGAACAGATCCAAAGCCAGTTTGGCTGGTTTGTCGAAGCGTTGAAGTTCGGTACGCCACCTCATGGGGGATTCGCCCTTGGACTTGACCGTCTGGCGATGCTTTTGACCAACTCGCAGTCGATCCGTGACGTTATCGCGTTCCCGAAAAATGCGGCAAGCAAATGTCCGATGACCCAGGCTCCTCAACCGGTAGGCGAAAGCCAGCTTGAAGAATTGGGCATAAAGGTCGACTTTGATGAATAGCCGGATAGACCAGGTTGTACAGCGGATCATCAAGAGCCAGCTTGATGCGATCTTGATTACGGATTATCATACAATCGATTATCTGGTGGGCTATTGCAACCGTCCTGGTGAAAGATTTTTCGGTCTGGTGGTCACCAAAACCGGGGAACTCACCTTGGTGTTGAACAATCTGTTCTTCCTCGATGAAAAGCTCGACTGTTCCCTGATCTGGTACAGTGACACCGATTCCATCGCCCAGGCAATCTCGCCGGCTTTAAAAGGGATTGAACGGTTGGGAGTCGACAAGAAACTTGAAGCTCGCTTCCTGTTGGAACTCCAGGCTGTTTTCGACCACATTTATTTCACCTTGGGTTCGGCCTGTGTCGACGAGGTCCGCATGGTCAAAGATGAAAGTGAAATCACCAAGATGCAGCAGGCTTCCTTGATCAACGACCGGGCCATGGAGTTGATCAAGGACGAGATCGCCAAAGGGGTTTTCAGTGAAATCGAGCTAAGGGATAAATTGAAACACATCTATCTTGAACTGGGAGCGGATGATTTTAGCTTCGAGCCGATCATCGCCTTTGGCAAGAACGGGGCCAACCCTCATCACGAACTCGACGGGACAAGATTGCTCCCAGGCAACAGTGTGATCGTCGATATCGGCTGCACCTACCAGGGATATTGTTCCGACATGACCCGCACCTTCTTCTATCAGGAGGTTTCCCCTGAACATGAGAAGCTCTATTCGATTGTCAAAAAAGCCAATGAAAAAGCGATCGCCATGATCAAACCGGGAGTGGCGCTAAAAGACATCGATGCCACTGCGCGTGATTACATCGCCAGCGAAGGTTATGGCACGTATTTCAACCATCGCCTCGGCCATTTTATCGGTCGTGAAGTCCACGAATATGGTGATGTTTCCAGCAATTTCGATATGCCGGTAAGACCGGGAATGATTTTCTCGATCGAACCGGGGGTGTATCTCAAGGGTGAGGTTGGCATCCGGATCGAGGATCTTGTTCTGGTAAGTGAACAGGGGGCTGTTTCTTTGAATGAATTTAACAAAGATCTGATTATCTTAAAGGAGAAATAAAATGGATTATTTTATCGGAATCAAAGGATCGGGAATGGGCCCGCTGGCCTGCATCATGCATGATTTAGGCCACGATGTTGCCGGAAGCGACATCGACAAGTATATCTTCACCCAGGACCAGTTGGCGCTGCGCAATATTCCGGTCTATTCGTTTGACAAGGATAACATCAAGGATGGCTATCACGTGATCATCGGCAATGCTTTTGACGAGTCGAATGTGGAAGTTCAGGCTGTGATGTCAAATCCCAATGTCACCTACGACCGTTATTTTACCTTCTTGGGGAAATTCATGGAAAACTACCAGACAATCTCGGTTGCCGGAACCCATGGCAAGACAACGACAACCGGAATGGCCTACCACGTTTTCAAGGACTTTGACAAGACTTCGGTGCTGATCGGGGACGGAGTCGGACATGGTCTTAAAAACAGCAAGTATTTCATAGTGGAATCTTGCGAATATCAGGACCATTTCCTGTCATATTTCCCAAAATATGCGATCATCAACAATATCGAACTTGACCATGTCGATTACTTCGGGAATCTCGAAAACTACATCAAATCGTTCGAGAAATTTGCCAACCAGGTCAAGGACACGGTTATTGTTTGGGGCGATGACAAGAACATCAAAAAACTCAATATCACCAGTCATGTACTGCGTTTTGGCCTGGAGCCTCATAATGACGTTGTGGCTAAAAACGTCATCCAGTCAAGCGACGGGATCCACTTCGATGTGGTGATCCACGGCGAACTTTTTGGCCATTTCAACCTGCCTTTCTATGGCAACCATATGCTTTACAATTCCCTGGCGATAATCGCCTTGGGTTATCTTGAAAACATGGACGGGGCTTACCTGCAAGACAAGCTGGCGACTTTCAAGGGGACAAAGCGACGCTACAGCGTCCAGGAAATCGGCGACAACGTCTATGTCGACGACTATGCCCATCATCCCACTGCCATCAATTTCGTGATTGACGCGACAAGAGCGCGTTATCCGGGCAAAAAAATCGTCGGAATCTTCCAGCCGGACCGTTTCTCGCGCGGGGCCGAGTTCAAAAACGAATTTGCCGCCGCCATGGAGAAGTGCGATTATCCTTATTTCGTACCGTTTCCAGACAACGCCAAGAAAGAAGAGGGGATCGATATCGACATCTTTGATATCGCCAATCTGGCCAAAAATGCCACAGTCATCGAGGCTGACGAAACCGGAGCCAAGGAGCTGGCCAAATACGAAAATGTCGTATTTTTGTTCATGTCTTCCAAAGACATCTACAAATTGAAAGATAAAGTGATTGAATTAAAAAAATAACTACAATATTGCCCTAAAATGTGATAAAATATTCTTAAGAGAGGTGATATAATGAGTGTAATGGACGTATGTTTCAGTGTGCTGATTCTTTCGGGAGCTTTTGCAATCATGGCCCTTGGCCTGGTGTTCCTGCGAAGCTCGGCTTTGATTCAGTCATTGAATAACATAGTGGCGACTTTGCCAGAAACAATTGACCGGGTTAATAAGATCCTTGACGACATCGACTACAAACTGGATTTGCTTAACGCGCCATTGGAAACTATTAATCGCTTATTCAACCGTTCGGCTGTCAGACACAGCGATATCGTAGCCAAGACAGCATCAAGCATCATCAAATCAAGGAAAAAACAAAAAAAATAAGGAGATCACATTATGAAATTGAATCAGTTAATTTTCGGGGCAGTTTTAGGTACGGTGGCTGGGCTGTTGCTGGCACCTAAAAAAGGAAAAGAAACAGTAGAAGACATCAAGAAATATGCCAAAGAATATTCGGATGCCGCTAAAAACCTGACCAAGGAAGACGTTTCCAAAGCGGTAAACGACACCGTGGCCAACGTCAAAAGATCAATTGACGAATTCGACTATGATGAAGCCAAACAAAAGGCTGAAGACAAATATCAGGAAGTTAAAGAAAAAGTAACCTCATCTTCACAATACAACGTCATCAAGGACACCGTGACTGCAAAAGTCCAAAGTGTCAAGGAAACCGTTTCGGACCTTGACCTTGACGAAGAGTTCCAGGATGCGATGGAAGATGTGAGTGAAGCTGCAGCTGATGTTCAAGAAGAAATCAGCGAAAATATCGAAGAAATGAAAGATGAATCTAAAGAATTAAGAGTTGATTTAAAAGATTTAAGAGACTAAAATGAAAAAAATTACAATTTATGATGTCGCACGGGAAGCTGGGGTTTCGCTAGCGACGGTATCACGGGTTATCAACAATTCCCCAGTTGTGCGTGAAAAGACCAAACAAAAAGTCCTTGCGGTAATCGAGAAACTCGATTTCAAACCAAATGAAGTCGCCCGCGGACTGGCGACAAGCAAGACAACGACAATCGCCATCCTGTTCCCCCAATCGCTCTTCGCCAATGTCAAAGACATGATCGGCGGCATCGGGGATACCGGACGCCATCTTGAATACAATATCAACATGTTCACTACCGACGACCTTGGTGATGAAAACACAATCAAGTCTGTCGTGGAACGCGTTGTCAAATCACGTGTTGATGGTGTTATTCTTTTCAACAACGAAAGAATCGACAAGACCCTCAAGGCCTTGGAAAAATACCATCTGCCTACGGTTGTCATTGGCAAGAAAATCGATGATGAAAAGATCGGTTCGGTTTCGATCGACGTCAAGTCGGCTGCCAAGGAGATTGTCAGCAGTTATCTTGAAAAAGGTAAAAAAGACATCCTTTATGTCCATCCCCAACAGAACCTTGTCAACAATGACGAGATTATGGAAGGGATCAATGAGGCCTACCAGGCTGCAGGTCTGGAATTCAACGCCGAAAACAGCGTATATTGCTCAACCGAGTATGAAAACAATTACGAACAGTTCGTCGAGTATTTCAAGACCAAATCGCACGAAGTCATCCTTTGTGGTTACGACAAGGATGGTGTGGCGATCGTCAACGCTCTCGATGACATGAATATCAAAGTTCCTGAACAAACCGAAGTGGTGGCAATGTTCAATTCGTCTTACTCGATCATCGCCCGGCCGACTTTGACTTCGCTCAATGTCCCGGTATATGACATGGGTGCTTTGGCGGTGCGGCTGCTCACAAAATTCCTCAACAACGAGGAAGTTGAAAGCAATGCGATTATCGTCAAAAATCTTTTGATAAAACGAAATTCTACAAAATAAGATTGTTTTTTTAGGACAATTCCACTATACTTGTAATAGTGAGAAAAAGGGCTCATAAAAATGAACCCTTTTTTATTAGGAGGTTATATGAATATTTACGAAGAACTTGTGTGGCGCGGTTTAATCAAGGATATCAGCTCGCCCGAATTGAAAGAGAAACTTAACCAGGGCGGTATGACGTTTTATATCGGAACCGATCCAACTGGCGACAGTCTTCATATTGGCCATTATTCATCATTTTTAATATCGAAAAGATTGAAAAACGCTGGCCACAATCCGATTCTGCTTGTCGGTGGGGGAACCGGTCTGATCGGCGATCCCCGTCCGTCAAGCGAACGGCCGATGATCACCAAGGAAGAAGTTGAACACAACTTCGAATGCCTTAAAAAACAGGCGATCGACATTTTTGGCTTCGAGGTTGTCAACAATTACGACTGGTACAAGGATATCAACTTCATCGACTTTTTGCGGGATATTGGAAAATACTTCAACATCAACTACATGCTTGGAAAAGACATCATCAAGCGGCGTCTCGATACGGGAATAACTTATACCGAATTCTCATACATGCTGCTTCAGGCGATGGACTTCAAATGGCTTCATGAAAACAAGGGAGTCGATTTGCAGGTTGCCGGGCAGGACCAATGGGGCAACATCACTGCCGGAATCGAACTGATCCGCAGAACCAGCGGTGACGAATGTTTTGGCTTCACCATGCCGCTTTTGACCAAATCGGATGGAACAAAGTTTGGAAAATCGGAAGGGAAGGCCATCTGGCTCAACCGCGAGAAGACTTCGCCTTACGAGATGTACCAGTTTTTCTTCAATGCCGAAGATGAAAAGGTCATCGACTATCTTAAATTCCTGACATTCCTGACCAGAGAACAGATTGAACAAATCGAAACGGAACACAGCGAAGCGCCACATCTGCGCATTGCCCAGAAGGCACTAGCCCAGGAAGTAATCACCTACCTGCACGGCGAAGATGCCTACCAGGAGGCTCTTGATGTGACTGCGGCATTGTTTAGTGGAAACATCCAAAACCTGGACATCAACACCATCAATGCCGCATTTGCGAATGTGCCAAGTGTCGAAGTGAATGAGGATCTGATGATTCTAGATGCCCTGGTGGCATGCAAAGGGGCGCAATCGAAACGGGAAGCCCGCGAATTCGTCGCGAACGGTTCGGTTCTAGTCAACGGAGTCAAGGTCACCGACCTTGAATTTGTCGTAGCCAAGGCCAATGCCTTCAACCAGGAAGCGACGGTAATCCGCCGCGGCAAGAAGAAATATTTCGTAATCAAGCATCTTTAGGATGCTTTTTTTGTTGCCAGGAAAAGTGAAGGCACAAAAAAAGATGATTTTCATCATCTTAGTTGTCATGGGTCCACAGACGGACCTGTTCCTCGTTTTTGAGCGCGAGAAGCAGATTGTGCTTGGCCATCGGGTATTTCTGGTAAAGATCGTGAAGCAGGTGCTTGAACTCCTCGCGTTTGGTCTGCTTGTCTTCGGGACAGGTCGAGATGACAACGGGAATGCTTGCCTCGTTGCTTGCGGCGACGATATCGCTCTCGTAAGCCAGGACCAGCGGCCGGATGAAAGTGACATCGGTGCGGTCCATATACATCTTTGGAACGAATGTGGCGATTGCCCCGCCATAGATCATGTTCATGAACAGGGTTTCCACCGCATCATCGCCATGATGTCCGAATGCGACCTTGTTGCAGCCGTATTTCTTCGCGCCTTCGATCACGGTCGCTTTTTTAAGTTTCGAACAAAGGGAACATTTGAACCGGCCGTCATCGGTCTTCTGGGCTTCCAGGATCTCCGCGATATTGCTTGGTTCGTGGTGGAACGGGATATCGTTTTTCTTGAAAAATTCGTCGGCTTCGCTAAAATCCATGCCGCCAAAGCTCATCTCGACATGGACTCCGACCACCTCGAAATTCACCTTGCAAAATTTGCGGTAAAGACCAAGGGCGTAGAGCAGCAAACTGGAATCCTTCCCGCCGGAAACCCCGACACAGATGCGGTCGCCTTCTTCTATAAGTTTAAATTCTTCATCGGCTTTACGGATACAGCCTAATACTTTTCTCATTGACATTTTATCACCTGCCTTATCATATCGAAATTTTTCCATAAACGCAACTTATTTGATAGTTTCGAGCACATTTAATTGGGCAATTTGAATAGTTTAATTGTAAACAGGGCCGGATTTTGATAAAATGAAAAAGGTGATAATATGAATGGAATAATATTGATAAACAAGGAAAAAGGATATACCTCGCATGATGTTGTCAACATCGCGCGCAAGGTATTGCATACTAAAAAAGTGGGGCATGGCGGGACTCTCGATCCCGATGCCACCGGATTGTTGGTGCTGTGCGTCAACAAGGCGACCAAGACATTGCAGTTCATTTCGAACGACGCCAAGGTCTATCAGGCCAAGCTCACATTGGGATTGGCCAGTGACACGTTCGACATCTCAGGCGAGATACTCGAACGCCAGGAGGTAAGACAGTATTCCCGCGAGGAAATTGTTCAGGCCTTGGAAAGTTTCCTGGGTCAAAGTGAACAGGTGCCCCCGATCTATTCGGCATTGAAAGTCAAGGGCAAGAAACTCTATGAGTATGCCCGCAACAATGAGGCGGTGGAAATCGAGCCCCGGCAGATCACGATCACGGCCATCGAGCTGATAGGCTACCAGGACAATGTGATCGAATTCAAGGTTGCCTGTTCGAAGGGCACCTATATCCGTTCGCTATGCGTCGATATCGCGGCAAAACTCGGGACCATCGGACTTATGAGCGATCTGGTCCGCCTGCAAGCCGGGAGTTTTTCGCTTGAAGACGCGGTTACCATCGAACAGTTCAAAAACAACGAGTACGAAATCCTGCCGATCGAATCGGCGCTAAAGGGTTATCCGTCGATTACCGTGGATGAGAAGATCGTTATCCACGGCAAACCGATCGAATCCGACCTGAAAGGCGATGTCGCGGTATACAACGACCAGGGTAAGATCCTGGCCATCTATCGCAGCGACTCTCAGGGGTATCTGCGCAGCGTGAGAGGTCTGTTTTGATGGAAGTGATCAAGATCAATGGCGGTGTCGATGTCGATCTTGAACCTGGAGTCGCAGCTCTTGGTTTTTTCGATGGCATGCATTTGGGTCATTTGGCCTTGCTTGAGGAAGTCAAGCTCTGTGGCCAAAAAGAAAACCTGAAAACCGCAGTTTTGACTTTCGACGTCCAGCCAAAGACATTCCTGACAAAGCAAAAGGAAGAGTATCTGATGTCGGTAGATGACAAGATTGCCTTCACCAAGATGCTAGGCATTGATTATTTCATTGTCCTGGAATTCAATGAGCATCTGCAAAACTGCTCGGCTCATGATTTTATCGAGAGTTACCTGCGGCCGCTCAATTTCAGACATCTCGTATGCGGCTTTGACTACACCTTTGGCAAAAAGGGCCTTGGGACAAGCCAGACTTTGGCCAAATATGGCCATCTTTTCTCGCTTTCGGTGGTGTCAAAAAAAGAGTACAACCACCACAAGATCGCATCGACCCACATCAAGCAACTGCTAAAAAAAGGTGATATCGTCCAGGCCAACAACCTGCTAGGCCGGCCCTACAGGGTGACCGGGCGGGTCGTCTATGGCAAGCAGCTTGGCAAGAGGATCGGTTTTCCCACGGCGAACATCGATTATGGCAGCTATCTGATACCCAAGCGGGGTGTCTATGCTGTAAATATCGTGATTGACGGCCATGCGCACCTTGCCATGGCCAACGTTGGACTAAATCCAACCGTGGAGACTCTAGACAAGCTCGTTCTCGAGGTCAATGTCTTCGATTACACCAAGGACATATATGGGGAAATTGTCCAAGTCGAATTTCTCAAATACATCCGTGAAGAAGTGAAATTCGCTTCTCTTGATCAGCTGATCGACCAGCTCGACACTGATAGAAAAATTATTATCAAGGGGGAAACACCATGGAAGATATGATAAACCGTTTTTTTGCGAACGGTAACAATACGATGATTTTCATTTCTGTGATTTCAGTGATTGCTTTGGGGGGATTGGGTATCTTCTATCGGGGCATCCTGATTCGCAAGTACCGCAAGAAGGTCGTTTTTTTTGAGGATGAGATCAATTCAATCAGGACCCTGCCGATCCGCTATCGTTTGGGACGGGTCAAGGCTATCGGCCAGAACGCACCGGAGATTCTTGAGCAGTATCAGGATCTCGAAACCGAATTCGATACAATCGAGACAAACAGCCAGAACGACATTCTCACTCTTTTAAGGGATCTTGATGAAAGAACATATTACCGCAAATTAAGAGGCGTGAAAAAGGATCTAAGGCACCTGGAAAAGGCCGTTACCCAATACCGCAACAGTTCGACCCAATTGTTGGGGCGGATTGAGGAAATCACAGAAATCGAAAACGACCAGCGGCTGGTGATCATCGCCACCAAGGAAGACTACCGCAACCTTTTCGACCGCTACAATTCGCTGCGTTACAAGATTGAGGATTACGTGCCGGCAGTCAAGGAAAAGATCAATGAGATCGACCAGGATTTCATCGATATCGAGGAAATGATGAATGCCCAGAAATATCTCGAAGCCAAATCGTTCACCCAGACCGTCAAAGAGAAAATAGAGTTTTTGAGTACCAACCTCGACACCATCTCCAAGCTGACGGATCTTTGCAAGAACTATCTCCCAGGGCAGGTCGACCTGGTGACCAGACGCAAGGATGAGCTTGTCGAAAGAGGATTTGCGATCAACCTTTTGGACGCATCGAGCCGTTTCGACAAGATAACAGACGACCTGGCAAGCCAGGCGACCCAGCTTAAAAGTCTCGATCTTGAAGGGCTTGAAGAAAAAATCAACCTGACAAGCAAAGATCTAAACAGCCTGCTTAGCGACTTCACTGAAGAACAGGTGGCTTTCGACAGCTATGCCAGCCGCAAGGACAAGTGCTTTGACGCGGTTGAGAACCTGGCAAGAGCGGCCATCAAGGTCAAACGTGACTATGGACAACTAAAGGAAAACTATGTGATCGAAGGATATGGCATCACCGTTGAAAAAGATCTCGAGCAGATCAGGGAGATCCAGAAACGCAAAGAGGAATTGGAACGGACGATTCTTGAAAAGGAATTCGCCTTCTCCAGGATGCTTCGTGATTTCGACGATCTGATTGCCCATTGCAACCATGTCGCAAGCAATATCGAAAAATACTATATTGTTGACGAAAACCTTAAAATCCAGGAGAAAAGGGCGCTTGACGAACTCGACAACATTTCCATCGTCCTGTTGGAAATCAAGTCGGAAATATCAAACAACCATCTTCCGATGATAAACGAATCGTACAAGGATTATATCGAGGATTCCTATGCCAAAGCCGAGGCCATCTTGAAAGTGACCAAGGTCCGGCCGATCAATCTCGAAGAACTTTCGCTTCAGGTTGATGCCGCCCGCGATGTCATTTACAAGCTCTATGACAATGTCCACCATCTGATCGTCACCGCCCAGATGGTCGAAGAAGCCATCATGTTTGGCAATCGCTACCGCCACAGTTTCCTCGAAGTCAATACTGAACTGACCCGGGCGGAGTTGCTTTATCGCAACGGGGAATACACGAATGCCTTGAAAGTCGCGGTCGACATCATCGAAAAAATCGCTCCGGGTTCATACGAAAAACTGATCATGTCCAAAGAAGGAGAATAGATGATTTATTTTGATTACGCGGCGACCACACCGGTAGCCAAAGACATCGCTGAAGGTTACTGTCAGCTTGTTGAAAAATATTTCTACAACAGCGAAAGCCTCTACAATCAGGGGATTGAAGTCAACCGGCTCCAGGAAAAATCCCGGGGCAATCTGGCGGCCATGCTCAATGTCGCCAGCGAAGAGCTGATTTTCACCAGCGGAGGGAGCGAAGCCAACAATATGGCGCTTAAAGGCATTGCCTTGAAATACCGCAACCGGGGCAGACATATCATCTCAAGCGCTGTTGAACATTCTTCGATCATGGCCACTTTGGAATATCTTGAAACTTATTTTGATTTCGAGATCACATACCTTCCAGTTGATAAAGGCGGGAAAATCGACCCGGCCCAGCTGGAAAACGCCATCCGCGAGGACACCATCCTTGTCAGCCTGATGCACGTCAACAACGAGGTCGGGGCGATAAATCCCCTTGATGCCATCAAGGCCATCGTTGCCAGACATCCAAAGTGTTTCCTTCATGTCGACATGGTCCAGTCGCTTGCCAAACTTCCATGCGATCTTACTGGCATCGACTTGGCCTCGTTTTCAGCCCACAAGCTCCACGGAGTCAAAGGGTCGGGACTCTTGTACAGACGCAAAGGAGTCAACCTTGAACCGCTGATCCACGGCGGGAACCAGGAATTTGGCTTGCGGGCGGGAACCCACAATGCTCCAGCCAACATCATCCTAGCCAAGACTCTCAAGAATGCCCTGGCAAGACAGAAGCAACATCTTTTGCACACGGCCAAACTCAAGGAACATTTCCTGAAGCAAATTTCGACTATTGAAGATGTGAAGATCATCTCGAGTGACGACGCGTTGCCGTCGATTGTTTCGATCGCCATGGTCGGCTACAAACCCGAGGTCATTTTGCATGAGCTGGAGGCTTCCGGTCTTCTGATCTCGACCAAATCGGCCTGTTCGACAAGAAATCCCGGGGTTTCGCGGGTGATCGAGCAGCTAGGCCTTGCAAATGAGATCGCATCAAGCGCCTTCAGGATCTCCTTTTCACTGGAAACGAGCCTTGAGGATGTGGCCACATTGGCCAAAGCGTTGAGCCAGATAAAAGAAAAAATCAGAAAAAGCAGGTAAAAATGGAAGCAAATTATATATTGGTCCGCTTTGGGGAATTGACTACCAAAGGGAAGAATCGCAAAATATTCACCAGAAAACTATTGAAAAACTCCAAGGAACAGCTTGGGGAATTCGAACAGCTGACATATCAGCTGACCCATGATCGGATGTATGTGATCCTCAACGGAGCCGCGAAGGAACCGGTTGTCGCAAAATTGAAAAACGTTTTTGGAATCCATTCTTTTTCCGTGGCATACAAGATGGAAAAGGATCTAGAAGCAGCCAAAGCGGTCGTGGTCAAGATAATCGAGGATAATCCCGGTACGACTTTCAAAATCGACACGAAACGTTCCGACAAGAATTTCCCAGGCAGCTCGCAGGAGATAAACCGCGAAATTGCCGGCCATGTTTTCCACAACTGCCAGAAGGAACTCAAGGTCAACGTCATCAATCCCGATATACTGGTACGCGTTGAAATTCGCCAGGATGCCATTTATGTGATGGACAACACCATCAAGGGTGCCGGGGGCTATCCGGTGGGAGTGGGCGGTAAAGCCTTGCTTATGCTAAGTGGCGGGATCGATTCGCCAGTAGCAGGGTATCTCACCATGAAACGCGGCGTCGATCTTGAGTGTGTCCATTTTGCGGCGCCACCGTACACGAATGATTTTGCCAAGCAGAAAGTTATCGACCTCGCCGATGTGTTGCGAGAATACAGCCACGGCACAATCAAGGTCCATGTGGTTCCGTTCACCAGGTTGCAGCTGGCTGTCTATGACAACTGTGACGAGTCGTACGCAATGACGGTAATGCGTCGGATGATGTACCGTGTCTGTGAAAAGCTGGCCGAAAAAAACGGTTGCCTGGTGCTGGTCAACGGGGAAAGCATCGGTCAGGTGGCATCCCAGACCTTGCATTCGATGGCGACAATCAATGAAGTCATCGACACTCCGGTGATCCGCCCGGTTGTCTGTCTTGACAAGCTGGAGATTATCGATATCGCCACGAAAATCGGCACTTATGATATCTCCATCCGGCCCCATGAGGACTGTTGCACGATATTCACGCCAAAACAGCCGGCAACGAAGCCGACCCGGCATAAGGCCCGTCATTATGAATCCAACTTCGATTTTGAAGCACTGGTCGACGAATGCGTCGAACAGGTGGAAACATTGACAATCAACGACAGCTATTTCAAGACCGATGATGAATTCTTCTAAATCAAGCCCCCAGGCTTGATTTTTTTTGGTTACACTTGAATCAATCATAGTACAATAATACAAACGCGATTTTTTGACCAAAAAATAAGTTGATAGCCCTTCCAAATTGTGATAAAATTATCAAAAAGAGGTGAGATAATGAAAAAGATAAAAGAAGAATATCTGGTTAGGATTGATGAAATCGTAAAGATGCATCAGGACAAACCAGGTCCGGTAAAATTAATGCTTCACGAAGTCCAAAAGGAATTGGGTTACATCCCTTTTGAGGCGATCGAAGCCATTTCAGAGGCTACAAATCGTTCGGCGGCGGACATATACGGAGTAGTCACATTCTATTCCCAGTTCACCACTGAGCCTAAAGGAAAACACGTCATCGGAGTTTGTCTGGGTACGGCATGTTATGTCAATGGTTCCCAGACCATTTTGGAATTGCTTAGCGAGATGACGGGATGCCCGGTCAATGGAACAAGTTCCGACGGATTGTTTTCCATCGACGCGACCCGTTGTGTTGGGGCATGCGGTTTGGCTCCGGTTGTCAGCGTTGACGATACCGTTTTTGGATGTCAAAAGCAGCTGGAAGAGTTGAAGATGCTGGTGCTCAACTACATCAAAGAAGAACGGGTAAATGGATAAGGATTTTTCCTTGCATCTGCTCGAGTTGGTTATCAACAGCATCAATGCTTTAGCTTCCAACATCATAGTGACTATTACAACTGCTCCCTTGACCTTGAAAATAGTTGATAATGGCACCTCGATCATGAAAACGTATGACAATGAACTGATTGGTACGGATCATGGTTTGGGTCATTTTTCTTTTTTTATGCATGACAAGGGCAGCTATACGATTGAACCGCTCGAAAACGGCACGAAAGTCTCAGCCAAATTCGATCGGAAAATCCCCCTTGGCGATTTGAAGGCGACGATTCTTACATCGTTTATGACAAATCGCGAAGTTGCAATCCGTTATGAGATTGATAAGAAAATTTACCAGTTAGAAAAAGACAAGTCGAATCTGCAAGAAAATATTAAGGAGTTATTAAATGAAAACAGTTGAAGAGCTAAATCAACTGCGAACTAAAGCAAGAAACAAGATGGAAATGCGTCTTGATGATGGCCATGATTATTTTGTCGTGGTTGCCATGGGGACCGCGGGTATCGCTGCTGGGGCACGAAACGTGCTGCTCAAGCTGGTCGAAAAAGTCCATGAATTGAAAATCAATGCTTTAGTTACGCAAGACGGCCAAATCGAAGTGACCGGTCAGGAACCATTGGTGAAAATTGTCGACAGCACAGGCAATCAGGTGATTTACAAGAAAGTCGATGTGGCGATGGCTGAGGAAATCATTGCGAAACATCTGCAAAACAATCAGGTTATTGAAGAATATTTGTTGCAGGAGGGCCAATAGGATGGAAAGAATCCAAGTAGTAGTATGTGCCGGTACTGGATGTACCATCGGTAACTCAGGCGAACTGATTGAAAAATTCAAGGAAGAGATCAAACATGCCGGTTTGGAAAATGAAATCAGCGTCAAAAAAACCGGATGTCTGGGGCTTTGCGGGGTCGGACCAAATGTGGCCGTATATCCTGACAACATCATCTACAAGACAGTAAGTGTCGACGATATCAAGGAAATCGTCACTGAGCACTTCCTTAAAGGACGCCCGGTCCAAAGAAAAATGCTCAACGATGTCAAAGACGGGAAAGTCCTCGACATCAACCATTCCTCTTTTTATGCCAAACAAAAAAGGATTGCCCTCAACAACTGCGGGGTTATCGATCCTGAAAATATCGAAGAATACATCGCCAAAGACGGGTACCAGGCTTTAGCCAAAGTCCTGACTTCAATGTCTAAGCAGGAAGTTATCGACGAAGTCCTGGCTTCAGGCCTGCGCGGCCGCGGCGGTGGCGGATTCCCGGCTGGGAAAAAATGGCAGTTTGCCCATGACCAGCAGGAAAAACAGAAATATGTAATCTGCAACGCCGATGAAGGTGACCCGGGTGCGTTCATGGATCGTTCGATCCTTGAAGGTAACCCTCACAGCGTCATCGAAGCGATGGCGATCGCCGCTTATGCAATCGGGGCGAACTATGGTTACATCTACATCCGGGCGGAATATCCGATTGCCGTACAACGTCTTGAAGTTGCAATCGACCAGGCCCGTGAACACGGCTTGCTTGGCGATGACATCTTTGGCAGCGGCTTCGATTTCGACCTGGAAATCCGTCTTGGAGCCGGGGCGTTCGTATGTGGTGAAGAAACAGCCCTGATCCGCTCGATTGAAGGCCATCGCGGGATGCCACAGCCCAAACCGCCGTTCCCGGCAGTTTCCGGTGTCTGGGGCAAACCGACGATCATCAACAACGTTGAAACATACGCCAATATCGCCCAGATCATCCTTAAGGGAAGTGCATGGTTCGCATCGATCGGGACGCCGGCATCTACCGGTACCAAAGTTTTCGCTTTGGGTGGGAAAATCAAAAATACCGGGCTTGTCGAAGTGCCGATGGGAACAACTTTAAGAGAAGTCATCTATGATATCGGTGGCGGTTGCCCGAATGGCAAAGAATTCAAGGCAGTTCAAACCGGAGGACCATCCGGAGGCTGCTTGACCAAGGAACACCTGGATACTCCAATCGGATTTGACGAATTGCTTTCTTTGGGTTCGATGATGGGATCTGGCGGGATGATTGTCCTTGATGAAGACAACTGCATGGTTGACGTGGCAAGATTCTATCTTGATTTCATCGTTGACGAAAGCTGCGGCAAATGTACGCCTTGCCGTATCGGAACCAAACGCCTTTATGAACTTCTAGAGTCGATCACCAAGGGTGAAGGGACTCAGGAAACAATCGATGAACTTTTGAACCTTTCTCAAGTCATCAAAGACACTTCACTTTGCGGTCTCGGTCAGACAGCGCCAAATCCGGTCCTGTCGACACTAAGACTTTTTGCCGACGAATATCAAGCCCATATCGAAGACAAGAAATGTCCGGCCGGGGTTTGTAAGGAACTGTTAAGCTACATTATCGATCCGGAACTTTGCCGCAAGTGTGGCTTGTGTGCTAAGCAATGTCCAGTGGGAGCCATCAGCGGCGAACTTGGAAAAACTGCTTTCGTGATCGACCAGGAAAAATGTATCAAGTGTGGCCAATGTGTCAAAGCATGTCATTTCAAAGCAATTGAAAGGAGATAGACCGGAATGGAAAAAATAAAAGTTAAAATAAACAATCGCGAATATCTAGCCAATCCCGGCCAAACGATTCTCGATGTTGCCCGTGAAAACAATATTCATATCCCGACATTGTGTCATCTCAAGGACCTGACTGGAACCGGTTCATGCCGTGTTTGTCAAGTTGAGATCAAAGGGATGAACAAGCTGGTTGCCTCTTGTGTCTATCCGGTGGCTGATGGAATGGAAATCAAGACGAATTCCAAAAAAGCGCTGGATGCCCGCAAGCAGATCCTCGAGCTGATCGTCTCAAACCATTCGAAGGACTGTTTAAGCTGTATTCGCAACACCAACTGTGAATTGCAAAGACTTTGCCAGGAAACCGGGGTGCGTGAAGACGCCTATGCCGGAGCCAAGACAACTCCGACCTTCGATGATGTCGCTCCGGGAATTGTCCGCGACACTTCAAAATGTATCTTATGTGGCCGCTGTGTTGCAGCGTGTCAAAAAATGCAGGGAATCGGAATTCTAGGATTCCAGAACCGCGGTTTCAAGACCAAAATCGGTCCGGTTTACGACCGTTCGTTTGCCGATGTCAACTGCATCCAGTGTGGACAGTGTATCAACGTTTGTCCGGTTGGAGCCCTTTATGAAAAAGAAGAAATCCATTATGTCATCGACGCCCTTGATGATCCTGACAAATACGTGGTTGTCCAAACCGCGCCTGCAGTGCGCGCCAGCCTGGGAGAAGAATTCTCAATGCCGATTGGGACCCGGGTCACCGGGAAGATGGTTTCAGCCCTCAAACTGATGGGATTCGACCGGGTCTATGACACCAACTTCGGTGCCGATTTGACCATCATGGAAGAAGCCAACGAGTTCATCAACCGGGTTAAAAACGGTGGGGTGTTGCCTCAGATAACTTCATGTTCGCCAGGTTGGGTGAACTACTGCGAGATGGAATATCCGGAGCTGCTCGACAACCTTTCGACATGCAAATCGCCGCATATGATGTTAGGAGCGATGATCAAATCACGCTTCGCCGACATCAACAACATCCCTAAAGAAAAAATCGTGACCGTTTCAATCATGCCATGTACCGCCAAAAAAGGCGAGGCAAGACGCGAAGAAAACCTTGTTGACGGAGTTCAGGACATCGATTATGTCCTTACAACCCGCGAGTTGGGAAAACTCATCAAGATGTACGGCATCGACTTCAAGGCTTTGGAGGACGAAAAATACGACCAGGACCTTTTTGGTGAGTACACCGGTGCTGCGGTAATCTTCGGTGTATCCGGAGGGGTTATGGAAGCGGCGCTAAGAACTGCCAAAGATGTCCTTGAAGATGGAGATTTCCAACAGCTTGAATATACCCAAGTCCGCGGTGAACACGGACTCAAGGAAGCGAGCATTGAGATCGCCGGAACAGTGATCAACGTGGCAGTAGCCCATTCGATGAAATTGGCGAAACCGCTTCTTGAAGACATCAAAAACGGTGTTTCGAAATATCACTTCATCGAAATCATGGGATGTCCAGGCGGATGTGTCAACGGTGGCGGTCAATCATATGTCCCTGCACAAATCCGCAACAGCAATATCGACTACATGACTTTAAGAGCTAAGGCGCTGTACGCCGAAGACGAGGCCCAACCGGTGCGCAAATCGCATCTTAATACCCAGATCCAGGCGCTCTATAAGGAATTCCTGAAGGAACCTAACAGCGATGTCGCCCATCATTATCTCCACACTCATTACCACAAGAAGCCAAGATTCAAATAATTCCCAAACAAAGCTTAAGAATACTTAAGCTTTGTTTTCACTATGTTTACTAAGTTAAAAAATTATCAAGATATGGCAAAAATTATCGCACTACTGTTACACATATCTGTTGTAATGTAAACATGGTTTTTGTTATAATTCGGATGGAGGTTTTTATATGACAAAAATTATGGCAGTAAATGCGGGCAGCTCATCGTTGAAGTTCCAATTGATCGAGATGCCTAGCGAAAAAGTTATTTCTTCTGGGATCGTTGAAAGAATCGGTCAAAAAGAAGGTAACTTTGAAATCGTCGTCGACAACAAGAAGCATCAGATCACCCAGGAAATCCCCGATCACAAAGCCGGGGTTGAACTGTTGCTCAAGGCATTGGTCGACTATAGCGCGGTTAGTGCATTGTCGGATATCGCGGCCTGCGGTCACCGGGTTGTCCAAGGTGGCGATTTCTTCAAGGATTCGGCGATCTGCACCGAGGAAAACGTGGCACTGGTCGAAAGCCTGATCGAACTTGCACCGCTCCACAATGGAGCCAACCTGGTAGGGTACCGTTCATTCAAGGAAGCTTTGGGTGAGGATTCAAAACACGTGTTCGTATTCGACACGTCATTCCACCAGACTCTCGATCCTGAAAGATATCTGTATGCCTTGCCGTACGAGTATTATGAAAATTACAAGATCAGAAAATATGGAGCCCACGGGACAAGCCACAAATATGTTTCCCAAGAAGTCATCAAACTTCTTGGAAACCCCAAAAAATCCCGTGTCATCGTCTGCCATCTAGGCAATGGGGCGAGCATTTCGGCGGTTCAAGACGGAGTCTGCATCGACACTTCGATGGGATTCACGCCTTTGGCCGGTTTGATGATGGGAACCCGTTGCGGTGACATCGACCCTTCGATCATCCCGTACATGTGCAAAAAACTCAACATGTCTCCTGACCAGTTCCTCGATGTGATGAACAAGGAATCGGGCATGCTTGGCGTTTCTGGTATCTCCTCGGATTCACGGGACATCGAAAATGCCCTGTTCAAGGATGGCAATGAAAAGGCGCTCCTTACCGGCTTGCTTTATTCGCGTATCGTATCCAAATACATCGGATCGTATGTGATGGAACTTGGCGGGGTTGACGTAATCGCCTTTACCGCCGGTGTCGGTGAAAACGCCTCTTATCTAAGACGGATCATTATCGACAACGTATCCCGGGCCCTTGGAGCTCATCTCGATGAGGCCCTGAACGAAATCCGTTCGAAGGAAGCGCGGACAATCTCGACTCCTAATTCCCAGGTGGAAGTGATGGTCGTGCCGACAAACGAAGAAATCATGATTGCGCGCGATGTGTGCCGCATCTATGGAATCAACTAAGTCTCTTACGAGACTTTTTTGTATTTTTCCAGACCGGTGCGGGGTTTATGCCCCATAAAACTGCCAAATCAATCACTTTTGCGTTAAATTTAGTGAAATAATGGCCTGAATTTGGTAAAATGTCGTTGGGAGGAACCAAATGAATATACAAATACTAAATAAAATCAGGGAGTACGACCGGATTGTCCTATTCCGCCATGTCAATCCCGATCTGGATTGTCTTGGGGCGCAATTCGGCCTGTATCAGTGGTTGACTGATAATTTCAATGATAAAAAGATATCGCTGGCAGGAGATTTCGACTTCGATATCGTCAATCTTTTCAAGTTCCATGACTTTCAAAAAGTCAGCGACGATGCCGGTGATTACCTGGCGATCGTTATGGATACCGCCAATTACGACCGGATCGATGGCGACGTCTCTAAGGCCAAGGAAATAATCAAAATCGACCACCACATCGTTGTCGACAGTTTCGGCCACATCAACCTGGAGCTGTTTTCAAGCAGCACCTGCGAGATTCTTGCCAATCTGGTCAAAGAATTCGGGCTTATCCTCACCAAGGAGACGGCGCGGCTGTTTTACATCGGAATCATCGGCGATTCGAACCGATTCCTGTACGATTCTACAACCCCGGCAACTTTCAAGGCGGCAATCGCCCTGCTGGAAACGGGAATCAACATAACCGGGATTTACGACGAACTGTACCTCAAGGATGCCAAGGATCTCGAAATCAAAAAGTACATCTACAACAAATATCAAGTCAAAGGCAATGTGGCATATTTCATCCTCAACCAGGAAGACCTCGATGCGCTTGACATAACCAGGGAAAAAGGCAGCGACAATGTCAATCTGCTTGCCGGAATCAAGGAGTTCAAGATCTGGGTGGCCATCACCCAGGATACCCTCCATGGCAACTATCGGGTTTCGATGCGCTCGCGCAACAAGGATGTCCGCCAGGTGGCTGAAAAATTCAACGGCGGGGGCCACAGACAGGCAGCCGGAGCCCGGGTCAGGGACCTTGGTGAGGTTGAACAACTATTGGAAATGTTAAAGGAGTTGGCTGAAAATGAATAATCTCAATGAAAGAATCAATGAATGGATCCAATCACTTGGAGCCGTGAAAAAATGGAAGTCGGCCCGGCCGCTAGGACCGTTGTATGCCCTGATCATCACGGCAATATTTGGAGCGGTAATGGAGTGGTTCGCCTTGATTCCACTCAACCTGCGTTCGGTTGAATTCATCAGTTTTGCGATCTTTTTGCTTCTTGTCTATGTTTTTCTCGCTGTGGTTTTCACAGCCCGGTTCAATGCGTTTGTCAAGTTGCCTTTGTTTCTTGCGGCGGCGCTGTTTTTCTACAGTGTTTTCGGGGGGCTGACCGGACTGAAGATATTCAATGCCGACCGGTACCAGACCCAGCTTCTTCTTGACAGCACAGCAGACTTCTATGCCGACAATGAGGCGATTTCATTCAATGCGATTCCGGTTGTCGACCGCCAGTCGTCGATCGTTTTAGGTGACCGCAAGATGGGGGAAATCGTTGATTACGTGTCGCAGTTCGAAGTCAACCAGGACTATATCCAGATCAACTACAAGAACACTCCTTACCGGGTTACTCCCCTGGAATATACCGACCTGATCCGCTGGTTCACCAACCGCAAGAACGGCTTGCCGGCCTACATCACCGTCAATATGGTGACCCAGAAGGTCGCAGTCGTGGATTTGGAACAGGGGATGAAATATTCCGAATCGGAACCGTTGTTCAGGAACATCTATCGTCACTTGCGCTTCAATTATCCGACCTTGATGTTCGAGGAACTTTCGTTTGAAATCGATGAAGAAGGGACCCCTTATTACATCGCTCCAGTCTACAATTACACGATCGGGATTTTCGGGGGAAAAGACATTGTCGGGGCAGTACTTGTAAATGCGATTGACGGCTCTAGCGAATATTATGACATATTAGAGGTGCCAACCTGGGTCGACCGGATTTATCCGGCGTCGCTCATCAACCAGCAGCTGATCAACTGGGGCAAATACAAGAACGGATTCTTCAATTCGGTGCTGGCCCAAAAAGGGGTCCTGCAGCCAACCGAAGGCTACAATTACGTGGCTTTGAACGATGACGTCTATTTCTACACCGGGTTGACCTCGGCCACTTCCGATGCTTCAAATGTCGGTTTTGCCTTGGTTAACCTGCGGACCAAGGATGCCAAATATTACGGCATTTCCGGTGCCGAAGAGTTCTCGGCGATGTCATCGGCGGAAGGTCAGGTCCAACATCTGGGCTACAATGCGACATTCCCGATTCTCATCAACAGCTCCGGGGTGCCGACTTATTTCCTTTCGTTGAAAGACAATGCCAATCTGGTCAAAAAGTACGCTTTTGTTTCGGTTGAAAACTACCAGATTGTAGCCACCGGCGACAGCGTGTTGGCGGCCCAGACAGCATATGTCCAGCTGCTCAAGGAAAATGGAATCCTCAATGGAGGTGATGGCGCAATCGGCGATGTCACAACCATCGAAGGTGTCGTCAGTGAAATTTCCTCTGCGGTCATCGAAGGCAACAGTACCTACTATTTCAAACTGGAAGGGCAGAATCTGATTTTCATTAGTGACATCTCCCTTAACAGCGGCCTGCCTTTGTTGAAGGCGGGTCAAGAAGTGGCGGTGAGCTATATGGCTACCGATGACATTTCCGTAATCATTTCGACTTTGGAAATAAAGTAACCATCAAGAACGCTTTGCTTAGGCAAGGCGTTTTTAAATGGGCTCATATTCGACGAACTTTTTTGAAGTTTAATTGTCAGATATTGCCGGATTTGTTATAATAAAGTGAGTACATAAAAAGACGCTTGCAAGGAGGTCGCTATGAAATCGAAAATTTTGATCGTGGATGACGAACAGGATATCCGCGAGTTGATAAAGTTTTATCTAAAAAAGGAAGGGTTCGAAGTATTTGAAGCCAGCAATGGCTTCGAGGCTTTGGAAATCCTGGAAAGTGAATATATTGATCTTGGGATCATCGATGTGATGATGCCAAAGATGGACGGTTTCGAACTGGTCGAGAAAATGAAGGACATCAAGGACGTTCCGGTGATCATGCTTACCGCCAAGTCGCAATCGAAAGACAAGCTGCGGGGTTTCGATGTCGGAGTCGACGACTATGTGACCAAGCCGTTTGACGCGAGCGAGCTCATTGCCCGCGTAAAGGCTGTATTGAAACGCTATTCGATCAATGCGTCGAATATCATCAAGATCAACGAAACCGAATTCGACGGCGACAAGTATGAGATCCGCTATAGCGGCGGGACCATCCATCTGCCCCTCAAGCAGTTCGAGCTTGTATTCGAACTTGTCAAATCTCCAAATCACATTTTCTCAAGAGAACAGCTGATTGAAAAGATATGGGGTATGGATTATGACGGGTTTGACCGGACTGTCGATGTTCATATCAAGCGGGTCCGGGAAAACCTCAAGGATGTTCCGGGATTCAAAATAGTGACGGTGCGCGGGCTGGGTTACAAAGCCGAGGTTGAGGGCAAATGAAATCGATCTACTCGAAGCTGATACTAGGCTTTTTGATCACCATCTTGCTGTCGTTCCCGATTGCCGGGATTGTTGCTTTCAACATGAACGGCACCGAAGTCGACCTACAGGTCAGCGGGGAACTCGAAAAGGAATTTTCTTTTTTGGAAACGACGATCGGATCGGTCGAATCGACCGGAAAGCTCTACGAGATCCTCAATGACTATTCCAACTCGCTTGACAGCGCAATAACCCTCTATTACAACAACCAGAACTATTATTACGGCACGCCCCACCAGAGGGTCAGCCTCAATGAAATAACGAACCTGTTCAATACCGAGGTGAATATCGACACAGCCACCAATTCGGAGGTCATTTATGGCAAGAAAGTCAATGTCCTTGGTAATGACGCCTATTTGCTTATCCAAAAGGATACTTTGGAGCGAAAACAGTCATATCTCAATTCGATGCTGATTGTCTTTTCAGGGATCTTTTTGATGGGTACGATCGTCTTTTTCGTTGTGGCCGATGTCATCGTCCGACCGATCACAAAACTGATCAAGGCAACCAAGGACGTTTCAAACGGCAACTATGGCGTGCGGGTCTCCTATACCGGGGATGACGAGATTTCCAAACTCAACAAGTCGTTCAACCAGATGGCTGTCCAGTTAGGAAAACAGGAAGTTTACCGCCAGAAGTTCATTTCGGATGTGTCGCATGAATTCCAGACCCCATTGACATCGATCCAGGGCTTCGCGAAAATCATCAAGGACGAAACCGACCTGCCCCGCGATCAGCTCGAACGCTATGTCGACATCATCATCTACAATTCGAACCGCCTGTCGCAGCTATCGAAAAACATGCTGCAGCTGACGATGCTTGAAAGCGAACAGGCGCAGCTCGAGCTCGAGGAATACAACCTGCTCGAACAGCTGACAATGGCCGCCAATTCGATGGAGTCCAACGCCTTGAAAAAGGATATTGAAATCAAATTCGACTTCCCGAAAAAGGCCGTCCTTATTTATGGCGACAGGAGCAAACTCGAACAGGTCTGGACGAATTTGATTTCCAACGCGATCAAATACACTCTCGATCACGGCCTGATAACCATCAGTGTCAAAAGGAACCAAAAATCGATCGATGTCAGTATCGAGGATACCGGACTGGGAATGTCCAAAGAAGTCATTTCCCATATTTTCGAACGGTTCTACCGGGAAGACAAGTCCCGCAATATCGAAGGTAACGGTTTGGGTCTTTCGATTGTTAGAACCATTGTCGATCTCCATGGAGGCAAGATCGATGTGCAATCGACAGTGGATGTCGGCTCGGTATTTACCGTTAGCCTGCCGGCCTACACGCAGCGGGCACTTGAACGCTTGAATATTAAAAGATAGGGGAAGATTATGCATTTAAAAAAGATTGAAATTCACGGATTTAAATCTTTTGCGGATAAGGCTACGGTTACTTTGCAGCCCGGGATAACCGGGATTGTCGGGCCCAATGGCTGCGGCAAATCAAACATCTCGGATGCCATCCGTTGGGTGTTGGGTGAACAGTCGGTCAAGAGCCTGCGCGGGGGAACGATGAGCGATGTCATCTTCGCCGGCTCCTCCAACCGCAAAGCCCAGAATCTAGCGGAAGTCACGCTTCTGTTTGACAACCAGGATGACTATTTGAATCTTGGGTATCAGGAAATCGAGATAACCAGACGGCTTTACCGCCAAAACGGTGAAAGCGAATATCTGCTCAATCGCCAGCCATGCCGGTTGAAGGATATAACGAATCTCGTTCTTGATACCGGCTTGGGGCGCGATTCGCTCTCGATTATCTCGCAGGGAAACATTTCGACCTTTGCCGACAGCCGTCCAATCGAACGGCGGGTGACCTTCGAAGAAGCGGCGGGAGTATCCAAATACAAAAAACGCAAGATGGAGACGATCCGCAAACTGGAACGGACCCAGGAAAATCTTGACCGGGTCAAGGACATCATCAATGAAATTGAGACTAATCTCAGGCCATTGAAAAGACAGTACGACAAGGCAGTTAGATTCAAGGAACTAAAAGAGAAGCTTACCGCAATCGAAATATCGGTGCTGGTATACGACATCAAATCATCGCTCACCAAAAAAGATGACCTTACTAAACAGATTGACCGGCTGGCAACCACATTAAGCCAGATAAACGGCGATATTGTCATAAACGAAAACAACAATGACAAGCTTGAAGCCATGATGTCAAACATCGACAAGGAGGTCGACCAGCTCCAAAGCCAGTACCTAAAAGCCGTTGAAGACGTATCGAAATACCAGCTCGCGCAAAAGGACCTTGAAATCAAACAGAAAGAGGCCCGCAATCTTGAAAGCGACGACCATGACCGGCAGATAAGCCAGCTCAAAAATGACATTGCCACCCAGGTCACCATCTACAACGACCGGGTCAAAAGACTCAACGGAATCAAGGAGAAGGTCCAGGAGAAAAACAATCAGCGCAACGACCTCACCCTAGAAGCAGAGAAACTCAAGGGAACCATCGAAAGCAGCCAGCTTAAGCTGCTTCAAAAGGAAAATGAATTCAGGACTCTCGAGAACCAGCTGATCAACCATTCCGCCTACAACAACGGGGTCAAGGCGATTCTTCAAGCCCGCAATTCATTTCCAAAGCTGGTGGGAACAATCAGTGAGCTGATAAAAGTCGACAGCCCGTATTCGCTGGCGATTTCGACCGCCCTTGGCAATTCATATCAGAATATCATCACGCGCGACGACCTGACCGCCAAGGATGCCATCAATTTTTTGAAGCGCAACCATAGCGGCCGGGCGACATTCATGCCTTTGAATGTCATCAAAAGCCGTCATATCGACCAGAATCATCTGCTTGTGGCCGATCAGTTTCCGGGATTTCTGGGAACGGCGAGCTCATTTGTCACATGTGAACCGGAATATTTGGCGATTATCGAAAATCTTTTAGGGAATATCCTTATCGCCGCCGACCTTGACAGTGCCAACAGCCTTTCAAAAGAGCTTTACGGGCGTTATCGCGTGGTCACTCTTGATGGCGATGTCGTGAATGTCGGAGGATCGTTGACCGGTGGAGGCACGAGGAATCCGAAAATAAACATCAATCTCCAGGATGATTTAGATAAATTGGAAATAGAAATTGACCAATTCCGAAAAAAAATCGCCGCCAATAAAAACAGCTACAATGACATTGACAATGGTGTCAAGTCACTCACCAACGATCTTTTCCAACTGCAGCTACAGTATTCCAAACTCAAAGACGAGGTCACTCAATACAAACAGGCGATTGACGAAAACACCGCCCAATACAAGCAGCTCACAAACGAAAAAATGGACCTGGATGACCTGCTTTCCAACCGGCGCCAGGACGAGATTCTCGAACAGCTCAACGAGGCAGTTGCTTGCCGTGAAGATTTGAGCGGGCAAATAAAAGCCAAACGCCAGCTGAAGATGGACTTGCTAGAACAAAGCGATGCCATCAAAAAGGTGCTGCGCGATTTGCGAAGCGGTCTCAAGGAACATCAGGAAAGCAAGAACAGACTCGACATTTCCATCACCAAGATAAACTACAAGCTTGACAGCCTTCTTGAACGGTTGAACCAGGAATATTCGATGACCTATGAATTCGCCTTGGAAAACGCGAACAACAGCATCGATATCGAAGTGGCCAAAGTCGAAGTCATCGAACTGACCCAGGCAATCAAGGCTTTAGGCAATGTCAATCTTGATGCGATCGAGCAGTATGTCGAGATTTCGCAAAGATACGAACATCTCACCAGCCAGCGCGACGATCTGATCCAGGGAGAAGACGCCCTGTTGCAGGCCATCAAGAAAATGGACGATATCATGATCTCGAGATTCAAAGAGACCGTCGATCTGGTCAACGTCCAGTTCAATGAGGTTTTCCGGAGTCTTTTTGGCGGCGGAAGCGCCAAGTTGATCTACGAAGACGAAAGCGATTTGCTTGAAACGGGCATCGACATCAACGTCCAGCCCCCTGGCAAGGCAATCCAAAACATCAGTTTGTTCTCCGGGGGTGAGAAGGCACTGATCGCCATCTCGTGCCTGTTTGCCATTTTGAAGGTCCGTCCGGTGCCGATGTGCATTCTTGACGAAGTCGAGGCGGCGCTTGATCTCGCCAACGTCGACCGTTTCGCCCGGTATCTCAAAAGCTTTTCAAAGATGACCCAGTTTATCGTGGTGACCCACCGCGAGGGGACAATGGAACAGTGCGACCTTTTATATGGAGCGACGATGCAGCAACAAGGAGTTACCAAGTTGGTCGGGGTACAGCTAAGCGACGCCATCGAACTTACCAACAACGAGAATAAGGAGTAGTTATGGGAATATTCAAAAATATCAAAGAAATGTTTGTGGGGACTTCCACCAGACAGAATGAAAAATATATCGCCGGTCTTGACAAGTCGAATGCTTCGTTCTCGACCAAGATCAACGAACTTGCAGCCCGCTTTCGCGAGCTTAACGACGATTATTTCGAGGAACTTGAAAACATCCTGATCATGGCCGATGTCGGAGTGGCTATGGTCATGAAAATCGTCGGGGAGATCAAAAACGAAGTCCGGATCCAGAACATCAAGGATCCGCGTCAAATCAATGACATCATCATCGACAAGATGTTTTTGATCTACGCCAATGAGAGTGTGATGTCGACCAAAATCAATTACGCAGCACAAGGACTTACTGTAATACTGATGGTCGGGGTCAACGGAGCCGGGAAAACGACAACCATCGGCAAGCTTGCCAACAAGCTCAAGACTCAAGGCAAGAAAGTCATTGTGGCCGCAGGAGATACTTTCCGGGCCGGAGCGACCGACCAGCTTGCCGTATGGGCGGATCGTGTCGGGGTTCCGATTGTGATTGGGCCGGAAAACGGCGATCCCGCTTCGGTTGTCTTCGATGCCTTGAAACAGGCCAAGGACCAGAACTTCGATGTGTTGATCATCGATACGGCCGGCCGCTTGCAAAACAAGGTCAACCTGATGAAGGAATTGGAAAAGATCAACCGGATAATAGCCCGGGAAGTGGAGGACGGACCGCATGAGACACTACTTGTCATCGACGCCACCACCGGCCAAAACGGGGTGATGCAGGCCACTGAATTCGCGAAAATCACGAACATCAGCGGAATCGTCCTGTCGAAGATGGACGGGACCGCCAAAGGCGGAATAGTCCTGTCAATCAAAGACAGCCTGAACATCCCAGTCAAATTCATCGGTCTAGGTGAAGGCCTGGACGACCTGCAGGAATTCGACCTCGAGCAGTACATTTACGGATTGTGCAAGGGGATTGTCGACAATGACTGACAGCCTTGAAAAACAGGCCCGGGTAAATCTTCTGATGGACTGTTACGAGGAGCTGCTTACAGACAAGCAACGCAATTACCTCGAACTTTATTATCAAGATGACCTGTCGCTCTCGGAAATCGCCCTGGAACTGGATGTCAGCCGCAACGCGGTTTATGACAATCTCAAAAAGGCCGTATCCCTGTTGGAAAAGTACGAAGAGAAACTTCATCTTCTGGAAAAGCACATGCAGCGTCTTAGCCTGCTCGAAAAGCTCGACGATTCGCTGTCAAAAGAGCATCCTGAAATCGAAGAATACATTAAAATGTTAAGAAAAGTATAGGAGTTAGATTATGCCATTTGAATCACTGTCAGAACGTCTCTCGCAGACGATAAAGAAAGTATCCGGTCAAGGGAAACTGACCGAACAGAACATGCAGGAGATGTTAACCGAAATCCGCCTGGCGTTATTGGAAGCCGACGTCAATTTCAACGTCGTCAAGGATTTCATCGCCAACGTCAAGGAAAAGGCCGTTGGCCAGGACGTAATCGGTTCATTGAAACCCGGTCAGGTATTGGTGAAAATCGTCCATGACGAACTAGTCAGCCTGTTAGGGGGCGAAGTGGCCAAGGTTTCGTTCGACAACAAACCGACCGTGATTATGATGGTCGGACTGCAAGGTTCTGGAAAGACGACGACTTCGGGAAAAATCGCCAAGTACATCAAGGAAAAAGAGGCGAAAAAACCGTTGCTTATCGCGGCCGACATCTACCGTCCAGCTGCCGTGGACCAGCTTATCACTCTGGGAAACCAGATCGATGTGCCAGTCTACCAACAAGGGACAAGCAAGTCGGCCCAGGACATCGTCAGGGAAGGGCTAGAACAAGCCAGAACCAACGGAAACGATGTCATCATCATCGATACGGCGGGGCGTCTGCATATCGATGAGGCATTGATGGCCGAGCTGATTGACCTCAAAAAGATTGCGACTCCAAATGAAATATTGCTTGTGGTCGATTCATTGACCGGTCAGGACATTGTCAATGTCGCCGCTTCGTTCAACCAGCAGCTAAGCATAACCGGAGCCGTGTTGACCAAATTGGACGGGGATGCCCGTGGCGGTGGCGCGCTTTCAATCCGCCAGGTTGCCAACGTACCGATCAAATACATCGGTACCGGAGAAAAACTTGACCAGATCGACTTTTTCTATCCCGACCGGATGGCCGATCGGATCCTAGGAATGGGCGATGTTGTCACATTGGTTGAGAAAGTTCAGGATGTCTATGATGAAAAAGACACCATGAAAACCCTGAAAAAACTCCAATCGGGGCAATTCGGACTTGATGACATGCTTTCACAGATGCACCAGCTCAAGAAACTCGGGCCGATCTCGGGGATTATGAAAATGATTCCAGGAATGCCGAATATTCCCAAAATCGACGATGACGACACAAACAATCGTCTCAAGATGATGGAGGCGATCATCTACTCGATGACAAAACAGGAACGCCGCGATCCTTCAATCATCAACACATCCCGAAAACAGCGGATTGCCCAGGGTTCAGGCAAATCGGTGGCCGACATCAACCGCCTGCTGAAGCAGTTCGAAGATTCGAAAAAAATGATGAAGATGCTCGGGAACATCGATCCGACAACCGGAATGCCGACCCAACGGCCGGCCAAAGGTCCAAGCGGATTCGATCCAAACCGCAAGAAAATCCGGCATAAAAAGAAAAAAAGATAATTTTAGATACTGTTAAGGGAAAACACTTGACAGTATCTTTTATGTATGGTAAATTGATTGAGGATTACCGGTGTTAAGCTTTAACACTTGACAGTTAGAAAAACATAGGAGGATATTGAAATGGCTGTAAAATTAAGATTAATGAGAATGGGTGCGAAAAGAGCTCCTTTCTATAGAGTTGTAGCTGCTGACTCAAGAGTTGCACGTGATGGAAAATACATCGAATTGTTGGGAACTTACGATCCAACTAAAAACCCAGCTGCTGTTAAAATCAACGAAGAAGTAGCGTTGAAATGGTTGGCTAATGGAGCTCAACCAACTGACACAGTTAAAAACCTTCTTGCCAAAGAAGGAATTATGAAGAAGTTCGTTGATTCAAAACAAGGTAAGTAATTATGGATTATGCCAAAATTCTTAAAACTATCGCTGTAGGCCTGGTTGCCAACAGTGAAAAATTGGAAGTGCGTCAAATGCCTTCACTGGATGAAAAGACTGTCGTACTGCACGTCTATTCATCTCAGGAGGATTTAGGAAAATTAATTGGGCATAAAGGTGTGATCGCCAATTCGATCCGTCAGGTAATGGCTGTAAGCAGCCGTTTCGACGAGAAAAAATTGGATATCCAGTTCGAATCGTACGAGTAAAAGCAGATGTGACCACATCTGCTTTTTTTAGGAGGTAACATGAAAAAGCTTAAAGTTGGAAAAATCTTAACAACTCATGGTTTGAAGGGTGAATTGAAAATCAGGTCGGAAACCGATTATGGTGACGTCCGCTTTGGCAAAGGCAACAAGCTGTACTTGACTTATAATAAGGAGGAGCTGGAACTGACCATCGCCACCTCGAGAGTCCACAAGAACAACTATCTCGTTTCTTTCGAGGGTCTCCAGGACATAAACGCCATTGAAAAATACAAAGGTCTCGACGTCTATGCACCAAAAGATGTCGAATTGCTTGACGAGGACGAAGTCTACTATGACGATCTGATCGGGTGCAAAATCGTCGATGGCGAGGGCAAAGAGTTGGGCGAGGTTGTCGATGTTATGGAAACCCAGGCCCATGATATCCTGGTGCTAAAAACCAAGTCAAACAAAAAGGCGATGATCCCATATGTCGATGCTTTCATCGAGGAAGTCGATATCGAAGGCAAGACAATCGTCATCAACAGGATGGAAGGTCTTATCGATGAAGATTGATATTCTGACGCTTTTTCCGGAAATGATCGAGGGTTTTTTAAACACCTCGATCATCAAGCGGGCGATTGCCAGCGAAGTCGCCACTATCGATATCCATAATTTCCGGGATTTTTCAACGGAAAAACACCACCATGTCGATGACACTCCTTATGGCGGGGGCCAGGGGATGGTTCTCCAGGTGATGCCGATTGTCGAATGTTTGAAAACCATAACGACTCCAGAATCGATTGTTGTTTTGATGTCGCCTCAGGGTCGGACATTTTCCCACCAGGTGGCCCAGGAGTTCGCAACTTTCAAACATCTGATCATCATCTGCGGACATTATGAAGGTTTCGACGAGCGGGTCCGCGATTATGTGGACATGGAAGTGTCGATTGGGGACTATGTCCTTACCGGCGGGGAACTTAGTTCGATGGTCATCTGCGATGCGACCATCCGGCTGCTCGAAGGGGCCATTCGCCAAAGTTCCCATGAGGACGACTCATTTGCCAACGGCCTGCTCGAGTATCCCCAGTACACCAGGCCTTACGAGTATGACGGAAACACGGTCCCGGACATCCTGTTGACCGGGCATCATGAAAACATCCGCAAGTGGCGTCTTTACAAATCGCTTGAAAAGACATATAATTATCGGCCCGATCTGCTTGAAAAGTTGGAATTGACCGATGAACAGAACAAGATGCTCGCGCAGATCATCGAAAATAAAGAAAAGCAATAAATTTTATTGCATTTTTCATCAAAGTATGCAATAATGTTCAAGTCTTCAAGACTGCACTAGTTCCGCTGGTTAATCGAATGAACTAATAAGACTATATATGGTAAAAGGAGATAAGAAAATGAACTTAGGTGTAATTGACCAAATCACAAAAAAACAATTAAGAAATGACATTCCTCAATTCAAAGCTGGGGACACTTTAAAAGTTTACGTAAAAATCAAAGAGGGTGACAAACAACGTATTCAGTTATTCGAAGGTGTTTGTATCGCTCGTCAAGGTTCTGGAATCTCAGAAACTTATACTGTAAGAAAAATCTCATTCAGCGTTGGTGTTGAAAGAACTTTCCCAGTACATTCACCATTGATCGACCGTATCGAAGTTGTAAAAGTTGGTAAAGTACGTCGTGCTAAACTTAACTACTTACGTGGTCTTTCTGGTAAAGCTGCAAGAATCAAAGAAATCAGAAAATAATCAATCAGGAATGGGGAACCATTCCTTTTTGTTTAATAAAGGAGACTATTATGAAAAACATCCAATGGTATCCCGGACATATGGCCAAAGCCAAACGGGAAATAGGTGAGAAGCTCAAAGTAATCGACATCGTCATCGAGCTTGTCGATGCCCGCGCACCGGTATCATCGAAAAATCCGATGTTCAATGAGGTTATCAAAAACAAACCCCGACTGATCGTCATGACCAAAAAAGATATGGCCGATGAAAAGCGGGTCGCATATTATGAAAAATATTACCGCGACCAGGGATATTTTGTCATCACTGTCAATCTCAAAAACTTCAACGAATACAAGAAAGTCATCGATCTTTGCAAGGAAGTCCTCAAGGAGAAGATGGCCAGGGAAGCGGCCAAAGGTCTGCGTCCCCGCCCGATGCGGGCAATGGTCATCGGGATCCCGAATGTGGGGAAATCGACATTCATCAACAAAATCGCCAAGCGTAAGGCTACTGTGACCGGCAACCGGCCCGGAGTCACCAAGGCCCAACAAATCATCAAAGTCGACAAGGATTTCGAGCTTTTCGACACTCCAGGTGTATTGTGGCCCCGTTTCGACAACGAAATCACAGCCCGCAACATTGCGATCATTGGTTCGATCAAACTGCAAATCCTGCCTTTGGACGAGCTTTTCATCTATCTGATGGAATATCTCGGGAAAAACTATCCCCACCTGCTCAAGGACCGCTACAATCTTGAAATCGACTTCGAACAGGATTGGCTGCAGCGGTGTTTCGAAGTCATCGCTTCGACCCGCAAAATCAAGCCCAACCGCGGCGATGTTGACTATGACCGCGTGATGGAACTTGTGTTCAGCGAGATCAACGACGGTTCGATCGGTAAGGTGAGCTTCGAATGATGCGCGATTACGAAAACAAATATCTGGCTTTGAACTATAGCCATATCATCGGACTCGATGAGGCGGGCCGGGGACCGATGGCTGGCGAACTTGTCGTGGCGGGAGTGATCCTGCCAAACGATTACCAGAACGAGGCCATCAACGATTCCAAAAAGCTGACCGCAAAAAAACGTGATCTGCTTTTTGATGAAATCATCGCCAATGCCGTAGCCTATCATATCGAGATAGTCAGCGTCGCGGATGTGGACAACCAGAACGTCTATCAAGCAAGCAAGATTGGCATGGAAAAGTGCGTATCGAAGATCATCAGGGAAGACACATTCGCGCTAAGCGATGCGATGCCTCTCGATGGCATCGACCATGAGGCAATCATCAAGGGTGATGCCAAGTCGATCAGCATCGCCGCGGCAAGCATCCTAGCCAAGGTTACCCGCGACCGACTGATGGAAGGTCATGCAGTCACTTATCCCCAATACGGCTTTGAAAAGCACAAGGGATACGTGACCAAGGCGCATAAGGAAGCCTTAGCGACCTATGGCTGTACTCCCATCCACCGGATCAGCTTCAAACCGGTCCAGGACATCTTGAATAAAAAGTAAAACGCGAAGATTTCAAGCATTAATCATTAGGAGGAAAAATGATATGCGTGAAATCTTGCTTTATTTTGCTTTGAAATATGAAGGTGATTTTACCGGAATTTACAACGCCTTGCATAAAAAGGAGAAAGTCGACATGAATGGCCTTCAGGAGTTGACAGCGAAAGTCAACTCCCATTATGTTACGATAATCGATGACAATTACCCCGAGGCGCTAAAACACATCAGTTCACCGCCGTTTGTCCTGTTTTATCACGGCGATCTTACACTGCTTGACAACGACCTGATTGCAGTCATCGGCATGCGCAAGGCCAGTGAATACGGCAAAAAGGCGGCCGATTTTTTCACCCGGCAACTTGTCGAATCGGGTTATGTCATTATCTCGGGCATGGCTCTAGGAATCGATTATTACGCCCATCAGGAGGCGCTAAGTAGCAGCGGCAACACGGTTGCGGTGCTCGGCTCGGGTATCAACAACTGCTATCCCAAACGCCACCAAGAACTGTACGAAGATCTAAAAAGTTCGCAGCTGATCATATCCGAATATCCCGACACGACCAAAGCCGCTCCTGGCAATTTTCCCAGCCGCAATCGGATCATTGCCGGCCTGGCATCCAAGATTCTCGTGGTCGAAGCCAGGGAGCGTTCGGGGACGATGATAACTGTAGGATTCGGCTTGGAGGCCGGCAAAGACATTTATTGTGTCCCGGGTCGCTTCGATGAAAACCGGGGCTGCAACATGCTCATCCAGCAGGGGGCGAAGCTTGTTTTAGGCGTTGGCGACATCCTGGACTGAAATTTTTTTATTTGACAAATTTTTTTGTCTTGTTATTATAAAAGTACGGAGGTAAGCGCATGGGAAAGAAACTTGTTATCGTCGAATCACCATCAAAATCTAAAACAATCGAGCACTATCTGGGCTCTGACTATATTGTGACATCATCAAAAGGACATATCCGTGACCTTTCAACTTCAGGCAAGGAAGGCCTGGGTGTCGATGTCGAAAACCACTTTGAACCGAAGTACGTTGTTCCAAGAAGGAAAAACGACACGGTCAAGGAACTGAAGAAACTGGTCAAGGATGCCGATTTTGTTTATCTGGCAACCGATCCCGACCGCGAAGGGGAAGCAATTTCTTACCATCTTGCCCAAGTCCTCAATGTCGACATGGATTTGACCAACCGGATTGTTTTCAACGAGGTCACCAAGGATGCGGTCATCAACTCTTTGAACAATCCCCGCCGGATTGACCTGGATCTGGTCCATTCGCAGGAAACCCGCCGGGTTCTTGACCGGATCATCGGATTCAAGCTGTCGAAACTGCTGCAACGCAAAATCAAGTCGAAATCGGCCGGCCGGGTCCAATCAGTGGCTCTGCGGCTGATCTGCGAGAAAGAAAAGGAAATCGAAGCCTTCACCCCTGAAGAATACTGGAAAGTAATCGCATCTTTCAAAGAAGACGATATTCCATTCAAAGCCGAGCTAAACAAGCTTGAAACCAAGAAACTCAAGATCACCAATGAAGCCCAGGCTCTTGACATCTACAACGCCCTAGACAGGCAGTTCAAGGTTGAAAGCATCAAGAAGACGCGGAAATCGAAAAATTCGAAGCCGCCATTCATCACTTCAACATTGCAACAGGAAGCCTCAAGCAAGCTGAATATGGCTGCCCGCAAGACAATGTCGGTTGCCCAAAAGCTTTACGAGGGGATCAACATCGGTGACGAGACTGTCGGTCTTATCACTTACATGCGTACCGATTCGATCCGCTTGTCGGACACATTTGTCGATAGCGCCCAGGAATTCATCAAGGAAAACTACGGGAAACAGTATCTTGGAAAAGTGAAAAAGTCGACCAAGACCGAAAACGTCCAGGATGCCCATGAAGGAATCCGTCCGACTTCGATCGAGCGGACTCCCGAAGTGATGAAAAAACACCTGAGCAACGACGAGTTCAAGCTTTATTCGCTTATCTATGCCCGGGCCCTGGCTTCACTGATGGCAAGCGCCAAACTGGATGCCACAAGCCTGGTATTGGACAACAACGGCTACAAGTTCAACAGCAGCGGTTCGATCCTTTACTTCGACGGTTACCTGAAAATTTATGGCCCTTACGAGCAACAAACCGACGAGATCCTGCCCGATTTGAGTGAGGAGCAGATGATTGCCAGCGAGTCGATTGAAAAGACCCAGCATTTCACCAAACCGCCAGCGCGCTATTCTGAAGCCAAGCTCATCAAGACGATGGAGGAATTGGGAATCGGCCGGCCAAGCACATATGCGACCATTATCGACACCATTCAGGCAAGAGGATATGTCAAGCTTGAAAACAAGGCATTCTTCCCGACCGAAAGCGGTGTGTTGACCAATGACAAACTTACGGAATATTTCAACGACATCATCAACGTCGAATATACCGCGACCATGGAGCAGGAACTAGACGAGATTGCCGAAGGCAAAAACGAATACGAGAAGACCTTGCGGACCTTCCTGGACCGTTTCCAACCTTTGGTTGACAATGCCTATGATAAAATGGAAGTCGTGGCCCCCAAGAAGACCGGTGAAAAATGTCCTCAATGCGGTCATGACCTGGTTGAAAGAAACGGTCGGTTTGGCAAATTCGTGGCGTGTGAAAACTACCCTGAATGCAAGTACATCAAAAAAGAACCGGTGGCAGTCGAGGAGACTGGCGAGGTATGTCCGCAATGCGGTTCGAAGATGATCTTCAAGACCGGTCGATTTGGCAAGTTCGAAGCTTGTTCGAATTATCCCGAATGCAAATACATCAAAAAGAAATCTACGGTTAAAAAAGAGCCGGTTGTGACTGATGAGAAGTGTCCTGAATGTGGAGAACCAATCGTCATCAAGCAAGGCCGCTTCGGTGAGTTCAAAGCTTGTTCGAATTATCCAAAGTGCAAAACAATCATAAAGTAATTATGATTGTTTTTTATAGGAGAAAAAAATGGAAAACTATGTAAATGTGATTGGCGCCGGTCTGGCTGGCGTTGAGGCGAGCTACCAGCTGGCCAAAAGAAACATCAAGGTGCGCCTCTATGAGATGCGCCCGGCCAAGAAGACCCCGGCCCACCAGTCGGACTATTATGGCGAGCTTGTCTGTTCGAATTCATTGCGGGGCGACAATCTGGTCAACGCCGTCGGTGTCTTGAAACGGGAAATGGAGATGCTTGATTCGATCATCATCAAAACCGCCCGCAAGCATGCTGTTCCTGCCGGTGGGGCGCTGGCCGTAGACCGCGAAGGTTTCGGGCGCGAACTGACCGACATCATCAACAATCATGAAAACATCGAGGTCATCCACCAGGAAGTCACCACCATCCCCGAGGGGCTGACAATCATCGCATCGGGTCCGCTGACCTCGGAGCCTTTGGCAAAGGCGATCAGCGAGAAAATAGGAAGCGACTATTTCTATTTCTTCGACGCGGCGGCTCCGATCATCGAAAAGGACAGTGTCGATTTCACCAAGGCATATTTCAAATCACGCTATGACAAGGGGGATGGCGAATATATCAACTGCCCGATGACCAAGGAAGAGTTTGAAAATTTCTACAACGAGCTGATCAACGCCCAGGTCGTGAAGCCTAAAGATTTCGAAGAGAAGTTTTTCGAAGGCTGCATGCCTTTTGAGGAAATCGCCCGAAGAGGCGAACAGACCTTGCTTTTTGGTCCGATGAAGCCCGTTGGATTGAACACACCTGAAGGCATCAGGCCATATGCTGTGGTGCAGCTGCGCCAGGATAACGCCCAGGCGTCTTTGTACAATATTGTCGGCTTCCAGACCCATCTGACCTGGCCGGAGCAAAAAAGGATCATCCAGATGATTCCCGGACTTGAAAACGCCCATATTGTCCGATATGGAGTCATGCACCGCAACAGCTACATATGTTCACCGGTCCATCTCGAGCAGACATACCGACTAAAAAACGACGATCAGGTGTATCTGGCCGGACAGATAACCGGGGTCGAAGGTTATGTCGAATCGGCCCAATCGGGTCTTGTGGCGGCGCTCAATGTCTACAACCAGATCAATGATCTGGAGCCGGTTGTCTTCCCGCAGGAAACTGTGATGGGGGCCCTGTCATACTACATCACCAATGCCAGTGCAACCGAATTCCAACCGATGAAGGCCAACTTTGGAATAATCAAAGACCTTGAAGTTCGGGTCAAGAAAAAAATGCGCAAGGAAGCCTATGGCTTACGGGCCCTTGAGGTCATGGAACAGTTTGTCAAAGACCATGGACTCGACTGAATGGCTGAGTGAATTTCTCGATTACCTGGAACATCAAAAGGCATATTCTTCCAAGACGGTGGAGTCATACCGGCGCGAGATAAGCGAGTTTTTGGGTTATCTTGATTCCCAGGTGCTCACAATCGAGCAGGTTGACTATCAGTTTGTCCGGGGCTACCTGGTGTATTTGAGCGAGAAAAAACTCAAAAAAAACAGCATCAACCACCGCCTTAGTGTCCAACGCTCGTTTTTCAACTACCTGGTAAAGCAGGATTATCTGGAGTCCAATCCCTTCAAACTGGTCGAATCGCTCAAAACCCGCCGCCAGGATCCCGAATTTCTCTACCTTGATGAAATTAACGATCTGCTCGATGGCCTGCCTGTCAATTCTCCGCTGGAAAGGCGCAACCAGCTGATGGTGGAGATGCTCTATGCCTGCGGCCTTAGAGCCGGGGAACTGGTGAACCTTCGACTTGGCGACATCGATCTAAACGAGCAGATCATCAGCGTCATCGGAAAGGGCAACAAACAGCGATTCGTACCATTTTGCGACGAAGTGGCATTGCTGCTCCAAGATTATCTTAGCACCACCCGCAACGATCTTGGAGCCAATTGTTCCACGGTCCATGACTATCTTTTTGTCAACCGCTTTGGCAATCAGCTTACAACCAGGGGTCTGGAAAAAATAATCGGAAAAATAGGGGAGGGTTTTAGCGGATCGCGGCGACTCTACCCCCATATGTTCCGCCACTCCCTGGCCACCCACCTGTTGGAAGCGGGCGCGAATATCAGGTTTGTCCAGGAACTGCTCGGCCATGAAAACCTTTCAACCACCCAGATATACACCCATATAACCAAGGAACACCTGGCGGCTGTCTACAGGAAAGCAAACATCCGCAATAAAAAAGGAGATTAGTTTCCATTTTTCACTTGAATATTTAGGCAAACTGTGATAGTATATCGAAGGTATTTAAAATACACACATTATGAATTCGCCCATCGAGTGCCGGCGGTTGTCGGTGATTGGCGTTCGAAGTAATGGAGGAAAACAACGAAGGAGGAAGTTACATGTCAGTAATTTCAATGAAAAAATTATTAGAAGTTGGTGTGCATTTCGGACACCAAACAAAAAGATGGAATCCAAAAATGGCTCCATACATCTTCACATCTCGTAATGGAATTTACATTATCGATTTGCAAAAAACATCTAAGAAAATCGATGAAGCTTACAAAGCAATGAACGAAATCGCTGCTAAAGGTGGAAAAATCTTGTTCGTCGGAACAAAAAAACAAGCCCGTGAAGCAATCGCTGAAGAAGCAGTTCGTGCTAACGCATTCTTCGTAAATTCACGTTGGTTGGGGGGGACTTTAACTAACTACAAAACTATCCAAAAACGTATCAAACGTCTGATCGATTTGGAAAAAATGGAAGAAGATGGAACTTTCGAAGTATTGCCTAAAAAAGAAGTTATCCTGTTACGCAAAGAAGCTGCTAAATTGGAAAAGAACTTAGGTGGTATTAAGGAAATGAAAGGATTGCCTGCGGCATTATTCGTAGTTGATCCAAAAGCTGAGCACAATGCAGTTGCTGAAGCAAAAATCTTAGGAATCCCTGTATTCGGTATCGTTGATACAAACTGCGATCCTGATGAAGTTGATTACGTAATCCCTGCAAATGATGACGCTATCCGTGCGGTTAAATTGATCACTGCGGCTATGGCTGATGCGATTTGTGAAGCCAACAACGAACCTTTGACTGTTGCCTATGTCAAAGATGAAGATGAAAGCGAAGTATCAATGGATGATGCTGTTACTTCTGTAGAAAACAGCCGTAACCGTCCAAAGAGAACACCACGTAACAAAGCTGGTCAAGGACAAAACCGTAACTACAACCGTGGACCTAGAAATTCAGAAACTAAATAGTCAAAGCGATATAAATAACTAACTTAAGAGAAAGCTTTGTCTTTCTCTTTTTTAAAAATGATAGGAGAAAACATAATGGCAATTAGTGCAAAATTAGTAAAAGAATTACGCGAAAAAACTGGTGCAGGGATGATGGACTGCAAAAAAGCATTGGAAGAATGCGATGGAAACATCGAAGCTTCTTTTGACTGGTTAAGAGAAAAAGGGATTGCGAAAGCTGCCAAAAAAGCTGACCGTATCGCTGCAGAAGGATTGACTGCATTCGTAGTTGAAGGAAACACTGCCGCTATGGTTGAAGTCAACTCAGAAACTGACTTCGTTGCAAAAAATGACGAGTTTATCGGCTTGGTAAACAAAGTCGCTCAATTGGTTGTTGCAAACAAACCAGCTGATCTGGATGCTGCTTTGGCTATCGATGTTGAAGGTAAAGATTTGGCGACATTCATCGCTGAAGCTTCTGGAAAAATCGGGGAAAAATTGTCTTTCCGTCGTTTCGTTTTAATCGAAAAAACTGAAGCCCAAGAATTCGGTGCTTACTCACACATGGGTGGTAAAATGACTGCCGTTGTAAAAGTTGAAGGTGCTTCTGGAGAAGTTGCCCGCGATGTTGCAATGCACGTTGCCGCTGCTAACCCACAATACATCGACCGCACTGCTATCCCTGCGGAAGTTTTAGAACACGAAAGTGCTGTATTGTTGGCTCAAGCCAAAGAAGAAAACGCCGGTGCTGCTAAACCAAAACCAGACAATATCATCGAAAAGATGGTCGAAGGTCGTTTGAATAAAAACTTGAAAGAAATGTGCTTGGTTGACCAAGAATTCATCAAAAACCCTGATCAAACAGTTGCTCAATACTTAAATGGTGGCCAAGTATTAGAAATGAGCCGTTTCCAAGTTGGAGAAGGTATCGAAAAGAAAGTCGTTGACTTTGCTGAAGAAGTAGCTGCTCAAATGAAAGGTTAAAAGACACACTAATTGTGTCTTTTTTTAGGAAATAGGGATGAAATACAATCGAGTTTTATTAAAATTAAGCGGTGAAGCGCTTGCCGGTGAATCCGGAACCGGAATCGATGCGGCAACTGTTGCCAACATCGCACGTCAGATCAAAGATGCCAAAGATCTAGGAATCGAAATTGCCATTGTTTGCGGTGGCGGGAATATTTGGCGTGGCAAAACCGGTGAAAACATGGGAATGGAACGTTCTACTGCCGATTACATGGGGATGTTGGCGACTGTCATGAACGGTCTGGCTGTCCAAAATGCTTTGGAACAGATCGGGGTTGAAACCCGGATGCAAACAGCGATCGAAATGCGCCAGATTGCTGAACCATTCATCCGCCGTAAAGCTGTCCGTCATTTGGAAAAAGGCCGTGTCGTGATTTTCGGGGCCGGAACAGGATCACCATTCTTCACTACTGATACAACTGCTTCACTTAGAGCTGCCGAAATCAATGCCGATGTATTGCTGATGGCTAAAAACGGAGTTGACGGTGTCTACTCTGCCGATCCTAAGATCGACAAAAACGCGGTACGCTATGACCAGATCACTTACAACGATGTCATTGCCAAAGATCTGCAGATAATGGACCAGACTGCAATCACACTTTGCAAAGACAACAGCATCGACATTTGTGTATTTAACATGCAAGAAGAAGGCAATATCGCCAAAGCTTGTGATGGTAAAAAAATCGGAACAATAATTTATCGAGGTGAATAATATGTTAGATATGATTATCGAAGATTGTCAAGAAAGAATGGAAAAGGCTATTGACGCCTATAACCGCGAACTGGCGACAATCAGAACCGGTCGGGCCAATCCGACAATGCTTGATCGCGTCAATGTAAACTATTACGGGTCACCGACTCCTATCAACCAGGTTGCCAGCATCAAGGTTGTCGAAGGTCGCCAGCTGATGGTCAAACCTTATGACCGTTCGGCATTGAAAGATATCGAACACGGTATTTTCGAAGCCAATCTTGGCCTTACTCCTCAAAATGACGGAGAGGTCATCCGCATCAACGTTCCTCCTTTGACTGAGGAAAGACGTAAAGAGTATGCCAAAGATGTCTGGAAGTTTGCGGAAAAAGCCAAAGTTGCCATCCGCAACATCCGTCGCGATTGCAACGATGAAATCAAGAAGCTGGAAATTTCAGAAGACGAAATCAAAGGCGGGCAGGAAACTGTCCAGAAATTGACTGACAGATTCGTTAAGGAGGTTGACGAAATCGGGAAAGTCAAAGAAAAAGACATTCTTACCGTTTAATATCACTGCCCCCAAGTCGGGCAGTTTTTTATTTATTTTGATGGCCAAATGTGATAAAATGTCATGAGCGAGGTGGATAAGATGTTTTTTAAAAAAGCTAAAAAAGAAGACACAAATATAAAATTACAAAAGATACCCGAGCATATTGCTTTCATTATGGATGGCAATGGCCGCTGGGCCAAAAGCCGCAACCGGCCTAGGACGTTCGGACATCAAGAAGGGACCAAGACAATCCGCAAGATTGCCCTGGAATGCAACCGGCTGGGCGTGAAGGCGATGACGGTCTACGCATTTTCAACCGAGAATTTTGCCCGGCCTGAAAGCGAGGTAAACTTCATTTTCAAGCTGCCTGAGGAGTTTTTCAACCTCTATTTCGAGGAGCTCCACAAAAACAATGTCAAGATCACAGTCATCGGACATCTTGAAAAGGCGCCTAAAAGGACTCAGGAAGTCATCGGCAATGCCATGGCCAAGACCCAGAACAACACCGGGCTGATCCTTTGTTTTGCCTTTATTTACGGGGGGCAGGACGAGATTCTTGAAGCTACCAAGAACGTCGCCCGGGACTTCAAGGCCGGAAAGATCGTTCTTGAGGAACTTGACGAGAAAATGTTTTCAAATTATCTGATGACCAAAGATCTGCCCGATTGCGATCTTATGATCCGGACGTCGGGTGAACAGCGGCTTTCCAACTTCCTGTTGTGGCAGTTGGCATACGCGGAGTTCATCTTCACTGAAACTTTCTGGCCCGATTTCGATGAACAGAAACTCCACGAATGCCTGTTGGAATATCAATCGCGGGACCGCCGTTTTGGAGGGCTTAAATAGTGAGAACCAGAATTATTACAGGACTGCTCATCGGTGCGGTGGCATTGCCGGCGCTTTTTGTCGGGGGCACGTTTTTCAACCTTCTGATCCTGGCGATTGTCATTTTTTCGGGCTATGAAATGGTCCATATAGCGACAAGACCAAGATTCAAATTCTATCTTTACCCTCTGGTAATGGTTTTTTTGGGCCTAGGGTTCTACTTCTATGCCAACCGGCTGGTTATTTCGACTTCTTTCTTCTTGATTTTGTTGATCGAACTGCTGGTGGCTGCGATGTTTGACGACACGCTTGATCTGGGACGGATAAGTTACCTGTTTTTTGCGGGGGTGCTGATCTTTTCGGGGCTGCATTATTTCTACCATATCCGGATGGATCTGGGTCTCGAATATGTGATGCTGCTCGTTCTGGCAACTTTCGGATGCGATACCGGAGCTTATTTTGCAGGTATCAAATTCGGTAAAAACAAGCTGATTCCCCGGATTTCACCGAAAAAGACAATCGAGGGATCGATCGGTGGAATTCTGCTAGGCAGTCTGCTGTCGATAAGCTACGGGCTTTATACCGGGATTCTGTCAAGCAACCTGTCCTTGGTCCTGGCCTGCGTCCTTTTGACAATAACCAGCCAGATCGGCGATCTGACTTTCTCGGTAATAAAAAGAACTTTCAACGCCAAGGATTTCTCAAACCTTCTGCCAGGCCATGGGGGGGTGCTCGACCGGATCGATTCGATGCTTTTGAATTCGATTGTATTAGGGCTGATCATGTGGGGTATAAAATAAGGAGCAAATATGGATTCAATTATTGATATTATCGTCTTCATCCTCGTCTTGGGATCAATCATCTTCATCCATGAACTGGGTCATTTTGTAGCTGCCAAATCTTTCGGGGTTTACTGCGCGGAATTTGCCCTGGGCATGGGACCTAAGATTTTTTCCAAGAAGGGCAAGGAGACCGAATACTCTTTGCGGGCCCTGCCTGTAGGAGGATTTGTGGCCATGTACGGCGAAGCCGACCAGGAACAAAACGATGTTTTTTCTGGAGTCGATCCCAACCGGTCACTAAAGAACATCAAGACCTATCAAAAAGTGATCGTGATGCTTGCGGGTGTGTTCATGAATTTTTTGATGGCCTTCGCCATCATTTTAACCGTGTATTCGCTCCAGCCGGTGACTGTCGACTTGCCGGTCATCGGAGCTGTGGTCGAAAACTCTCCGGCCCAACTGGCCGGTCTTGAAGCGGGTGACAAGATTACTACTATCGAGATCCTCGACCAATCAATCGCTCCGGAAACCTACACTCAGCTCGTCGGTTTCCTCCAATCATTTGATTATACCGGTGTCAACACCTTGCCTGTGTATGTCGAATATGCAAGTGATGGCCAGATTGCCAACACCGTTGTTGAAGCTAAGTACAACGAAGAAATAATGGCATATCAGCTAGGCATTGAGGCGAGCACAGTGCGATTGTCGTTTGATCAGGCTTTTCGCAGCTCCGCGAAAAGCCTGGGTTATGTGTCGCTTAGCGTACTGGGAACTTTAGGCAAACTGGTTACCGGTGACTCGCAGACAATTTCCCAGGTATCCGGACCGGTTGGCATTTTCAATATCACATCACAGGTTCGTGACCAGGGGGCTGCCCAGCTGGCGATGGTAGTTGCGATGCTTTCTGCCAATATAGGTATTTTCAATCTCTTGCCGATTCCCGGACTGGATGGTTCACAGGTTATTTTCGCCTTGATTGAAAAAGCGCTCGGGCGGGAAATTCCGGTAAATATCCGCTATGCCTTGCAATTGGCGGGACTGGCGTTGGTATTTGGACTGATGATCTTGATCACAGTCAACGATATTACAAAAATATTCAAATAAAGGGTCCTTACCCTTTTTTTTCTAGGAGGAAGCAATGAAAGACAAAATCACAATATTACTGGAGCAGTTGAAAATCGAGGGAAAAGTCGACCAGCTTCATCACGCCAGTCTGACAAGAGTGAATGTCGACACCCAAAACAATTACCGTTTCTTCATCAACCATTCCAGCTTGCTGCCCTTTGATGAATATTATGTTTTGAATTCACATAAGGAAAACTTTCCATATCCAATCGAGTTCGAATTCGAATACGACCAGTCCGAATACGACAAACACAATCTCGAGCTATATCTTGGCTATTTCATCAATGATTTCGCCAGAAAGTATCCTTCCTTTTCCAGCATCAATCTTAAAAACATCCAGATTGATGAAAAGATCAGAATCAAACTGTTCAATGAACTGATTCTCGCCCAGTCAAATGAGGTCGGAATCTACCTTAAAAACCTGATCAAGGCGGCCGGAATAATGACTCAAGTCGAATTCGTCCTTGATGAAAAGGATCCCAAATACCAGGAGTTGATCAAGGAGATGACATCCCCGGTCGAAGCCACAGCGGTCATTACCCCAACAGTGCAAAAGACCGAAGTGCCGGTCAAGAAAAGCTATTTCAACTACTCGGCCAAATCAGCCATCAAATACCAGATTGACGAGATTCACGCTGGTACGATGGAGCCCAATATCATGATCGAGGGTTATGTTTTTGGCGTGGAGGAAATACAGACGCGCAAAAAGACGAAAATCCAGACCTTGAAAGTGACCGACTACACGTCATCAATCCTTGTCAAACGCTTCGAGAACAAGACAAACAGCGAGTCGATAAAAGTCCTTTCCAAAGGCAAAGTCTGGGTTCGGGTCTGTGGCGAGCTTCGCTATGATGATTTTGCCAAAGAGACAATCGTTTTTGCCAAGGACGTCGAGATAATCAAGGGACCACCAACACGCCAGGACAATGCGCCGGTAAAAAGGGTTGAACTTTCAGTCCATTCGAAAATGTCGGCAATGGACGGGATTTCCAACGCGAAAGACTATATAAACCGGGCAATCGAATGGGGCCACCCGGCCATCGCAATCACCGACCGTGCCAATGTCCAGGCATTTCCCGAATGCCAGAGCAGCGCCGGAGGCAAAATAAAAATCCTCTATGGGGTCGAGTTCAATAAGATCGATTCCGAATTCAATATCGTTTACAATTTCCGGGAAATGTCAATTGAGGATGCCACCTATGTGTGTTTCGACTTGGAGACCACCGGACTTTCCGTCATCCATGATGGCATAACCGAATTTGGTGCTGTAAAAATAAAAAACGGTGAGGTTGTCGACCGGTTGCAATTCTTTGTCAATCCCGAAAAACCGATTCCGGACTATATCTCAAAATTGACAAGCATCACCAATGCCATGGTCCAGAATGAACCGCCAATCAAGGACCGGATCGAGCAGATCAAGGAATTCTTCAAGGATTCGATCCTGGTGGCCCACAATGCCCAATTCGATATCGGGTTTTTGAACGAGGTTTTTCTAGCCAACGGCCATGATGAGATTGAAAATCCGATTATCGACACTTTGGCCTTGTGCAAGGGATTCCTGAAGCCGATGAAATCGTATCGTTTGGGGCAATGTTGTCGGGTTTTCCGCATATCATATGATGACGGGGTGGCCCATCGTGCCGACTACGATGCCGAAGTACTCGCCAATTTGTTGAATGTGATACTCCACCAGTTCATGCAAAGTGGTCGCTACCAGCTAGGGGACCTGGCCAATCTTGAAGTGACGAATATCCACAAGCTGGTCTTTTCCTACCCGATGAGTGCCATCGCCCTGAACGCTACCGGACTTAAAAACATGTTCAAGGCAATCAGCGAATCGAACACCATTTATCTCGACCAGAATGCAAAAATTCCTCAGGATCGGCTGGAACATTACCGCGAGGGGATGATTTTCGGTTCAGGGCCGTTCAACTCCGAACTTTTTGAAGCCGGCTTGAACAGCTCGGACAAAAAATTGGAAAAAATTATGAGTTTCTACGACTACATCGAGATAAATCCGCTTGAGGATTATTATCATCTGGTCGACCGAGGCAAAATCGGGTCACAGGATGATTTGAAAGTGTCGATTTTGCGGATCATCAAAATGGCAAAAAAACTCAAGAAGATTGTTGTGGCTTCAGGTGATGTCCATTTCCTCGACGCCAAAGACAAAATATATCGTGATGTCTTTATCGCAAACCCGACTATCGGCTTGAACCACCGGGCCCATTACCTTTGCGCGCGCAAACGGCCCGATGCCTGGACACCAAACCAGATGCTTCGAACCACCGAAGAGATGCTTGAATCTTTCAAATGGCTGGGCGAAGAGCTGGCTTACGAGATGGTCGTTGAAAATACCAACGCCATCGCTGACATGGTCGAGGTAATCAAACCGGTTCATGATAAGCTTTTCACACCTAAAATTGAAGGTGCCGATGAGAATCTCAAAAAAATCTGTTATGAGACAGCCCATCAGACATATGGTGAAATTCTGCCGGAAATCGTCCAAAGCCGCCTTGAAAAGGAACTCAACAACATTATCAAGCACGGCTTCGGGGTCATCTATTACATTTCCCACCTTCTGGTAAAAAAATCCAATGACGATGGCTATCTTGTAGGATCACGTGGATCGGTAGGATCGTCTTTCGTCGCTACGATGTCGAACATCACCGAGGTCAATCCGCTTCCGCCCCATTATGTCTGTCCAAATTGCCGATACAGCGAATTCATCGAGGACAGCAGTGTCGCATCGGGATATGATTTGCCAGACAAGCAATGTCCCAAATGCAACCACCAGCTAAAAGGCGATGGCCACAATATTCCCTTCGAGACCTTCCTGGGATTCAATGCGGACAAGGTACCGGATATCGATTTGAACTTCTCCGGCGACTATCAGCCCCAGGCCCATGAATTCACCAAGGTTATCTTCGGGGTCGACAACGTGTTTCGAGCCGGGACGATTTCCACGGTCGCTTCCAAAACAGCCTATGGGTATGCCAAAGGCTACGCCGAACTGCTAGGCAAAGAAGACCAGATCCGTTCGGTCGAACTCGAACGGATCGCCTCTGGTTGTGAGGGGGTCAAGAGGACAACAGGACAGCATCCGGGTGGGATTATCGTTATTCCCAACTACATGGATGTCTATGACTTCACTCCAATCCAGTACCCGGCCGACGATATCAGTGCGGCCTGGAGGACGACCCACTTCGATTTCCATGCGATCCATGACAATGTGTTGAAGCTGGATATTTTAGGCCACGTCGATCCTACCGTGATCAGGGCCCTGCAGGATCTGACCAAAATCGACCCGAAATCGATTCCGACCAACGACCAGAAGGTCATGGAGCTTTTCACGAGCACCAAAAGCCTGGGCATCGATTTATCATACATCAACGTCTCTTTAGGCGTATTGGGTCTGCCCGAATTTGGAACAACCTTTGTCCGGGGCATGCTCAAGCAAACCCGGCCTAAATCATTCAATGACCTGGTCATCATATCCGGATTGTCCCATGGGACCGATGTCTATCTTGGCAATGCGGAAAAGCTGATCAAGGACGGGACCTGCACGCTTTCGGAAGTTATCGGTTGTCGTGACGATATTATGACTTATCTTATCGACAAGAAGCTTCCAAATAAGGATGCGTTTGACATCATGGAATGCGTCCGTAAGGGGAAAGCTCCTGGTGTGTTCCCGGAGAAGAAGTACGAGGAACTGATGCGCGAACACAATGTGCCCCAGTGGTACATCGATTCCTGCAAAAAGATCAAATACATGTTCCCAAAAGCCCATGCCGTGGCATATGTCCTTTCGGCGATCCGGGTGGCTTGGTGGAAAGTATATTATCCTAGGGAATATTACGCGGTTTACTTTTCGACCAGATGCGATTTCTTCGAGGTGGACACATTGATCCGCGGCAAGGAAGCCATCATCAAACGCTACAAGGAATTAAATGAACTCAAGTCGACCAATCAGGCCAGCAACAAGGAAATCGGGCTTTCCGACATGTTCGAGATTGCCCTTGAAATGATCGAACGCGGTTTCCATTTCAGCCCGATCAGCCTTGAGTATTCATCAAGTGACAAGTTCATTCTCGATCCCGTCGATCCAAAAGGACTGGTTCCGCCATTTGCGGCGGTCGACGCTCTTGGAGCGAACGTGGCCAACACCGTGGTCGAGGCGCGTGAAATTAAACCGTTCATTTCCAAAGAAGATGTAATCAGACGGACTAAATTGAACAATTCGCATGTAAAAACACTCGAAAACATGGGTGTATTTAAGGATCTGCAAGAAAAAAATCAAATGAGTTTATTTTAACATTATAGTTGCATCAATCAAATGTATGTGTTACAATAATTTTATAAATATGACGTAACGAGTGGGGAAACCCACTCTTTATTATTGGAAAGAGGTGATTTTATGAATTTGCTTGATAATATAAAAGAAATGATTCAAGGGATTTTGATGGCCAACGATGTCTATCTAGACGACATCGAATATGTCAAGGAAGGCAATGATTTTTTCTTGAGGATATATATCGAAAAGAACGAGGGGTCTTTGGATATGGATACCTGTGTGACAGTATCCGAAGCAATCTCCGCACTGATGGATGAAAAGGATCCGATCAAAGATGAGTATTATCTTGAGGTTTCATCGCCCGGAGCGGAAAAACCGTTGAAAACTTTTGATGCGGTTGTCAAACACGTCGGAAGCTATGTTTACGCCAAGTTCAACAACCCGACCCAGGGATTGGATGAAGTTGAGGGTACAATTTTGAATGCCGATGAATCTAAGAACATCGAAATCGAGTACCGTCTGAAAAATATCAAAAAGAAATGCACTGTAAACTATGACAACATTAAGTTTATTCGCTTAGCTATCAAATTTTAGGAGGAATCATGGCTAGTAAGAAATTTATGAATGCATTGAATGCATTATGCGAAGAAAAAGGGATTGAACAGGATGTCTTCTTGGACATGCTCAAAGAATCTATTGAAAAATCATACAAAAAAATCTATTTGAGCCCTGAAGCCAATGTTCGTGTGGATCTCAATCCAAAAACCGGACAATTCAGATTGTTCGAGATTAGGACAGTTGTCGACAACCTTGATGATGAAGATATCGAAATGAGTCTTGATGAAGCTCATGAAATTGATTCAAGTTACAAAGTCGGCGATATAATCGAAACTGAAATTGATGTGGAGATTATTTCACGGTTGGCGGCAAACCAAGCCAAGCAATTGTTCCGTCAAAAAATAAGGGAGACCGAAAAAGAAGCTCTATACGAAGAATTCCATGATAAAAAAGACGAGATTCTTACCGGAACTGTCGAACGGGTCGAACCACGGTTCGCCATCATCCAGATTGGCAAAATCGGTGCCTTTTTGTCGAAAGCCAACCAGATCCCTAATGAGGAGCTGGTTGAAGGAACCAAGACAAAAGTTTATGTGGCGGAAGTAGACCGCGATACAAAAGGAACACACCTTATCGTTTCCCGTACCGATCCGAACTTCGTTAAAAGGTTGTTCGAACTTGAAGTTCCTGAGGTTTTCGACGGTCTGGTGGAAATCAAGGCGGTATCCCGCGAGCCTGGTGACAGAACCAAAATTGCGGTTTATTCACGCGACGAAAACATCGATCCGGTCGGTTCATGTGTAGGGCCTAAAGGTTCACGTGTCAAAAACGTTGTTGACGAACTAAGCGGAGAAATGATCGACATCATTGAATGGTCGGAAGATCCGGTGACTTTTATCACCAACGCCCTGGCTCCAAGCGATGTGACATCCGTTATTTTCGATGATGAAAAGCATTCGGCAACTGTCATTGTCCCAGACAACCAGCTGTCTTTGGCAATCGGTAAAAGAGGTCAGAATGCCCGCCTGGCGGTGCACCTGACGGGATGGAAAATCGACATCAAGTCACTATCAGAAGCGAACGAAATGAACCTTTTCGCCCAAAAGCAAAAGGAACAACCTCAAGCTTCATTCGAGGATTTCAAAGAACTGATGATGAACGCTGTTGAAACCAAAAAAGTTGAGCCGGTTGTTGAACCAAAACCTGCCAAAGTGGTTGAGGAGCATGAAGATACGGTTGCAAGCCATGAAGCGGCAGAAAAAGCCAAAGCGGTGCGCAAACCTCCTGAAAAACGCAAGCAACTCAATGAGGAACAGTCGGAAATACTTAAAAAACTGGCTGATTTCCAAGATGAGATTGGGGCGGGAACTGAAGATAAGCAAGCCGTTGTGGTAACTGAAGAAGAAGAAAAAGAAGACGGTTACGAGTATGATAGCAAATACGATGAAGATATTGACTATGATGCTTATGACGAATATTACGACTAAGGAGAATTTCAATGCGGAAGATACCATTAAGAAAATGTGTTGCCACCAATGAACAACTGCCAAAAAAAGAATTGATCAGAGTTGTCAAAAACAAGGAAGGGGAAATCATGATTGACCCTACCGGCAAACTCAATGGCCGCGGAGCATACCTGAAACGCTCGTTGGAAGCGATTGAGCTTGCAAAGAAAAGAAGAAGTTTGAACAAGTCGTTATCGTGTGAAATTCCTGAGGAAATTTACGAGGAATTGAAAAAATATGTCAATGGATAACCAAATCAAAGGTACATTAGGATTATGTAATAGGGCTGGGAAGATATCCACCGGCTCGACCTTAATCGAAGATATTCGAAAAAACAAAGTCTATTTTGTGATTATCGCTAGCGATGCTAGCGATAACACGAAAAAAAAGATCAGCGATAAATGTAAATTTTACAATGTCGAATTTATAGAAAAATATCATAGTGAGGAAATTTCAGCGGCGATTGGAAAAAACAATCGGATGGCTGTTGGAATAATGGATAAAGGATTCTATGCTAAAATAAAAAAAGAAATGGGTAGGTGATATTATGGCGAAAGTAAACAAGAATCAAAACAAACATAATAAACGAGGAGGAAAAGGCAAAAGACCTGCTGCTCCAAAAAAATTGGAACCGCAATTGGTTGACGGCTTTATCGTTTATGAAGACGGGATCACTGTCAGCGAACTGGCTGAAAAAGTGGGACAACAACCCGCTTCAATAATCAAAGTTTTATTCTTACTGGGAATCATGGTAACAATTAATACACCTTTAACAGATGAACAAGTTGAATTGATCTGCTTGGAATACGGTTTTGAGACCAAAAAAGAAATCAAAGTGGATGAAAATAATTTTGAAGAGTTTATTGAAGAGGACAAGGAAGAGGATCTGGTTACTCGTTGTCCAGTTGTTACGATCATGGGGCACGTTGACCATGGTAAGACCACATTGTTGGATACAATCAGAAAAACCACTGTGGCAGAAGGCGAAGCCGGTGGAATCACCCAACATATCGGGGCATACCAGGTAGCCGTTGATGGTAAGAAAATCACGTTCCTGGATACACCGGGCCATGAAGCATTCACGGCGATGCGTGCCCGCGGGGCTCAGGTTACCGACATCGTAATAATCGTTGTCGCGGCAGATGATGGAGTGATGCCTCAAACAAGAGAAGCAATCGACCATGCCAAAGCAGCCGGTGTTCCTATCGTTGTTGCCATCAACAAGATTGACAAGGAAGGTGCCGATGTCGAACGGATCAAGGGTGCTATGTCCGAAGAAGGACTGATGCCTGAAGAATGGGGTGGCGATACGGTTTACTGCGAGATTTCCGCTAAAATGAACATAGGAATCGATGTATTGCTGGAAACATTGACAGTAGTGGCTGAATTGCAGGATTATAGAGCAAACCCTAAGCGGTTGGCTTATGGTACCGTAATTGAAGGTAAGCTAGACAAAGGTCGCGGACCGGTTGCAACTTTGCTTGTTGAAAACGGAACATTGCGTTCAGGAGATCCGATTGTCGTCGGAACAACATTCGGTAAGGTCCGTCAGATGCTTGACGACCGCGGCCGCATAATCAAATCCGCATTGCCTGGTACTCCAGTGGAAATCACCGGATTGAGTGACGTACCTGGTGCCGGTGATAGATTCAAGGTATTTGATTCTGAGAAAAAAGCCCGTTCGGTAGGGGAAACCCGTCTCAAGGCAAAACAGGAAGAACAACGCTCAAGCAATGCCGCAATGTCGTTGGATGACCTGTATTCACAAATCAAAGACGGTCAGATCATCGATTTGAACATTATCGTTAAAGCCGATGTCCAAGGTACAGCTGAAGCGGTGAAGGCTTCGTTGAACAAGATCGATATCGACGGTGTTCGTGTCAACGTAATCCGTTCTACAGTCGGTTCAATAACCGAATCGGATGTCCTTTTGGCTAGCGCATCCAAAGCCATTATTTACGGTTTCAATGTCCGTCCAAACGCCAAAGTCCGTCAAAAGGCCGAGGAAGAAGGCGTGGAAATCCACCTGCACAACATCATCTACAAGATGATTGAAGAGATTGAAGCCGCGATGACTGGAATGCTTGCTCCTGAATTCAAGGAAAAAGTGACTGGTCAAGCCGAAGTCCGTCAGGTAATCAAGGTTTCCAAAGTCGGGAACGTTGCCGGATGTTATGTGACTGATGGATACCTGTTAAGAAACAGCGGCATCCGCCTGATCCGCGACGGTATCGTCATTTACGAAGGTAAACTTGGATCACTGCGTCGTTTCACCGATGATGTAAAGCAGGTAAACACCGGATTCGAATGCGGGTTGAGCATTGAAAATTATAATGATGTTAAAGAAGGCGATGTAATCGAAGGTTACATCATGGAAGAAGTAGAAAGATAGGTGTTAACATGTCTGTTAAAATCCAGAAATTAAATGGAACAATTCAAAGAGAACTCTCTTTGATTTTTCGGACCGAAGTCAGAGATCGCAACTTGCGGTTTGTAACCGTAACTGCGGTTGAGACTACAAATGATTTGTCGTTTGCGAAAGTCTTCGTGACGTTTCTAGGTAATGAAAACGACAAACGCCGCGGCCTTGAAGCGCTGGAAAAATCGTCTGGTTACATTCGATCTTTATTGGCGAAAAAGCTAAAGGTTCGCAAGGTTCCCGAACTTATTTTCAAGATCGACGAGTCCGTTGAATACGGTAACAAGATCGAAAAGATAATCAGCGAACTACATGAAAAAGATTCTCAAAAATAATCGACTTAGGCTGCTTTTGCAGCCTTTTTTGTTGCCCGGATCCTTAACAAGCAGGCAAAACTTTGTTATAATTACTAAAGCAACATACAAAGGAGAAAATTATGCCATTTTTAGAGAATGATAAGTTGAAAGTAGAATTGAATCCCTTAGGTGCCGAGATCGTCAGCATCATCGGGAAAGAAGACAATATCAATTACATGTGGAAAAGAGACAAGTCGTTGTGGGGCTCTTCGGCACCGATCCTTTTCCCGATAGTCGGAGCGGTAAATAATGACACATACCGCATCAACTCTCAGGAGTTCCATCTCACCCAACATGGCTTCGCACGTCACAATGTCTTCAATACGGAGCAAGTAAGCCCGGTGCGGGTCGATTTCACTTTGGAATCGAACGATAAAATCATTACCCAGTATCCATACCAGTTCAAACTTGTTGTATCCTATGAACTTGACGGTTGCTCGCTTAGCTGCACCTGCAAGGTCATCAACACCGACAGCCAGGACATCTATTTCCAGATTGGCGGACATCCGGCTTTTGCCTGCCCGTTCATCGATGGTGAATCCAGCGACGATTATTACATTGAATTCTCGCAAAAGGAAACGCTAAATCAGAAAGTTCTTCTTCCTGAAAAGAAATGCATGTCTTATGAAACCAGACCGTTTTTTGAAAACGAACGGCGCTTCTTTGTCCGACAAAGCCTTTTTGCCAACGATGCGATAGTTTTTAAAAACTTCAAGTCGCAGACCGTTTCCCTGAAGTCGATCAAACACGACAAGGCAATCCATATGACCATGACCGGTTTCGACCATTTGGGGCTGTGGGCAAGCAAGCACGTAGGCGGCCTGCTTGCGATTGAACCATGGGTTGGACATATCGACTACGAAGGTTTTGCAGGAGAGTTCAAAGAGAAGGAAAGTGTTGTGGAGCTTGCACCTGACAATGATTATCAGGTGAACTTCACCATCACCATTGATATGTAAAAAGGTCATTTGACCTTTTTTCATTTAGTATGTTGAATTAAAAAAAACTAATATTAATATTGGTGAAATTTTGATATAATTATGGAAGATTTTTTAAGGTGGTATTATGAAGGTAAGATTAGATCGATTGTTATCCAACACTGGATATGGAACCCGCAAAGAGGTTAAACAGATGATCCGCAAGGGCCATGTAAAAGTAAATAAAACAGTAATCAAGAAAGATGATTTGAAAATAGATCCCAAAGTGGAGAAGGTTTACGTGGATGATGTCGAGGTTGTCCATGAGACTTTTGTTTATTTCATGCTCAACAAACCTGCCGGCTACATAAGCGCCACTGTCGATCAGGTTCACAAGACGGTTATTGATTTGATCGAAGGCTATGACAACTATGAATTGTTCCCGGTCGGACGTCTCGACAAGGACACAGAAGGTTTGTTGCTGATCACAAATGACGGCGGTTTTGCCCATTTGCTGATGGCGCCCCGGCGCAAGCATGCCAAAATATATTATGCCAAGGTCAAAGGTGAGATAACCGATGAGCACATCGGACTGTTCAAGGAAGGTATCACCATCGATACCGGCTATAAGTGCAAGAGTTCACGTTTGAAGATATTGGAAGCCAATGAAGACTATTCGATTGTTGAAGTTGAGATAACAGAAGGGAAGTTCCATCAAGTCAAGAAAATGTTTCTGGCGATCGGTTCCGAAGTATTATATCTCAAAAGAATCCAGATCAGAGACCTGAAATTGGATGAAAACTTACAATTGGGCGAATTTCGTAAACTAACTGAACAAGAATTAATCGACTTGAAAGAAAATCTATGATATAATCAAATTTAAGGAGAATACAAATGAGACTTCGAAATAATCCAAATGCAATGGATATTTTAAAAGAAAACAATAACCTGGTTGTTTTGGAACCGGAGAAGCATCGCGGCAAATGGAAGGAACTTTTCAACAACGATAACCCCATCTTTATCGAAGTGGGAATGGGCAAGGGCGATTTCGTCTATGGCAATGCCCAGGCATATCCTGATGTCAATTTCATCGGTATTGAAAGATATCCCTCGGTGCTGGCAGCGGCAGTGAACAAAATAAACAAATCGCCGGCGCTTCCAAATCTGAGGGTCATCAAATTTGACGCGAGCCTTCTTGAGGAAATATTTGCCTATGGCGAAGTTGCCAAGCTGTTCCTCAACTTCTCGGATCCTTGGCCTAAAAGCAGACATGCGAAAAGGCGCCTGACTTCACCTCAATTTTTGGATATATACAAGAAGGTTCTCGACAACGATGCAATCATCGAATTCAAGACCGACAACAGGTTGCTGTTTGAATACTCATTGGTCACATTCAGCGCCTATCCAATGCATCTTGAATATGTCAGTCTCGATTTGCATAATTCCAAAGAGAACGAAACCAATATCCAAACCGAATACGAAAGAAAGTTCAGTAAGTTTGGACCAATCTACAAGGCTATCGTGAGGTACTAGATGAAAACTATCATTGAGATTCAAAGTGTTCAAGATTACTACGAACTTATTGAAAAGACACCTAAGTCGATTGTTCTTTTCTCTGCCAATTGGTGCGGTGACTGTCTTTTTCTCAAACAGTTTTTGGACCAGCTGGTATGTGACAATCAGGAATATCAATGGTACTATGTCGACCGCGACAAGCTTTTGGATATTTGCGTGGAAAACGGGATTATGGGAATCCCTTCATTTATCGCATATAAGGATGGGAAAAAGATTGGAACGTTCATATCCAAACAAAGAAAAACAAAACAAGAAGTTCAAGATTTCATTAACAGTCTGGGGGAATATTAATGTTGTTACATGCTTTTTATAATTTTGAAGGTTCAGGTGATGTGCTGTTGGTTCGTCTGGGATCAGGAACCACCAGTGTGATTGAAACTGTAGGTGATCTGGTCGTTTTAAAAGACGGCCAAAAAACCATCGGCTACAACTTGTTGAATGCCTCTAAGCATTTCGATAAGCTGGGCAACGGAAAAATCGAAATAACGCCCGATTTCGTTGAAAAACTAAATAATATACTCAAATCAAATGGACTAGAAGAGGTATCGAGTGATTTCAATGACCACTTCATTGTCGGCAAAGTTGTTGAGTGTGAGCTTCATCCCGACTCTGACCATCTCCATGTATGCCAAGTCGACAAAGGGTACGAGCAAGTGCAGATAGTTTGCGGAGCCAAAAACATCGCTAAAGACCAGCTGGTAGTAGTGGCCGAGGAAAATGCGGTTATGCCCAGCGGGTTGATTATCAAACCGTCAAAATTGCGTGGTCAGCCCAGCGCCGGGATGATTTGCAGCAGCATCGAGCTTAATCTTCTAGATATTCCTTATGAAGGAATCCTTGTATTGGATGAAAATCTATATAGTGTCGGAGAAAATTTTTATAAAAGGTATGGTGAGCTAAATGTTTAAGAGTTTTATAAATCTTTTTAAAGAAGAGGAAGATCCCACTCCCGATTTGATTGTCGAAAAAAGACGTCAGGAAAAAGTCACCTCAAAGGTGCAACCGGTAAGCGTTGAGCCCCAACAAAAGACAAAAACCCTGGTTCCTGAAGACCTGGTTGTCGAAAAGGCGGAAAAAGCCGGCGCTAACAAAAAGGCTGATTTTGATTTGAAGAATCAGTTTACCAAAGAGGACAAACCAAAAGTTGAAGAATATAAGATGACCCAGGTCATTTCTCCGATATATGGCAAGTGCAATGGCAGTCAATCGGACGACCATAAGGATGAAGTGAAAAAAAAGAAAATCAAGGCACCCAAAGAAGACGGCTTGATCAATGTCTTCTCACCTTTTTATGTACCTGTTGAAGAAGAGGAACCGGAACCAAAAGCGGAACCGAAGGATATCATCCCAGATCTGTCAAAAAAGGTTGATCAGATCAAAGTGGCCAGCGAAGCCATGGCCCAGCCAGAACCAGTTGAAATAAAAGACGAGTCGGTTGAGGACAATATCCGGAACATTGCCAAAATGATTGATGATACGGATGCCGATTTGAAAATAATCGAAGAAAGAACCGGCGAATTCAGATTGGATTTCAAGGAAAGCAAGAAGGACACCCCCTCAGTGACTGAGGAAATCAAGGACGATACTTCTCTTGAGGAACTGATGAATTTGTACGACAAATTCAAAAACTGATGATTGTAGGAATTGGCTGCGACATAGTCGATCTTACCAGGATCAATGTCGATGACGATCGGTTGGCGGTAAAAGTCCTGTCCGAACCGGAACTGGAAATATACCGGAAAATCACCAATAAAAACATCAAAAGGCAGTATCTGGGGACCCGATTTTCAGTCAAAGAATCTTTCTACAAGGCGACCAGTCATCTCAATCTTGAGCACACGTACAAATCACTGACGTTGCTCAATGATGAAAACGGAAGACCTTTTTTGAATTATCCCAATGCCCATGTTTCCATTTCTCATGAGAAGCAGATGGCGATCACATATGTGGTTGTCGAAAATATCGAGTGAAAGCTATCCAAAACGGATAGCTTTTTTTGTGAAAACAATATTCTATAGAAAAATGAAAAATGAGGCTTCATCAGTTTGTGTGGTAAATAATCCAACTAAGTATCGATTGACATCAACATCACTGCCAAGGTAATTGGATTTTAATATCAGAACATCTAAGCATAATCATGTCAATCATGTTGTCCATGTTTCTAAAACCATATGCCATCCGGATGGATAGCTTGATCTTGTTGTTTACAGCTTCAATCCTTGCGTTTGATAGCCCACTTCTAAGGGTTTCAATAATCGCATCGTAATGGCGTCGAATCTTACGCTGAAGCTCCACGAATTCAGGAATACGACAGTGTTGGGCCCACTTGATCCATGCATCAAGTTCCTCGCGTCCTACGACTTCATCCATCTGAAATATTAGTCGGATCTTTTCTTTGAGTAGATATGATCGATAAAGACGATTATCGGACTTGGCAATCATCTCTATCTTGGCTTTTTGGTTATCTGTCAGATTTTCAGGCGCTTTACCTAGAGCGTATCTGGAACCCTTGATTTTTGAGGCTGCCTAATCCTTTGGCGGAGCATCTTTTCGTGGCCGACCAGGCGATCGTTTTTCCTGATTTCTCGCTTGTTTACGGGCTTTTTGCCATGCCTCGCGCCGAACTAATCAACGGCATCCATTGCCCATTGCACAACGTGAAAAGGGTCAATGCACCGGACTGCTGTAGGACAGTACTCTTCGACGCAAAGAGCAATCCAACGTGCACCGTCGGCGGTGACATGTTCTATACTTTTACGTTGTTCCTTAATCAACAACTCAAAGAACTTGGTTAATACTGATTTACCGTGACCTTTAGCCACCCATATAACTTTACCGGTATCATGGTTAACTACCACAGTCATATATTTATGGCCCTTGCGATAACTGGTTTCATCAATCCCGATTCTTTTAAGCCCATCGAATCGAGAGTTTGGATTGGGATCAAGTGATGCCTTGATCCGGATAATAATCGGTCCAATGGTGTTCCACGAAATACGAAGTAGCTGAGAAACAGCTTTCTTTGAACAATTCAAAGATAACCAGGCAACCAGCTGTTCAAAATCATAGGTGAAGCGGGACTTATGTCTTGCCCAAGGCACACTTGCAGTCACTACGCCATGGTCTTTGCATTTTACCCGTGGAGCATCGGCTTCGAGATAAACCATGGTGCTATTGAAATCGCAAGAGCGCCACTGACGGCGTCCCCGACCGTTATCATAAAACTTGGATTTCTTACCGCAGATTCCACAACGACATTGGTGGCCCTTTGATGGGTGAACATGTACTACGAGGGAGTTATCGGCCGTCATTTTCACGTCATCAATTATTGTGTGCTTGACATTGAGTAGATTCTTGATTATTCTTTTATTAAGCATACATTTACCTCTGTATTTTAGATTTTTCTTTAGCAAAAAAATCTTACAGAAAAATGTATGCTTTTTCAATACTAAAACCGAGTAATAATAAGGGTTTGAAGCATTTTAGCTACCACACAAACTAATCAAGAGCCAGAAAAATCGATTCATAAGTTTTTAACTGTAAGTTTATTTTACGATTTTCAATATTTGAAAAATATAAGACATATATGCGATTTTAAGTCAATCAAGCTTCAATTTTAGTATCATGTGTAATTTGAGTGTTACAAACACTGTGAAGCGCTTCCATATATGGAAATTACCCCCCTTGAAATCACTTTTTTTGCATTCTGGCGAATTTGACGCGCCTACAAATACAAGGTATGATGAGATTTAGGGGAGGTGAATCAACTACATGTTATTGCAAATAACCGAAAACATATATAGGATTTTGCAAAATCATCCGGCTGGACACTTTAAATAGAAAGGAGAAAGAAAATGTTAAACTCAGCTGTAATCGTCGGGAAGATATCCGATATTTCAAAAAGCTATACTAATGAGAGGGGGCTTAAAGAAACACGTGTAATTATAAAGGTCGAACGGAGCAAGTACGTCACCGATCATCAAACCATTTATGACCATATTCCGGTAGTCATCAACGAAGGAAATGCAAGCATGCTCAATGACTATTGTACCATAGGCACCATGATTGCCGTCAAAGGCCGTCTTGGTGTCGATGATATCTGCAATTTCAAGCTGGTATGTGAGAAGATATCATTTGTCGAAAACCATATAGCACACTAGAAACCGCCAAATCACATTGTGACTTTGATGTGAATATCTTCTATCGTAGTTGCGATAGTCAGATATGTATCTGTATTACTAAATTTGAGAAAAGAGGAAGATAATGCTAAACGAGGTATCATTGGTAGGAATAATCGAAAAAATTCATGAAATGAAAACGACTGCAAAGGGAAACCAGGAAACTATAATTACTTTAAAAATTGAAACCGATCCATCGTTCGAGCGCCCGGAAGACAGATATATTTGTGTCCCGGTTGTTTTATGGTCGGAGCCGGCATATATGGCCCATTCCCTTTGCAAGGAGGGTAGCAAGCTGGGAATAAAGGGGCGGATTTCTTGCGAATCGGGAACACAGATGAATATAATCTGCGAAAAAATTTCCTTTATGGACCGCTATTTCAAGAGCGAATAAGAATCAAAATAATTAATTGTCATCACTTGCGCTTTTTGATATAATCACTATGTGAAAGTGGGTGAACAAATTGACTTTAGATCAAAGTAAAATACGTAATTTCTCGATTATCGCGCATATCGACCATGGTAAAAGTACCTTAGCCGATCGGATTTTACAGTTAACTAAAACAGTAAGCGAGCGGGAAATGAAAGCTCAGCTTTTAGATAGCATGGATTTAGAAAGAGAACGAGGAATTACAATAAAATTGAATGCCGTTCAATTGAAATATACGGCCAAAGATGGAAATGAATATATCTTCCACCTTATCGACACTCCGGGTCATGTCGACTTCACATATGAGGTGTCAAGATCACTGGCAGCTTGTGAAGGGGCGATTCTGGTTGTTGATGCCGCTCAGGGAGTGGAGGCACAGACGCTGGCCAATGTATATCTGGCACTAGACAACAACTTGGAAATTTTGCCGGTAATCAACAAGGTGGATTTGCCAAGCGCGGACCCTGAGCGGGTTATCCAGGAAATTGAGGAAGTGATTGGTCTTCCAGCTGAACACGCGCCATTGATTTCCGCAAAAAGTGGTCTCAACGTCGAAGATGTTCTGGAGATGATTGTCAATGAAGTGCCTGCTCCGCAGGGCTCAATCGACAATCCGACTCAAGCCTTGATCTTCGACTCGTTTTACGATGCCTACCGCGGGGTAATGGTGTTCGTCCGGATTGTCGAAGGCAAAATAAAAGTCGGGGACACGATAAAATTCATGGCAACAAACGCCGAATATGAGGTTGTCGAAGTCGGAGTGAGAACTCCAAAAGAAGTCAAGAAAGATGAATTGGTTACAGGTGAAGTCGGCTGGATTTCCGCCTCTATCAAGAACATCGAAGATGTCCATGTCGGGGATACGATAACCACATTGGAAAATGAAAGCAAAGTCCAACTTCCAGGATATCGCCAATTGAATCCAATGGTGTTCTGCGGTTTGTATCCTATCGACAATGCCAGATACAAGGATTTGCGTGAAGCGTTGGAAAAGATGAAACTTTCAGATTCATCACTTATTTTCGAACCGGAAACTTCCCAAGCTTTAGGTTTTGGATTCCGTTGCGGATTTTTAGGATTGCTCCACATGGATGTCATCCAGGAGCGGCTTGAACGCGAATTCGATTTGGAATTGATTGCGACCGCACCTTCGGTTAGCTACCACGTCTATCAAAGCGATGGGTCGATGATTGTTGTCGACAACCCATCACTGATGCCGGCACCCCAGCTAATCAACCATATTCAGGAACCTTATGTTAAAGCATCTATCATGGCACCGGACGAGTATGTCGGAGCGATCATGGAACTTTGTCAAAACAAGAGGGGCGAATACGTCGACATCAAATATATAGACGCCACTCGACGCAACATTGTCTATAATTTGCCACTTTCAGAAATCGTCTATGATTTTTTTGACAAGCTTAAATCTTCAACCAAAGGCTACGCTTCATTTGATTATGAGATGATTGGTTACCGGACAAGCAAACTCCAAAAGATGGACATAATGCTCAATGGCGAAGTTGTCGATGCCCTGTCGACTATCGTCCACAAGGATTTTGCCTACAACAAAGGAAAAGTCATTTGTGAAAAGCTCAAAGAGCTTATTCCAAGACAAATGTTCGAAGTTCCTGTCCAAGCAGCCCTGCAGGGTAAAATAATCGCCAGAACCACAATCAAGGCGATGCGCAAAAACGTATTGGCCAAATGTTATGGCGGCGACATTTCACGTAAGAAGAAGCTGTTGGAGAAACAAAAAGAGGGTAAAAAACGAATGAAAGCTGTCGGATCAGTTGAGATTCCCCAGGAAGCTTTCATGGCCATCCTATCTGTTGATGAATAACTCGGTAACGAGTTATTTTTTTATACGTAAAAACAAAGGATTAAATATTATATCTAAAAGTATGGTACTTATTGACTTAAAAGACTATCCATATTATAATCAACTCAAAAGGAGGAATAATATGACTTACAAATTACCAAAAGATTTTTTCTTTGGGGCTGCAATGAGCGGTCCCCAGACGGAAGGTGCCTATAATATCGAAGGACGTTTGCGTTCTTATTGGGATATGACATCGGATCTGGAGATAAACAAGTTCTTCAACAATGTCGGATCATATGTGGGCAATGACATGTACCACCGGTACGAAGAAGATATCAAATTGCTAAAAAGCCTGAACTTCAAATCATTCCGCACTTCAATGCAATGGACCCGGCTGATCGATCGTGATGGCAAACTCAATCCTGCCGGAGCCGCCTGGTACCACAAACTGATTGACTGTGCCAACGAAAACAAGATCGACATCTTCATGAACATGTACCATTTCGACATGCCAGAATACCTTTACCAAAAAGGAGGCTGGGCCAATCGGGAAATCGTCGAAGCTTATGCCAACTTCGTGAAGATCGCGATGGAGGAATTCGGACATAAAGTCAAATACTGGTTCACCTTCAACGAGCCGATTGTCGAACCGGAACAACAATATCTCCATGGCAACTGGTACCCGTATGTAAAAGACTTCTCAACTTCGATCAAGGTGCAATACAACATCACGCTGGCTCACAGCTTGGCGGTGCACAACTTCCGCAAACTCAAGGCTGCCGATAAGATCGACCAGGATGCCAAAATCGGGATGATCAACTGTTTCGCCCCACCTTATACCCGTCCTGATCCAACACCTGAGGATCTTGAAGCGGTACGGATGACCGACGGACTGCACAACCGCTGGTGGCTCGATGTTGTTGCTCATGGCCATCTTCCAGAAGATGTCATCGACACTGTCGAAAACAAATGGAAGATCGACATCGGTCGCCGTCCTGGTGACGATGCCATCCTAGCTGAAGGTGTTGTCGATTGGTTGGGGTTCAACTATTATCAACCAACCAGGGTTCAGGCACCGGATTGTGATTTTGACGAATCAGGAAATCCAATGATCGCCAAACCATATATTTGGCCCGAAAGAAAGATGAACGTCCATCGCGGGTGGGAAATCTATCCTCAGGGAATTTATGACTTCGGTATGAAAATCAAAAAGGAATGTCCTGATCTGCCATTTTTCATTTCCGAAAACGGAATGGGAGTCGAAGGAGAAGAGAAATATTATCAAGATGGTGTGATCCAGGATGATTACCGGATCGATTTCGTCCGCGACCATCTGATCTGGATTGCAAAATCGATCGAAGATGGTGCGAATTGCCTTGGCTACCATTATTGGGGTGTTATTGACAACTGGTCTTGGTATAACGCATTCAAGAACCGTTATGGTTTTGTCCGCGTATGTCTTGACAAGGGATACCAAAGAGAAGAGAAAAAATCCGCCCAATGGATCCGCGAAATCGCCCTCAACAATGAGTTCGAATAAAGTCCTAACGGACTTTTTTTTGTTAATTTCACATAATGGAGTTTCTTGTTTAATATCATTTACTTAAAAGGACATTTAAGTTATAATTATTCACGGTGATAAAATGAAAATTAAACTGAAAAAACCTAAGGGTCATGTGTTTGAAGGGATATCCCAGGCAAACTATGAAGAACGAACCAAAATAAACAACCTGGTCATATTCCGGCTGAAAGTGATCTTTGTGATCGCCTTTTGTTTGATTTTTACACTGGTTTTCAGGCTCGGATACATCCAATTGATAAAAAGCGACCACTACTCGTTGGTTCTCGATAAATACGGAAGAACCATTTATACAAACGATGCACCTAGGGGAAATATTGTCGATGTGAACTATACGACCCTGGTATCCAATACCAATATAATCAATGTCGCTTACTACAAAGGGGACCAGACTTCCACTCAGATTGACACTATCGTAAATTTCCTGAGCATGAATGTGGAATTCGATGATTCCCAGATCACTCTGCGTGAAAAAAAGGATTATTATATTTATTATTACAAAGAAAGCCTTGATGCGATTGTTTCAGCCAGTGAAAAAGAGGAATTGATGGCCAAGGACAGCGAGAATTACGACAATAACTACTATAAGCTGCTTCTTGAAAGAATCACTGAGGATTTTTTAAACGAGAACATGTCCAAGGACGAGCTTGAAAAAGCCCGCTTGTACTACATGATCAACTACACAAGAACCTCATCAGTAATAATCTCGGACATTTCAATCGAGGAAGCCAGTTTGATTGCTTCCAATCTCGACATGCTCGAAGGAATCCAGGTTACCAAGGACTGGACCCGGGCCTACAATTACGACAGCGAATTCCGCCAGGTTTTAGGAAAGGTAACCACCAAGAAGCAAGGTCTACCTTACGAAATCAAGGATGAGCTCCTGGCCCTCGGTTATCCTAACGACGCCCGGGTCGGGGTCTCAGGAATCGAGCAGCAGTATGAGGACCTCCTGCGGGGCACCGACTCTTCCTACACTCTGACATATGACGCGTATGGCAATTCGAATATCGATTATATATCGAACGGAGCCTCAGGGGCGAATTTGCGTCTGACCATCGACTGGCGCCTGCAGCAATACGCTGATCAGCTGATCTCCAATGAACTCATCGAAAACAACTCAAGCAACCAATATTTCAACAAGATGTTTCTGACCTTGATGGATCCTAATGACGGATCGGTCCTGGCCATGAGCGGACAGACAATCAACAAGGAAACAGGCGAAGTTTACGACTATTCTTCAGGGAACTATCTGGATGCGAATCTGATCGGATCGACGATTAAAGGTTCTTCACTTTACATCGGATTCAAATACGGACTGATTGCCCCAAACACCTACCTTATGGATACGCCGATAAAAATAAAGGGCACCAAGGAGAAAGGCTCTTGGAAAAACATGGGTCTGATCAACGAGATCGACGCCATGGCGATGTCTTCCAATGTCTATATGTTCCGGATTGCGATGATGCTTGGGGGAGCAAACTACGTCTATGGGGATGCACTGTACATAAATCCCGAAGCCTTTGTCCAGGCCCGTCAATCCCAAGGCGAGCTGGGATTGGGGGTCAAGACATTGATCGACATCCCCAACGAACAGCTTGGTTACGTCGGCTCATCGACAAGTCCAGGTTTCCTTCTCGATGAGTTCATCGGCCAATACGACTCTTATACAATGATTCAGGTTGCCCAATATGTAAGCTCCCTGGCAAACGGAGGGTATCGAATTCAGCCGCACCTTCTGGAAGATGCGTATGTTTACGACGACACCGGGGAGAAGATTTTTGTTTATGAAAAACCGACGACTATTCTCGATGACGTGTCGGAACAGACGGTTGCATTCGAACAGATCAAACTGGGCATGGAGGCCTGTGTTGCCCGCTCGAGTGGGACCGCTTACGGTTATTTCACGGGTACATCGTATAAAGTATATGCGAAAACAGGGACTGCGGAAGTTTATGACTATCCAAGCAACGATGACCATCCAAACCATTTGATTATCGGATATATCGTCGATGAATCAGATCAGCCGATTCTGTCCTTTGCCTGCTTCACTTACCGTCAGGATGTCAATGTTTCTGGTAACTCTTCAAGCCATTCCGCTGGCGATGTTGTCAGGGCGGTTTTGGATAAGTATGTAGAATTATATGGAATTTGAAAAAATCACTGGATTTTAGAATCTGATTATGCTAATATGTATCAGTAAGACTTATAAACAGGAGGTTAAAATAATGAGAGATAACGTTACTTTTAAATGTACTGAATGTGGTGAAGAAAACTATATCGGAACTAAAAACAAAAGAAATCATCCAGAAAAAATGGAAGTAAATAAATACTGCCCAAGATGCAATAAAAAAACAGTTCACAAAGAAAAAAAATAAGCCACATAATGGCTTATTTTTGTTTAAAGGTTTTTATGTAAATCGTTGAAAGTGAGAGAGATACAATGAAAGTCAAAAGACTGATACTAGGAGCGATGGCTGTCAACTGCTATGTCGTATATGACGAGTCAAGTCGTCATTGCCTGATCATCGACCCGGGCGATATTGGAAAAAAGGTCCACAACTTCATAGTCGAAAACGAACTTCAGCCATTGGCGATTTTGTTGACCCATAGCCATTTCGACCATATCGGGGCGGTCGACTACCTTGTCGATAGATACCATGTTCCTGTTTATATCCATTCCGAAGGCATCGTTGCGGCAAACGACCCTAATATGAACTTGTCTTGTCACTACACTCCTATGGCGCTAAGATCAGCTTTATTTGCGAGTGACGACCTTGACTCGATAGGCGAGTTCAGGTTCGAATATTTGCACCTGCCAGGACATACTCCTGATTCTTGCATGATATACTTCAAGGATCAAAATACGATTTTTTCGGGTGATGTCCTATTCCAAGGTGCAATCGGACGTTTCGATTTTCCAAATTCATCACGGTTCGATACGCGAAACACGATTGAAAAGATCAAGAAAATGGAATTCGATGCTGTGGTTTATCCCGGCCATGGCGATCCGACCACATTGCAAGAGGAACAGAAATCGAATTATTATTTGACTTGAACCGCCTGGGGCGGTTTTTTATTTAGTGACAAAAAACACCCATCATGTTATTATAAAATCAGATAGCGCTTACATGGTTGAAATTGAAATGAAAGGAGTCATTTATGGAAAAACAAAGCAAATGTCCGGTAACCGGAGCAATCGGCAAAGCCAGGATGGGGGCGACCGGGAATGAGGATTGGTGGCCGGACAGATTGAACCTGAAAATCCTAGAACAGCATTCATCTAAAGTGGACCCGATGGGCAAGGATTTCTGTTATGCAAACGAGTTCGCCAAACTCGACTACTTCGCATTGAAGGAGGATCTTTTCAAACTGATGAAGGATTCCCAAACCTGGTGGCCGGCAGATTACGGCCACTACGGACCGCTGTTTATCAGGATGGCTTGGCATAGCGCCGGGACGTACCGGATGGGCGATGGCCGGGGCGGGGCCGGAACCGGAACCCAAAGATTCGCGCCGCTCAACAGCTGGCCTGACAATGTGAACCTTGACAAAGCCAGAAGGCTTTTATGGCCGGTGAAAAAGAAATATGGAGCAAAGATATCCTGGGCGGATCTGATGATCCTTGCGGGAAACTGCGCCTTGGAGTCGATGGGATTCAAGACAATCGGTTTTGGCGGTGGCCGCGAAGATTTATGGACCAGTGAAGACGATGTTTACTGGGGTAGCGAAAAGAAATGGCTTGAAGACCGACGCTATTCCGGGGAACGTGACCTGGAGAATCCTTTGGCGGCAGTCCAGATGGGACTGATATATGTCAACCCCGAAGGGCCGAACGGAACACCCGATGCGGTAGCTTCAGGCAAGGATGTCCGTGAGACATTCGCGCGGATGGCCATGAACGACGAAGAAACAGTAGCCTTGATTGCCGGTGGCCATACTTTTGGCAAATGTCATGGAGCAGGCAAGGCCGAACACCTTGGCCCGGAAGTCGAAGCGGCACCGGTCGAACAAATGGGGCTAGGATGGAAGAACAGCTTTGGCAAGGGCACCGGGCAAGATACAATCACCAGCGGCCTCGAGGGCGCATGGAATTCCACTCCGATCAAGTGGGACAACAACTATTTGAACACCTTGTTCAAGTTTGATTGGAACCTGATAAAAAGTCCTGCCGGTGCATTCCAATGGGAACCATCGGATCCGGAAGCAAGGACGGTCCCCGGTGCTCAAAATCCCGATGAAAAATTCATGCCGATGATGACCACAGCCGATCTGTCATTGCGGATGGATCCGATATACAAACCGATTGCCAAGAAATTCCAGGAAAATCCCGATTTGCTTAAGGATGCCTTTGCCAAGGCTTGGTTCAAATTGACCCATCGGGATATGGGACCTAAATCCCGTTATTTGGGGCCAGAAGTGCCAGAAGAGGATTTCATCTGGCAAGACCCGATTCCAAAAATCGACTATGAAACAGTCAATGGCAATGACATCGGGGAATTGAAAATGGTTCTTCTCGAATCGGACCTTTCGATATCCCAAATGGTCAAGACCGCCTGGGCGAGCGCTTCGACGTTCCGCAATTCTGACAAACGGGGCGGAGCCAATGGCGCCAGAATCGCCCTGGAACCCCAAAACCGCTGGGCCGTAAACAACCCTGGAGAACTAGACAAGGTCCTTTCGATTCTCAAAGAAATCAAAAAAACCTTCAACGACAGCCATTATACGAAGATTTCTCTGGCCGACCTGATAGTTTTGGGTGGTGTCGTAGCTGTTGAACAGGCAATCAAAAACGCCGGTTATGATATCACGGTTCCGTTTACACCCGGGCGCAATGATGCGACCGCAGGACAGACCGACGCTGTTTCCTTTGAAGTGTTGGAACCTAAAGTTGACGGTTTTAGAAATTATCGAAAACGTCGATATGACATCAAAGAAGAGCACCTCCTGGTTGACAAGGCCCAACTGCTGGATTTGACCGCTCCGGAAATGACTGTTCTGATCGGGGGGCTGCGGGTATTGCGATGCAATTATGACAACAGCGAGCTTGGCGTTTTGACCGACAAAATGGACACTTTAACCCAAGACTACTTTGTGAACCTACTTGACATGAAATACATGTGGCAACCTGCCGATGAACAAGAGTGGGAATATGTGGCGATTGACCGGGCTGCCAAGAAAGTGGCGTTCAAGGCCAGTCGGATCGATATGGTTATGGGTTCTAATTCGCAATTGCGCGCCATATGCGAGGTCTATGCAAGTGATGATGCCCATTTGAAATTTATCGAGGATTTTGTCAAAGCTTGGACCAAGATTATGGAAAGCGACAGATTTGATTTGAAATAGCGTACAGGAAAAGAGCCGGTTTCGGCTCTTTTCGCGTAATTTTTAATTGAATGTCTCAGCTTTCTTTTCTAAAACACATGAACCAGTCAAGGCAATACTTTCCGGTCTCGTCACTTTCCATTCGTTCTTTGGCGGTACCGCAAGATCCTGGCGGTGGCAAAATCACATCGTCTCCTGGCTGCCAGTTTGCTGGGGTCGCAATCGATTCCTTGTCAGCCTTTTGCAAGGCAATTATTATCCGTTTGATTTCATCGAAATTGCGTCCCATTGAAGAAGGGTAATAAAGTATGGTCCGGACAACTGCGTCAGGATCCATGACGAACACCGCCCTGACTGCCTGGGTCGAAGAGGAACCTGGTTGGATCATTCCGAATTTTTTGGCGACATCCATTTTGATGTCTTCGATCAGCGGGAACTTCACTTCGACATTTTTCATACCCTTGTACTCGATTTTTTCCTGAATGGTTCTCAACCAGGCGATGTGGGCATAAAGCGAATCCACTGACAACCCGATCAGCTCGGTATTCAGTGCCTTGAACTCATCCTGCATGCTGGCGAAAGTCATGAATTCAGTCGTGCAGACCGGAGTGAAATCCGCCGGATGGCTAAACAGAATCACCCATTTCCCTTTGAAATCTTCCGGAAAAGAAATTTCACCCTGGGTAGTGACAGCCTTGAAAGATGGGGCTTTTTCGCCAATCAAAGGTAAGGTAACCAATTCTTTTTGTGTTTCATTCGTTTCCATATAATTCTCCTTTCGATATATTGATTCTACTTATATTTTAACATTATATATTTCAATTTCAAGCATTTCGACTTATTTATGTAACACTGTGAACAATACCATTCCTATCGTGCTACTATGATTTGAAACAGAATGGATTATTTTCAAGTTTGCGAAAGTCGTGATTTCCAATTGATAGTTATCCTTATCTATCATATAATGTTAAAAGAATAGAAAACAATAAGAAACAAGAGGTAATCCATGTTTGCAAAAGAACGGCATCAGAAGATAGTATCAAAATTGAATAAAACCGGGCGAGTGCTTGTCAAGGACCTGGCTATGGAATTCGACGTAAGCGAAGATTGTATCCGCAAGGACCTGACAATTCTCCAGAAGCAAAATCTCTTGGAAAAAGCTTACGGGGGAGCGATCCGGGTATCCACGAACCGCCACCTTCATGGCAGTTCCCAACGCAAGGAGCTTCCTGATCACGAGCGAGTTGCAATCGCCAAAAAAGCAATCAAAACAATTGAGGCCCGGGACACCCTGTTTCTCGACATCTCTCTCACAAACGTGGAAATAGCCAAAGAGATTATTAATAGGAACATCAAAGTGACTGTAATCACGAACATGATCGAAATTTTGAACATCCTTGCCCCGTGCAACAATGTGACCCTGATATTTGTGGGTGGACAGATCAACGAGGATCGCGATGGTTTCAACGGCACCCTTGCCAGCAGCACAGTTAAGAACTTCGTCATCGACAAATCATATATCGGTTTGACAGGAGTCGATGTCTTTTCTAATCAGGTATCCACTTACCGGATCGATGACGGTCTGTTCAAGAAACAAATAATTGCGAATTCCAAGAAATCATTTCTTCTGGTTGAGAACCGCAAATTCCATGAATATGGCAATTTTGTTTTTGCGGATCTAAGGGAAATCGATTTTCTGCTTGTAAGCGAATTGCCCGAAAAAGAATTTTACGAACAGTTAGAAATATCAAATATCGAATTATTGTAGGTGGACTATGACAGACAACAAAAGGATTTCAAGACTTAAACATAAACTCGAATCAAACAGACGATATCTCTCGATTGAACAGGCGGTCATCATCACCGACACTTACAGGGAAAATCCGGACCTTTCAATCCCCAAAAAAAGAGCGCTGGCATTGAAAAACACCCTGGAAAACATCCGGATCGCAATCGATGAAGACGAACTGATTGTCGGCAATCGGACCGCCAACCCTCGCGATGGCGTTGTCTTTCCAGAAAGCGGCTGTTCCTGGGTTCTTAAAGAACTCGACACGATCGATTCAAGAGCGCAAGACCAGTTTCTAGTCAGGGAGGAGGACAAGGAGACATTCAGGAAATTCATTTCTCCATTTTGGAACAACCGCTCGATGGAAGATTTCATCTACAGCAATTTCGGCGATTCACTCAAGGAAATTGAAAAGACAGTGAAAATCAACCAGAAAGACCATGCCCAGGGGCATATCTGTCCAAACGTAAAAAAATGGCTGGAATTAGGGGTGCCCGGCTTATACGATGAGGCCAGGATGCACCTACAGGACTGCGAAGAAGAACAACGCGAATTCTACGAGTGCACGCTGCTCGTTCTTGAAGGGGCCCGGAACTTCATGCTCCGCTACAGCGACCTGACTGAAAAAACGGCCGCCACAAACCCTGAAAAGTACAGTAACCTCTCAGTTGTCAAAAACAATTGTGAGAACCTGGCAGTCCGCCCCGCACTTACTTTCCATGAAGCGCTCCAGTCGGTTTGGTTCCTTTTTGTGATCCTTCATCTTGAAAGCAACGCATCATCGTTTTCACCAGGCCGGATGGACCAATATCTATGGCCATATTACCAGAACGACCTTGCTCATGGCATTATCGACTCCAACGAGGCACTGGAATTGATCGAATGTCTATTTTTGAAATTCAACCAGATCGTATATATGCGCAACGAACACAGTGCCAAATACTTTGCCGGATTCCCAATCGGTTTCAATGTGGCATTGGGAGGGAGAAACAACCTCAATGAAGATGGGGCCAATGAACTTTCGTATTTGTTTTTGCAGGCCCAGGAAGACCTTGGCTTGCCTCAACCAAACCTGTCAGTCCGCCTGAACAAGGCGACTTCACCAGAATTCCTGAAAAAGGCGGCTGTTGTGGTCGGTAAGGGAAGTGGGATGCCTCAATTTTTCAACGATGAGGCAATTATCGAACCGCTGATCAAGGAATTGGATATCGAACAAGACGATGCCTGCGACTATGCGATTGTCGGATGCGTCGAATTGACTACCCAAGGAAACAATCTTGGCTGGTCCGATGCGGCGATGTTCAACATCAACAAAGTCCTTGAGCTGACACTCAACAACGGCAAATGTCTGCTTACCGGACAGCAGCTGGGACTTGATTTGGGCAACCTCACGGATTACTCGAGTTACCATGATCTTGAAGAAGCTTTAAAAATGCAAATCGATTATTTCATGGAAAAGATGATTGGATCATGCGAGTCTATCGAAATGGCCCACCAGCAGTTTTTGCCCAGTGCTTTTTTATCGAGCGTGATCGATGATTGTCTGGCAAATGGCAAAGATGTGACTAAAGGTGGTGCCAAATACAACCTTTCTGGAATCCAACTGATCCAGATAGCCAATCTGGCTGACAGCCTTGGGGCCATCAAGAAGCTGGTCTATGAGCAACAGCTCATCAGCGCCCAGGAAATGCTTGAGGAACTTAAATCTGATTTTACAGGAAATCCGATTGTCGCTGCGATAATCAAAAACAAATGTGAAAAATACGGTAATGATGTGGCTTGGGTTGACCAGATTGGAGCCCAGTGGGCCCTGTATTTCAAGAAGGGGCTGGAGAGACGTCAAAACTACCGCCAAGGCAAATATCATCCAGGAATGTATACGGTATCTGCCCATGTACCTATGGGAGAAAATCTCGGTGCCTCACCGGATGGCCGCAAAGCCCGGGAGCCCCTGGCCGACGGCGGTCTATCGCCAGTATATGGCCGCGACAAACAGGGGCCCACAGCAGTATTGATGTCGGTGGCACGGATACCCAATTGTTGTACAACCAACGGCGGCCTGCTCAATCTCAAATTTCTTCCCGACCTTTTCAAAACAGACAAAGGACTTGACCAGTTCTGTGCACTGTTGCGGGGATTTGTCGACCTGAAAGTCTGTCACATGCAATTCAATGTCGTCAACAAGGAAACTTTGCTCGAAGCGCAAAAATATCCGGATAAATTCCATTCGCTTACCGTCCGGGTTGCCGGTTATACGGCATATTTTGTGGAACTTGACCAGAAATTGCAAAATGAAATAATCGCGAGGACCTGGCATGACTTCGACTAATGGAACAATCTTCGCCATCAAACGCTTCGCGCTCCATGACGGCGGGGGAATCCGGACAACCGTATTTTTCAAAGGCTGCCCGCTAAGCTGTTCATGGTGTCACAATCCAGAGGGCTTGAATCCAGCCCGGGAAGTGGTGTTCATCAAGAACAACTGCATCGGCTGCAAAAGGTGCCTGGACGTAATGAAAGCGGACCAAATTGCCGGATTTGATGGCCATCCTAAATTCAACTTTACCTCCAGCGTTGATTTTACATTACTTATCCAAAATTGCCCTGCCAATGCGATTGTGAAAATCGGTGAGGTCATAACTTCTTCTAAACTTTTGGAAACAATCAAATCGGACCAGGTATTCTATCAGGAAAAAGGTGGGGTGACCTTTTCCGGGGGCGAACCGCTGATGCAGGTCGACTTTTTAGAAACTGTACTGAGGCAATGCCATAGCGAAGGCATCAACACGGCAATTGAAACATCACTTTACGCCCCGTTAAAAAAAATAATACCAATTCTGGATTTGTTGGATACCATCTATATCGATTTGAAGCTATTTAACAGCAATGAACATCTTTTTCACACTGGGGCACCCAACGAGACCATCCTGGAAAATATCGCCTATATTCTTAGTTCCCCCCACAAAGACAAGGTTATCATCAGGACTCCTTTGATCCCAGGAATAACCACCAGTGGCCAAAACATCAGGGCGATAGCCAACTTCATCTACGAATGCTACCCTGGTGTCAAATATGAATTGTTGAACTACAATTACCTGGCAGAAGCGAAATACGAGAATATGGAAACCGACTTCACATTGGACAGGTCGCTTGAGCCACTTTGTGAATCCGAGTTAAAGAAACTGTACGAAACAATAGAGCAAGAAGGAATCGCAAATCTTATAAAAGTCCATTGATGGGAACGGAAGCGTTCCTTTTTTTGGTCAACCGCCATTTTTTTGTCTATTATGTTTGTGAATTCATGATAAATTTGCTAGAATTAACTAAATTGATTTACAACCAGAAAAGGAGAACGTTATGTTAGATATAAATACCTGTGAGCAAGTCATTGAAGCCGGCCTGGAAACAGGATGCGACTTTGTTGAGATATTTGAAGAAGACAAGTTTTCGACCGCCATTTCCCAGATTGACGGGAAGATTGAAAAAGTCAACAGCGGCAATTCCTATGGCATCGGTATCCGCCTGTACCATGGCAAGATGAGCGTCTACGGTTCGACCAACAACAATTCCCTGGACAATCTAATCACAATAGCCAAGGACCTTGCCGCCAACTTCCAGGGACAAGCAACTGTATCGGCCCAAAGGCTTGAAAAGGTGGTCTACACAAATAAACACCCGATTGAAAAATATCCTGAAGACTTCGATATGGATTATAAAAAAGGAATAATCGAAAAGGCATATCACGGCGCCAAAGATTACAGTGAGCTAATCAGCAAGGTGAATGTCAATTACAGCGACAGTCACCAAAAAATACTGGTCGCCAATTCACAGGGCAAATATATCGAAGACAGCCGAGTCCAGACCCGGATTGCGGTAACCGCAATCGTCGAAAAAGATGGTCAGCTACAGGACTTCTACAAGGCTCCCGGTGCCAGCAAAGGGCTGGAATTTTATGATGAGATCGACCTAAAACAGTTAGGTCGGGAAGTCAGCGAAAAAGCAATCAAGATGTTCCACGCCAAGGAATGTCCAAGCGGCGTGATGGATGTTGTTATAAACAACGGGTTTGGTGGGGTCATTTTCCATGAGGCTTGCGGCCATTTGCTTGAGGCGACTTCAGTCGCCAAGAACCAAAGCATCTTCGCCAACAAGATCGGTGAGAAAATCGCCAGTGAACTGGTCAGCGCTGTTGACGATGGAACCATCCAAAACGCCTGGGGTTCTTCGAACATCGATGACGAGGGCAACTTCACTCAAAGAAATGTACTTATCGAGAAGGGCATCCTTAAAGGCTACCTTGTTGACCAGTTCAACGGTCGTAAAATGGGCTCAAAATCAACCGGTAGCGGCCGCCGGCAGTCCTATCACTATCAGCCAACATCAAGGATGAACAACACATTCATCACCAATGGTAAAAGCACATTGGATGAGTTGATCGAAGCGACCAAGTTTGGGCTGTTTGCAGCAAGTCTGGGAGGTGGTTCGGTCAACCCAGCCACTGGCGATTTCAATTTTGCGGTCCAGGAAGGCTATCTTATTGAGGATGGGAAAATCACTAAACCCGTCAAAGGTGCCTCACTCGTTGGAAACGGAGCCCAGGTTCTTCAAGACATCGATATGGTGGCCAACAACCTGCTTCGGGCCCAGGGAATGTGCGGATCCGCCAGCGGGTCGATACCTGTCGATGTCGGACAACCGGCAATAAGAGTTAAGAAAATGACCGTCGGTGGAAGGGGAGGCAATATCTGATGGATTACAACGTGCTGTTTTTAAAAGCGAAAGAACTGAATATCGAAGCGTTGGAGCTATATGAAGCGACAACAAAGGAAATCGAAGTCAGCCTTTTCGAAGGTGAGGTTGACGATTACAATTCCTCCGATGTCAAAGGGCTGGCTATCCGGGGGATTTATCAGGGGAAAGAAGGAAATACTTTCATCGAAAAATTCAGCGATGACTTGGGCGATGAGATTTTGCAAAGGATAATTTCCAGCTCCTTGACTATTGAAAATGACGATGAAGTCCTTTTCAACCAGACGATGGGAAACTACGAGCAACTTCAGACGTATTTCCCTCAACTTGAAAATATCGCCACCCAGGATATCATTTCACTGTTGAAGGCTCTTGAAAAGACCGTTTTGGATCTAGACCCGCGGATCAAGCAGGTAATGAGCAGCAACTTCGCAATCGCCCAAAAAGAAATCAGGATTTTCAATTCGTACGGATTATCCCTGGAGCGAAAAAACAACTACGCCATCCTGTCCACATCGCTGATGGTTGGCGAACAAGAAGATACGAAAACCGGATTTGACTACCAGGTCAAATTTTCCATCGATGAATTTTCGGTTGAACAAATCGCAAAAAAAGCAGTGGCCAAGGCGGTTTCGATGCTCCATGCCACAACCGTCAAATCCGGCAAATACAATGTCCTGGTCAAAAACGAGGCAATGATTGGAATTCTAGGTTCCCTGATCCCCAGTCTCAATGGCGACTTGGTCAACAAAGGCCTGTCAAAATACAAGGACAGCCTCAACAAAAAAGTTCTAAATCAAGACTTGACCATAATCGACAATCCCCACCTGGAAAAGGGAATAGGTTCAACCCCTTTCGATGATGAGGGGACTCCTACATCAAAAAAGGCGGTAATTGAAAACGGGGTCATCAACACATTTCTGCACAATCTCAAAACCGGAAAAAAATCCAAATCCCAATCAACCGGAAACGGATTTAAAAGCGGCTACAAGAGTGAAGTGGGTATAAGACCGACGAATTTCTATATTGAGCCCAAAGAAGCTAGTTTTCAGGACTTGCTTGAAAAAACCGGTTGTGGGATAATGATTGAAAACATCCAGGGACTTCATTCCGGAATGAACACGCTCACCGGTGACTTCTCCCTGCAGTGTTCTGGCCATATCATCGAAAATGGAAAAATCTCTGCCCCGGTCAATCTGATTTTGCTTTCAGGAAATCTTTTTAAACTATTTGATGAACAGCTTGTCGCCATCGGATCGGATCTCCACTTTTCATATAGCGGAATCGGTTCTAGTTCTATCCTGTTTAAAGACTGCCTAATCTCCGGCAACTAATTCAAACTGTCAGCTACCTGGCAGTTTTTTTGCGTTTTTAAAGAAAAACCCGGCTCTTTCTAGTAATTATTGTAAAGGGGGAAAGGGGAATGCACAAATTATTGATAAATATTCTTAACTATTCGATTGTCAAAGGTTCAAGCGACATCCACTTCGTTTTGCAAGAAAAATGCCGGATCAGCCTTAGGATTCACAGTGAAATGGTCACCTATAGGAGTCTGCCTTATGACCAGGGCCTGCGGTTGCTCAATTATATCCGCTATTTTAGCCGGATTGACACAAATTTCAAGCTCAAGCCCCAGACTGGGGCGTTCAGCTTGAGTTTCAACAACCGCAAATACAGCTTCCGGACTTCATCATTGCCCACTGCCAAGAAGGACTCCATTGTTATCAGAATACTCAACAATCACACAAATATCGATTTGAAGTCAATATCCAGGGATAATAGAATTAATGATTTTTTGACTTCGGTTGCTGCAAAAAGGAACGGCCTTTTTTTGATATGCGGTCCGACTGGTTCTGGGAAAAGCACATCTTTGTATGCTTTGTTGGACCACATGAATGAAAACTACACTCGAAATATCATCACAATCGAGGACCCCATCGAGGTATCCAAGGATTACTGCCTCCAAATCCAATTGAATGAATCGATGGGGATTAACTACCAGACCACCCTTAAACAGATATTGCGCCATGATCCGGATATCATCATGATCGGCGAAATCCGCGACTCACAAACTGCCAGACTAGTCGTAGAAGCTTCAATGACCGGCCATATGGTCTGCAGCACCTTGCATAGTTCGAATTGTTTGCAGGCAATAAGCCGTCTAAGGAATCTTGGCATTCCCGAGTACGACTTGGTTGAGATAATCAAAGGGATATGTTGTCAACGGATCGTATTCGATGAAAACGATAATCTGATTTTGCTAAGCGAGTTTATCGACAGCAAAAACATCGCCAGCTTCTTTAAAAACCGGAGTTACGACATTTACAGCTTCGCCAAAAATATCGAGCGCCTGAAAGATAACGGGCATATCTCAAAAAGATTTCAGGAGCAGCTAAATGATGAACTATGATCTTAGGGGCCTTGAAACTTTGGCAATGCTTTTGGACCAGGGGTTCTATCTCGATGATGCACTGACCCTGGTTTTGACAACCTATCCTTCTAAAAGCTTCAAAGAAATATCCCGTAAAGTTCATGAAGGTGAAAGTCTGGAATCAGGAATTACCAATTCCACCTTGCCTCATGTTTTTCTGGAGTATTTCAGGTTCTTCAATAATGGTTTGAACACATCCGAGGCAATCAATCAAGCTTTGACATTGACTGTCGAGAGCATTGAAATAAGAAAATTCCTCTTCAAAAAAATCAGCTATCCGTTTTTCCTGATCGTTTTCGTGAGCGTGTTCTGTCTATTTTTGATTTTCAGCCTTATGCCCCAGATCAACCTGCTTTTTACCTCGTTCAATATCGAACCTTCGATATTCACGAATATTGTATTTTCATTTTTAAATGTCTTTCCTGTTGCGATATTGACCATATTCCTGTTTATCATTTCCATCGGGGTAACCCTTATTTACGGGATCAGGAAGAACAACTTCCCGATAATCGATTTTTTCAACCGTCTTTACGGATTGAATTGGATTATCCGGAGTTACTATTCATTGAAATTCGCCATCTATTACAATGAGCTTGTAAAAAACGGTTATTCAACCGGAAACATCATCCATATTCTATACTCCCAGATGGATTCGAGTGACTTGAAAATGGTTATTTATGAGCTTAAAAAAGATATCGAGCAGGGGTCTCCGGTCGAACAGGCTGTCAAGGACTTTAACTATTTCAATGATTATCTAAAAAACTATTTCCACCTGATGATTGTCAACAATGCCGTTAACAAGAACCTCGATCTCTATATCCAAAGCCAGAAAAAACTTGTAACAAATCTTATCGAACGGGTCACAATCATGTTCGTTCCATTCGTATTTGGCTTTGTTGCCATTTTCATTGTCAGCATTTACCTGGCAATCATTTTGCCACTGATGAATTCAATCGAACTGATGTAAAAAAACGAAAGGAGTCTTTTATGAAGGAAACTTATATGAACAAGAATGGTTTTACTTTGATTGAAATGATATTCTGCCTGAGTGTCGTTCTCGTGCTTTTACTGTTGGTCATCCCCAATGTAACAAGCAAGAACACCATCGTCAAGGATCGCGGCTGCAAGGCCCAGGTTGAAGTGGTCAATTCGCAAATCTTGCTTTATGAAATCGAACATGGCCGCTTGCCGGATTCAATCGACGACCTTACCAGCGGCGACCATCCTTACCTTAGTGAGGAACAAGCATCGTGTCCAAACGGCTTGGAAATCTACATCGAAGACGGTCAGGCCTATGCGAGATAATTTAGGATTCACTTTGGTCGAGATGCTTTTTTCATTTTCAATAATGATGCTTCTGGTCGCCATATCGATACCTCTAGCCAATCTAAGCCTGACACCAAGTCTCATGAACCAGGCCCATCATCTCATCATCTATGTAAATTATGCGAAATCCTATGCGATAAACACCCGTCAGAAAGTGGAAATGGAATTCGACAGTACGACATTGCGGCTGGTATGCCAAGATGAATTGTTGGAAGAGTATCAACTTGCCAAGGCCGGATTTTCCAAAGAGTTGAGTTTATGGTTCAATGAGAAAGGCAACATCAACCAGGCCAATTCAATCTACCTACAAAACGGCAAAGAACAGGTCAAAATCACATTCAACCTGGGTTCGGGCAACTGTTATGCGAAATAAGCGGGGCAATAGCCTGGTTAGCAGCCTGTTGGCATTTTCCATCTTCTTGAGCTCTACTATCCTCTTGATGGGGGCCTACAACAAGACGGTGCAAAAATATTCGACCCTTATTGCCGACAAAAACGAGGTGGTAATAAATGAAAAGGGCCTATTTGAATTCCAATAGGGGTTTCACTTTGGTCGAGACATTGCTTTCGTTTTGCGTATCGCTTATGATAATTTCCAGCTTGGGTGTTTTTGGAACAATCAAACTCGCATTGAAAGATGAATATATTGACAACACAATGCATGGGGCGATTTATCAGATCGCAAACACTTTGATCACCGCAAGAAACATCACCTGTGGCGCGACTCTCGAGTTTGAGGATGGCGATGGAGATATCAACCGGATTTTCCTTGACGGAAACTCGCTGGTCAAGACACCGGGTTATGTGATCTATACAAACGATATCAGTTTTGCGGAATTCTTTGTGGAGGACAATCTGATCTTTTTGGAAGTTGAAAAGAAGGGTATAAAACATATCTTTTTAATAGGTTGTGATTACCCCGTGGAGGTCGACGATTATGAAAATACTGGGCAATAAAGGAGATGTCCTGGTTGTTGTGCTTGTCTACTTTGCCCTCGTGGCATCAGCAGTAACACTGATTTATACCAACTCCAAAGCGGCGAACCGCGCTTACCGTTCAAACGAGACAGCTATTGACGACCGGCTTGAGCTGATCTATATAACCAGTCAGATAAAAAAAATCGACTTTGACGAATTGCCAATTGCCGTGAACTTCGAATACAAAGAAACTGAATTCGCCGTAATTGCAAAACCATTTAATCCCATGTCGCTTTGGGATATTTCAATAGAGGTCACAAAAAACAGTTGCCAATATCATATAAATTCGATCTATGACAGCACAAACCGAAGGTTCGATTCATTTGAATTTGATGATTAAGTGTTTACAAGGGGTCATGTTTTTTGTTATAATGTTACGGTAAATTGCAAAGGAGATTATAAAATGATTAGTGTTGGAGATTTAAGACCAGGGATTACATTCTTATATGAAGGTAACCTTTATGTAGTATTAGACTACTCTCATAATAAAACTGCTCGCGCTGCGGCAAACATCCGTGTAAAAATGAAAAACTTGAGAACAGGTTCTACCACTGAAGTTACTTTTGGTAACAGTGAAAAAGTTGCCCGTGCCCACATCGACAAAGACAAAAAACAATATCTTTACAAAGATGGTGAAAACTTGGTTTTCATGGATTTGGAAACTTATGAACAAATCGAAATTCCAGCTGCCAGCTTGGAATGGGAAATCAACTTCCTGAAGGAAAGTGACGAAGTTGAAGTAACTTCTTTTGAAGGCGAAGTGTTGGGTGTTTCTTTGCCGGTAAACGTTCCGTTCAAAGTTATCGAGACTGAACCAGCTGTCAAAGGGGACACTGCTACAGGCGCTTCAAAAAACGCAACTATCGAAACCGGATATCAAATCAAGGTTCCTTTGTTCATCTCTGAAGGGGAAACTGTTATGGTTTCCACTGTAGATGGAAAATATCAAGGAAGAGCTTAATTTTCGCAGATGCTGCTAATAGGCATATTTGCAGTTGCACAAATGCAATTGATTTGTTAGAATTACAACGAGATCTAGAAAAAGTTAATCTTTGAATTCAGGACGCAATGATGACTTAACGGACTCTTTGCGTCCTTTTTAGTCTTAGGCCTAATAGCCTTATTACTTGAAAAATCCGGGATTTTTGTTAGAATGATAATAATAAAGGAGCTATTTATATGAGCATGGAATATTATCAACTGGAAAAAGAAAACAATTATGGAATAGTGAATATTTCTCAGAACGTTTTTGCAACGATAGCCCAAAAGGCTGTAAAGGATTTGGATGGTGTTGAATTGGCCGGTAACGTCCCGATAAGAGTGCCGGGCGGATCGAATTCGATCGACGTGGAAATTTCTAAAAACAACCAGGTCAATGTCAAATTGGATGTACTAGTCAACTATGGTTTGAATGTTTCAAATATTGTTCACACCTTGCAAAGCAAAATTTATAACGATGCTTCGCAAATGACAGGAATTAAAAACATCCTGGTCAATATTGACGTAAGAGCAATAAAATTTTAAATGTTTGATGTAAATCAAACATTTTCTTTTGAAGGAGAAAAAAATGAGCGAAGCAATAAAAGTAAGAAAAAAGGTAATCCGCGAAAAGGCGATAATTGCCATCTATCAGTATCTAATGGAATCAAATGACCGGACCGATGTTATCAACAACCTAGTCAACGACCCAAGCTTGAAAAACCGTGAACATGAAATCAATGATGCTTTGTTTTTGGTGGAAAACACACTTGGCAATTTCAGAGACTATCAGGTATTGATCAAGCAAAACCTGAAACCGGGCTGGACAATCAAAAGACTTTCGAAAATGGAATTGGCAATCATGCTTATTGGTGTTTGCGAAATCGTGACCAATACTACGCCAAAGACAGTTGTGATCAATGAAGCTGTCAACATCGCCAAAAAATACTGTGATGACGATTCCTACAAATTTATCAATGGAGTCCTGAATCAAATTGGATAACAGAAAATATCTGACCGTTTCCAGCCTCAATCGTTATCTTGCTGCCTATATTGCCCAAGATGTCCAATTGAGCAATGTCCTGGTCAAAGGCGAACTTTCAAACGTCGCCTACACTTCCCAAGGGCATATATACTTCACCCTTAAAGAAGAAAATTCCGTGATCAAGTGTGTGATTTTCCGGAGCCTGAGTGCGAAAGTAAAGTTCAAGCTTGAAGATGGAATGAGCGTTTTCGTAGAAGGCCGGATTGGCATATATGAAGGATCAAGCACCTACAATCTCTATGCCAAAAACATCCAGCTCGACGGAATAGGCGCCTTGTTCCAACAATTTGAACAGCTCAAGGTGAAATTGGCCCAGGAGGGGCTGTTCAACCAGGAACATAAATTGCCACTACCTACGATGCCTGCGCGAATAGCCGTGCTGTGTGGCGGAAATACGGCAGCTCAGGCTGACATTTACCGGACTATAAAGAACCGGTTTCCTTTTTGCCAGATGTTCTTCTTTCCTGTCAAAGTGAGCGGCCAACAGGCCGTAGAAGAGATAATCAGCACCTTGAACAAGATTTTGCCTTTGAAATTCCCGTTGGTGATTATCGCCAGGGGCGGTGGGAGCTTCGAGGATTTGTATTGCTTCAATGACGAAAATTTGGCCCGTTTCATCTATGATTATCCGATTCCGATCATCACCGGTATCGGTCATGAAACGGATACAACCATCGCTGATTTTGTCGCCGACTACCGTGCTGCGACCCCGACCGCTGCAGCCGTAGCTGCCACTGTCGATGTCAACAGTCTGATAGTCGACATTAGCTCAAAAAAAGCCAAATTGCTCAGTCTGATAAAAAGGGAGGTCGACATCGCCCAAAAACAACTGGCGATGCTCGAAAACAATTACATCTTGAAAAATCCTGACAAACTCTATGCTTCTTCACGGATGTCGCTGGATTTTATGACAAGCAAACTGAACCATTCAATCAAATCGATCATCAGTGAAAACAAGGCAAGTTTTGCCACGACACACCACAGTTTTTTATCCCTGTCAACCGGATTCATCTCGGTCCAGAAAAGTGAAATCGCAACAAAACAGCTGATCATAAATCGAATAATCAAAAGCAAACTGGAAAAATCTCAAATGCGTTTGGATCATAACTTACAAAACCTTGACAACCTGAGCCCTTTGAAGGTCATGAATCGGGGTTATTCAATTGTAAAGAAAGATCAGAATATCATTAAAACAGCCTGTCAGCTCAAAACTGATGACGAGATCGTCGTTACTTTTAGTGACGGGAGCATTAAAGCGAGGGTAGAATAATGGAAAATAAAAATATTTCTTTCGAACAGGCGATGAGCCGTCTGAATGAAATCATAACCCAACTTGAAAGCGAACAGACATCGTTGGAAAAGAGTGTCGAGTTGTTTCAAGAGGGGATAGAGTTGTCAAAAATTTGTAATTCGAAGCTTTCAAACATTGAAGATCGTGTAGCAAAGATCATGACTGCCAATGGATTGGAAGACTATACGCCAGAGGGTTAAAATGGAAAATTACATTGCAGAAATAAATCAAAACCTTAACATCCTGATGAACAAACTTCCCGACAGTGCGGTCAAGGAAGCAATGGTTTATGCGCTCAACGGAAAGGGCAAAAGGATCAGACCTTTGATTTTCATTGCCACATTGAATTCTTTGGGAGTCGATTACCGCAAATATCTTGATATCGCGTGTTCCATTGAAATGATCCATACATATTCTTTGATCCACGATGATTTGCCGGGGATGGATAATGACGATTACCGTCGTGGCAGATTGACTTGCCATAAAGTATATGGTGAGTCAATTGCCATTTTGGCCGGCGACAGCCTGCTCAATGAGGCCTGCCGGATCATCATTGCCAACAGCCATCTAAACGCAACTGTCAAATTGGAACTGATCGACAGTTTATATCATGCATCCGGAATAAACGGAATGATATTAGGCCAGGAAATTGACATATTGAATGAAAACAGTCTTGTCAACATCGACATACTCAACAACATGCATAAACTCAAAACCGGAGCTTTGATTGCAGTAAGTTTCAAAATGGCAGCACTAATAGCAAATGTTGATTACGTCCCTTACCAACAGGCCGGGTACGATTTGGGTCTGGCTTTCCAGATTCAGGATGACATTCTCGATGTAGTTGGGCAATTTGAGAAGTTGGGTAAACCTGTCGGGTCGGACATCGATAACAACAAATCAACATATGTTTCTCTAATGGGCATTGAAAAATCCCGGAAAAAAATCGATGAGCTTTTTGACCGGATCGACCAATTCACCACCAACTTCGACAGTCCAGAGAAGGACATCGAAGCTATAGTAAATTTAATTAAGGGACGTGATCATTAAAAATGAACGTAAAAGAAATAAAGGATCCCCATTTTTTAAAGGAATTGAATCTTGAACAACTCGAAGATCTATGTTGCGACTTGAGAAAGTTCACCATCAATTCGGTTGCCAAAACCGGAGGCCACCTTTCAAGCAATCTGGGGATAGTAGAACTCACCGTCGGAATGCATTATGTTTTCGACGCGCCCTTTGACAAGTTCATCTTCGATGTCGGACATCAGACCTATATCCACAAGATCCTGACTGGACGCGCCCAATATTTCAATACTTTGCGCCAATACCAGGGCCTTTCAGGATTCCAAAAAAGGGATGAATCGATATATGACTGCTATGAGGCGGGTCACTCATCGACCTCGATTTCTGCGGCAATCGGAATGGCCATAGCTCGTGACTTGAACCAGCAGTCAAATGAGGTGATTGCGGTTATCGGTGATGCATCGATAGTCTCGGGGGAAGCCTTGGAGGCACTGAACCACTTGGGCTCTATCGAAAACAAGGTGATTGTCATTTTTAACGACAACGCCATGTCGATATCCCAGCCGGTTGGAGGGTTCCATGAGTTCCTAGCCAAAGTCCGGATTTCAAATCGCTATAACGATTTGAAAGACGATGTTCGGCCATTCGCTAAGAAGAGTCGGCTGGCTTCTATGGTTCTTATAGCCGCAAAGAATATAAAAGATTTTTTTAGGCGTTCTCTAATCGATGATTCTATTTTTCAGAATTTTAATTTACAGTATTACGGACCAGTTGATGGGAATAACCTAAACGAGGTAATAAAAGCGCTGAATATAGCCAAAAAATCAAACAATTCAATTGTGCTCCATTTCAACACAAAAAAGGGACTTGGATACCAGCAGGCTCAGGATGATACTACCGGTTGTTGGCATGGAATTGGGCCTTTTGACGTCAAGACGGGTCTCACCCATATCAGCCAATCAACCAAGACGTCTTGGTCATGCATCGTAGCGAACCATCTCGAGAAACTGATGGAAGAAGATCGCGATATTGTCGCGATTACTCCGGCCATGATCAAAGGTTCTTGCCTAGACCATATTTTCGAAAAGTTTCCGGATCGGGCAATTGATGTAGGTATTGCAGAACAACATGCCGCCACATCGATGAGTGGGCTGGCCATCGGAGGCAAAAAGCCTTTTCTATCGATCTATTCATCATTTATGCAAAGAGCATATGATCAGTTCAATCATGATCTGGCGCGGATGAAAATACCTTGTCTGATAGCAATTGACCGGGCCGGGGTTGTAGGAAGCGACGGACCAACCCATCATGGAATTTTCGATATCGGTTTTCTTCTACCATTGCCTGACATTGTCCTTTTTGCACCTCGAGACAGCTATGAAGCAAAACTTTTGATGAATGCCGCATTCAAGAACAATGACCGGCCTTATTTCATCAGGCTGCCACGAAACAGTGTCGAGAATATCCCTTGTTCTACGAGCAAGACGATTGAAATTGGGACATGGCAGACAATAAATCCTGCCGACCAGTACGACTTGACAATTGTATGCTATGGCGACAATGTAAATAAAGTAATAGCACACTTCAAGTCGCATAAATATAGAGTGAGAGTTGTAAATGCAAGATTCTTGAAACCAATGGACACGACCATTATGGCCGAACTGGCAAAGGAAACCAAGCCGGTGATAGTGTATGAAACCGATTTGGTCTGCAACTCATTAGGATATAATCTTGCCGCCTACATGATGGAGCACGCCGCAAGATGCGTTTTCAAAATTGTAGGAATCCAGGACAGCTATCCTCCTCAAGGAACTATTGAAGAGATTTTTAAGCATGAGGGGGTTGATTTGCTTTCTCTGGAAAAGGAGATTGAAAGGGTTATGGAAAATGAAAAAAGAAAGAATTGATGTACTGCTGGTGGAGCAGGGGTTCTTCGACTCCCGTGAAAAAGCCAAAAGAGCAATCATGGCCGGATTGGTCCACGACCAATACGACATTATCGACAAGCCGGGCACAAAGATCCCGGTCGATTCGAAACTTGCGGTCAAAGGCGACATCATGCCCTATGTATCGCGCGGTGGCCTGAAACTCGAAAAGGCGTTACAAGTTTTCAACATCGATCTAGTCGACAAAGTGGTTGTCGATATCGGTTCTTCAACCGGAGGATTCACCGATTGTTGCTTGCAAAATGGAGCGATAATCGTCTACGCAATTGATGTGGGTACCAACCAGCTAGCCTGGAAATTGAGGGATGATCCCCGGGTTATCGTCCATGAAAAGACTAATTTCAGATATGTCAAAAAAGACCTTTTCACCTCCGGATTGCCTACTTTTGTCTGCACCGATGTATCCTTCATCTCGTTGCGGCTGATTTTCGAGCCTTTAAAAGAAATTCTCGAACATGGCAGCCAGGTTGTCGCCCTTATCAAGCCGCAGTTCGAATCAGACCGTGAGGATATCGGTAAAAAGGGCATCATCAAAGACCCTAAAGTCCACTTGAAGGCGATCGAACGGGTCATCGGATATGCCAACGATAATGACCTTGGCTTGCAGGGCCTCGACTATTCTCCAATTACCGGAGGGCAGGGGAATATCGAATTTTTAAGTTATTTCATCAAGGGAAAACCCAATATCGAGATTGATATCGAGAATTTAGTTCAAAAAGCACACGAATGTTTTAGAGGGTAAAAAATATGTTAGATAGTTTGTATATCGAGAATTTTGCAATAATCAAAAAACTGAATATCAACTTTGATTCCGGAATGACCGTCCTGACAGGGGAAACCGGTGCGGGAAAATCAATAATCATCGATGCCATCGGACAGCTTTGCGGCGGTCGGACGGACACTAATTTGATCCGTGAAGGCTCTTCAAAGGCTGTAATCGAAGGTATTTTTTCGACGCAAAACGATGCTGTGAAGGATTTTTTTGCGGAACATGATTTGGATTATGATGATCAGATAGTCATCTCCAAGACTATCGATCGTTCAAACAAGACGATTTACAAACTTAACTATCGTAACACTACCCAAACTCTTATTCGCAAACTTGCCGCATACCTGATTGAAATCCACAATCAGTTCGACACCCAATATTTGTTCAATCAAAAGAACCATCTGAAGATTATCGACAATTTGACCAGCGATGACAATCGGATCAAAATCGATTACCAAACAAAGTATGCGCAATACTCAGACTTACAAAAACAGTTAAAAGAGCTGCAGGCGCAGGAATATTCGGATGAACAGCTTGATTTCTACAAAGCTCGACTTGAGAAAATTGAAGAGATCGATATCGACAATCTGGACATCGATGATCTGCTGCTCCAAAAGCAAAGAACCGAAAACTATTCAAAGATTTCCGAGAACTATGAGCAGTTCTCATACCAGATCCAAAATGGTCTTAGCTCAATCAACGACAGCTTGAATTACCTGGCAGAATTGAATAATCTTGAGAAGTTCGACTCGGAGTATGACAATATCTACAATTGCCTTTACACCATCGAAGACAATGCGCAGCGAATCGCCACCAGGATCCAAAGCTACGATTTCGACGAGTATGCCATCTCAAACATCAAGGATCATATATCCAAGTTCAACCACTTGAAAAAAATTTACGGTCCATCCAAGGAAAGTATCGTTGCCGCCCGGGATGATCTGGTTGAAAAAATAGATGCCTTTTCCAACCGTGATTTCAAAATTGCCGGATTGGAATCTAATATAGCCAAACTTGAAAAAGAACTAATTGACATTGCCAGGACTATTTCAACAAACCGGAAAGAAGCCAGCAAGGTTTTCGAAGAAGCGATCAAGCAGGAACTTAATGACCTGTATCTCAACAATGTAAGATTCAAAGTCGCCTTCAAAGAAGGGATGCTGACCAAAGAAGGTTTCGATCAGGTCGAATTCTTGATTAGCACGAATGTCGGTGTGGATTTACAACCGTTAATAAAAGTTGCTTCAGGCGGAGAAATCTCGCGGGTGATGCTGGCAATCAAGGTGATCACGCTTAGTCAAAGTCCAATCCAGACAATCATCTTCGATGAAGCGGACACCGGCGTAAGCGGCAAAGTCGGTGCGGCAATAGGAAGGAAAATGGCCAAGTTGGCTCAAAAATGCCAGGTGATTGTCATCACCCATTTGTTCCAGGTTGCCCTGTATACAAATCATCATCTGTTGATCAAAAAACAGGTATCCAACTCCTCGACAGAGGTCGCAATATCCAAATTGGATTTCGAAGGCCAGGTCGAAGAGCTAGCAAAGCTTATCTCATCCGAACAATTGTCGCTTGAATCTCTCGAACATGCCCGTAATTACCTGATTCAGGCCCAAAAGGAGATTGTATGCGAGTAATATTCCATATCGACCTCAACGCTTATTTCGCTTCGGCTGCGGTTTGCATCGAACCGGAACTGGCGGGGAAGCCTTTGGTGATAACTCGGGACAATCCGCGTTCGATCATTACAACTGCATCATATCAGGCCAGGGCGTTGGGGATTCATTCCGCAATGCCTTTATTTCAGGCAAAAAAAATATGCCCGGATATAATTGTAAGAGAACCGGACTTCAAGCTTTACAACGAATTGTCGAACCAGTTTTTTTCCATCGTGGCATCATATTCACCAATTCTTGCAGTTGGCTCGATAGATGAGTGTTACGTCGACGTCACCCAGCTTTTCAAGGACAAGAAATACACAGACCCCTATGAATTGGCTCAAAAAATTCAGCAGGAAGTTTACGAAAAACTCCATCTTGAATGTTCCATTGGCATCAGCCACAACAAGTTTCTGGCGAAAATGGCCAGCGATCTGAAAAAACCGATGGGGATCACCATTTTGACAAAGAAAAACATCAAAACGGTCATGTGGCCTTTGGACATCAGCAGTTTTTATGGAATCGGCAAGAAAAGCCAAGAAGTTTTGAAATCCAACAATATCAACACAATCCAGGATCTTGCCAATTATCACAATTACGATCTGCTTACCTCCATTTTCATGAACCGGGCATTCATCATCTATCGTCAGGCCAATGGTATTGACACTCAACCGGTGGTCGGCAAAGAAAAATTACGATCAGTCGGTAATTCAACAACCTTGGACAAGGTATCCAATGACCATACTTATCTCGAGGATACATTATCCTCACTGGCATCGCACGTTTCAGCTCGGGCGAAAAAGAGGGAACTTATTTCCAACTCGATTTCGATTACCATAAAATATAAAAACGGAAAGACAATCACTCGGCAGACGATAATATCGAGGTTCACCAATGATTTCGAAGATATAATCTCCACCGCAAAAATGCTTTTTGACAACAATTACAACGGTATGCTCGTACGGCTCCTTGGTGTCTCATTGAACAACACGATTGAAATCAAAAATTACAACCAGCAGCTGTCACTCTTTGACCACTCGGAACTGGTGACAAAGAAAGATGATGTTGACAACCTGATTGAAATACTTAATCAAAATAGCAATAGCGTAAAAGTTATCAAGGCATCACAGTTGGAAAAAAAGAAGAAAGATTTTATCATAAAAGACTGATTGTTATCGTCTGGTTGGAAATTTAGTAAAAATAAATGTATAATGAAATGGGTGATTAGATGATTTTAAGTGACACATTGATAGAATTTAAAACATATCTTATAGTCGAACGGGGCTTCAGTTCGAACACCATAATCGCTTATGAATACGATCTCGAACATTTCTTTGATTTTTTGGCCCGGATGGATATCCAGTCAGCTGTTTCTATCGATTACGAACATATCCGGCTCTATATCAATAGCCTTGCAAATTATGCGATAAGCACCCGATCAAGGAAACTTACGGCTCTTAGGACTTATTACAAATTCCTGGTGAAAGAAAATATTGTATCAACCAACCTGATGGACAAATTTGACATACCCAAGATTCCCAAAAGACTGCCATCGAGTTTGAGTTACAGTGAGGTTAAGACAATACTGGAGAGTATCGACATATCAACTACAAATGGTTATCGCAATCGGGTGATGTTGGAATTGCTTTATGCAACCGGGATGCGCTGCAGCGAACTAGTTAATCTCAAAACAAGGGATGTGAATCTCAAGATGGCCATTGTCAGGGTTTTTGGCAAGGGGGAAAAGCAAAGAATGATTCCGCTTAGCCCGCTGGTAGTTGATTATCTGACGGATTATCTTTCGACTATCAGACCAGAATACAAACATTCAACCCAATGTGACTCTCTTTTTTTAAGCAGCGGGGGGCTGATTTCGCGGGAGAATTTCTTCAAGATTTTCACGAATTGTGTAAAAGAGTGTGGCCTATCGAAAAAAGTATCACCGCATACTTTCCGACACAGTTTTGCTACCCATATTTTGGAAAACGGAGCCGACCTGCGTTCAATCCAGGAGCTTCTAGGCCATAGCGACATCGCCACAACCACAATATACACGCATGTTTCTAAACAAAAACTTAAGGATGAATATGATTTGTTTTTCAATAGAAAGAGGGGGAAAAAATGAAGTTCAAACGTATCTTTTTGATTGTTGCAGATTCATTGGGAGTTGGCAATGCTCCTGATGCCATGAATTTTGGTGACCAGGGTGCAAACACCCTGAAGCACATCGTTGCCAATGAAGATCCCGATACAGTCAATCTTATCCAACTTGAAGGGATGGGGCTTGGCAGTCTTGGCGAGTTCAATGGAATTTATCGTCTGACAAACCAGCTTGGCTACAGTGCCGTACTGGAAGAAAAATCAAACGCAAAGGACACTCTTACCGGTCATCATGAGATGATGGGGCTGATTTCAACCAAGGGGTACAAGACATTCACCGACACCGGTTTTCCTGATGAATTCATCAAGCTATTTGAGGAAAAGACCGGACGAAAATGTGTTGGAAATATTTCGATTTCAGGGACCACCATCCTGGAACAATATGGCGAACACCAGAAGCAAACCGGTGATTGGATTGTATACACTTCGGCGGACTCGGTTTTCCAGATAGCCGCCAATGAGGATGTCATCAAACTTGAGGAACTTTATCGAGCCTGCAAGATTGCCCGTGAACTGCTGATGAAGGACGAATGGAAAGTAGCCCGAGTCATCGCCAGACCTTTCAAAGAAGCAAGTCCCGGAAAATTTGTGCGGACCCCAAACCGACATGACTACGCATTGTCGCCGGCAATGGCCACGATGCTTGATTACATGAAACAAGCGAATTTTGATGTCATATCGGTGGGAAAAATATCTGATATTTTCAACGGTCAGGGAATCACGAAGTCTATTCCGACAATTTCAAATAATGACGGCATGAATAAAATCGTTGAATTGGCTCACACAGACTTTACTGGCCTGGTGTTTGCCAACCTTGTTGATTTCGACTCACTCTACGGTCATCGAAGGGATAGCAAAGGTTATCTTGAAGCAATTAAAGAATTTGACAGCAAACTGGGCGATTTGATTGGGTTGTTAAAAAATGATGACCTTTTGATTATAACAGCGGACCATGGTAACGATCCGACCTGGACTGGTACCGACCACACACGCGAGAACGTCCCGCTATTGATGTATTCAAAACAGTTAAAAGGACCACGACATTTGGGGCAATTCTGTGGCTTCGATTATATCGGCAACACCATCGGTGAAAATTTCAATATTCCTGAGGCCGACAAAAACAAGTCCTTTTTCGAGATTTTGATATGATGAATAGAATTCAAAAACTTGTCATACTGTCACTTCTGACTTCACTGATTGCCAGCGTCTTTTATTATCTGGCGATCTGGCTGGGAGTGTTTATATCGAGTCTGTTTTTATACGTATTTGCAAGTCTGCTAATAGGACTAAATGTTTTCACCCTTTATGTGAATTATCGGGCAAAGCAACTGAAAATTCTGTTGATGCTGGTATTCATAAATTTGTTTATATTTACAGTATTTTCAGCTTTGACTTTCAGCACCATATAAGCGGTTTAACCGCTTTTTAATTTATTAAAATTACATAATATATATTATGCGAACATGTATATGGGCGGGTTTCAGCCAAAAAAAAATAAGGGATTTCTCCCTTATTTGATTTCGCGATTAGCTTTATGATAATCTTCGTATAGTTTTGTGACATATTCACCGTTGAAGCAAGCAAGGCACAAATCATGATCTTTTTTAGGAAAGATTGATTCTCTGATTCCTTTTTCCGAAATGAAGTAAAGAGAATCAGCCCCGATGTAATCTGTCAGTTCATCGATATTGAGGCGATGCGAAATCAGTTCATCGACAGTTGATGTATCAACTCCGTAGAAACATGGATATTTGATTGCAGGCGAAGCGATGCGGACATGAACTTCTTTGGCTCCGGCATCCTTCAACAGTTTCACAATCCGTCTTGAAGTCGTACCGCGGACAATTGAGTCATCGATCATGACTACAATCTTGTCTTTGACAATGGTCGATACGGCCGAAAGTTTCATTTTTACGCCCAGTTCGCGCAATTCCTGGGTTGGTTGGATGAAAGTCCGTCCGACATATTTGTTTTTGATCAATCCCATTTCATATGGAATTCCTGAAACTTCAGCAAACCCGATAGTTGCAGATGTAGATGAGTCAGGTACACCGATAACTACATCGGCCTTGATTGGAGCTTCTTCATAGAGCTTCTTCCCTGCCGCTTTACGAGACATGTGGACATTCACGCCGTTTATATCCGAATCGGGACGGGCAAAGTAAATATACTCCATTGCACACATATTATCACAAACTGTATTGCAGTAAGTTGTCGATTTCAGTTGGCCGTCCTTGACACGGATGACTTCTCCAGGAAGAACGTCACGGATGAATTTGGCACCGATAATCTCAAATGCGCATGTTTCTGAAGAGAAGACATATGCTCCGTTTTTCAGTTGTCCGATCGACAATGGACGTAAACCATAACGGTCACGAGCGACATACATCGCATTCTCAAACAATATCAACAAAGCAAAAGCCCCGTCAATTGCTCTTAGAGCATTGCAAATCCGATCAATCATGTTTCCATAATTGCGTTTGATCAGGTGAGCGATAACTTCAGTATCGGAAGTCGAAGAAAAAATGCTTCCCTGTCTTTCCAAATCGGCTTTCAGATCATTGGCGTTGACCAGATTTCCATTATGGGCGATTCCCATAGATCCCTCGTTCGTTCTAAAAAGCAAAGGTTGGACATTGGCCATTCCCCCACCACCGGCTGTTGAGTATCGGACATGTCCGATAGCCGAAGTTCCTGGCAAACGCTGGATTCTTGAGCTTGAAAAAATTTCCGAGACCAATCCTTCATCCTTGCGGATGTTCAATCCGTCTTCGCCGCTGACCAGTATTCCTGCCGCTTCTTGACCCCGATGCTGCAAAGAATGTAATCCGTAATAGGTATATTGAGCGGCATCATTGATACCTGATATACCGAAAACACCACATTCTTCATGTAATTCTCTATCCCAATTATTCATTACTATCTCCTTGCTGTTGGCTAATTAAATTCATCATAAACTGCCTTGCAGTTCTGCCGGAGAAACCGCCATGGCGGATTTCCCATTTCAATGCTTCTTGATAAACTTTTTCCTTATCCATTGTACACTTATATTGGAGGTAAAGTCCATCAATTATATTGAAAAATTCTTTTTTATTAGGTTTTCCAAAGTAAATAGTTACTCCAAAACGGCTTGCAAGCGATAACTTTTCCTGCAAGGCATCATTGACTTTGACTTCATCGCCCTCACGATCAGACCATGTCTCCTTGATAAGGTGTCGACGGTTGCTCGTAGCGTAAATAAGGACGTTGTCCGGTTTTTTCTCCAGTCCGCCCTCGATGACGGCCTTCAAGTATTTGTATTCAATCTCGAACTCTTCAAATGAGAGATCATCCATAAACAAGATGAATTTGAAATTCCGGGATTGTAACTCCTGAATGATTTCAGGAAGCGCAATGAACTGATGCTTGTAAACCTCGACTATTCGCAAACCATCCTTGTAATATCGATTGAGCAGACCTTTGATGCATGAAGACTTCCCAGTTCCCGCATCTCCATACAGCAGGACGTTGTTGGCCATCTTGCCTTCGATAAAGTCCCGGGTATTGGCAATCAGCTGTTCCTTTTGAAGATCCATCCCGACAATTTCCTCAAGAGATGAGTTACCGATAAATTTGATTGCTTCGATATGATCACCATTATAGCGAAAGGCTTTGTTCAATCCGTACATCCCTACCCCGAAATCGGTGTAATGGTCATACATGATTTTGTAAAACTCCAAATGATTGTTGGCTCCTGCGAGTGATTCCTGCAGATCACTGAAAATCTTGTCGATTTCGTCGTTGATCACCGGTTTGGATTTGCGATAGTTTTTAATCAGCTCAACGCCTGGAACATTGTTGTCGAATTTATAGTTGAACAAATCGAAAATGACAGCAATATCCGCCATGGTCACTGCTTCAAGTTCCGATGAAATCGGCTGTTTTCTTTCCAATGCCAATGAAAACACATTCTCGTTTTTCATCAGCTCCAGAGTGATCAATGACTGCCATAAATTTCCATTCAGATTAAGTCCATCACATCTTTTAAGCAATTCCTTGACAAAAATTATATCAGCTTGGTTATTCGCAATTTTAGCAGCTAAAATCCGAAGATCAGCTGCTAAAAAATCACTATATATTAATAGATTGTCCAAAATAAGACCTCTAGTTTTTAAAACTATGGATAGGCGCTGGGATTCTTCCCCCGCGATTGATGAATTCCGCTGGTTCGAAATTATTCACTTGCATGATCGGAGCATATCCTAACAAACCACCGAACTCTACTGTTTCACCGACATCTTTACCGATTACCGGAATGATTCTCACAGCTGTAGTCTTTTGATTGATCATACCGATTGCCATTTCATCCGCAATCATCCCTGAAATGACAGTTGGAGTTGTGCTGCCTGGAATTGCGATCATATCAAGACCTACTGAACATACGCAAGTCATCGCCTCCAATTTTTCCAAAGTCAAAGAGCCTCTTAAAACCGCATCAATCATACCTTGGTCTTCTGAAACAGGAATGAAAGCACCTGAAAGACCACCTACGTGACTCGCTGCCATTACTCCACCTTTTTTGACATGGTCATTAAGGATGGCCAATGCCGCAGTAGTTCCTGGGCAACCGACTGATTCCAATCCCATTTGTTCAAGACAGTCAGCGATCGAATCACCAATTGCCGGTGTAGGAGCCAATGAAAGATCGATGATGCCAAATGGCACGCCTAACTTTTCAGAAGCTTCCATGGCCACCAATTGACCTACACGAGTGATCTTGAATGCTGTCTTTTTGATTGTGTCGCACAATACGTCGAAACTTTCTCCTTTTGTAGTGGCAATCGCATTGCGCATTACCCCAGGACCTGATACTCCGACATTGATGATTGCATCACCTTCAGTGACACCATGGAAGGCACCTGCCATAAATGGGTTGTCATCTGGAGCGTTGGTGAAAACAACCAATTTGGCGCAACCAATTGAATCGTTTTCTTTCGTGAATTCGGCCGCCTTGATAATGATTTCACCCATCATTTTAACGGCATCCATATTGATACCAACTCTAGTTGAACCAAGGTTTACGGAAGCACATACGCGCGCGGTAACTTTCAACGCTTCTGGGATCGAGTCGATAAGCAATTTATCGCTAGGTGTCATACCTTTTGTGACGATAGCTGAATAACCACCGATGAAGTTAACCCCTAATTCCTCTGCGCATTTATCCAATACTTTCGCAATCTTTATGAAGTCATCGGTAGATTTACATGAACTGTTACCGACGATGGCGATTGGTGTGACAGAAATTCTTTTATTTACAATAGGAATTCCGTATTTGTGTTCAATCGATTCCCCAACTGAAACCAGATTCCCAGCCAATCTTGTGATTTTAGCATATATTTTTTCGCAAACAACGTCAACGTTAGAATCCATACAATCAAGAAGGCTAATACCCATCGTGATTGTCCGAACATCCAGGTTTTCCTGTTCGATCATTTTATTTGTTTCAGCAACTTCAAAAATATTAATCATAATTCCTCCTACAACCGGTGCATTTTTCTAAAAATATTTTCATGTTGAAGTTTGATATCAACTCCAATTTCTTGACCCAATTTGGCGATTTCTTTAGCGATATCGCCAAGTTCATCACCTTTTGAAGTAATGTCTACAATCATCATCATATTAAAATATTCATCGATAATAGTCTGAGAAATATCCAATATATTTATTTGATGGTCAGCCAAAAAGCTGCAAACTTTTCCAATAATTCCGATTTGATCTTGTCCAACAACAGTAATAACGCCTTTTTCCATAATACATACCTCCATTTTTTTAACATTATAACATAGAAGTTAAAAAAAGAAATAAAAAATTGTATTCAATTATTGATTTTAAGAAAGAACATTGGGATATTTAGGGATGTTTCCAAAATTACGCCCAAATATCGTCATATTATCACTAAAAACAAAAAAATATGGGCAAATGCCCATATTTAATTTGAATGTTTAACCCATCAATTTCATTGCAGTTTCGAATACTGATTTCCCGTTCATTGTTCCATAATCACGCATGTCGATTACTTCAACAGGGATTTTTCCACCACTGCGTCCAGCTACCAATTTTTCAATAGCGGCTTTTTGGAATCTTACTTGTGGACCTAATAAGATAACATCAACTTCCTCGATTACGCGAGGCGCATCAGAGAAAGGCAATGCGAAAATTTTAACTTCTACACCGGCGTCTTTTGCTGCAGCTTCCATTTTCGTTACAAGCAAGCTTGTTGACATCCCTGCTGAACATACTAATAAGATACTTTTCATTGTCGTACACTCCTTTTTGTTTATATACTCATTATACTCCTAGATTGTTGAATTGTAAACACTGGAAAATAAAAAACAAGCCGAAGCTTGTTTATTGGAATTAACCCATTAATTTCATTGCGTTTTCGAATACTGATTTACCGTTCATTGTTCCGTAATCACGCATATCGATTACTTCGATAGGGATCGCTCCACCGCTACGTCCAGCTACTAATTTTTCAATTTGAGCTTTTTGGAATCTAACTTGTGGGCCTAATAAAACACAGTCAACGTCGTTGATAACGTTTGGTGCTTCTGAGATAGGTAAAGCGAAGATTTTAATTTCAATACCAGCGTCTTTCGCTGCAGCTTCCATTTTTGTTACAAGCAAGCTAGTTGACATACCAGCCGCACATACTAATAAGATACTTTTCATTTGTAATACACTCCTTTTTTGTTTATAAAAATATTATACCGGTTTCAAGAAAAAATGTAAACACTTTCCAGGTAAAAAAATAACCGGTACTTTTCTCTGGTGAAAAAACATTTTTATGTAGATGAAATTTTATTTTTAAACCATCATCAAATAACTATGATAGAATCGCCGTTTTTGAAGACGTTTTGGGCCTATCTGTCGATTGAGCGGCTGCCTATTGGCCGCTTTCGCAAAAAACATTTTCAACTTCTGAAATTTTCCAGGCTGGAAATACCCTGTATTATGCTTCATCTTCTACATTGAGGATGAATTTTTCAATCACTTCCTTGATTGCATCGTGGTTGTGGTCAGCTTCGGTGATGTACTCGCAATCGTCTTTCATCTTGGTGACCACGTTGGCAACCCCTACTCCCAATCCGGCATCTTTGATCATTGCCAGGTCGTTCAGGTTATCACCAATCGCCATGGTGTCTTCAATCGCAACTCCAAGGAGTTTTGCGAGCGTCCGCAGCCCGGCCCCTTTGTTGACTCCCTTACGGTTGAATTCAATATAACGATTGCTAGAATAGCTCACATCAGCCTCATGGGTAATGTCCGCCAGTTCCTCTTCTATTTTGTTGAGATAATTAATATCCTTATTCATGTAAAGGACTTTGGCAATTTCCTCGTCCTTCAAGAAATCAATATTGTCCTCTTTTATTTCCACAAAATCCATCCGGCCTTTCAGGTATGCGATTTCATCATCACACATGTTGTATCCGTACACAACATCTTTGGAATACACATGGATGCAGACATCGTAATCGAGACCGTGGTTGAAAAGCTCCCTGGCAAATTCAAATGTGATGCCATTGAAACTGAGCAGACGGTTATTGTAGTTTTCAGTGATCGCTCCGCCATTGAATGATATGACATACTCATCCTTGACGTTATCCAACCCTAGTTCTTTCAAGGTTCCCTGCACCGTCTTAAAACCCCTTCCGGTCGCCAGAACAAACTTGACTCCCAATTCCCGGGCTTTCTTGATGGCCTCGATATTACCTTGTGAAACCGAACGGTCGGTTGACAGGAGCGTTTCATCAAGATCGCACGCGATTATTTTATACATACTAGTACCTCCTTTTTCCCCATTATAACACGCCCTTGATAATATCAATTTTGTTTTTCTAGACTAGAAAGCGAAACTCGTATCGATACTCTTTATCATATGATTGTTTTGTCTTATAATGGACATGAGGAGACGGATATGAATAAGCTAAAAATACTCGTTTGCGGAGACAGCCATGGAGACAATGAAATACTAAACAGATTGCTCGCACGATACCCTCAATGCGATTACTACATATTTTGCGGGGACAGCAATCTGGACATCGATGATCCTCTGATGCAAAAATTCTACAGTGTAAAGGGAAATCATGATTTTGCCGACTTTCCTGCCAACCTGATCATTGCAACAGCCTATGGCAAAATATTGGTGACCCATGGCCACCTATGGGATGTCTATTACAGTTACGCGAGCCTAAAGGAATACATGCAGGAAAACAACATCCAAATCTGTTTTCATGGCCACACCCACATCCCGAGCTATATCGAAGAAGACGGTTTTATCTTCATCAATCCCGGCAGCTTGATGATCAACAGGGCCAGTTACGGATTTGGAACTTACGCCCTGGTGGATTGGGGTGGCAGAATCGATGCCCGTTTTTACCACTACCAGACCGACAAGGATGTCACCAGTCTGGTTTTAAAAGAAGGTTTGAAAACACTCAAGGAAATTAAAAGCTTGTTATGGCGTGATTGATCTGACGAATCATTTAACATCAAGATTTCAAACAGCTGCAAAAATAAAAGGCAACTATTCTCCATATCAATTTGAGCGTAGGAAATTATATAAAAAAGGGAAGACATGATAATGAAAGCACAAATCAATCTTATTACAATCTGGACAAATGATATTGAAAAAATGAAAGAGTTTTATAGTCAAGTCCTCGGGTTCACCATCGAAACCGACCTTGGTGGTTATGTCGAATTTGCAAACGCCGGAGCAAGATTCGCCATCTGTATGAGGGATGTCATGTACGGATATAGCAGCGAATACAAAAAAGTTTCATCAGGGCAATCGTTCGAACTCGCCTTTCCATGCGAAAGCCCTGGAGATGTCAATGATTCTTTTAAGCTCTTAATTTCCCGAGGCGCAACCCCTGTTCATGAACCCCAAGACATGCCTTGGAATCAAAGAACAGCTCTATTTGCCGACCCGGACGGGAATATCCATGAAATTTTTGCAGAAATCAAATAGGATGGGGTTAATGAAAATGTGAATCATGGGCTGACAACCCATTTTGAGTTTTTTGACATTCATCTGTCAATAAAACACTAAACACCATCAAAAAAAGCAGATTGCGAAAAGGTCCATCCGACCTTGACGCGTCTGCTTTTTTGGTTCAAATCACTACTTTTTTTGTTGACCTTGTTCGCTAATGCGCTCTTCGTTGCGTTTGCGCTTGTATTCGATCAAAAACATAACTTCCTTCAAATCATCATCAGGCAGTTCTGTTAACAAACGAGCAATATTAGCAATATTATAATAGTCATATTTTTTGCCACTCATTATTTCCTCTACTGAACGGCCGTAAAGATTAGAAAAAACCTTCAGTTCGCCGACAGTGATGTCACGTTTACCGTTTTCGATATCAGAAATTGCCGAGTGGGGAACGTTTAAATGTTTAGCAACATCTTTTTGCGTAAAGTGTTTAAAATTACGATATGACTTAAGACGTTTAGCTAACTCCATATCAATTGCCATTTCGATTCCTCCTAACACAATTTTAGCAAATATAGATAACGCTTGCAAGAAAAATCATCAATCATTATAGTACAATTTTACGTATTTTCTAAAATCAAAATCAGTTTTTGTGCCGTTATTTAGAAGATTTAGATAGTAGGTTACTATTTGCTCTATTTCAGATTCATTTTCATCGGTAAAGCTCAACAATATTTGGTCGACATTTAGATTCTTGATGTCGTTGATCATAGTCGGTTTGTTGTGATAGATGATATTGTCGCAAAGATCGTTGGTTCTTATCGGGAAGACTTCGTTAAGACGATCCTTCAAGGCGTAATTTCCTTCCGCGCATTTGTTGCACCCTTCAACCTTGCGGCCGAAATGGTGTTGCGAAATGACGCAGTGTCTGGTGACCATATTGACCGCCCGGCCGTACACCTGAAAATAAAGGTCATTTACTGTCTTGATATTGTTTATCTGTCTTAGCGACATTTCGCTTGAAAGATTGACCGGGTGACCCTCAAAAAAACTTGCGCTATGGCTGTTGACCAAATTGAAGTTAGCATCGACGACAGTTTTTTTGTCGGCAAAGAGCGACAGCCCCCGATAATCACCGACAAAGACATTTTCCACATTTTGGTAATATGGGTGCCCTTTGATCAGGTCCACTGTCTCAAGTTCATAACGATACGTGGTTGCCAAACTCAGATTGACTTCCTTGCCGGCGAGGTAATCGAATGCCTTGATAGTGGTTTTGTCAACCGGATAGCAGATGTTTCTGGTAAATTTGAGTGCGGCCCTCAACTGGGCGAAATCCGCGACTTTGACTACCACATCCCTGATCTGGTGATTCCTTTGAGCCAAAGGCGGCATGTCTATCTTGACCGGGGCCCTTTTTTCCAGCAGGGTTTCTTTGATGTTCTCTACTGCTTCCCGGCGCAACTGGTTCAAAACCTTAAGTGGGAAATAGCAACTCCAATCCATCTCAACCGAGATGTCCTCGGGATAGAATGTAGTGTCATTGAGCTTTGAAAGTTGTTTTATGACATCCTCTTCGCTGATTGACCGTTTGATCGCATTTTCAACGGGATCGGCGCCAACTATCTTGCCTTTAATGCCTTTGAAGTCATATTCGAGTACGGGGCACTTGCCCACAAATGCATGGAACTTGAACCTGAGTCCTTTCTTCACGGCTTCTTTCTTGTACGACTTGTTGGCTTCGTCGATCAGCTTCACATCGTAAATCCTATTCACAGTGGTGTTTGGTTGAATACGGCTGTCCATCTCAATCTCGACAATGTCGCCGGCACCGGCCTGGTTCACCAGTAATCCGTTAAGATACAGCTTGGTAACCGTCCGCTTCAAAGAGTCATCCTTGAACAGGATCCGGTCATTCTGGTTCAAGATATCGTTAAGAGCGATCGCCACCCTTTTAAAACGGTTGTCGTATCCGACAACTTTACCGATTTCAACACCCTGATGCCCGGGAAAATCCAGAGCCATCTTGTCGGGATCATTGAAAAGGTATCCCTTGGAAAAACCGCGGTTGAACATTTTTTTCATGGCCTCGATTTCCAGTGAAAGATCCTCAGTTTTCTTCTTGAGATGGTTGTCAATGGCCTTGCGATAAGCCTTGACGATTACCGCAACATATTCAGGTCTTTTCATCCGTCCTTCGATTTTGAACGACCTGACATTGGCGTCGATTAGCTCGCCGATGTTTTCAATCGTGCAAAGATCCTTGGGAGAAAGCAGATAACTGTTCCTTGAAATCATCCGGTTGTCTTTTAACAGCTCATATTCCAAACGGCATGGCTGCCCGCAGCTTCCCCGGTTTCCCGAGCGCTTGGCAATATTCGACGACATCAGACATTGCCCCGAATAACTCACACAGATTGCACCATGGACAAAAACTTCCAGATCAACATTGGTGTTTTGGGCGATGTAGGCTATCTCGGCGATAGAATTTTCCCTCGCTAAAACAACCCGATCCGCATCGTGCTGTTCGAAGAATCTGACTGACTCCAGGTTGTTTAACGACATCTGTGTCGAAATATGGATTTCCATACCTGGCACTTTATTTTTTATGATCGAGAATAGACCGATATCCTGGATTATGACTGCATCGCAATTTGCTTCATATAAAAATTCAACATAACGGAGCAGTTCGTCAATCTCGTCATCATAATATACTGTGTTGATGGCGACATAAAGCTTTGCGAAATGGAGATGGGCATATTCGATCGCCTCAACAATCCCCTGGTCATCGAAATTTGCCGCAAAAGACCGGGCTGAAAACCGGGAACCACCAATATAAACAGCATCAGCTCCATTCTGGATAGCCGCGACCAAGGCCTCGAAACTTCCAGCTGGAGCCAATAACTCAACATCGTTAACCACGGATCAAACCTACGCAAATATCAGCAGAGATTTGCGCCGCCTTTTTCAAATACTCGTCAAACTGCAGTGAATTCTCTCCCGAACCGAAAACATCACTCAGACAACGGGTAACAATGAAAGGCTTCTTTGTCTTGTGGCAGATTTGGGCAATGGCGCTTGCTTCCATATCCCCTGCCAGAGGATTCTCGAAGTGCTCTTTTACAAAATCCACCTGTTCTTGCTTGCTGATGAACTGATCCCCACTGACAATCAAGCCTAAATGATACTTGACATTATCGTCTTTTAATATTGCCACGGTCTTTTCAACCAGATTTTCATCGGCGAAAAAAACATGGGGCATATCCGGAATCTCCCCTATTTTGCGGTTGAAAGCCGTAAGATCGAAGTCGTGATTGGCCACCGCAGTGGAAACAACGACATCCCCTTGTTTTTCATCAAGGTTCAATCCCCCCGCCGTTCCGACATTTATCACGAAATCGACATCGAAATTGTCAATGAGAATCGCGGTCGAAAAGCTGGCATTGACCTTCCCAATCCCGCTTTGACAGACAACGACATCCTTGCCGTCGACCTTACCCAAAGTGAAATTGATATCATAAATCACTTCTGTTTTTTTGGAATCCAGATGGTTGATAACCGCTGCTACCTCCTCATCCATGGCTCCTATTATCCCAATCATATCTTTGCTCCTTTTCTTGCGACAAAAATGACACGCTGGCACTCAGGCTGATATTCTTGAAAGTCGCTATATAGCTCGATATCGCCAAAACCGGCCTTTTCCAACAATTCCCGATATGTTTCTACTGGAAATGTTTTCTGGATATGGTGTTCGTTCACCAATTCACCAGTTTCCTTGTTCAGGATTTTGACGAAATGTTCAACAAGGCCATCACCAAGGTATTTGGTATCCCAGTTGAAATCAAACTCATCATCGCTTTCAGCTTCATGGTAGTCATTGATGACATGTTCGACCTTGTAAATTGAATTAACGTCGAAAATGAAAGTACCATCATGTTTTAGCGAGTTGTGGACATTATTGAAAACCTGGAATACCTCATTTTTATCGATAATATAATTCAATGAATCGCACAAACAGGTGACCAGGTCGACTTGAAAACCGACCTCGAAATCACGCATGTCGATTTTTCGGAGCATCAGATCGACATTGGCTTCCATCGCTTTCAGGCGTGCCACCTCAAGCATCTCATCGGAAAGATCCGTTGCGTAGACTTCTTTTTTGGCACGAGCCATTTTGATCGCCATCGATCCGGTCCCGCAACCAAGTTCCAGCACAGCCTGGAACTTGGCATGATTGTTGATGAAACGGTAATAATCATTATAGAACTTATTGTCCATCAAACTATCATAATAAAATGCGAAATTTTCATATGACATTAGTCAAGCATCTCCTCAACGCTCAGACGCGGCATATCGGCCCAAAGCTTTTCAATATTGTACAACTCACGTTCATCCTTGTCAAAAATGTGGACAACGATATCTCCAAAATCCATCAGGATCCATTTGCTGTTCTTTTTTCCTTCTTTGCTTTTGACAAAATATCCTTGCTCGGCAGCTTTTTGCTCGACATTGTCAACCAAAGCATTCATCATCGGTTCGTTGTTGGCTGAGCATAACACAAAAGTGTCGTAGATTGCGCTGATATCACGCATATCAATCACAGCGATATCACTTCCTAATTTTTCATCCAAAGCCTTAACTATTATTTCTAACTTATCCATTAATTTCTCCTACGTATTTTTTATAGACATCGTAAAAACAATTATCTATTTTCCTATTTTTCTTTTTCGAAAAAGAATAAAAATCTTTTAAACATTCCACAAAAGCGGCGTCAATGTCGGTTTTGGCCAGGGCTATCTGGGGACTGGTATCATACTCCCTCAAGGGATCCAGTTTGTCTGCGACATAGACAAGTTTGTCTAGTTTCGACATCTTTGTTGTCGCGGTAGTATGCCCTTCAATTGCCTGAATGACCTTATTGTCTTCGACTAGAAACTGTTTTTTTGCCATATATGCTCCGGTATATTGGTGCCATACTTCATGGGGCAAAGCCATCTTATCGCTGTAATGCTTTTGCATTATTTTCAATTCCTTTTTCAAATCCATTTCCTTGGTGATATCATGCAGTATGGACGCGATGTAAGCCTGCTTCTGCTCAATGTCGTTGGCCTTGGCCAATTCGACTGCCAGTTTGGCAACAGAAAGAGTGTGCTGATAGCGCCGCAGCGACATCATTGGCTTGATCATTGTGTTGAGATAAATTCCTTCACGGGAAATGTATTTGAGCACTCTTTTTTGGAGGTACTCAAGATGTCCTGATCGCACATCGCTACTCGAGATGCTGGTAGGCTCCATGTCAAGAATTGTGAAATTGAACTTGTCGATATTTTCATTGTACTCATAGCCCAATCGCAAAAAGCATACCAGATGGACATCCCGGCTGATTTTTGGAGCCTGATGCCACTTGTGGAACATGCTTGCCTGATCCATCCCCATAATCAAATGGAATTCACTATCGGGATATTTATTTGACAACAATTCCAAAGTGTCGACAGTGAAATTGACATCGTCCAAATCGCTGTCGATCTCGATAGTTTCCAAACGAGCTTTGTCAATTTTTTTCAAGGCTATCTCAATCATGGCCTTGCGTTGCTCATCCGAAGCGTAAGACTTGGCTTTCCATGGATTTTTCTTTGTCGGGACTACCAGCAGCAAATCGAGACCGAGCTGGGAGATGGAATTTTCAATTACATCGATATGGCTTTTGTGGATAGGGTCAAAACTACCGCCAAAAATTCCAATCTTCATCATGGCAGACGATAGATTTTTTCCGGAGATTTCCGGTAGAGGACGATTGTGTTGCCCATGATTTGAACAACTTCGCTGTTTGTTTGCGCACTAAGCTCGATTGCGGCTTCGTTTTTAGAAATCGGGCACGTTTCCAACAGTTTGATTTTCAACAATTCTTTTCTCTCGAGATATTCGTCAATCCCTTCGACCTGGTTTGCCGTGATACCATCTTTACCAATCTGGTATAGCGGTTTTAACCCGTTAGCGATTGAACGCAAGTATCTTTTTTGTTTTCCTGTTAACATATTATTCCTTTCATATTAAGGCTTCGCGAACGAAGACTCCGATTCCTTTGGGAACCATAACTTTGATTTTTCCGTTTTTTTGAGTGACAGTGAAAAAACCTAAACCGGATATTACGATATCCTGTTTCGTCCCATCAAGGTTGAACACATATGATTGCATCTGGTCAACATCCTCGATTCCAGGAATCTTTGGCAGCAGTGTCGCATCATTATGATAGACTCGCTTGGCATTGACTGTCTTGGTTCGGTGGATCCTGATCTGTCTTGGGAAGTAGCAGATAAACGGTGTCTTTTCTCCCTGGAAGTAGTCCACTCGAGCCAGACCGCCAAAATAGAGGGTCTGGTCGGAGTTGATCTGGAAGTTCATCGGCCGCAGCTCTCCCTTTGGCACAATCAGACCCAGATCTTCGATAGCCAATCGGTTGGCCATCTGGTGTTCGTTGACAATCCCCGGCGTGTCGTAGAGACTCGATTTTTCATCAAGCTCGATCTCAATGGTTCCAAGGGTGGTCCCCGGGAATTCGCTTGTTGTTATAAGATGACTGTCGACATTGGCGTAATGTTTCAACAGGGCATTGATCAAAGATGATTTACCCACATTGGTAACCCCGACCACATAGACGTTGCGGCCGTTGCGGTAATGATTGATCTTGTCAATCAGCTCATCGAGGTGGTAGTTGGTCTTGCCTGATGAAAGGATGACATCGAGGTATTTGACCCCGTCGCCATTAAGCTGCCGGCGCAACCAATGCTCGATCTTTTGATCCTTGATCGATTTTGGCAAGACATCGCGTTTGTTTCCGACAATCAGGATATTGTCACTGTTCAGGTGACGATTCAATCCGCTAATCAGGCTGCCGTTGAAGTCGAACAAATCGATCAGATAGACATAAAGGTTGTCCTTACTCGAGATTTCCTCCAAGATCGCAAAATAGTCATTGCGGGTCATCTGAGTTTTTGTCAGTTTGTGGTAATTTTTCATTTGGAAGCAACGCTGGCACAACACATGTTCCTTGGCCAGGGCCGATTCCGGTGTATACCCGATTTTGTCGGGGTCATTTGTCTGGATGACTGCTCCGCAGCCATAACATTTTATCTGGGTCAATTTTGATCCTCCGTATTCAATAAGTCATCAAGCGACATTTGTTCAAAACTGTCATCATTTTCCTTGGTCTGTCCACCTTTATTTTCAAACCAGCTGCTGTAATTGTCAAGAATTAAATTGTCGTAAAACTGGGTATTTGATTCCCGATCATGGTAAACGTATTGAACGGTTTCATTATTTTTGGACAAACCGTTCGGTTTTCCATCGAGATTCGAATTGTTGAAATTTTTGACGATGACACTGTACTCGTTTTTGTCAGTGTATATCTTGATTTCGTCATTCAAATCACAAACAAGACACTTGTGGGTTGCGAAAATCTTCGTTTTCAGGTTCTTGAACAGAAGATTCCCTTTTACCCCACGGTTTGTGATTGGAATATCATTTATTTTAATTCTTTTTATCCGATTGTCAACAGTAATCAATATCAACGACTGGTGCATAACCGGATTAAAGACATTGCATGAAACAACCTGGTCATTTTTCAATGTGATGGCTTTGATTCCACCGGTCTTGATACCCGTCGGTGAGATCTGCCCTTCCGAATAGACATTGCTATAACCGTTCTTGGTCGCAATTATCACACCCAAGTTTCCTGGGGTAAGATTGACTGAAACGACCTGATCGTCTTTCTTGAGCTTCATCGCCTTTAGCGGCCGCGAATAGCGGCTCACTTCGAACTCTCCAAGGGCTGTTTTTTTGATCATACCCTGTTGGGTCGCGATGATTACAAACAGATCCTTGGTGAAATCATCGACAATGATAGCATCGACAATCCGTTCGCTTGAATCAAGTTTGACCATGTAGCTGATGTGTTTTCCAACATCCTTCCATTTGTACTCTTCTAGCTGATGGATCGGTACAAACAGATAGTTCCCTTTGTCCGTGAACAAAAGAAGAGTCTGCACAGTAGTCGCCTTTGCTATCTTGATTAGATAATCGCCATCCTTGATGCCAAAAGGAGTATTGCTGGCACTGTAGGACCGAGGCGATATCTTTTTGACATAACCGGCCTGGGTCACCGAAACATAAGTGTCTTCTTCCAAAATCATCGCTTTTTTGTCTACTTTGACTTCAAGCACATCTTCCTTGATCTGGGACCGGCGATTGAATCCATGGACCTTTTTGATATCCTTCAGCTTTGCAACGATCACCTCCCGCAGGATATCGTCATTGTCGAGGATATTTGTCAATTCCCCGATGGTTGTTTGAAGCTTGTTTTGTTCATTCACGAGGGTTTCGATATCCGTGTTAGTCAAGCGATAAAGTTGCAACATCACAATAGCCTCAGCCTGATCCAAAGTGAAACCGAAACGGACATGGAGATTTTCCTTGGCATCGCCCTTGTTTTTGGAATGACGGATGCAGCTGACAACCTCATCTAGAATGTCGATAGCCTTGATCAGACCTTCAACGATATGAAAGCGGCTTTTGGCTTTGGCCAGATCAAACAGCGACCGGTTGGTGACGACGTCTATCTGATGGTCAATGTAGCCATCAAGAATGTCAACCAACCCCATCAGTTCCGGTCTCTTGTGATTGATGGCGACCATGTTGAAATTGTAATTTTTTTGCAGTTCAGTGTTCTTGTACAGGTAGTTGAGCGTATTTTGCGCATCGATTTCCTTGGAAAGATCAATCACGACTCTAAGACCGGTACGGTCCGATTCATCGCGGACTTCAAGGATTCCTTCGACATCGCGATTATAGTTGATTTCATCGATTTTGCGGACCAGTTCGGCCTTATTGACCTCGTATGGTATCTCGCTGACTACAATCTGGTTCATTTTTTTATGTTCCACTATCTCGCATTTCGCTCGGCAGACAATCTTGCCCCGCCCTTTTTTATAGGCGGCCGCAATCCCGTCGACACCTTCAATTATCCCGCCTGTAGGGAAATCCGGTCCCTTGATGTAATCCATCAACTTGCCAAGAGTGCAAGTCGGATGCTTGATGCGATATATGGTTGCATCGACTACTTCATTGAGATTGTGAGGGGGGATATCGGTGGCGTAACCGGCCGATATCCCGGTCGAACCGTTGACAAGCAAATTAGGATAACTTGCCGGCAATACGGTCGGTTCAAAATCCGAATCGTCGAAGTTCAAGGCCATCAAGACTGTCTCTTTGTCGATGTCGTTGAGCAGTTCGGCAGCCAACGGCGACAAACGGGCTTCGGTGTAACGCATCGCAGCAGCCGGATCGTTGTCGATTGAACCGTTGTTCCCTTGCATATCTACAAGAGGCGCCGACATCTTCCAATCCTGCGACAAGCGGGTCATCGCGTCGTAAACGGAACTGTCCCCATGAGGATGGTAGTTACCGATTACATTTCCGACCGTCTTCGCTGACTTGCGGTAAGGCCGTGAGGCCAGGTTGCCTTCCTTGTACATCGAATAGAGAATCCGGCGCTGAACCGGTTTTAATCCATCCCGCACATCGGGCAGGGCCCTCTCCTGGATGATATATTTCGAGTATTTCCCGAAACGGTCGGACATGATGTTGTCCAGACTCAAAACAATTTTCTTATCTTCCATGTGCCACCTCTTCTAAAAAATCGTCCTCCAAAGTGAACTGGACATTTTCTTCAATCCACTCCCGTCTAGGAGCAACTTTTTCACCCATCAGTACCGAAACTCTTCTTTCGACAATAGCCGCATCTTCGATAGTGACCTGGATTAGGGTCCGATTTTCCGGATTCATTGTAGTTTCCCAAAGCTGGGAAGAATTCATTTCCCCCAAACCTTTGTAGCGTTGGATATAGTATCCCTTGCCAAATTTCTTTTTGGCTGCCTCGAGTTCCTCGTCTTCGTAACAGTAAACAGAATCCTCGTTTTTTCCGGTTTTCTTGGAAACCTTGTATAGGGGCGGAACCGCGATATATATTTTCCCGGCGTTGTACAGCTCGCGCATATAACGGTAAAAGAATGTCAAAAGCAAGACCTGGATATGGGCACCATCGGTGTCGGCATCGGTCATGATTATAATCTTGTCGTAATTGCTGTCGTTGACTCTAAAATCGCTGCCCACTCCGGCTCCGATCGTGGTTATTACCGTTCCGAAAATCTCATTTTTCAACACTTCTTCCATGCTTGTCTTTTCAGTGTTGATAACTTTCCCACGCAAAGGCAGGATTGCCTGATATTTGCGGTCGCGCCCCTGTTTGGCGCTGCCTCCCGCCGAGTCCCCTTCGACTATGTAAAGTTCTTTTCTTTTCGCGTCTTTCGATTGGGCTGGAGCCAGTTTGCCAGAAAGAATCTTGTCAATCCGGTTGGATTTGCTCTTTCGCGCTGCTTCGCGGGCTTTGCGGGCCGCTTCCCGGGCCCGGGCCGCCTTTTGTATCTTTTCAATAAGCTCGCTGGCAACCTCGCTGTTTTCCTGAAGATAGAAAAACAATTTCTCGCTGATCACATTCTCGACGACCAGTCGGGCTTCGGGAGTTCCCAATTTGGCCTTTGTCTGGCCTTCGAACTGAAGCAGGTGCTCGGGAATTTTCAGTGAAAGAACGCAAGTCAGACCCTCGCGGATATCGTTACCTTCGAGATTCTTTTCCTTTTCCTTGAGGACATTGAAGCTTCGGGCGAACTCGTTGAAGGTCTTTGTGAGACCCGAACGCAGACCGGTAATATGGCTGCCCCCCTCGCTGGTGCGCACCAGGTTGACAAACCCGTGGGTGTTTTCCTGGAATCCGTCGGTGAATTGCAGGGCGCATTCAACCTCGATATCGTCAAAAACCCCTTCGAGCGATATGATATCGGTGATCGGTTTTTTATCAAAGTTGAGATAGCTGATAAATTCCTTCAAACCATCCTCGTACTTGAACGTGACGGTCTTGTCGACCCGCAGGTCATTGACCGTGATCTTGATTCCCTTAAGCAAAAAGGCACTTTCCTTCAAGCGCTCCTTGACAGTGGAATAGTTAAAATTGGTCGTAGAGAAAATCTCGGGATCCGGCCAGAAAGTAACTGTTGTTCCGGTCTCATTTGTTTTTCCCAGCACTTCCAAGGGCCCGATATCTTTGCCACCGTTTTGAAAAATCTGATGAAAGACTTTTCCCTCGCGGTTCACGGTCACTTCCAGTTGTTTCGACAGGGCATTGACGACCGAAGAGCCAACTCCATGGAGCCCCCCTGAAGTCTTGTAACCTCCATCACCTGAGAATTTTCCCCCAGCGTGCAAAACAGTCAAGATAACTTCCAGGGTCGGTCTGCCACTTGCATGCATGCCTGTGGGCATCCCCCGTCCAAAGTCCTTAACTGTCACACTGCCATCATTATTTATAGTAACAATTATTTCATTGCCATAACCAGACAAGGCTTCGTCTATGGCATTATCGACAATCTCCCAAACCAGGTGGTGAAGGCCGTAAACATCCGTAGAACCTATGTACATCCCCGGACGTTTTCTGACCGCATCCAACCCTTCAAGTATTTGGATTTTCGATTCATCATATTGATTATTAGCCACAAAATCACACTCCTTAACTTATACATTATATAAAAAATCGGGTTGATTTGCAAAAGGTATTTGCATTTTAAAAAGATTTCGCTATAATGTCCATGGGTGATAAAATGTTGGAATTAATAATTATTGCACTCTCATACATGTTTGGATCAATCCCCTTCGCCTTGGTTATCGGCAAGGTTTTCTTCAAGAAAGATGTCCGCAACTACGGTTCTGGAAATCTGGGTGGATCAAACGCCGGCAGAGTGCTTGGCAAAAAAATAGGAATAACCGTAATTTTGTTGGACGCATCAAAAGCTTTGATTTCTACGCTGATTGCCGGATATCTAAGCCGCCGGTTCGATCTGTACATCGATCTTCGTTATTTTGCGGGACTGGCTTGCGTGATTGGCCATTGCTATCCGGTTTTCGCTTCCTTCAAGGGAGGAAAAGCCGTATCGACAGCCGCAGGGTTGCAGATTGCAATTGTGCCAAAATTCGTCTTGCCCGGCCTCGTTATTTTCATGCTGGTGCTTTATAAAAGCAAGTATGTATCATTGGCCTCAATCGTTACAGCGACCTTCATTATCGTAGCGACATTCTTTATGAATATCTCGCTTACCGGAAAGATTGTCAATATCATTGTAATGGCATTGCTGATATACCGGCACAAAAGCAATATCGGCCGTCTGCTCAATCATACGGAAAACAAAGTTACTTATCTAGGTTAGTCATTTGGCTGACCTTTTTTTGTAAACAAAAAGCAGACATGTTACTGTCTACTTGTTAAAGCTTATCAGATTGTCGCTTGGCAAGAAGCTTGAGTCGCCGATTCTTTCAATCACGGCACTATTATTGCCGACCATGATTTCAGTCAGGGAACAACCCCGCACGACCTCCTGGTTGATTGAAGTCAGATCTTCGATACATAGATTCTTAATCACTGCCTGCAAGACGATAAACGCCATCCCATGGGTCACTACAAAAACCGTTTGCGATGCGTGCCTTGTCTTTATCTCTTCATAAAAAGACTGCAATCTTTCCTTGATTTCCCGATAAGATTCGCCATGGGGAAGCCTTGAATCGAGACTTGGGTTGTGCCACAGATCATGGTAGTCCTTTTGTTTGACCAACTCAGCTACACTTTTCCCTTCGTAATCGCCAAAGGACATCTCCATCAAACGATCGTCTGTGATGATTTCCCGATCCGGAAAAATCATCTGCGCCGTTTGATAAGCACGGTTTATTGGCGAACTGTAAATGACATCGATTTGTTCACCCTTTAAAAATTCTCCAAGAATCCTAGCTTCTTCAATCCCTTTTTGAGTCAACTTGGAATCCTTGCGCCCTTGCAAGCGTCGCTGTTCATTCCAAATTGTTTTTGAATGCCTGGTTACTAACAAACGCATTGGTTACTTGTATTGGTTGTTCATATCGCGCATGATCTTTTTGATTTGAGCTTCGCTTGGTTTGCGTCCCATTTGCAGATACATCGCTCTGATCATTTTTTCGTTAATTGGTGGATTTTTTTGCAGTTCTTTTTTGAAGTAGAATCTTGCCGCAAAAAAGCCTGCAACCAACCCCACGATAAGTCCCACAACTAAATATACATATTCCATTTGATTACCTCCTATCTAGTTACTTTCTAACTATATCATATATGTTTTAAAAATAAAATACATTTTCATTATAAGATGGTCGTTATCAAAATCAGAAAAAGCACAAAGCGAAGCTGCATGCAGCTTCGCTAATTCATTGTCTTCGGTATCCTATTGGTTGGAGTTATGTCATTGCCATCTTCATCAATGACTTTGACACTTTCAAGCCGCTGTTTGAACCCGGCTCGGAATTCCTCCAAATAACGTTGCCGCAAAAGCTGTTGTTCCAAAAGTTCCTCGTCACTAAGACCTGAGACTTTTTTCTTTCGCGCCAGTTCGTTGATCCGGTCAATTAATTTTTGGTCCATTATACTCCTTATAAGAACCAAGGAGTTGTTGAATTATCCCTGTTAAGTACAGGTGGGTGTCTTGAGCATGGTTTTAGGATTCCCACTCAAAGGTGGGCTTTCAACACCGCCAGTCTAGTCAGACTCCCATATTCAATATGTAGGAAATTTATGTACCCCTTGGTCAACTATATTATAGCATATTATTTTATAAATAATAGTCTTGACAACCTATTTTTTAATTATCGTAATAGCCATCAATTTTTCATTGAAATACTTGCGCACCGCCAGGACTTCATCCAGGGTGATTTCCTGCATCACATCGACAACCTCGAAGGCGTTGACGCCTTCATAATAGTAGCGGCTAAAGTTCGAAGCGATTGGTTCAATCGAGTTGAATGCCAGTATGAAATTGCCGATATCCCGCTTTTTCAAACGCAGGAAAGTCGCCTCGTCGATTGTGACCCGGTCGATATTGGCTACAAATTCAATTAACGTCTTCTCGAATGTCTTGCGATCCTCACAATCACCACCCATCTGGATAAAAGCGGTATCCCGGCTTTGGGTGAAGTTCGTCTCGAACGAGCTGTTTATCAGACCCTTTTCAAGCCAGCTGTTGTACAGATCCGATGACTTGGCAAAAACACAATCAAAGAAAAGGTTGAAGGCGATATCGCGCCGCAAACTTTCGATTGGATCACTCGGGACATCGTTGACCTTAATCGACAAAAACAATTTTTCAACATTGACGTCCATCTTGATTTCCTGATACTTGACTGCGATATGGTCGGGTTCGTCGACTTTCTTGCGAACGATCTCCTGCCTTGGTGCGAACTGTTTTTGGTTCTGGTTGGCTCTGATCAATGCCATTGTGTCTTCGATATCGATATTTCCGACGATAAAAAGCATCATATTGTCGGGATGATAGAAAGTTTCATAACACAGATCAAGTTCCGCTTTGGTGATCCGGTTGACCGACTCGACCGTCCCGGCGATATCCGTATTGTTGGGATGATTGACGTATAACGCGGCAATCGAACCGAAATAAAGCCGCCAAGAAGGATCGTCATCGTACATTTTGATTTCCTGTTCAATGATTCCTTTTTCTTTTTCGACTGATTCCTCGGTCAGATCCAATGCCTGGACAAAATCAAGCAGCAACTCGATACACTCGTTTTCCTTCTGGGTAGTGGAAAACAAATATGAAGTCTGGTTGTTGGTGGTATAGGCATTGGAGCTTGCTCCAAGTTTCGCATACAGTTCATTCGCATCGACCCCGTCTTTGGTATAGAACATCTTATGTTCCAAGAAATGGGCAATTCCGTCATTCACCTTGATGAAATCTTTTTGGCCCCGGGGGATGAACTCGTTGTCATTCGATCCGAAATTGGCAGTGAAGATGCCATAAGTTTTGATGAAGCCTTCCTTCTTTAACAAATATACATTGAGACCGTTGTCCAGTTGCTCATGAAAAAGAGTTTCTTTTAGAGTGTGGTAATATTTCTTATCCATTTTCATCCCCTCCTTTCAAAGTGAATACGGTATCTAGTCGGACGGTTTTTGCCACATCAGCCAGGTCAGCCTTGGTCACAGCAAGAATCTTGCTAAGATATTCTTTTTCGTCGATATCAAGGTTGGCCAGGGAACGGTTGAAGGTGCGGTTGATCAGCGAACGCGGTTCATCGTTGCCTTTTAGATATTGCGAACGATAGTAGTTTTTAGCCAGGTCAATGTGTTCGTCCGGGAAATCCCCGTTTTTCATCCGTTCGATCTGTTCAAAGATAAGATCCCTCGCTTTTTCTAGATTGCCGTGATCGACACCGGCATAGATTGTCAGGACGCAATTGAAACTGTCATAAGAAGATCCGACGTAATAACAAAGACTATGTTTTTCCCGAACTTCCTGGAACAGCAGCGACTGCGAATACCCGCCAAGAATGAAATTGAACAGGATCATCGAATGAATGCGCGGATCATAAATCGACACCTTCGATGAGAAACCAAGATTCAATTTAGCCTGATTTACTTGTTGGAATTCAACGACATCCTGGACTTCATCCCGGGTCGGTAAAAACGGATAAACTGCCGGGTACTTTTTGTTATTTTCTGGAAAAACCAGATCCCGCTCGAAAACTTCCTTGATGTCGTTATGGTAATCTCCACATGCAAATACAAATTTCTGGTCTTTCTTGATAATTGTTTCCAGACAGGTGAGCAGATCATCCCGGGTTATGCTTTCAATATCCTCGATATAACCTGTCGGACTGATTTCCAATGGCGTGTCCTTGCCCATGTATTCATACATCTTGTTCATCGAATAAACGATCTTGTCATCATATTGGCTTTTTATCTGATTGATAAGATTGGTTTTTGCAATCCTGATCTTGTTTTCATTGAAGCTGTCAAGTTTCAAGTAGGCATCGTTGAGCAGGTCATTTATCAAACATATCTGTTTTTCAATGATGTTTTCCTTGGTCGGCAGATAATCGTCGTTTATGGCTGTCGAATAAATTGAAATGTAATGGTCGCACCCGGTATAACCTGTTGAAATCGATACATTCAAACCATACAGTTCCTCGGCATAGCGGACCAGTTCCTGGAGCCCCTGGTGTTTGGACGTCCCTTCAATAAGCAACGATGACAGAAGCTTGCGCACTGTGACCGTATCTTTTGAAAGTGGCGCCACCAACCGTAAAACAACGGTTGAAGTTTTGAATTTTTTAGTATTGATAACACCCAACCGATAGCCGGGCAATTTGAATCTTTCCATCCTTAAATTTCCTCCTGATTGGCGCGGATATATACTTCGCGCGGTTTCGATCCAGACTGGGGCCCAATGACACCCTCAGCTTCTAGGCGATCGATTATTCGTGCCGCCTTGTTGTAGCCGATGCGAAAATGGCGCTGAAGCAGCGAAGTCGAAGCCTTTTGCACCTGGATCACAAAATCCCGGCACTTTTCGAAATCTTCATCATCATTTTCCATCACCTCACCCGAACCGGAATCGGTTTCCACTTTGGCTTCTTCAAATTTCTGGATATAATTTGGGTCCTGCTGGCTTTTGACATAATCGACAATCGCCTGGACTTCCTCATCGGAAACAAAGCAGCCCTGTAGCCTGGTCAATACGCTCGATCCTTGCATAGACAGCAGCATGTCCCCTTTTCCTAGAAGTTTTTCAGCCCCGGTAGAATCAAGAATCGTCCGCGAATCAATGCTTGACGATACCGCAAAGGCTATTCTTGAGGGAATGTTCGCCTTGATGACACCCGTAATTATGTCCGTTGAAGGCCTTTGGGTGGCTAGAATCATATGGATTCCTGCGGCCCGGGCCTTCTGCGAGATCCTCATTATGCAATCTTCGACATCCTTGCTGGCAACCATCATCAAATCGGCAACCTCATCGAGGATGACGACTATATAGGGAAGCTTTTCTTGATCCTGGATGATGCCCTTTTCGATGAATTCATTGAAAGTTTCGATGTTGCGGGCGTTGCAACCTAAAAAACGGTCATAACGCAGTTCCATTTCTGCAACCAATTCATGCAAAACGGCGGCCGCCTTTTTGGGGTCGGTGACGACCTTCGAAAGCAAATGAGGAATATCATTGTAGATTGAAAGTTCGACTTTTTTAGGGTCAACGAGAATCAGTTTCACCTCTTCTGGGGTCGCCCGCATCAGCAACGAGCAGATGATTGTATTGATGCACACCGATTTCCCTGATCCGGTCGCTCCAGCCACAAGCAGATGGGGTGTCTTGTTTAACGGCACGAAAATCGATTTTCCGGAGATGTCTTTTCCCAGACCCACCAGCAATTTGTTTTCCTTCATATTGGACGGAATATCTTTAAGGACGTCCTTGAAAGCCACCGTGCTTGACTGTTCGTTGGCAACCTCAATCCCGATGGCGGCCTTGCCAGGAATCGGTGCCTCGATCCGGATCTCCTTGGTCGCCAAAGCGAGCTTTATATCGTCATGGAGGGCCGTGATCTTGTTTACCCGGGTTCCCGGTTCCAAAGTCAGTTCGAACTTTGTTACCGAAGGTCCGATGAAAATATCACTGACCTTGGCGACAACCCCGAATTCCTGGAGGACCTTCGCAAGCCGGTCAGCGTTTTTCAATGCCATTTCCCGATTGCGGTTGGGACTTTTGTTTTTCGATTCGCTCAACAGGCCAATTGGTGGCAGTTGATAATTGAGATTAACCATCGCCGGTTTGGTGAAGGTCAATTCTTCCTTGGCGATTTCCTGTTTTTCCGGGGTTATTGATTGAGGCGGATTCGAAGGTGCAACCAACGTTGGTACCGGCAATTCCGTTTTGGTATCCGACGAAGAAATTGGGTCCTGGTTTTGCGCCTTTGGAGTGTTGTTATTGTAGTCCTTGATTATTTTCTCGTTTAACTTTCGGATATCTTCTTTTTGCCTTGCCTTCTGGTTCTCGGAGATGTTCTTCTTGATATTCTGTTTGATTTGCTTGGAATGGTTGACGATCTTGTTTTGATACTCGACGAACGATTTTCCGGCAATGATTCCCAATCCCAAAAGAATCAAAAGAATACTGAATGCAATGGTGCCCGAGGCGTCGAACAAAATCCCCAGCAAGGAGAAGAAGGTAACGCCAATCAGGCCGCCGTGGCTGATGACATCACCTTGCAAATACGAAGTGATGGTAGCCAGCCCGTCCAGACTCGAAGGTATCGAGGTTAAAAGCAACATCCCCAAAAGTCCCAGATAAAGGCCAGCCATCTTGATTGTAACCATAACCGGCTGGGTGCCCCGATAGATGATTGTAATTGCATAACCAAGGGCCAAAGCGTAGATCAAAAAACCAAAGTAACCAAACAAGTAGATCAAGGCACCATCAATAACAGTCCCGACCAGACCCAGTTTGAAAAGGCCGATTCCTGACAAAAAAGCGACTGTCAGTCCGATCACCCGATTGACCAGCCCCGGTGAAATGTGCCCCCCCGTGTTCTTCGCCTTTTTCTTATTGCTTCTTTTTGCCATTTTTTCCTCCTTTTGAAAAAATAGCAAGTATCACTTGCTATATTTCAATAATAATCGGTAATATAACGGGACGTTTGCCAGTTTCCTTAGAAACATATTTCGCCACTTTATCTTTGATTTGTGAGCGGATTGTATTGACTTCGACATCCGCATTGTTTTCGTATTTTTCGACAGTCTTGTTTGTGATATCCATCATCGCATTTATAACATGGGCACTGTCACGCAAGTAGATGAAACCGCGGGTTTGAATGTCGGTATTCGCAAGGAGTTTGCGGGTCTTTGCGTCAACTGTGACCCCGATAATTACAACACCATCGCTTGAGAGCTGGATGCGGTCGTCAATTACCTTCTCCCCGACATCGCCGATACCGATTCCGTCAATCATGACATCCGGGATTTCGAAAGTGTCGCGATACCCAGCCAGATTCTTCCCTTCGAAAGTTATCTGTTCACCGTTGTCGATGATGACAATCCGGTCATCATTGAGCCCCATCGACAAAGCGACATTCCGGTTGTCAATCAGGTGGGAATAGTCACCCTTGATTGGGATATAGTATTTAGGTTTGAACAGCTGCATTATGAACTTGAGATCCTCAGCCGATGCATGCATCGATGGCAATTGGCGGTTTTTAAGAATTTTTACGTTTGCCGGTGTCTTGAACAATTCATTTTGGGCTTTGGTTGCAATTTTTTCCGTCCCGGGAATCACCGGCGATGCCACTACGACACTGTCTTCCTTGGTGAATTTTAGCAGATCGTCGCCCCCGTCCACCAAGTCAACCAGGTCATGGTAAATGCGATGTGGCGCCCCTGTGAGCAAAACAACCAGGTTCTGGTCTTTGGCAATCCGGGATTTGTCGACGACAACCTCTTTGAGGTTTTCAAATATCGGCGGATTGATCTTGTTGTTGATTCTAAGCAAAGTGTTGGTTGTGTCATAATTGTCACGGCCATAGAAAACAAGTTTGCGATGATACTTGCGACACAATTCGATTATTTCGCGGGTCCGGTAGACGTTTTGCGCATAAGAAGTGATTATAATCCGGCCCTGTGCTTCCTCAAAGGTGTGTTCAATCTGGTTGGTCAATTTATGTTTTGGCGAAGTGTATCCTTCGTTTTTGGCATATGAACTCTCCGCCATCAACGCCAGCACTCCTTTGTTTCCGATTTCCATCATTTTTGTCATATCGATAGTGAATCCGTTTGGAGCCGACAGATCGACTAAAAATTCCGAACCGTAGACGATATACCCTTCTTTGGTTTCAATTGCCAGTCCGACAGCTCCAGGAATTGAATGGGTTACCGGGAAAAATTCGACCCTGATGCCCCCGACATTGACACTGCTTGAACCTTCCACGGTTCGCAAATCAAGTTTGATTGATTTTTTATACTGTTTTTCAAATTTTTCGAGCATCTGTTCGATGAAATATCCTGTAAGACTTGGAGCAAAAACCGGAGCGTCGATGACTTCAAGCAGATAAGGCAAGGCCGCCATAACGTCGTCATGTCCATGGGTGATTATGATCCCCACAACACGGCCCTTGTTTTCCTTGATGTAGCTAAGATCGGGAATGATGATGTCAACGCCTAGTTTGCTTACTTCAGGGAATCTGATTCCGGCATCGACAATCAGCAGCTTGCCGTTGATTTCAAAGCAGTACATGCTTTTGCCCATTTCGGCCTGACCGCCTAACGGCAGTATTTTGATTAAATTTTTATTCATATTTTACCTCTTCAAATTATAATATGTTAACTTACATTAAATTAATGATACCATAATAATAGTCAAAAATAAATTAAGAAACTCGCCTCTTTACAAGAATATCGAAATTATTGTAAAATTATTCCGATGAAAACATTTACAAAAACATTTCTGAAAAATTTTAAACTTATCGGTTTTTTTGTCGGGCTTTTTTCTTTTGCGCTATTGTTTCTATTCGACCCATTTTTAGATAATTACACCTATTTGTCTTACCACAGGGAATATCTGTTGATCTATTATGGCTGGGTTCTATCAACAACGTCATATATTTATGGCGCTTTGATTTTTTCAAGTCCTACCAAGAAGCAAAAGGCCTTGGCCTGGTCAATGTACGTTTTGGCACTGGTTGGATTTTGTTGCCCGTACAATATTTCACACTTGGATATTTCTAGCATTATTCATGTAGTCTTTCCTAATATTAGTGCATTTGGCCTTATTTGTCTATTAAAGATGCATTTAATTGGCGATTATTTTTTCGATTCCATTATCGGTTTTTTATTTTTGATGCTTATTTTCACCGGATATTACACAGGAATAATTGAATTCGTCTTCATAATAATTGTCATCCATTACCTCAACAAGATTGTTATATGTAACTTTTAATGTATATATTCCGGAAAATTCTTCAAATGCATAGAAAATGGAGTATAATTTAATCAAAGGAGTGATTAGTTTATGGTTAAAGTTATTTCAATCAAAGACAACGAAATGGACAAGGAAGTGTTTATCGAGTACATCAGCAAAGTCTGGGCCAACGATGAAAACTCGATGGTCTACCGCGACTGCATCGAACATTCATTGACGACATTCCTGCCTAACTGGTACCTGCTGCTCGACGGCGACAAGATTATCGGCTGTGCCGGGATTGTGCCCAACGATTTTATCTCGCGTATGGATCTCTCCCCTTGGCTTTGTTCACTTTATATTGAAAAGCAGGCTCGGGGCAACAACTACGGCAGCATACTGATTGAACGGATCAAGGACGACCTGACCGCCAATGATTATCAGGAATTCTATCTTTGCACCAATCTGGACAATTATTATGAAAAATACGGTTTGACCTATTTTGGCCGCGGTTTCCACCCATGGGGCGAAGAAGAGAAAATTTATCAATTCAAAATAGTAAAATGAACAAAGAGGATTAAAAATGATTTTCGCATTTTTAATCCTCTTTGACTAGATATTGGATTTAAGATAGGTGTATTGTACTCCATCCTCAAGATCGCTTGTGTCAACCCCAAGCTTATTGAGAATCGCAAAAGCGAAGGCAAATGTGGCTGCCGGACCTTTGGCTGTTACTATGTTGCCATCAACCATTACCAGGCTTTCTTGATAATTTGCCCCATCCAGTTCCTTTTCAAAACCGGGATAGCATGTCACTGTCTTGCCTGCCAGGATTCCCGCTTTGGCCAATACAATCGGCCCGGCGCATATCGCCCCAACCAATTTTTCGTTTTCATAGTATTTTTTTACCAGGTCGACTACGGTATCGTCCTCTTGCAAACGTCGTGCCCCAGGCATGCCCCCAGGAATAACAATCGCATCATAATCCATTGTTACCGCCGCGAAATCCAAGTCAGCTTCAATATTGATGCCATGACTTCCCCTTACCACACTGGTGGAAAATCCAACGATGTCACATTTGACATTGACACGCCGGGCCATATCGACAATTCCTAAAGCTTCCAATTCCTCAAAACCATCTTTGCATAAAACCGCAATTTTCATTATGATCACCTCTTACTCCATTTTAGCATATCCCTAAAGGTTTTTCAGGTTGTTTTTTGAAATTTTTTTTGATATAATTCACACGATTTTAGTTTTGTTTTGATATAACACCGGACAGGATCGGTAGTGGAGGATAATATGAGAAACGAACAAACAAAAAAATTGACTTTGACCGCAATGTTCATTGCAATAGAGCTTTTGCTGTTTATGGTACCTTTTCTGGGATTCATCCCGATTGGACCAATCAACGCGACTACGCTTCATATCCCCGTAATCATCGCGGGAATCATCCTTGGCAAAAACAGGGGTGCCCTTCTGGGGCTGGTATTTGGCATTGCGAGCATCACCAATGCGACAATCAACGTGACTCCGGGCTCATTTTTGTTCAGTCCCTTTGTTTCCGGAAATCTGATGAGCGCCTTTATCGCCATTGTCCCGCGGATGACATTGGGCTACATAGCCGGATATCTTTTTGAATTGGCACAGAAAGTCAAGCCGGATTTCGCCTTTAACATTCCTGCTGTCGCATTGGCCAGCAGTTTTATCCATTCAGTCTTCGTGCTCGGTTCGATTTACGTATTGTACGGACAGGCATATGCGTCTTTATACAATGTTTCGCTCGATGCCCTGCTGCCGATCATTTTTGGCATCTTGGCAACCAACAGCGTTATCGAAGCCATCCTCGGATCGGTTTTGGCGACCTTGGTATGTCGCCCGATCTTGAAATATCTTAGAAAGTAGGAATAAAATATGTTAATTGCTGTCGACATGGGCAACACAAATATCACCCTCGTGATTTTCGATCAGGACCAGATCATTGCCGAATACCGCTTGACCACCAAGCTTCAAAGGACCTCGGATGAGTACGGATTCATGATCAACAGTTTCCTGGACGTTTATAATGTAAAGGTGGAGCAGATTGAAGATGTCATCATCTCTTCTGTTGTCCCTAAAATAATGCACGCCTTCACCAATGCGATCAAGAAATATCTAAATCAGGATCCGATTATTGTCGGCCCGGGAATCAAGACGGGAATCAAGCTGAAAATCCCCAATCCAAAAGGACTCGGGGCCGACCGTCTGGTCGACGCAGTTGGCGCCTACAACACATACAAACGAGCCTGTCTGGTAATCGATTTTGGAACCGCGACAACGTTCGACGTAGTTGATGGCGACGGATGTTTTCTAGGCGGAGCCACTTCCACTGGAATCCAGGTAATGTGCCAGGCACTGGCTGCCCAGGCCGCCATGCTTCCGGAATTCGAGATCGCGATGCCCCCAAATGTGATAGCCAAGGAAACGGTACCCTCTATGCAGGCGGGTTGCATCATCGGATATATCGGCTTAACCGAAAAACTGATTACAGAAATAAAAAAGGAATTCGGTAGCGAATTGCTTGTAGTATCGACCGGCGGTTTGGGCCGCGTGATTTCCAGTGAAACGGATTTAATCGATATATACGATAGAAATCTCACATACAAAGGTCTGAAGATGATTTATGACAAAAACAAATACCAATAAACGGGGTTAACCCGTTTTTTTGTTATTTTATGCATTTCAAAAATTTCAATATTTGAATTTTGGTTTTTGTTAAAAAATCTTGTTTTTTGATACGAATCGGTGTATAGTTTATATAATTTATTTGGAGGTTATCACATGGATATCAAATTCGAAAAAGCTACTCAGCTAAAACAAAAACCCGACCAAAATTCGCTAGGTTTTGGAAAATATTTTACCGACCACATGTTCTTGATGGATTACACCAAAGGAATCGGTTGGCACGATGCCCGTATCGTCCCTTACGGACCTTTGCAAATCGATCCGGCAACAATGGTATTGCACTATGCCCAGGAAACATTTGAAGGGCTGAAAGCTTACCGCCATAAAAACGGGAAAATCACTTTGTTCAGACCTGAAATGAATGCAAGAAGAATGATCAAGTCAAACGAAAGACTTTGCATGGCGACCTTGGATGAAAATATATTCATCGAAGCCATCGAAGAGCTTGTCAAGATCGAACAGGACTGGGTTCCCTCTTTAAAAGAAACATCTTTATATATCCGTCCTTTCATGTTTGCTACCGAAACTTCAGTTGGTGTCCATGCTGCTAAATCTTACCAATTCATCATCATCATGACTCCGGTTGGTGCATATTATCCTGAAGGCGTGAACCCGGTTAAAATTTGGGTTGAAGACGAATATGTCCGCGCGGTCAAGGGAGGAACCGGTTTTGCCAAATGCGGCGGAAATTATGCTGCCAGCATTGCCGCCCAGGAAAAAGCCCAATCCCAAGGCTACACCCAAGTACTCTGGCTTGATGGTGTGGAACGCAAATACGTCGAAGAAGTGGGAACGATGAATGCGATGTTCGTAATCGATGATAAAGTCGTTACCGCTCCAATTGACGGTTCGGTGTTGCCAGGCGTTACACGTGATTCAATCATCACACTGTTAAAGGATTGGAACATCGAAGTCGAAGAAAGAAAACTATCTATCGACGAGCTTATGGATGCCGCCAAAACAGGACGTTTAAAAGAGGCGTTCGGTACCGGAACCGCAGCCGTTATTTCTCCAATCGGGCAGCTGTACTACAAAGGTGAAGAAGTCCAAATCAATGATTTCAAAACTGGAATTCTAACCCAAAAATTGTACGACACTTTGACAGGAATCCAATGGGGTGATGTCGAAGACAAGTTCGCTTGGAATCATGAAGTGAAATTATAAAAAAAGATCTGAATCGCAACGATTCAGATCTTTTTGCATTATTGACGTTTTTCCAAAGGAAGATATTCCTCGTTGTTCTCACCGACAAATTTGGCAGCCGGCCTGATAATCTTGTTGGTTGAAACCTTGTTTTCAACATTGTGAGCCAACCACCCTACTGTCCTTCCAATGACAAACAAAGGTGTATACAGTTCTTCAGGGATGTCGAGCATCTGGTATACAAACCCGGAATAGAAATCGACATTGGCACAAAGATTCAAGTTTTTGCGTTCCTTGATAATCTTTATTGCCATCTTTTCAAAGCGTTCATAGAAATCGAATTTCTCCAGCTGATTTTTTTCAATCGCCAGCTCGTAACAATTCTGTTTGAGGATCTTGCATCGTGGGTCGCTCAAGGTGTAAACGGCATGTCCGATTCCATAAATCAATCCGCTGTTGTCATTGAAGTTTCCACCCAGGATTTCATTGATCAGATTCTCAAGCTGTTCATCATCAGGGTTAAGACCCAGTTGCTCGATAGCCAGATTCATCTGTTTAATAACCGAATGGTTGGCTCCACCGTGACGTGGACCTTTCAACGAACCGATTGCACCGGAGAATGCCGAGTAAATATCGGTACCGGTCGATGAAATCACGACATTGGTAAAAGTCGAGTTGTTCCCCCCGCCGTGATCGGCATGCACAACAAGACAGCTATCCAATATCTGTGCTTCTTTTTGTGAATAGACCCCGTCATCACGCAACAGCAGCAAAATATTTTGCGCAATCGACAATTTTGGGTCAATATGGTGGATTACCAGTGACTTCTTGTCGATTTTGTATGACTTAGTCCGGTAGGCATAAACCGCGAGATACGGAATTTTCGCAATAAGATCCAACCCCTTGTCAATTGTGGCCTCGACCGAAATATCCTCAGGGGTCTTGTCAAAATTATATAGCATCAACACTTCCTGTTGCAGCTTGTTCATTATATTGAATGATTCGGTATTGATGATGTTGCTTTCAAGGAAATTGTTTGGCAGGTCATAGCGTGATGCCAATTCATTTTTGAAAACTTCCAATTCATCCTTGTTAGGCAAATAACCGAAGATGATCAAAAAACAAACCTCTTCAAAAAGATGGCTGCGCCCATTGGCCCCACCGATTAAATCCTCGACCGAATAGCCTCGATAATAAAGTTTACCTTCAACATCGAGTTTTTTGTCACCGACTTTTTCATATCCGACAACATCGGCAATCTTGGTCAGACGAACAAGAACCCCGGTTCCATCATCGTTACGCAATCCTTTTTTTACATCGTAAATGTTGTAAAATTCATCATCGATTTTATTGATATCAATACTTTTTTCATAAAATTTTTGTATATTACTATCCATAAAGTACCTCCTACACCTTAATGTATACACTGTATTATAGCAAATTCCATGAAAATTGTATACAATTTATTTCAACTTTATTGAAGATTTTTAGTATGATATAATTTAGTAAAGAGGTGATTACAATGGCCTTAACCAAGTTATCCGGCTTGAGTACAAGCGAAGTCCAAGACCGAATGGCCCTGGGTCAAGTCAATAATTCCCATGTATCCAACAGCCGCAGCTACAAGGATATTTTCTTTTATAATATCGTCACTTTTTTCAATTTGCTCAATGCTTTTTTGTTGGTACTGGTGCTTTCGACCAGGTCCTACGGCAATGCCTTGTTTGGTCTGACCTTTGTGACCAATACTTTTATCGGAATATTCCAGGAAATTCGGGCTAAGATGATTCTGGACCGGGTTGCCATGGACAAGCCAGCCTCTACCAAAGTAGTCAGAGACGGAAAAATCGAGATAGTCGTTGACAACCAGATAGTTCTTAATGATGTAGTTATATATGGTACAAATGATAACATCAGTGTCGATTGCCATATCCTTAAAGGTAGCGGGGAAATCAACGAATCACTGATCACCGGAGAGGCCAACGGCATTTTCAAAACCTGTGGCGACCATTTGCTTTCAGGTTCGATTGTAATCAACGGTGAACTCTATTGCGAGGTCGATCATGTTGGAGCCGACAATTATATTGAACAAATAATCAAGGAAGCCAAGCAGTTCCGGCTTCATACTTCCAAACTGTATCATTATCTCAACCGCATCCTGAAAATGGTCTCAATTGTGATTATCCCACTTGGCCTAGTTTTGTTTTTGCAATCATATTATGTACTGAAACTTAGCTTCAATACAAGCATAATCGCCATGACCGCCAGTCAAATCGGGATGATTCCCCAAGGGCTGGTGCTTCTCACATCAATATCACTGACGATCGGAACAATCATCCTGGCCAACCGGAATGTCCTTGTCCAGGAGCTTTATTCAATCGAGACCCTTGCGCGGGTCGACACCTTATGCATCGACAAGACCGGAACGTTGACGTTAGGCAATATCCGGGTCGATGACATCATCAATCTAACCAGTTTGAATATCAAGGAGATAATCGGCAATATGTTGAACCATCTCGAGACAGTAAACGAAACCGCTAGAGCGCTAAGTGATTATTTTCCAGTTTTCACAAATTTCAGATGCGAACGCACAGTTCAATTCAATTCGGTCAACAAATATTCTCTAGTCAGTTTCAATGATATTGGAACTTATTATTTGGGTGCCCCGAGCTCGATATTTGATCACATGAGCGAAAGCGATCAGCTGCTCATAAGTAACTACACAACCGAAGGTTATCGGGTACTGGCTCTAGGCTATTCCCCTTTGTTGCATGAGGGCATCAGGCACCAACACATCAAGCTCGTTGGTCTGATTATCTTATCTGATATTCTCCGCCCCAATGTCAATGAGTTATTTGATTTTTTTGTTGCCAATGATGTCGACATCAAGGTGATCAGCGGCGACGATTTCAATACAGTATGCAATATAGCATTGAAATGTGGCCTGACCAACATCAAGGGACTCAATTGCGCCGGACTCACAGAGTCGGAACTCAAAAACAAGGCACTCGACCATAACGTCTTCGGGCGGACCACGCCGGAACAAAAACGCCTTCTTGTTCATCATTATCAGTCAAACAAAAAAACAGTAGCCATGACCGGTGACGGAATCAACGACTTGCTGGCCCTTAAGGATGCCGATTGCTCGATCGCCCTGGGTTCGGGATCTCAGGCAACAAAAAACATAGCCAATATAATCCTGCTCGATGACGACTTTGGTTCTTTGAAGGACGCCTTGCAACAGGGGCGCCGGGTCATCAACAACATATCAAATTCCGCCATCATCTATCTGATCAAAACTTTCTTCTCGATCGTTTTGACCTTGAGCGCTATAATTTTTTCAATCCACTATCCTTTTTTGCCGGTCCAACTGACCTTGATTTCGGCATTTGCAGTAGGTTTGCCGACATTCTTTTTGACTTATGAGCCAAACTACAACCGAATCAATGATGATTTCTTCTTCAGGATTTTCCTACATGCCCTGCCTGTGGCGGTTTCGATTTCTATAAACGCGGTTGTGGTCGTCCTGATTGGCAATAGATTTCATTTCGCAGCTAGCCAGATTGCAATGATCTGCGTCTTAAACAATGGCGCCAATTATTTTTACACCATGTATCGGATTTACCAGCCTCTGAACAGGTTTCGCCGTTTGATACTATATACAAGCGCAATAATGTTCATGATAAGTCTGTTTATATTGCAAAATATTGTTGGAGTGACTATGATTGATTTGGCGGGATGGATCGTTCTTGGAGCATCGCTGATTCTAGGTTTGACAGTTATCCATACAGTAAAATCCGCCATCACTGCCTTTTACAATATATCTAACAGGAGAAAATAATGGAATTGATTTCACAACAATATCAGTCGCTGATCGATGATTGCGACGATCTGATTACTCTGTACAGCAACACAAGTGCTTTTATCATGCAAAGTTTCCCAAACATATCTTGGGTTGGGTTCTACTTGAATAAAAACGGCCATCTGCAACTAGGTCCGTTCCAAGGCAAGGTCGCATGTGAAAAAATCGCTTATGACCGTGGTGTCTGCGGCAAGTCTTTCAACCAGAGAAAAACGTTGAACGTACCCGATGTCCACAGCTTCGATGATCATATCGCCTGTGACAACGCCACCAACAGCGAGCTGGTAATCCCGATTTATGTAAAAGGTAAGGGCATTGGGGTTCTTGATTTGGATTCTTTGGAATTTGATCGTTTCGACACGACAATTCAGGAAGCGCTTGAAAGTATCGTGGCAATCATGGTAAAGCGAATGGCAATGTTCCAGTAAAACTGGGACATTGTTTTTTTATTGTGAGTCATAATTTAATTTACTTTTTTGAAAAAATATACATATAGTTTTGGAATTATGCTATAATCATTTTCGGGAGGTTTTTATGGATACATCTATTAAAAGAGGCAGTATCATATCTGTCAAAATTACCGGAATTCAGCCTTATGGGGCATTCGCCCTTTTGCCTGACAACTCGACTGGATTGATTCATATTTCCGAAATATCTGACAAATTTGTAAAGTCAATTGAAAAATTTGTCAATATCGACGACATAGTGAAAGTCAAGGTCCTAGATTTTGACTCGGACAATCATGCCAAACTGAGTCTAAAAGCCGTTAATCGCAGAAACCGCCGCAGTAATCGAGTTTACTATAAAAACCCAAGAAGGCTGATCAAAGAAACACCTAAAGGATTTGATTCATTAGCTGAGCTTTTGAATGGCTGGATTGAAAAAGGAATAGTGGAGGAAAAGAAATGATAACTTTAGATTTATCACAAGCGAAATTGGCTGAAGACTTGTCAGCGTACGGTGAAAAAGTAAAAGAAATTCACCAAATGATCAATGAAGGGACTGGTTTAGGCAATGACTTCTTAGGTTGGTTGACATTACCTTCTGACCATGACAAAGCGGAAGTTGAATTGATCAAGAAAACTGCAGCTAAATTACGTGAAGAGGTTGACGTTTTATTGGTTTGTGGAATCGGTGGTTCATACTTGGGAGCACGTGCGGCAATCGATGCAGTAAACGGATTGTATGGCAGCGACAAAATGGAAATCATCTATGTGGGAAACACTTTCTCATCAACATACATCAAGCAGGTTGTTGAATATGTAAAAGACAAAGAATTCGCAATCAACGTTATCTCTAAGTCAGGAACAACTACAGAAACTTCTATTTCTTTTAGAATTTTCAAAGAACTTTTAGAAAACCAAAAAGGAAAAGAAATCGCTAAGCAAAGAATTGTCGCTACAACCGACAAAGCTAGAGGTGCATTGAAAACTTTGGCAAATAATGAAGAATACGTGACTTTCGTCATCCCTGACAACGTTGGTGGACGCTTCTCAGTACTTACAGCAGTAGGTCTGTTCCCAATCGCCATGGCTGGTATCGATATCGATGCCATGTTAAAAGGAGCTTTGGATGCAAGCCAAAAATACAACGATGACAATATCGAAACAAATGATTCTTACCGTTACGGTGTAGCCCGTCAATTGCTGGGGAAACAAGGTTACCCTGCCGAAATGTTTGTAACCTATGAATTGCAATTGGCTATGGTTGCTGAATGGTGGAAACAGCTTTACGGTGAATCTGAAGGTAAAGATGGTAAGGGGATCTTGCCTACTTCGGGAACTTTCTCAACTGACCTTCACTCATTAGGACAATTTGTTCAAGATGGTTCAAAAGTCTTATTCGAAACTGTACTGCAAATCGACACCCCTGCTTTGAATATCGAAGTTCCAAACGACAAAGACGATTTGGACTGCTTGAACTACTTGACTGGTAAAACAGTTGATTATGTAAACAAAAAGGCAGCAGAAGGAACAATCGATGCCCATGTAAACACTGGTAACGTACCAAACATTTTGATCAACCTTGAAAAAATGGATGCATACGGTTTTGGATACATGGTTTACTTCTTTGAATTGTCTTGCGCAATGAGCTGTTACTTCTTAGGGGTAAATCCTTTCAACCAACCTGGCGTTGAAGTTTACAAAGCTAACATGTTCAAACTATTAGGAAAACCTGGTTGCTAATCAATTAATAGAGGGAGACTATAAACCTCCCTCTATTTTTTAAAAAAGTATTTGACACATGTATGGATATTTGGTATTATATATGAGCACTGACAAACGGGGGTTTAGCTCAGTTGGGAGAGCATCTGCCTTACAAGCAGAGGGTCAGCGGTTCGAGCCCGTTAACCCCCACCATTTATTATAACTACAAAAAATGCCGGCTTAGCTCAATTGGTAGAGCAACTGACTTGTAATCAGTAGGTTGAGGGTTCAAGTCCTTTAGCCGGCACCATATGGAGGAGTAGCGAAGTGGCCAAACGCGGCTGACTGTAACTCAGTTCCTTTCGGTTCGGTGGTTCGAATCCGCCCTCCTCCACCATTTATTGGGGTATAGCCAAGCGGTAAGGCAACAGACTTTGACTCTGTCATTTCCCTGGTTCGAATCCAGGTACCCCAGCCAACTAATTTTGACCCGCTAGCTCAGTCGGTAGAGCATCTGACTTTTAATCAGAGGGTCAGGCGTTCGAGTCGCCTGCGGGTCACCATTTGAATATTGCGGGTGTGGCGAAATTGGCAGACGCACCAGACTTAGGATCTGGCGGGTAACCGTGGGGGTTCGAGTCCCTTCACCCGCACCATATGAAAGATAACGGCTGTATCAGGTCGTTTTTTTTGTTATTTTGGGGCTTCGCTATTTAGTGTGGGTAAGTAATTTTAGCCCATCTTGGCAACTGACTCGAGCTTAAGCTTTCCACACACCAAATATATCAACGTTTTGAAGTATTCATCGTTACGGAAACCTTTTGCTCTGGTTTTGATATTTTGAATGATACCGTTCATCCCTTCCAGGATTGCATTGGTGTATCTGAACCTGAAATAATTGAGAATTTCCTCCCAATGATTACGTATTGTCTTCGCAAATGCCTTCATCGGTTCAAGACGCGAGTGCATCATCCAAGAACACATCTTTTTAAATCCCTCTGTGGCTTGTTCGACTGTAGCGCATGATTCATATATACCTTGAAGTGCAAGGCGCATATCGTATGCCCTGGATGTCTTCAGATTTAATTTGGATAAATTGAATTTTTTCTTCTTTTGGTATTCGCTCAGGTTATTGTCATTTTTCAGCCAGATATATTTGGTTTTCTTTAAGACGGAATTTGTTTTAACTTCCTCTTTACGGACTTTATCTACTGCTTCATTTGCGTGTTTTACTACATGGAATTTGTCGATAACTGTATTGCTGTTTTTGAAGTTTTCTTTGATGCCCTTTTTGAAACCTAAAGACATGTCGCAGGTTATGATGTTAATCATGCCGGGATTACCGCCGTGTTTCTTGAAATCCTCAACGAAATTATCCACTGTTTTAGAGTCTTTTCCTGGGGTTACGTTAATTACTTTACGTTGTTCAAGATCAACTGCAACAGTGATATAGTTATGACCTTTCTTGCTTGTTTCATCGATGCCGATGGCTGTGACATCGCTATAATCTTCGAGTTCTCGTGCTTCATTTACGTAATGCTTGATGAAGCGCCATAACCGTGTATCATGTTCATCAATCATCTTGGCGATTCGAGATACTGTTAGATGCTTTGCCAACTCAATCACCCAACCTTCAAAAAGTAAGGTGAAACCTGATCTGGGTCTTGCCCATGGGACATGGACTGTTTGAACTCCATGATCAGGACATTTTGTTCTAGGCAAGTCAGCGTGGATAAATGTCTTATATTGAAAGAAGTTAAGATGGCGCCAAGTTCTTCTAGTAGTGTCATATGCAGTCGCAGTTTCTTGGCAGTTATCAACCGGGCAAGAGAATTGACCGCCCTTTGTAAACCCAATATAAATATGAAGCTCCATACCTTTATCCGTTTCCAAGAAGTTGACATCGCTAACCGTCCAAGGTTCATCCAAGTTCAAAGCAGTAGTAAACAAGTTCAAAGTATCCATCATAATTACCTCTCAATCGTTAGTAGTATATGGATACAATTTTAGGTCATTTTCACAATAACCACAATAGGCTATTTACCTGCTTACCCATAGTAAACAGCGAAAGGCCATTAATTCTCTAATCTTCGCGCTTCGATATTCTAATGATACTGACTAACTTCGATTCCTCAGTTTCTTTATTTTTGCTTTTAATGTTGCTATTGATTTCGCATGGAGCTTTGCATTCCAAGATTGGCAAAAGCCGTCAAATCAAAATCCGAAACCAAGATATTTTATATCCTTATGTTTGGATACCATGCTTTTAATCATATTTACTTTGAGACTCGGTTTCTTTTCAATGAACTTGCTTGTGCTTGCCATTACCTTACCTGCAGCTTTACTGCTTCCGACAAAGATAATGCAAGCATCAGCTTATCAGGTAAAATGCAACCCTCTAGCTTCCAACTCCTTGTCCAGTTCATTAAGAACGATATTACTGAGCAATGTACTCAGCGGTCCTTATTATGCGATAAAATCATTATTCCGCTTACCAGGAATTTCCTGATTAGAGATACGATTTCACCGTTTTTGACATCTCTAATCACAAAAGTTGTCAGTTTATCATGAGAAAAAGTGCCAAATAACTTATCCAAGTCGATCTCCAGCGCCCATTGAAAACCGTCATCCATAGCTCCAGCGCTTTGACTATTGCCATCTCGCAACTTCTTAGACTTTGCATTGTGATGCACACTCGTCTTCGTTACATGCCTAATGTGATCCGTGTTCCTCGGACCTGGTTTTTCCCCGATCTTATTTCAAATTCCACCACACGACGGACACTCTTGATATTTGGGAGTGGTTGGCAGTTGCGGCGTCTCCCCGCAGTGGACTTTTACCACCTAGATATATGCCGTGCCCGGCATACTAAAAAAAGAGCGAGAAAATCGCTCTTTAAAGTCTTTTTATGATTTTTTTTGCCATATCAAGTACAAGATCAATTGCCATGACATAGACAAAAAACAAACCAATTGCAACTCCCGCCACAATGAAATAAATATTTGTTGAAATAACTGCATAACCCACAATTGTCATCACAATTGCTGTGAATATCACCTGGCGTTTGTTGACTGTAAGCTTCATGAATCTCTTGTTAATGTCATACAAACGGTATACCAGCAACGATAGATTGGCTATGAAAGTCGAATATACTGCAATCTCCAGCCCGAAAAACGGCATGAATGCCAGGTTGATTGCGATATTGACAACAGCTGCGATTGAAGTCGAGACTGTCATGTTTCGCGTCTGCTTCAAGGCTATGTAGATGCTTCCTAAAAACTGAGCCAGACTGTAAACAAACACAGCTACTATCAGAAGTGATGTGTATTTGAACCCATCATAAAGATCGCTGTTTCTGATCAACAGATTGTAAAGCACTGGTGAAACGATCATCAATATTACCGAACCGGCAGCCAAAAGCCGGAATAGAATACGATACATTTTAAGATAGTAAGCCTCACGGTCGCTGTCATTGGCGCTTTTGATTGCCGATTCCATCCATGCCATATTGAATGCCGGATAGATAAGATTGACAAGTGAAGGTATCTGATTGGCCGCACCGTAAATACCGGTTGCAGCGGCACCAAAAAACAGATTGAGCATCCAACGGTCGGATGTCGTATTCAAATACCATGCGATATTGTTAGGCAGAAATGGCAGGCTATAATGAAGCATATCACTAAACAGCAGCTTGTCAAACAATTTCGGGCGATAGTACTTGTATACTTGACCTACGATTACTACGTAGATGATTCCAACAAGGTTTGCCAAGGCCAAAGAAAGGATTATCCCAAGATATCCGAAATCAAAAACAACCAAGTTGATGAAGATGAACAGGAAATTCACAAATACAATCAATGCAGCTTGAGTCGAATAATTTTTGTATTTCGAAAATCCTCTTAAGATAAAGCGTGACTGACCAGCTAGAATTTCCGAAAACAGATAAATAATCAGGACAATCTTCCAGATTCCAGGATAGATTGGAATTGGAATTATGATGCCGATCACTCCAACTACGGCCATAATTGCGAAAATGAAACTCAATCCGGTTGTGATAACCGTTTTTTTCTGCATTTCATCTTTTGCATCAATCAAAAAGCGATATAGCGATTGTTCTATTTGCAGTGAAATGATGGGCACAATAAGCGAAATTACCGTTGTTGTCGTCAGCTGATAGTATCCATAACCGATATCTGTCGTGTTTGCGGTTATTATCGGTGTGGTAAAGAAGCTGACCATTCTTGGCAAGAAGGTCCCCAACATAAGTATTAATGAATTGAAAATCAAATTTTTTTCTCTAGACATAATTTTTTCCTCAAAGTTCATTATAAATAAAATTCAAGGGAAAATCAAAAGGATTTGTTACAAATGAATCCACCATTTGGAAGCTAAAGGCCAGTCCGATGGTAAGATTACAATAACCGTTCAAATAATTGTCATAATATCCTTTGCCATATCCAACCCGATGATTGCTCCTGTCATATGCAAGCAGAGGCACATAAATTATGTCGATCGAATTCTTATCCGTAATCGCACCCGTTGTTGGTTCGAGCACCCCGAATGTTCCAGGTTTGAGTTCGTCCTTATTTTTGATTTCATAAAAATCCATCGTTTTTCCCGATACCCGGGGAACGCTGACTCGCTTGCCGTGACTTAGACAGAAATCGATAAGTTTGAGAGTATCCACTTCGTTTTTGAAGCTGACGTATAAACCAACATGATGAGCGTTCAAAAACCGCTCATCATGAATTACCTTATTGAAAATGATATTTGATAGATTGCAATGCTCCAAGGCAGAAAGTTCGCCACGTTTTTTCATCATTGAGCTGCGCAGCTCATTCTTATCCAATTTTGCTGTCTCCAAAATCCATCTTAATCAACTGATTTAGTTCGACCGCGTACTCCATAGGCAATTCTTTTGAGAACGGCTCAATGAAGCCCATTATGATCATCTCTGCCGCTTCCTTTTCAGTCAAGCCCCGAGACATCAGGTAGAAAAGCTGGTCTTCGGATATTTTGGATACCGTAGCTTCATGTTCGATGATCGAATCCGCATTCAAAGACAAATTCGTCGGCAAAGTGTCCGATGTTGATTTCTCATCGATAATCATCGTATCACATTCCACCTTTGAACGGGCATTGTTCGCAGTAGGATTGTGACGGATCAGGCCGCGATAATTAGCTTTGCCACCATTGAGCGCAATTGATTTTGACACAATTGTGCTAGAAGTGTTTTTTCCCAAATGAATCATCTTTGCGCCAGAATCAAGAACTTGGTTGTTGCGGGCGACCGCTACTGTTATCGCGCTCCCCTTCGAGTTGTCGCCAGCCAAGACGCAGCATGGGTACTTCATGGTTTTTTCACTTCCGAGATTGCCATCGACCCATTCCATTGAAGCGTCGTTGCCAACGCGAGCCCTTTGCGTTACAAGATTAAGAATGTTGTGGGACCAGTTTTGTATTGTCGTATAACGGCACTTCGCACCATCCAAGACAACGATTTCGACAACCCCTGAGTGCAACGCATCCTTTGAGAATGTCGGTGCGGTACAGCCTTCCACATAATGAACATCGGCACCTTCGTCAACGATAATCAATGTCCGCTCAAATTGGCCCGAGCTTTCGGTATTGATCCGGAAATAAGACTGAATCGGTTTTTCAAGCTTGACTCCTTTTGGGACATAGACAAACGATCCTCCTGACCAGAACGCTCCGTTCAAGGCAGAAAATTTATTGTCAGTATATGGGATTACCGTATCGAAATATTTCTTGAACATTTCCGGATATTCCCGCAATCCGCTGTCGGTGTCAAGGAACACCACACCTTTTTCATTCAGCTCATCAAGCATGTTATGGTAAACAACTTCAGACTCGTATTGAGTCGACATCCCTGCTAGAAATTTTTGTTCTGCTTCCGGGAGACCTAACCGATCAAAGGTTTCCTTGATTGTCTCAGGAACATCATCCCATGAAGCAGTCTGTTTTTCCGAAGGTTTTATATAGTACGTATACTCCTCAAAATCGATATTGCTCAGATCCACACCCCAGGTAGGCATCGGCATTTCCTTGAATTTGCGCAATGCCTTCAGGCGGTACTCAAGCATCCATTCTGGTTCGTTTTTGATTTTCGACATTTCCCGGACCACTTCTTCTTTCAACCCTTTGGTTGAGGTGTAAAAGTTCTCGACCACGTCGGCAACACCAAAATCTTCATTTTGAAAAGCTAAATTTTTTTCTTTTTCTTCCATATATACCACCTATTTTTCATTCAATAATTTATCAATTCCATTCCAACCAATAGTCGCACATTTAATCCTGCTTGCTTGCTTATGGGTATTTTTGAATGCAATTGCTTCTTCGAGAATTTCGGGGTCATAATCTTTTTCAAAAATCATGTTATTAAAATTCTTAATAATCTCATTGGCCTCTTCACGGGTTTTCCCGATCAGAAGTTCGGTCATGATCGAAGTCGATGCTGTTGAAATAGCGCAAGATTCTCCATCAAACCGGATATCCTTGATGATATCTCCATCCATCAACAACTGGATATCAATGTTGTCAATGCAAGTTGTTGAATCCATATTTATTCTCTTATAACCGCTGTCATCGACAAGCTGATGATGACGTGGGTCTTTATAGTGGTCTAAAATGATTGCTTTAAACAATTCTTCCTCATTAAAAGAAGGCATCGAGAAATTCATCTCCTTTCTTGCATACTTCAACAAACCGATCAATATCTTCGACGGAATTGTAGAAGTAGAGACTTGCTCGCAAAGTTTGATTGGTATTCAAAAAATTGTGGAGCAATTTTGCGCAATGATTTCCATTGCGTACCGCAATCCCTTCCTTATTGAAAAGGGATGCAACATCCTGGGCAAAGACGCCTTTAATATTGAAGGCAATAGGCCCAGTGGAATTCTCATTATAGACAATAACTTTGTCAACTTGTTTCAGCTTTGATATCGCATATTTGCGCAGTTCGATTTCATGTTTATGGATCGCATCAAAGCCGATCGAATTGAGATAATCAATCGCAGCACCAAAGCCGATCACTCCAGCAATGTTTGGCGTACCCGACTCAAACCGCGTCGGAATTTCCTTGAGCTTGATCTGACACTCCTTGTCATAGCGAGCGTTTGATCCACCTCCGTAACGGGTCGGATTTGTCATTTCCAGCAAGCTCATTTTCCCATAGAGGATACCGACCCCGGTAGGTCCGCACATTTTATGTGCTGAAAACGCCAGGAAATCGATGTCCAGTTCCTGCACATCAACTTTTTGATGGGGAACTGATTGGGCACCGTCGACAACCACGACAATGTTCTTTGAATGAAGAAAAGCAATGATTTCCTTCAAATCGATTTCGTATCCCAAAACATTGGAAACCTGTGCCAAAGCCACCAGCTTTGTATTTGGCGTCACCGCTTTTTTGACGTTTTCCAGGATTATCTTACCCTGTTCATCCAAGTCGATGTATTTGATTTTGCTGCCGGTTTTCTTTGCGACCTCGAACCAAGGCAAGGTATTTGAAGCATGCTCGGAATAATTTATCAAAATTTCATCACCTTCATTTAGATGACCCAAGCCGTAGCCGTAGGCAACAAGATTGAGCGAATCAGTAGTGCCGGAAGTGAAAACAACTTCTTCTTTCTGACAGTTGATCAAATCGGCAACCTTAGTCCGGACACCTTCAAAAAGCTGGTCGACTTCCAAAGACAAATCATAATCGCCTCTATGAGCATTGGCTCCAAGATTCGAATAATAATTGACGATTGCATCAATGACACATTGGGGTTTTAGAGTAGTCGCACCATTATCTAGATAAACCAGCGATTTACCCTGCATTTTGGCGTTTTGTAAGACCGGAAAGTCTTTGCGGATTTTTTCTACATCGAGCATCAACCCACCACCTTCTCGTTCAACAATTCACCAACATCTTCTTTTATCTTTTCATTCTTGATATAGTTGATAACCGGCATAAAATAACCGATGGTGACAAGGCTCATCGCTTGCTGTGAGGTGAGTCCCCTTGATTGAAGATAGAAAAGCTGTTGGTCATCGATCTTCCCAACACTTGCGCCATGTGACGCATTGACATCATATTCATCAACCAGCAGGTAAGGATTCGCCTGAGCCTGGCATTTCTTGTCAAATACGATGATTTTGTTGATTTGATGGGTATTCGATTTAGAACAACCCTTGGCGATTTTGCCGATGCCGTTGATAATCAGGCTCCCGGCATTTTTTACAATGCCGTAGTTGTCCATATTGCCATAAGTATGATGGTTAAGATGGTTCAGGGCAATATCGTATTTTTTCTTGCTGTTGCTGCTTAAGACTCCCAGGTGGACATGCGCTTCGCCCCCTGGCGTCAGAAGATTATAACTGATCTTGTTTTCACAATTTGTAGCGCCCAGATCAAGGTACGCACTTCTAATAAGCGCGTCTTTGACATTGACAGTCTCTTCAATGTTCAAAGCAAATTTTTCCGAAGTCCGGTTCTCAACATAGCGGTTCACATTTGCTTGTGGTTCTATTTGATACTCGTTTTCAATATTGCTGTCGCCTTCAAACTCATAAAACTCATACAGATCAAGATCAGACACAACTGTGAAAACCAAATTCTTGCAATCGGGAATTGATTTGTAAACCACCTTAAGACTTGTAGGTTGTGACACAATGATATTGTTGTTGACAATTTTTATCTTGTTATCAGTTTCAATAATACTTATTTCATTGTCAATTACAATAACATTATTGATAGCGCCGTCCATTAAAACTTACCTGCATGAGCGCAATTTTCCAACAAGATAGGCTTACGTTCCTCATCTTGGAGCAGTTCAATTCCCAATTCCTTTACCCAGTCATAACCTTCAGTATCGATCTTGTCGACAATTTCAGGTCCGCCTTCCAGAACAATCACACCATTGACAATAACGTGAACATGAGTAGGTTCAACCAGTTTGAACATTCTTTCATAATGGGAAACGAGCATCATACTGCGATTTTCGTCACGCATTTCATTTATCGCCTGAGCAACTATTCTCAAGGCATCCACATCAAGTCCGGAATCAATCTCATCAAGCATTGCGATTTGCGGTTGCAACAGTTTCATCTGCAAGATCTCATTGCGTTTCTTTTCTCCACCGGAGAAACCGGCGTTCAAATAACGGTGAGCCAGATTTTCGTCCATTTTCAATTCCGTAATCGCCCCGTCAAGTTCTTTGATGAATTTGAACAAAGAGATTGGCTTTTCCCTGCGCGCATTCATAGCCGCTCTTAAGAAGTCTGAAGTTGTGACTCCAGGAATTTCTTGGGGATATTGCATTGCTAAAAAAAGACCAGCTTTAGACCTTTCATCAACACTCATTTGAATCAAGTCTTTGCCGTCCAATTCAATCGAACCTTCTGTAACAATATATTTAGGGTTACCCATGATCGTTGATAACAGTGTTGACTTACCGTTACCGTTTGGGCCCATTATTGCATGAACTTCATTAGGATTAATTTCCAAATTAACACCTTTTAATATTTTTTTACCTTCAACTTCCACATGAAGATTTTTGATTTTTAATACTGCCATTTTACAGCCCCCTTTCGTACTTCATAATGATACTAAAAGTGGGCGAAAATTACAACTAAAGTGATAATAACCATAGATAATAAAAGATTTTCACAAGCCCGTTTATGAAAAAATGATAACATGTAAACATAAATAGTCCCTTGTTAAATAGTATTGGCCTGATTTATCACAATCGTGTTATAATGTACATATGGGGTGATCATATGAAATTCATTAGAAAATTGATTGAATATTTAAGGTCTAAGAACCTTATGCAGGTTGGAATAAACGTTGCTATTGTCCTCTTGTCAATATTGCTTATCCAGCTTAACCTGAACTTTTTCAACAAGATATTCTCGACGCTGTTTGCGATTGCAAGACCATTCTTGTTTGGTGGCATAATTGCCTTCATTCTCGAACCGTTGATTGGTCTGGCCAACAAGTTTTTCAAGAGCCGTAATGCATGCGTCGCGCTAGTCTACACTTTCCTTTTGATCGGCATCATCGTTTTAATATCCTACTCGATCCCGGTATTCTATATGAATATTGTCGAACTTTTACCAAGTTTCAATTCCGGATTGATGCAGGTTCAGGATTTGATTTTGAAATATCTGCACCTGGATATATCATCGATAATTTCACAAATCCAAAACGACATTTCTAAAATATTGACAAACGATGTGGTAATAAATACAACAATCGGCATATTCAATCAGGTAATATCTGTTATCCTTGGCTTCATAATTTATTTCATTATCGGAATCTATGTCTCGATATACTACAAGAAAGTAAAACTGTATATGTACCGAGTTTCTTTTTTTATTGACAGGAAGATGCCGCGCTATGTTTTGGCTATTAATGAATCCCTGCATAAATGGCTGATTGCCTTTTTCATCACCGCATTGTATCAGGGATTGGTGACCGCAATAATGTATCTTATGATTGGCAATGAAAATTTCATCATATTGGGTATTCTCTCTGGCCTGACATCAATCATCCCGTATTTTGGTCCGGTATTCATAAACATTCTTGGGCTGATACTGTCCTTGAATTTGGGAATAGTGAAGGTAGTAATACTTCTATTCCTGATACTTATCCAGTCCAATATTTTCGGATATGTTGTGGTTCCAAAAATATATTCAAAGAGAATCAATTTGGGGATATTCGAAATCCTCTTTGCGATATTGACCGGAAACACCCTGATTGGTCCTTTAGGAATATTGATATCCATTCCTGTTTTGGTAGCGATCAAGACAATTCACGATATTTATACCACAAAATCACAAAAAAGCTCAGCCTAAAATAATTGAAATGAGCTGGCATAAATAGTATAATCATAACGTTACACAAGGAGGAAAATATGAATTTCAAAAAAATCACATTACCGTTTTTAGTAAGTGGAATAATTTTGACCGGTTGCCAATCCAGCGGTTCTATTCCCAAAGTGGACAACCAGGACGTGGTTGCTTCACTTACAGACTATAATATTCTAGCGGATGACATTTTTAACAATATCAAAAACACCACAAATGGAAAAAATGCTTACTATGCAGTTGTCATAAAAGCAATAGTTGATAAATATTTTCCAATAACCGATGATATGAAAAATGATGCAAAGATAACTCGTGAATCTATTGAATCAAGCTATGAGTCCAGTTATGGTGAATCGGCTGAAGATTATTTGAATCAGGCCCTTGCATATTACGGCTATGAATCAATGGACGAATATGAAGAGTCTTTGATCAGCCAATATCAATATATCGCATTTCTACAAAGCTATATCGACAGTAATTTTGATGCAGTCCTGGCCGATTATATCAGCGTAACCAACCCAAGAACCGCGAGTGTCATTTCAGTTACCGTAGAAAATGCGGACAGTTTGACTGATGATGAAAAGGCGATTATTGATGCCATCGATGCAAAAATTGCAGCCGGAGACGATTTTGCGACCATAGCAGCAGAATATTCAAGTGATTCAACTGCATCTGCCAGCGGAAGTCTGGGTGTTGTGGATTCGAATTCCGACCTGGATACGACATACGGTGACGGGGCAACTGATGAGGTTCTCGGTTTGAAGGCCGGAGCAACTAGTAGCTGGCTCGCCAACAGCACTGTTGTCTCGATATTCAAATGTGACAGCACCGATAGTGAGACAATCAGGACAGAAGTTCAAGACCTTGGAATAGATTCGCCCCTGTTGACATATGATAGCTATATGGAATATTTGGCATTCAACACATATGAAATAACATACAAGGATGACGACACTAAATCGATAATCCAAGAGCTTGTTGCAGACGCCTTGGAAACCAGAGCTCAAGAAAGAGGTGACAACTAATGAAAAAGTTAATTCCATTGGCATTGGTCGCCACAATTCTTAGCGGATGCGGTTCAAACCAGACCTATCTTTCATCAGTTACCGACGGAACAACGGCTTTGGTGGAGATCGATGGCACGACAATAACGACAAATGACATCTACAGATATTATTTGGAAAGCTACGGCAGCTCTCAGGTTCTCGATTTCGCCCTGACTCACATCGCAGAAATTGAAATCACTGATCAGGAAGCTATTGATGCAAAATTGCAAGAGACAATCGACACATACACTACCTATGCAGGAGTCGATTTGAACAGTTACGCAGTATCTCTTGGTTATGAATCAGGCGACCAGTACACCCAAGAAGCCCTTTTGCCTTCAGTTTTGCAACAGCTGCTTATTGAAAAATATGTGAACGATAATGTAGCTACTCTAAAAGATGAATATAAAATCAAATATCTAAAAACAGTCTCATTCAACACCGAAATCGAAGCCACCGATTTTATCAGCTCTACCACGAACGAAGATTTCGATACTGCTATGATTGAAAATGATGGGATCGATGTCGGGATAGTAACCAGTGACAACACCGACCTCGACACCAATATAATTGGTGAACTTGATAGTTTCACCCAAGACGGAATATATCAAGAGGTAATCAGCACAACTGATGGCAAATTCGTCGTAGTCTATATTTACAATACCGAACTCGATGATGATTCGAAATCAGAAGTAATTTCGACTTTGATGAGCACAGATGGTATCTCAGCTGAATGCGAAAAATACTATTTGGACAAATATGACTTCACAGTGAACGAACCTCTGATCAAACAAGCAATTGACGCGACATACGCGACCGAATAAGAACAATGATAGGAGAGAAGTATGAGCAACTGTATCTTTTGTAAAATAGCCAACCATGAGATTCCAGGAAAAATCCTATATGAAGATAATGATTGCATTGCATTTTTAGACTTGTCTCAGACAACAAAGGGACATACCCTCGTCATCCCCAAGGCGCATGCAAAATCAGTTTTGGAAATCGACCAGGACAACCTTGCCAAATCATTCAAAGTGGCACAGAACATGGCGAACATGTTGAAGACCAAGCTCAATGCCAATGGCGTCAACATTATCACCAACTCCGGTATCATCGCCGGTCAGACGATTGAACACTTTCATCTTCACGTAATTCCGCGTTTTGATGAAAATGACACTTTCGAAATTAATTTCACTGACAATTCCCAGATATGCAATCTCGATGAAGTATTTAAGATAATTAAAGAATAAGATGTTTAAGATATCCTCTTAGATCATTCAAGTCTGAAGATATAAAAAGCGGCCCCCAACAGGTAGCCGCTTTTTTATTTGGAAATTTTAAATTTTCGGTTTGTAGAAACTGCGATTCTCAAGAGAAAAAATCCGTTTTGTGAATTCCCCAGGCTCAACTACATCCAGGGCCTTATCCATCATAATCATTCTAGCATCGATATTGTCGATTAGCGAGATTATCTCAGCCTCTTTTAACTGTGGCAGAACAGGAGATCCGAATTCCTGTTTGCCGTGGTGTGAAAGGATAATATGCTGCAGAAGATAAACCTCTTCGCCCTCGATACCAAGTTCTTCGGCCTTTGATTTGATCATGCAATTTGTAATCGATATATGCCCTACAAGACGTCCCTCGGCAGTGTATTCAGGGACAATTGGTCCGGATAATTCAATTATCTTACCCAGATCATGGAGCACAATTCCCGCATAAAGCAAATCACTATTAAGCTGCGGATAAATGGCAATCAACGATTTTGCTATTTCCAACATAGTAGCTGTATGATAAATCAATCCGGAAACAAATTCATGATGATTCTTGCTTGCTGCAGGGTATATTTTCAGCTTATCAATATTATCATTGAACAACTTTGAAGTGATCAAGAAAATATTATTGTTCTTGATATTGCCGATGTACTTTTCTACCTCTTGGATCAGGATATCGCTACTTATCGGAGCGGATTCGACATACTTGATCGCTTCATTCTCGTCATCCGATACGAAGGCAATCTTGGCTACTTTCATCTGCCGATCCAGATTGTACTTGATCACATCTCCCGTCACCCGAACTACCGCACCGCCAACGAATGTGGCAATCTGTTCGTCTGTTGCCGACCACAATTTGGCATCCAATGTCCCGGTGGCATCCTGCAAGGTCAAAGTGATGTAGTTTGTCCGATTAGCTCCACTTGTCTTACCGACAATCGCTCTGTTTATCAGACAGGTAAACGTCACATTGGCATCTCCTGCTTTCAAGTCTTTTATATTAATCATCAAATACTTCTCCTCTTTCTACTATTTCTTTAATGTCCTCGTACCGATAACCTTTTTTTAACAGGCCATCGATACAGCGTTGGATTAATTCATCTCCTTGGTATTTTCGCTGATATTTTCTTTGACATTTCACTAATTCTTTTTCCAAGGTCTCTTTTTCTTTTACGATATCGAATCGCAAATTGATGGACCCCATCGCAATATCAATTGTCTCAGGGGTGAACCCACGGTTGAACAGACGGTTTCGGATTGCGTTCACCAGAGAGCGGTATGATTTTGTCGAGTCGGTGGCATAAATATCTTCAATCATGCTTTTCGCACTCTCAATCTGGTTTTGCTGGTCTAGATTCTCAATCGCGAAATCTATCGCATCAAGCCGGACTTTGCTTTTTCTAAGGCTGTATATTGCCCTGTTGATACCGATTGACTTTCTCGTGCAGGTTTCAATATAATCGCACGCGTAGCGTTCATCGTTGACAAGGTCCCGTTCTTTCAGGAAATTGATTGTTGTGTCGATCTGTTCGTCAGTAAAAAAACCGGCATCATCCAATTTCTCCCTGATTTGAGCTTCCGGATAATCCTTGAAAGCCAGCCATTTAAGCGCCTTGTTATAGGCAATTGTGATCTGCTCGAGGTTCTTAAGAGCATTGAACAGTTCCCGATTGATCACCTTGCCGACTGAAATGTCGTACTCATCAATAAACTTAGCTGCCAATTCCAGGGTAATGACCGTCTGGTCGACCTTGAAATCAACATCAAAATAGTTTTGTTTAGATGAATTGATGGCTACGATTTCATAATTGTATCGCTTCGAGACAACTGCTTCATTATACACCGCAATAATGTCTTCGTAAAATTTTTGTGAAGAAAAACGGGCGCTGTCTTCCAGAGCAGATGACTTCAAGGTCTCGATGTTGCTATCCATCAACCGCAATACAATTTTTAGAAGTTCATCAGTCTCATGGAAGAAATAGCCATTGATCCCATCCTTGATTACCCCTTCAAGATTCTCGTCATATCGGGCCAAAGCGGGTATACCACTCGCCATGGCTTCGATATACGTCAGGCCCTGGGTTTCGGAAAGCGATGCCGATATGAATACATCACTAATATGATAGTGGGCTGGAACCAGCTCGCCAAATTGGGGTCCGGTGAAAATAACATGCTCGGAAATATGTTCCTTTTCAACCATATCCTTAAGGTCGGTCAGATAATTTCCGCCACCAACAATTAGAAGGGCAAAATCATTTCGCACGTTTTTGAGTTTGACTACCATATCCAGTATGGATTCGATTGATTTTTCCTTGGCTAAACGTCCCAAAAAAACCATGACGAACTTGTCTTTAAGATTGTATTTTTCTATCAGACCATTCTCCAACTCGACATTTCGATTCTTCGGGTTGAAACGTTCCAGCTCCAATCCGGTCGGCACAATTCGAGGTTCCCTCTTCAAACCGTATCTTTTCAATGAATCTGCTGTCTTCTTTGAAGGCACAATCAATTGGGAACATTTATTGGCATAAAGATTTGACAATCTTGAGATTATGTTCTTTAAAAACTCATCAAGCACTTCGTTATTGATCGGGTTGACATAATGGGAATAGTCAATGTACATAGTATGGTAGGTATAAACAACGGGCAAATCAAGTTCTTGTGCAACAAGCCGGCCAAATATTCCTAGTCCAAACTCGGTTTGAACGTGAACAATGTCCGGCTGGAAATCCCTGATTTCCCGCATTCCCGAATACGAGAATATATTACATGCCCGATAGCCATATAACAATGACATTTCCAGACCAGGGACCCTGACAATGTTGTCCTTGAAATCATCCTGGTAGTCGCTATCACTTGGCAACTCGCTGGTAATGACAATGACCTCATGGTTGTTGCGAACCAATGCATCATGCAAAGTCTTAGTGCTTGTTGCAACCCCATTTAGATCCGGCAAATATGTATCAGAAAATAATGCTACTCTCAAACTAACTCTCCTAACCATTAATTTCGCGATCTATCGCAAAGACCAGACCTCCAAAAATTAATCCTAAATAATATGTGATAATCCTCCATAACAACATGGTTGTTGGTGTTAACACCCCGCCTAGCAGTGGCGAAAAAAGAATAAAGTAGATTCCCTCGGACCCGCCGCTGGCTCCAGGGACGGGAACAAACGCTGTAACCATGTAGATAAATGATGAAATACCGATAAATTCAAAAAGCTGACTAAAGCCCAAAGGCACGTTCAAAGCCAATCCAGCAAAAAAAGGAATAGAATAAATGAACACCAGCTTCAAGACATTCCCTATCGATGCAACAATCAACAATCTCTTGTTCTTTTTAAGGTGTTTGACCTCTGTTCTAAAGTTGTTCAGCTGAACTTCGAACCTGATTTTAGTGTCGTGAAAATTTTTAACTATTTTTACCTTCGCTAAAAGTCTAATGACCACATTGGAAATAAACTTTTGAAATTTTGATGAGCTTGCACCCAAATACAGTCCCACGATAACGAAAAAGTTGACAAGGAAACCTACCAAGGTAAGCAAGAAGACATCAGAATAAAGCGCCCGGTAAGCTTTAAAACGAAAAGCAATTACCACAATCGAAAATGCCACCAGAACAGTCTGATAGACAATAAACCCCATCAGCAAAATGCTCGAAGATTCACAAGGCTTGATTTTTTGCTTGTTAAATACGTATACTTGAGCAAACTGGCCACCACTGCTAAAAGGAGTCACCCCATTGAAAAAAGCAGCTGAAAGCGAATTTCTAAGGCCTTGGGAATATTTATAATTCTTGTTATACAGTTTCGAAAATTTCGTCAAAATCATCGCATCGACCAGGAAATAACAAAACATGACAAAAAAGCTGATCAATACGAAAAACAGATTCGCATTTTTAAGGGCCCGCAATGAATCCCCCAGATTATCCTTAAAAAGAAGATAAATGGAACCACCGGAAACAAGCAGGACAAGCAATAAGTTTCTAAAAATAGTTTTCCGATTATTCATAAGATTACCTGTTTAAAGTTTCATGATAGACAGCTATTAATTGTTTACCAACCTCTTTAATATTCCGCTGAGAAGCTACTTCATAACCGGCATTAGCCAAACTATTAGATTCATTGTATACAATGTCATTGATAAGGGAAATGAAGTCATTTGAATCATTGCCCATATGGCAATTGACGCCACCTTTCATCCAGCCATCAAAAACCGGAATATCCCGGAGCAGGACGTTCTTACATCTACAAGCCAATGCTTCCAGCACTACGATACCCTCCGTCTCTTCTCTAGAAGGGAAAAAGAATACGTCACATCTAGAATAGGCACCAATAAGTGTTAATGAGTCTACATATCCCGCCATCAAGACATTGTCAGGAAGATTTTTTAGAATCTTTAAAATATTTCCGGTTGGAGCTGACTTTTCAACATCACCGAACCAGATGAACTTGACGTCAGGGAAATTACTTGCAACCTCGACAAAGGTGTCAAATCCCTTCCGTTCAAAGACCCAGCCAACAGAAATGACTAACTTGTCTTCCGGACTTATCTTAAACTTTTCCACAAATTGATATTCATTTTCCCTTGAGTTTTTAAATCGGCCAAGATCAATCCCGTTAGAAATAGGAGTAATCGGGATATCAATTCCATATGATTCCAATAACTTCTTTGAATAAGGCGTCGGCGTAATTATATGATCTCCCTGATTATACAATTTAATCAGCCACTTCTTGTAAAGAGGCGCCAGCATATTAGAAAATATAAACGAATTCTTGAAATCCTCTTCAGTCGAATGCGCATGCATGATGACTTTTTTCCCGAGACGTTTTGCCCTTTTAGCTTCGAAATAGCTGTTGATAAACGGCGTGTTTATGTGAACCAGGTCAAAATCCTTATCTTTGTTGTATGTCGTATATTCGATATTGTTCAATTCCAATGCTTTTTGTTGATGGTAGAAAGCTTTACCAATTCCTGATAACTTTACAGTGTTTTCGTTACCTACATATAATTTTATTTTCATCTAATCACCTTACCTAATTATATTATAAAAACGCATAAATTTAAAGCTTTTAGACAATATTTGCTTATAATATGGATGGTTGTAATACAAAGTGTATAAAAAAAGAAGGACTTCCGTCCTTCGTGTCAAACTGGCAGCTTGCTATTGTCGCACATTGCACTATCTTCGCCGTTATGATGCTTAACTTCTGTGTTCGGGATGGGAACAGGTGTGTCCATCATGCC
>JAQVDW010000009.1 GCA_028698185.1 Erysipelotrichaceae bacterium | reverse complement strand
AAAAGAGATTTTGACTCTGAAGGTGGAAACCATCAATGTCAAAATCTCTTTTCAGTTGCGGGATAAGTGATCGGGAAAATAAAAAAGATACTATTTTCATAGTATCGTTAGTTCTAAAATGGGGCGACTGATGGGAATCGAACCCACGAATGCCAGAGCCACAATCTGGTGTGTTAACCACTTCACCACAGTCGCCATATTAGACTTTATACAATTAAAAAAATGGGGCGACTGATGGGAATCGAACCCACGAATGCCAGAGCCACAATCTGGTGTGTTAACCACTTCACCACAGTCGCCATTTCTTAACTGCAATGAATAGTATACAAGAAGTTGTGGCACTTGTAAAGTCCAAATTTGATTTTTTCATTTCTTTTTTCCGGTGTCTCAATTTCTGCAACGAAGGGTGCTCGGACTGTTTGTGGTTAAAAAACAAATGCCGGGCATATGTTTATAGAAAAAACTTAAATTGTTGGCTAAAAGTGTAATAAGATGATATATTTATGTAAATGTCAATATTGTCAGTAACACAAATGAACAAAAAGGGTTGGCAATGGAGGTTACCTGAATGAAAACTAAAGTCTATCTCAAACGCGAGAAAAAATCTGTTCCGATTGCGATTTCCGACAAAAACAAGCCGGCACTGACCGAGCAAATAATAACCAACTGGCAAAACCAGGTCAACATGCTTGCCAAAATGATGCAAGTCCGCGCCGTTTTGATCATGAAGGTAAAAACCGGGGTCATGGAGGTCGCGGTCAAATCGTCAAATCCGAAAAATCCATATCAACTCAACGGGCAAAGCTATCTTGGCCACGGGATGTATTGTGAAACAGTGATGGGGAATGATGAATTGTTGCTGATCCGTGACGTGTCTAAGGATGAAACCTGGGCCAATGACAAATCAGGATTGTTCGAAGCGCGCTCATACCTGGGAGTCCCGATCAAATGGCCCGATGACAGCTTCTATGGAACCCTGTGTGTCATTGATGACAAACCGATCGTGCTTGATGACAATCATATTGAGGCGTTCAACCAGCTGGCCCGACTCTTCAATCAGGATTTGAAAATTCTGATGCAGGAAAAGCGGCTAGCCGCTTTGAGCGAGATCCCGGCCGATCATGTGTATTCGCGTCCGGAATTCTTGAGGGACATATCCCTGGAGTTCAAAGCTCCTCTTACCACAATCATCGGGCTAAGCCAAATGGGAGCCAACCTGAGCAAGGAAAAAACATTGCAAGCTTATTTTGATCAGATTGCCAGTGCGGGCAGCTACCTGTTGGAAATCGTCGATGAAGTCAAAGATATCGCCCGGATTGAAACCAACCTGGTTGAACCGGTTGAACAAAATGTCAATATCGACGATTTTGCCCGGGAGATCGAGTCGCTGTTCGCATTGAAATTCAAGGAGAAGCACCAGGAATTCGCCGTCAGCATCAACAACCTCAATCCCAAGACATACAATTTTGACAAGACGGCGATGAAAAGGATAATCGTGAACATCCTTGAAAATGCCAACATGTACACCAGGGAGAACGGGACAATCAATTGGCGGATTTCCAAAAGCACCCAGGATGGCCAGGAATTCCTGGTCCATCAGATAACTGACAATGGGGTGGGAATCGCTCCCGAACTTATGGAAAAGATCTTCCGGCCGTTCCCTAAAAAAACGAGCGCCGCCTATGACAAGAGAGACTCACTCGGTCTAGGCCTTTCAATCACCTACTCGCTGACCAAATTCCTCGATGGCGAAATCCAGGTATCGTCACAACAAGGGGAGGGATCCTCGTTCGTGATCAGGATACCTGTCAAGCAAGGTTTGAAGATCGTCAATACACCAAATGAAGCGGTCGTGAATCCCAAGTATGTCAACAAGACTGTTTTGCTTGTCGAAGACAACAATATCAACGCGATGACTATCAGGCTGATGCTCAACAAGCAAAAGATAAAGGTCGACTGGGTCGTCAACGGCGCCCTAGCCTTGGAGAACATGAAAAACAAGCAATATGACCTGGTTTTAATGGATTTGGATATGCCGGTTGTCAACGGTTATGAGGCGACCCGGCTTATTCGCGGCAATTCCGACAAGAAGGTCAGCACCACGCCGATAATCGCAATCGCATCGAGCGCCTATGTCGAGGAAGTTGAAAAGTCGCTGGCGGCCGGGATGGACGACCACCTGGTCAAGCCGCTAGATTCGAAGCAACTCGAATATGCATTGAACCGCTATCTATAAACGCCTTCGGGCGTTTTTTCTTTTTAAAGGTTATATGATTTGTCTTTATTCTTGGGATTGTTATAATGATTCCATGAGGTGATTGAAATGGATTATGCAAAATTGATAAAAGAAAAAATAACCGGAGAGCTTTATAGGGGCTTGTTTGGATTGGAAAAGGAGAATGTCCGGGTTGATCGCAACGGGCACCTGGCGCTGACCCCTCATCCAGAAAAGTTGGGCGACAAGGCAACCCATCCTTACATCACGGTTGATTTTGGTGAAAGCCAGATTGAGATGATAACTCCTGTCCAGGATTCGATAAGGGAGGCCTATGATTTCCTTTTGAATATTCATGATATTGTGGCGACAAGTCTCGATGGCGAGTACCTGTGGCCCCAGTCGTTGCCACCGCGATTCACAACAACCGACAATATCGCCCCGGCGGATTTTCCTGATGGCAGTGATGGCAAAAATTACCGGTTGCATCTGGCGAAACACTATGGCAAGAAGCGGCAGTTGCTTTCAGGCATCCACTTCAATTTCAGCTTTGCCCATGATTTTGTGGAAAAACTGTATGATGAATCCCACGGGGATTTTCAGGAGTTCAAAAACGAACTGTACCTCCATGTGGTCCGCAACTTCCACCGGTACAGCTTTTTGCTGCCCTGTCTTTTCGGGGCAGGAAACGCCTATCTAAAAGAGTTCAAGGAACCCCGGCCAGGCGATCTGGTCTTGAACGATGATGAAGTTCTCGTGCCGGACATGGTGAGCTTTCGCAACAGCGAGTCCGGGTACCAAAACAAGGAACGTTTTTTTGTCGATTACAGCTCCCTAGAGGCCTACCACAAGTCACTTGACAAGGCGATTGAAGACAAGGCTATCTCCTATCATCGGGAGTTCTATGCCCCGATCAGGCTCAAGGCGGCTTTGGGTAACGATATCCGCCAGCAAATCGATTACCTGGAAGTCCGGGTGATCGATCTCAACCCGTTTGTGCGCAACAATGTCGATATCGATGACCTTTACTATCTCCATATGTTCCTGATCTACTGTCTGATCAAACCTGACATCGAACTCGACCGGGAGAAATATTTCGAATACAAGGATTGCTTCAATGATGCGGCCGGCAGTCTTGATTACCATGAAAAGACTTACGGCTTGCACAAATCGATCAAAAGGGAACTCTCGAGTTTGCAAGGTCTGCCTCTTGCATACCTCCAGGCAATCGAGAACATCGAGCAACGTTGCGTGAACAATCGCCGCCATATCGATCGCTACAAGGATGTGGTGCTTGAAAAAGGATATATCGCCTTCAACCTCGACCAGGCCAAAAGGTTCTTTGAGGAGTCGCTTGCCAGCTATGGATTGGTTGGCGGTGAAGGGCTGGAACTGTCAACCCAGATCCTGATCAAAGGGGCGTACAAGAAAGGGTTGGGAGTCGGATATGTCGACCGGTCCGACAACTTCATTGAGATTTTCGATCGTGTCAACCATCAATATGTCAAACAGGCAACCAAGACAAGTCTTGATAGCTACATGACATTCTTGATCATGGAAAACAAGATTGTCTCGAAGCATGTTCTTGGCCGTGCCGGCCTGGAGACACCGGCATCGCTGAACTTCTGTGATATTGCAAGCGCAAAATCAAGCTATGACAAGGTCAAGGCAAAGGCGATTGTCATCAAGCCAAGGTCGACCAATTTCGGTTTGGGCATCTCGATTTTCGAGCAGGGCTTTGGCCAGGACGATTTCAATAATGCTTTGGACCACGCATTTAAAGAGGACAGCGAGGTTCTGATCGAGGACTTTGTCGCTGGCAAGGAATACCGTTTCCTGGTTGTCGATGATCAGGTCGTCGGGGTATTGCATCGAAAAAACGCCCATGTGGTTGGCGATGGGATTTCAACGATCAAGGAGCTGGTCGCCAAGGAGAATGAAAATCCCCTGCGTGGGGAAAATTACAGGAAACCTCTTCAAAAAATCAAGATCGGCCCAATCGAAACCCAGGTTCTTGCCTCTTCGGGATTGACTGTCGACAGTGTCGCAGCCATCGGCCGGGAAGTTGTCTTGCGTGAGAATTCAAACATCTCGACCGGGGGCGTTAGCATCGATTTTACGGATGATGTCAAGAATTTCCACAAGGAAGTGGCGATAAAGGCCGCCCGGGCAGCCGGGGCCAAGATTTGCGGGGTGGATATGATCATACCCGATCTTGCCCAGGATGATTACAGCATAATCGAGATCAATTTCAACCCGGCAATCCATATCCACAACTATCCCTACCAGGGGAAAAACCGCAAGGTCGAGGAATACTTGCTTAAAGCCTTGGGTTTTTGAGATAAAAGCTTAAAAACCGCGATAATAAGTGGTAAAATGGAAGCGAAGGTGGTGGTTGTATTGGATGATTTGTTATCTTTCAATCGTTTCGAGCAGGAGATTGGCATCAACGTTCATGATTTGCAGCAGGCAAGGGAGTATTTCTATGCCCGAAAAGCTGACGACCGTTATGCGGCAATCGCAACCCGGGCTGTAATCCGCCGTGATCTGCAAAGATATTTCCTGGATCCCGATCGTTTTTTCGATATGGGGGGTACCGGAGGCGAAGTTGATGATGCAAAAGTGGAATCCGCTCCAGTGGAAATCCGCTTTGACAATCTGATCAACGCCCGGCTCGAGCTTTATCTAAAGGAGCGGATTGTTGAAGTTCTAGATCTTCTTGCCGGTGATTTGGCTGTTGAAAACGTGCATGACTTGCGGGTGGCGATCAAAAAGATCCGCGTTATCGCCAAGTGCTATGGAACCTATATGAGTCCCGCAACGACAAAGGCCGTAAAACAGCTAGCGGCGCTGTTCAGGCGGCTTGGCCGGGTCCGCGACCTCGATGTTGTCATGGAGCTGTCCGGTCAAAAGAGCTTGAGAAAGCTTAGAAAGAAGGAATCGGCCAAATGCGCCCGATTGATCTCAAGAAAAAAATTCTTAGCCAAGCTGGAGCGGCTGCTGGACAAGGAAGTCCTGGTTGAGGCGATTGACAATGTTAAGGGTGATGTTTCCAGCTATAACTTCAACAAGGTCAACCGCGTCAAAATATTGGAAATCCAGACGAATCTTGAAGGCTATTTCAGCCTGTTCAAAAGTGGCAGATTCGATTTGACTGGCTACCATCGTTTGCGCCTGGTGTTCAAGGAGTACCGGTATCTGTTGGAGTTTGCCGGGCTTGAGCATCTCGATCACTATATCCATGTCAAGGAGATGACGGGCCTGCTGGGGGATATTCATGACTGCAACAACCTGATGGTCTATGCTTCTAGAACCCGCGAGGAATCCGGCCTGGACGTTGTGCTTGTAAAATTCGATGAAAAATTCAATATTTTCAATTTCAACTTGGGATGACGGGTGCGTCATCCCTTTAATTTGGCTTAACTTTGTTTTGCGTATTAATTTTTTTGTCTTAATATGTTACAATATCAAGTGGGTGATGAGAATGAAATTATACGTAGCACGTCATGGTCAAACGACGGCAAATACAGAAGAAATTATTTGTGGAATCACTGATGCTTCATTGAATCCGCAAGGGATTGACCAAGCAAAACAGTTGGGGGAAGAATTACGGAAGATTCAATTCGACCTTATTTTTTCTTCACCACTGAAAAGAGCCTATCTGACAGGAGATATCGTTTGTGCCAAACAGGCATGCCCGAATATCAAGGATGAAAGGCTGACGGAAATCAACTTCGGCAAGTTCGAAGGGATGCCTAAATCGACTCCTGAATTCTATGAATTCAAAAGAAATCACGGGGTCCGTTATCCAGGGGGAGAAACCTATTTTGAGGTTGTTACCCGGGTTTACAACTTCATCAATGAATTGAAGGAAAAGTATCCTGACAAGACAATCTTGCTGGTATGCCACAGCGGCATTATCCGTACTATCAACACGTATTTTCATGACTGCGACAATGACGAGATTTTCAACTATGTCGCTGGCAACTGCGAGTTGATTGAATATCCGGAGCTTTAGATGAGAATCGGTTTGAAAACCGATTCCCGGCAGGTAAAGCCCGGTGACACGTTTATCGCTTTGAAAGGACCGGTGACCGATGGCCATGATTATGTGGATGTGGCGATCGCAAACGGAGCAATCAAGGTGATCGTCGAGCACGGGCAGTACCCTGTCGAAGTGGAAATGGTTGATGATACCAGGGAATATTTCAAGAATTACCTAAAAGAAAATTATTATCCTTATATAGAAAAGATGAAATTGGTGGGGATAACCGGGACCAACGGTAAAACAAGCATTGGCTTCATGACTTTCGAGATGCTCCTGAACCAGGGAATCAAAGCCGGCTATATCGGTACGATCGGCTTCCATATTGGTGACAAGAGTCGCCCATTGAACAACACGACACCCGATCTTGATTTGCTTTACAACCTGCTGCTTGAATGCGTTGATGCTTCATGCGAAGTTGTGATCATGGAAGTGTCCTCCCATGCCCTGGCTTATGGCCGGGTGAATGGATTGCAATTCGATGTTGTGGCATTCACCAACCTGACCCAGGACCATCTGGATTTCCATGGAACGATGGAAAATTATCTGGCGACAAAACAGGAGCTGTTCAGGATGACCAGGGGGGCGAAAATTGCCGTAATCAACGGTGACGATGCACATGCCAAGGATTTCGTGTTGCCTGAAAACCGCAACATCCTTATAAAAAGCCAGGATGGCGATGTGACTATCGAAGACTACACGATCGAGCATACCCATACCAACCTGGAGTTTTCCTATCTGGCAAAATCATATCGGACAACGATCAATCTGATTGGGAAATACAATATTTACAATTATCTTACCAGCCTGATGATCGCTGTGAATCTGGGGTGCGATGTCGATGCGCTCCTTGACAAAAACGAGCTTGTCCAGGCGCCGACCGGGCGCATGTCCTATTTGAAGAAGGGGACGAATTCGATTTTTATCGATTATGCCCATACGCCTGATGCGATTGAGAATGTCGCCAAGACAATCAAGGAAACAACGGCACGCAAGATTGTGACGCTAATTGGCTGTGGTGGAAACCGCGACAAAACCAAACGGCCGCTGATGGCGGCCACTGCCTGCAAATACTCCGATCTGGCCATTTTCACCAATGACAATCCCCGCAATGAGGCCCCCGATGCAATCATTGCGGACATGACCGCCGGACTGGATTATGACAATTATGTCGTCATCAAGGACCGGGCTCAGGCTATCCGCTATGGCATCGATCAGCTCGAGAACAATGACGTGCTGCTTGTGTTAGGCAAGGGGCATGAGAATTACCAGATAATCAACGGTGAAAAATTCCATTTCAGCGATTTTGAAGAAGTCGAAAAATACTTGAAGGACTTGTGAAATGCGGATCAAGAATATAGAAGTAAGGAATATTAGATATCAAGAAAAACAATACAGCCCGGCCCTGAAGGAGTCGATCGAAAGGATCGGACTTTCGTTCATGATCAAGGTCAATGAGACTGATGGTGGTTATGAGTGTGTCGATGGGCATAAACGGCTGGCTGTTTTGAATGAACTGCAGGTCGAATACGTTAACGTGGTCGTCCTCAACGACGGCTCGTCAAGGTCTAACGACTGCGGCAAAGGAAGGAATTCCCACTAGAAAGGGGCGGTGAACGTGATTTACAATGAAGAAACGGCCAAGCTGGCCAAGGATTATGATTCTAATCTCCATAATGGGCTGACTAGCGAACAGGTGCTGGTCAACCGGGAAAAATACGGCAGAAATGAATTGGAGAAAAAGAAGAAGGTGCCCATGTGGCAGCGATTTTTGCTCCAGTTCAAGGACGCGCTGACGATAATCCTGATCATCGCCGCCGTGGTTTCGATAGCGATCGAACCTGACGAATGGATCGAATCGATGATCATATTCTTTGTGGTTGTGGTAAATGCGATTTTGGGTCTGGTTCAGGAAAACAATGCCGAAAAGGCCTTGGAAGCCCTGGAAAAAATGGCGGCCCCAAAAGCAAAGGTCATCCGTGACGGTACTTTGCAGACAATCGATTCCGATGAGGTTGTCGTGGGAGATATTTTGATCCTTGACGCCGGTGACCGGATTGCCAGTGACGGGCGGATTGTCGAAAGCGCCAATCTCAAGGTTGACGAGTCGGCCCTGACCGGGGAATCGGTTCCGGTGGAAAAGCACATGAATCTAATCGCCAAGGATGACGTGCCACTAGGTGACCGATTGAATATGGTGTTCTCATCGTGCAATGTCACTTACGGACGCGGAGTTGTTCTGGTATGTGCGACTGGTAAAGACAATGAGGTCGGGAAGATTGCTGCGATGATCGCCCAGACCCAGAAGCAAAAAACACCGATGCAGGTGCAACTCGATAATATCGGCAAATTGATCGGCATAATCTGCCTTGTGATTGTTGTTGTGGTTTTTGGCATCCAGATATATTCGGATATGGGAATCCTTGAAGCGTTCAAGACTTCAATTGCCCTGGCGGTAGCGGCGATACCTGAGGGATTGGCAACGGTTGTGACGGTTGTCTTGGCCCTTTCGGTATCGAAGATGGCGCAGCATAATGCCATTGTCAAATCGCTGCCGGCAGTGGAAACCCTGGGGGCGACTTCGATTGTCTGCTCGGACAAGACGGGAACCCTGACCCAGAACAAGATGACGGTTGTCAAGACTTATCTTGACGGCGACGAGATAGAAAAGATTGAAACCGCGACATCTGCGACAATCAAGATGCTCAACTATTTCACATTATGCTCCGATGGCCAGATATCGATTGTCGACGAGCGTGAAGTTGAGATCGGAGATCCGACCGAAACGGCCTTGGTCAAGGCGAGTCTTGTCAACGGCTACCCTAAAGGGGAACTTGACAAACGTTACCCTAGGGTAGGGGAGCTGGCGTTTGACAGCGACCGCAAAATGATGACGGTCATCGTCAAGGACGGCGAAGGTTTCCTGCAAATCACAAAGGGTGGTCCGGACGTCATTTTCGACCGCTGTGTTTCCCGGGAAAACGGACATCGCATAGATGCAAACAAATCAATGGCCCAGGAGGCCTTGAGGGTGTTGGCTGTGGCCATCCGCCATCATGACCGATTGCCCGCAACCATCGATAGTGAGACCCTGGAAAAGGATCTAAGCTTTGTCGGCCTGGTGGGGATGATCGATCCGCCGCGGGAAGAAGCCAAAAAGGCGATCATGGAAGCGAAAAAAGCCGGAGTCCGCACCGTGATGATTACCGGCGACCACGTGGAAACCGCGGCGGCAATCGCCGGCTCATTGAATATCCTCGAACCGGGACAGCAGGCTGTCACCGGAGACCAGCTCAATGCCATGACGGATGAGGAACTGGCGCAAAATGTCGACAAGTATGGAGTGTATGCCCGGGTGGCGCCCGAACACAAGGTGCGCATCGTCAGGGCCTGGCAGGCTCAAAACAAGGTTGTGGCAATGACCGGTGATGGTGTCAATGACGCTCCCGCTTTAAAACAGGCCGACATTGGCTGTGCCATGGGAATCACCGGGACGGACGTGGCCAAAGGGGCTGCTTCAATGATCCTGACCGATGACAACTTTGCCACAATCATCCATTCGATCAAGGAAGGTCGGGGAATTTACGACAACATCAAAAAAGATGTCCAGTTCCTCCTAAGCAGCAATATCGGCGAAGTGATCACGATCTTCGGGGCTTCTTTGATAACGCTGTTCACCGATGCCAAATTCGGGGTTCCTTTGTTGCCGATTCATCTGCTTTGGGTGAATCTGATCACTGATTCCCTGCCTGCTTTTGCCCTGGGAATGGAACCGGTGGAAGAAGATATTATGGAGCGCAAGCCGCGTTCGAAGGACGAAGGGTTCTTTGCCCATGGACTTGGGTTCACCATCGCCTGGCAAGGGCTGATGATCGGGGTGTTCACCCTGATTGCCTATGCGATTGGAAATGCCATCGATCACGAAACCGGCATGACCATGGCATTTATCACGCTGTGCGGTTCGCAGCTGGTCCACAGCTTCAATGTCAAGACCCGCCATTCGATCCTGTCACGTCGCCTTTTCACAAATATCTATCTGTGGGGCGCGTTGGGATGTGGGTTGTTACTCCAAATCGTTCTTCTGGCTGTTCCGGAGCTAAGCGAGATTTTCCGCTTGCGGCCGCTCCACATTGAACAATGGTATATCTGCCTCGGTTTCTGTTTTGGAACTGTGGCTGTCAGTGAAATAGTCAAGTTTGTAACACGCAAAAACTATAGATAATTCTATAGTTTTTTTGTCGTCCGGGTAAAATGGGATTATGGAACAGTAAGACTTTACTATCAATATGAAATATGTTTTAATAGTATGGATAAGGGTGGTAAAGATGAAAAAGAATATAAATAATGTGGTTTTATATATAGTGACGATGCTTGTGGTCCTTGTAGGTGACCAGCTGTCAAAAATCGTGGTTGCCATCAACATGACCCTGGGAGCTTCGGTGGAAATAATTGACAATTTCTTTTATTTCACCTATGCCCAGAACAAAGGGGCTGCCTGGTCGATGTTCGAAGGACATGTGGAATTTTTCATTGCGTTTGCCCTGGTGGCCCTGGCCGGTCTGATTTTTTATTTCATCAAGACCGATTCTAAGGAACACTTGACCCGGTTCGGGATAATTTTGATCATCTCGGGCTTGCTTGGAAACGTGTTTGACCGGATAGTATTGGGTTATGTCCGGGACTTTATCGATTTTACAATATTTGGATATGACTTTCCGATTTTCAATATCGCCGATATCGCGATTGTGATCGGGGTCGGCTTGATGATGATTGAAGTTTTTATGGAGGATGAGTAGTGGAAACAATTGAATTTGAAATAGATAAAAAAATGGGAAGGCTCGACAAGTACCTGTCAGAACAGCTTGAAGATATTTCCCGCAGCCAGATCCAGGAGATGATCAAAGAGGGTTATGTCCTGGTCAACGGCAAACCGGAAAAGGCGTCATACAAGCTAGAAGCCGGTGATATGATCGAACTGACGATGATGCCGCCAAAAGATATGGAAATAAAACCGGAGAACATCCCGTTGGATATCGTTTATGAAGACAGCGATGTGCTTGTGATAGACAAGGCGAATGACATGATTGTCCATCCGACTCTCTCGATTGTGTCGAATACCCTGGTCAATGCGATCTTGTACCATTGCCAGGACCTTTCGGGAATCAACGGGGTCAACCGGCCAGGCATTGTCCACCGGATCGACAAGGAGACTTCAGGCCTACTGATGGTTGCCAAAAATGACCTGGCCCATCGCTCGCTTTCGCAACAGCTAAAGGACCATACGGTGACCCGCAGCTATGTGGCATTGGTTCACGGGGAATTCCCTCACAACCATGGCCGGATTGACGCGCCGATCGGCCGCGATCCAAAAGACCGCCAGAAAATGACGGTCAAAGCTGAAAATTCAAAAGATGCCATCACCAACTTCACGGTCCTGGAAAGATATCCGGATTATTCATTGGTGGAATGCCGTCTGGAAACAGGCCGGACGCATCAGATCCGCGTCCATATGGCCTATATCGGCCATCCGGTTGTGGGAGATCCCAAGTACGGATACCGTAAGGATGATACCACATATGGCCAATATCTTCACGCCCGGACTCTGGGATTCAACCATCCCCGCACCGGCGAATATATGGAGTTCACCAGCGAATTGCCTGATTTCTTCGTAGCGAAGATCAAGGAAATCGAGGCCCGGGGAAATGAGTAAGATAATCAGTTGGGATCAGTATTTCATGTCCGTAGCCAAACTTTCTGGCTTCCGCTCGAAAGATCCCAATACCCAGGTGGGGGCCTGTATCGTCTCGCCAAACAAGAAGATCGTCGGGGTCGGTTACAACGGCCTGCCGATTGGCTTGTCGGACCAGGATTTTCCCTGGGAAAGCCGCGAAGGCGAACTTGATCAGACCAAATACGCCTATGTGGTCCATGCCGAGCTCAACGCCATCTTGAATGCGATCAAGGATCTCCACGGCAGCTCGATCTATGTTTCATTGTTCCCTTGCCATGAGTGCGCCAAAGCGATAATCCAGGCAGGAATCAAGGAAATCGTCTTTGAGGATGACAAGTACTGCGGCACGCCCAGCGATGTGGCGGCCAAAAAGATGCTTGATGGCGCCGGAGTTAGCTATCGCAAAGTCAGCCCGATTGAAATAACAGTTGAAACTGAATAAAGTCCGCAATCCGCGGACTTTTTTGCACAAAAAAAGGCGCTATTTGACAATAGTGCCTTCCCAATTGTTGATTGAACCAAGGTCGTAGACTTCACTGTAGCCGATATCCTCGAGCAGTCCTAGAGCCTGGTTGGAGCGGTTGCCCGAACGGCAATAGACGATTATGGGAGCGTCCAGGTCGGGTATCTGTTCCAGCGGTTCGGTTGTGATTGTGTCCAAGGGTATCAGGATCGCATTTTCAATATGGCCGGTATTGTACTCGTCCAAGGTCCGGACATCGACAATCAAAGCCTGTTTCTCATCTATAAGTTCCAGCGCCTTCTGGTAATCGATAACTTTCGAGGTGGTCGAATTCGAAGCGCAGCCCGACAAGATCAGTGCCAGCAACAGCATCAATATCTTTTTCATAAAATTTCTCCTAAGCAAAAAAAGGCTCAGACGGCCTTTTCCATTGTGTTTTTCAGCCGTTTGTAGTTAGTCATGTTGGTTTTTGTGACTTTAAACAGCATCTTCTTTCCATATTTATTGGCAACTTCAAGGGCTACCGTTTCCACTGAAGGGCTTGTCCCCCGTGGCAGTTTCATTTTCAAGGTTTTTGACATATTTTGGAAATACTGCAGATATGCATAGCGGGACAAAATCGCGCTGCACATGATTCCCAAATATTTCTCTTCGCCTTTGGGAACGAATTCCAGATCCTTGACGACAATAACCTCGGTTTTGAGATAATTGAAATAAGTCTTCGGCGAAACAAACTGGGTGGCGCACTTGTAATCCACGGCCAGTTGGACTTTTTGCATTACATTGGTGACCGCTTGGTTGTAAAGTTTAGCCTTGATGTTTGCTAGGTTGTTACCTTCTTGTGCTAACTGATTGTAATGCGAATTGTCTAAAATCAATAAACTGTAAATCAGCCGATCTTTGATTTCCTTGGCGATTGCGACAACTTCCTTGTTGGTGAGTTCTTTGGGGTCCTTGACACCGATGCTTAACAGCCAATCGAAATCTCTTTCATCGACAAAGCATGATACCACGCATAACGGCCCGAAAAAATCCTGGGAACCAGTCTCATCAACTCCAATGTGAGACCCGTCAAAGAAATTTTTGGCATAATCGAAATTGCTGATATCATTCCCACTTTCAGTTATTGGGGCTAACCTAACATGAGAGATATCAGATCTGACTATTGAATTATTCAAGACCTTTACCTCCTATCACGTCAATTATAACATGTTTTTAATTTTTTTGACAGGATAAAATTTATTTGTTAAAATAATTTGATATTAAGCTTGTAAATTCAGTTTTGGCTTTAAGGAGAAAATTATGCTAAATAATACGAATATAGATATTTTGATTGTTGTATTTGTCTTTGCTTTTGCGGTTTTCGGATATTTCCGCGGGTTCATTTTACGTCTTTATGACCTGGTGGTCACGGTTGTCGCCATTGTCGGGGCCTACTATGTTTCCGGACCGGTAAGTATGATGTTCACTACGGCCGGAGGGGCACCGTTTGAATTCGCCAATCTCCTTTTCAACCGGATTGTGGCGTTTTTGATTCTCCTGGCGGTTTTCAAGATCGGACTGCTCCTTGTCTCGCTGGCAATCAGACCGATGCTCCAGACGGTGGCAAACCTGCCTTTGATCGGTGGAGCGGACAGGGTGCTTGGTGTGGCAATTTCCGTTTTCGAGGCCTTGGTCATCGTCTATGTGCTGCTGCTTTCATTCGGGGCGACCCAGCCGGGTCTTGACTTAAGCAAGACGACAATCGCCAAGGGAATCCTGTCAGTAGCTCCGGATTACTCGGGCATGATGGGTGATTATATCGACTCGCTGGACCTGCTTGACCAGGCGCAGACATACTCAAGTGACGGCCTTGATGGCAACAGCGTATATTATGTGGCGCTGGCTCTCAATACCGCCTATGAACATAATCTGATTAATCAGGAGACATTCGATCAAAAGGCATACAATTACTTTTCGCAGGTGGCAAACAGCGATGTTGAACTGCAACTTGATGCCAAACAGGTGGCTGAGGTTGAAAAGCTGTTGGACCAGTTGCCTTCTTTGGACAAAAATTCAATATTGGATAAAATCGAGGTAATAAATGGATAAGACGTTGGAATTTGATATTATTCTCAACCAGATAAAGCAATACGCCAAATCGCAAATGGCGAAAGATTATTTTGCGAACCTTAATTCAGGTTTCGATTTTGAGGATCTCCAGGACATCCACAACCAGAACATCCAGATGCTGGATCTGATCCTTAAATTCGGTCAGGTGCCCCTGGGCTATTATGAGGACATATCTTTATTGCTCAAGAAGGTCGACAAGGGCGGAACCCTGAGCGGACTGGAGTTTCTGGAAATCATGGCCCAGCTCAAAAACGTCAAGGAGATCGAGGACTATCGTGAAGATATCGACACCCTTGGGGTTTTGGAGGATCTTTTCGACAGCCTGATCTATCCGGGCGGATTGGTCGCTATGATCGAAAAATGCATCGATAGCGACGGTTCTGTATTGGACGGTGCTTCGAGCGAACTGCGCCGGGTGCGCCATGAGATTATCTCGCTCCAAGGCAGCATGCGTTCTAAAATTGCCGGATTGAAGAACCACTACAAGGATTACCTGTCACAGGAAACCTATTTGTCACGCAACGACCATCTCGTCCTGCCGGTTAAGGCAGGCCACAAGAATAGCGTTGCCGGTATCGTTCATGCCATCAGCGGGTCGGGTCAGACGGTATATATCGAACCGAGCGCCATCGTGGCCATATCGAACCAGATCACCGCGGCCAAGGAGACCGAGCAGCTGGAAATCCAAAAAATTCTTCAGATGCTTTCCAACGAGGTGAACAAGTATCTTGATGTCCTGAAGTACAATCAGGAGGGTCTGATTGAAATCGAAATCCTGAATGCGAAAAACAATTACGGACTGACAATCAACGCAACCATCCCGAACGTGACCAGAAGTTTTGACGAGTTCAAGCTGCTCAAGGCAGCCCATCCATTGATCAAGCAAAGTGAAGTTGTTGCCAACGACATCGTCCTGACCAGTGATCATCAGACGCTTTTGATTTCGGGTTCTAACACCGGAGGAAAATCGGTCGTCTTGAAAACGGCCGGACTGCTTGCGAAAATGGCCCTGGCCGGCTTGCCGGTAAGCGCCTCTTTTGCCGTGGTTCCGTATTTTGACAACATCTTTGTCGACCTTGGAGACGAACAGTCGATCGAACAGTCGCTCTCGACCTTCTCCTCGCATATGACCAGGCTGACCAAAATAACCAATCAAGCTACCCGCGAATCACTGGTGTTGCTTGACGAAATCGGCAGTGGGACCGACCCGCAGGAAGGTCAGGCCCTGGCCCAGGCGATTCTGGAATATCTCCATGAAAAGCAGGCAATGGTAATCGCCACGACCCACTATTCGAAACTCAAGGAATATGCCAAAAACAGCGAATATATCCAGGTGGCTTCGGTCGAATTCGACCAGGAAGAACTTAAGCCGACTTACCGTCTGCTCATGGGCAGTACCGGGAATTCATATGCCATCGAAATTTCCAAGCGGCTCGGGCTCCATCCTGACATCATCTCCAAGTCGACGCAGATAAAGCAGACAAACCAGACTCAAAGCGAACAGCTCCTGGAAATGTTAGAAAAGCAGCTTATCGAAGTCCAGGATGAAAAGGACCGGATTGCGGCCTTGAAAAAGGAAGCGGAACGCAAAGAAAGCGAGCTCCAACGCAAACTCGACCGGCTCCAAAACGAGAAAGAAAAGCTGATCGAACAGGCCAAAGAGGATGCCAACAAGATTCTCGAAGCGGCCAAGAGTCAGGTTGAGGAAGTCGTGGCATCATTGCAACAACAGGCAACATTGAAGCCCCATCAGGTCATTGAGGCCAAACGGACCCTGGATGTTTTGAAACATCAAAAAGAGGCTGAAGCAATCGTTCCAAGCGATCACGAGTATGTCATCGGCGATGTCGTTTTGGTCAAGTCGGTCAAACGTGAGGGCGAAGTTGTCGCCATCAACAAGAAGGGGATCCTGACGATATCCCTGGGCGGTTTGAAGCTCAATGCCAAACCCCATGAGGTTGTCTTCAAACATGCTCCCCTTAAGCCAAAAACCGTCGTGACCGGTGGAAAATCGGTTAAGACCCAAAGCACGATGACATACGAGCTCAACATCATCGGAAAGCGTTATGTCGAAGCGATGGAGGAAGTCGACAAGTTCCTCGATACGGCCCTGGTAAACAATTATTCGGTCTGCCGGATAGTCCATGGAATGGGCAGCGGGGTCCTGCGCAAGGGAGTCCATCAGCTCCTCAAATCGAAGAAGTATGTCAAAAGCTTCCGGGATGGCGGGCCCAACGAGGGAGGACTGGGGGCGACCCTTGTGTACTTTGACTGATGATCTCCCAGGATATCAAGGACAAGCTCTCGCTTCTGCCGCTCAAACCGGGCTGCTACCTGATGAAAGACCAGGCCGGCACGGTGATTTATGTGGGCAAGGCGAAATCATTGAAAAGCCGGGTGACCTCGTATTTTACGGGGACCCGCAACTATAAGACGACCCGCCTGGTCAGCGAGATTGTGGATTTTGACTATATCGTCACTTCCAGCGAGAAAGAAGCGCTTCTTCTCGAAATCAACCTGATCAAGGATTACGATCCCAAATACAATATCGCCCTGACCGACAGTTCCTATTACCCTTATATCCAGCTGACCAAGGAGCGCCATCCCAGGCTGAAGATCGTCCGGAGCGCAAGCAATAAGAAGCACCGCCATTTTGGACCATTCCCCAATGCGACAGCGGCCCGGGAGACACTGAAGCTGCTCGACCGGCTGTTCAAGCTGCGCAAATGCAAGCATATTCCCGGCAAGACCTGCCTGTACTATTCGCTGGGGCAATGCCTGGCACCCTGTATCAACGAAGTGAGCGTGGACGAATACAATGAGATTGCCAAGTCGATTGCCAGGTTCGTCAATGGCGACACCCGGGAGGTGATTGCCAATCTCCAGGAGAACATGCTCGCTGCAAGTGAACTGCTCCAGTTTGAAAAGGCCAAGGAGATGCGTGATCTGATCGCAAGCATCAAGCATGTGACCGCCAAACAGAACATCACGTTCAATGACATGGTTGACCGGGACATCATCGGCTACCATGTCGATAACGGCTATTTGTCGTTGCAGCTGTTTTTCATGCGCAACGGACATCTGCTTTCGCGCGACTTTTCGCTAGTGCCAGTCGAAGACGATGTCAATGAGCAGATCCTTACCTACCTGGCGACATTCTACCAGAACAATGTGGCACCCAAGGAATTGTTGCTTCCTCTTGACCTCGATCTCGACACCTTGCAAGAAATCATCGAGACAAAAATAATAAAGCCGGAAAAAGGCAAAAAGGCCGACCTGGTCAAGATGGCCACGGCCAATGCCAAGGAACAGCTTGACAAGAAATTCCAGCTAATGGCCAAAAACGAAAGGTCCACGATCGGAGCCTTCATGCAATTAGGCGAGCTTTTGCATATCGAAAATCTCCACCGGGTAGAACTGTTCGACAATTCCAATATCCAGGGAAGCTATGCGGTTGCGGGAATGGTTTGCTTTATCGACGGAGCACCGGCCAAAAAAGAATACCGAAAATTCAAAATCAAGACCGTCACTGGTCCTGATGATTATGGCAGCATGAAGGAAGTAGTCTACCGTCGCTATTACCGCGTGCTCGTCGATCGTCTGGCGATGCCGGAGCTGATCATTGTTGACGGGGGCAAAGGACAAATCAAGGTCGCCAAGGAAGTCATCGACAGTCTGAATCTGCCAATCATGGTTTGCGGCCTGGCCAAGGACGACAAGCACAATACCGCTATGCTCCTCGACAGCGAAGGCAATGAGGTCAAGATTTCCAAGCGAAGTCCTCTTTTCTTCCTGCTTACAAGGATGCAAGATGAGGTCCACCGCTATGCTGTTTCGTTCCATCGTGATGTCCATGGCAAGTCCCTGGTCCAATCGGCCCTGGACGAGGTTCCGGGAATCGGCCAGAAGCGCAAAAAGATGCTGCTGAACAAATACCGTTCGGTGAAAAATCTCAAACAGCTTACACTTGAACAGCTTCAAGCTGATCTGCCTGAAAAAGTTGCCCAGGAATTATATGACCACCTTCAGAAACTTTGAGGTGGTTTTTTTGTTGCAAGTGAGCTATAATTAAAAGGCAAATTTGACAAGCAAAAGAGGTTTTTTATGAAAAGAGCTATCGGTGTATTTGATTCGGGGGTCGGCGGACTGACCGTGGTCAACACCTTGAGGAACATATTGGAGAACGAAGACATTATCTATATCGGTGACAACCATCACAGCCCTTATGGCAACAAGACGGTGGCCCAGCTCTACAGGTACGCTTCAACAATCATCGAGTATTTAATTGCCCGTGAAGTCAAAATGATCATATTGGCGTGCAACACAACCAGTGCCAATGTCCTTGAACAGCTCCAAAACGACTATCCGGATGTCTTGATGATCGGGGTGATCGATGCCACGGTCAATGACTTCATGAGCCGGAATCTCAAAAGTACCCTTATCATCGCAACCCAGGCGACCGTCAATTCCCTCAAATACTCCGGGAAAATCAGAGGCTTTGATCCGGACATAGTGGTCCATGAAAAGGCGACACCGGAGCTTGTCCCTCTGGTCGAATCAGGCAAGTACAAATCGGGTATCGAAGAAGAACTTCATGGTTACCTTGACGAATACCATGGCGAGGTCGAAAGCATCATCCTCGGGTGCACCCACTATCCGATCCTGGTTGACCAGATCCTGAAGGTGATGCCGGGAATTCGTTGCATTTCTTCGTCCCAGGCGATCGGTTACGAAGTACATGATTACCTCAAAGACAACAATCTATTGAATGATCAAGGGGGTGAGATCGAAGTTTGCACGACCGGAGATGTCGGCGAGTTTCTTCGATCGTCACAAGGTTTCTTCGATTACGGCCCGATAGAAGTGAAATATCTGAAAATAGGAGAATAAATGAAAAAAATAGTTGTAGTTTCCGACAACCACGGATCATTTTTTACAATCGACATGATAAAGGCCGAGCACCAGGATGCCCATTTGCTGGTCCATTGCGGTGACAGCGAAGGGTCGCAAAGTGATATGGAAGGTTACCTTGCCGTGGCGGGCAACAATGACTGGCTATCCGATTTCCCGGATGAGGAGATGTTCGAGTGTGAAGGCCTGAATTTCCTTGTCAACCATGGCGACCGTTATGGCTATTTCCATCGCGAGGAAAACATGGTTAATGACCTCAAAAACAAAAACTGCGATGTCCTGCTTTCGGGTCATACCCATATTCCCCAATTCAAAACGGTGTCCGGATTCACTTTGGTCAATCCCGGTTCATGTTCCCGACCTCGGGGTGGCAGTGGCAAAAGCTACCTGGTCTTGTATGTGGAAAAAGGGGCGATAGATTACGAATTCATTGAACTGGGTTAGCCAGCTGGTCAGAAAATAATTTGTTGTCAAAAAATCAAAAAAACTCTTGCCTGCCAATAATTAATGTGATATTATATCTTGGCAGTCAAAAATGTCCACTTAGCTCAGCCGGATAGAGCACACGCCTTCTAAGCGTGCGGTCAGGGGTTCGAATCCCTTAGTGGACGCCATTTGATTATTACAGCTCGAAAGGGCTGTTTTTTTGTGCGAAAATTCAAAATCCAGGATACAAACATCAATTGCACCTTCAAGGGACAGTAACTATCAGACAGCAATCCAATGCGGTATTTTCCTGATAAAATGCGATTTTTTAATATTTATGGACAAATCCTTTCACAAATCAATCCAAAAGGAATACAATATAAGCGAGAAAGTTTGTCCGATTCAGTCACGGTATGTCTTGACTTGAATATGCGTGGGAATCGCGCATCCTGATTTTATTTTTTCAGATATTGCCTTTGATTTGGCTTGGTGGTCGATTGTAAGGGGTGAAAGTGATCTTGAAATCTCTAGGATTAGTGGTATTGGTTTTCTTTCTGTCTGTTGTGGTCTTGCTGTCGAATATTGCAGGTGTTGAAAACGCTGGACATTATCGCGGTCTGGGGTTATTAACCGATGAATATAATGATGTTGTAAACTACCCTGGTAATCCTGATGCTGGTGTGGTTAATGCCGGTTCTTTTGAAACCATCCAGGAGGCAATCGATTTTGCACGCGGCAATGGGTTTAATGTCGTCCAGCTTGAAGGAAAAACTTATAATATTAATACATCGATCTTGTTATATTCCGGTATGACCTTGCAAGGAGTTTCCGGTAGAACATTCATATCGATGATTGGTGTCAACAAGCCGGTCATCAAGCATTATGGCAGTATTGCCGGATACACCGTTATCCGAGATCTTACAGTGACCGGAGATGTTACCCAAAGCGCCAATACCGGAATCGTATTGAATGACTACTATAGTACGATTGACAATGTTACAGTAGCCAACGTCGGCGGTCATGGAATAGAGTTCTCAACCGAAGGCGCATCAAGTACGCTGATTGAAAACAAAGTCATCAACTGTATGGTCCGGAACGCGCAAGACGTATCCTACTACTTCGGTGCTGATGACAATGTCGTTTTGACTGACGGTTCGCTTCTTAATTGCGTATCTCAGGGTAGCGGTGATAATTTGGCGGTTGTCATCGGGTCTGGTGGAGGGTGGCTGATAGATGGGTTGCATGTCTACAATCATCATGGAACCTCGATACCTGTATATATCCGGGGTGGCTATAATACGACATTGACCAATGTTTATATTGAAGGGTTTCAAGCATATGCGATACAGTTTGGCGCATGTCAGTTGAACGTGAATATAAGCAATATAAACATAATAACGACTGATGAAAACGCCGTTGGCATATTTGCTTTTGATGCGTCGAGCGAATTCGGGTTTGACTGCAACGTCAATATCGCGAATGTCAGTGTCTTTAATTCATCTTCCGATGGTTTGGATATTATTGCCGGTATGCCCTATAAAATGAAAATAAAAGCCGTTAACTTGAATGCGACAGGAAGCAGGGCAACAAATGCGGTGAGCCTAGATATGGATGATGTGGTTGAAATACCGTGAAAAAATAAAGATCGTTCATGATTGTTGCGCTTGCCTTTGCCAATTCAAATATGGTAGAAAGTGAGCTGGTTAAATCCTGGTCAACTGGTTTTCACTTTATTTGTGTTTTCGTTTGAGTTTGCCGGAAAAATCAGGTTGAAAGAGATGGTGATAATGATGAGTGTCTATGATTACAGTGTTTTAAAGATGGATGGGACAATAAGGAATCTAGGAGACTACAAAAACAAAGTGCTGCTTATTGTCAACACGGCGACAGCCTGCGGTTTTACACCCCAGTACGCCGGGTTGCAGGAACTGTATGAAAAATATCGGCATAAAGGGCTCGAGATCCTGGATTTTCCCTGCAACCAGTTCGCCAGTCAGGCCCCGGGGAGTAATGAAGAGATTGCGACTTTTTGCACCGGCAGATTTGGGATTACCTTTGAGCAGTTCGCGAAAATCGATGTCAATGGTGAAAATGAGGATCCTTTGTACACCTACTTGAAAAAGCAACAGAAGGGTCTGCTGTCCCGGAATATCAAGTGGAATTTTACGAAGTTCCTGGTTGGTCGCAATGGCGAAGTGGTCAAAAGGTTTGGGCCAAATGTCGAACCGGCGGAAATGGAAAAAGATATCATCCGATTGCTGGGGAAATGATATCCGCGATTTTCATGGGGGTTTATGCAATTAAAAAGACCGGGCGGTGTAAAAAACCTTTGCTTGGTCTTTTGTTTTGAAAAAATGCGGTCTAATTGGTATTTTTTGATTGTTTTGGCCCGTTTGATTGTTTGTTGAGGGCCGATGTTGTAAAATGATATTAGGGATGGGGTGATATCATGGTCATTGAATTTCTTGTTTTGGCTGCGGGTCTGCTCGTGCTGGTCAAAGGTGCCGATATGATGGTAAGTTCGGCATCAGTCATGGCCAAGGCGTTCAATATTCCCGGATTCATTGTCGGGATCTTTGTAGTGGCCTTGGGAACCAGTTTTCCCGAAGCGGTCATCGGCATTTATTCCGGGTTTGAAAAAGCCAACCTGCTCGCTGTGGGCGATGTCGTGGGCAGCAGTATTGTCAACATTACCCTGGTGATCGGAGTGACGGTCATGATCGCACCGATATTGATCGATTACCAAGCGATCAAAAGGGAAATTCTGTTATCGATACTTATCCAGGTTATCCTCCTTTTGATGGTAGCTAGTGGTCTGTGGCTGTCCCGGCTGGAGGCGGGAGTTCTCCTTGGCGGGATGGTCGGCTTTGTGGGTTTCATAGTATCCAAGACCAGACAGATTTCAAGGGATGAGTTTCCGGATTCGCCTGCGGAATTGGAGATTTTCGAGTTGCTGGAAGATGAAGCGGTGATCGTGAACCAAACCGATCAAAAGCAGCCAATCAGGATGGATGATTACCCCGGAAAAACCTTGAAAAAACATGGGCCCCGTTTTATAGCCGGATTGATTGCGATGGTTCTTGGTGCCAAATTCGCAGTCGACAATGCGGTGGCCATCGCCTCTTCGCTGGGATTGGCTAAAGAATTGATCGGATTGACCATTATCGCATTTGGGACATCTTTGCCGGAATTTGTTGCCGGGATAATTGCGGTGATCAAAAAGGAGGATGACATCGCAGTAGGGAATATCATTGGCAGCAATATCATGAATATCCTGCTTGTTTTAGGGCTTAGTGGCATGATCAACCCAATCACATTTGCCGATCTGTCGATCTTTGGGGACTTGGCCGCAATGATTTTCGCTTCAATACTTTTGCTTGTCCCGGTATGGCGGTCCAACCGGATTTCCAAATACTGGGGATTTGTGTACGTCAGTTTCTATGTTCTTTACATCGCCTATAAGCTGGGTGCAGTATTCTGACGATGCCTATTCTTTATTTCCTCGTGATGTTGTGGCAATGATTATATTCATTTTTGTTGGGATGTCATCACATCATGCTAACTGGGGTTTATCCTTATGGCCCCCTCGGTCGTATCAGGAAATATCATAATTCAATGATTGGGTTTTGTCTTCAATATTCAGATAAAAAGGAGGATTTGTATGAAATACCGGGTACTAAGATTTGACATCAACATGAACAAGGACAAGGCCAGGCTTGAGCAATATTTGAACAGTATCGAAGGTGAAATCGTGTCGATAATTCCCAATGTCAAACCGACATTCTTACCAATGGGGGCGACCGCGAAGGTCGATTTCCTGTAAATAGTCGTAAAAACCGATACCTGATTTTGGAATGGGGCCAGCGAAAAGTTGAAATTGTTCGTGGCATCCATCAATTGCCACAATCGATGGATGCCACAAACCGGCCAAAAAACGGCGGCCCGGGTTCAATCCGGTCATAAAATCTGATAATTGTTATTGCATAGATCCAATTATAGTGTATAATGTGCTTACGAATTCGAATATTTATGAAATCAGGTCCACTTAGCTCAGCCGGATAGAGCACACGCCTTCTAAGCGTGCGGTCAGGGGTTCGAATCCCTTAGTGGACGCCATTTGATTATTATGCGGCTAGAAATGGCCGCTTTTGAATATTTATAAGAAGATAGGTTTACATTGATATAATTCATGTTCTGTTAACTTAACCGTGATAGAATTCCCAGGAAAGAAGGTGAAACAATGCGTGAAAAATTGATGCGTTTTTTATATGGCCGTTATGGCAACGATCTTTTCAACAGCTTTCTGATCGGCTTGGCTTTGACATTGGCCATAATGAATCTCTTTGTCAACAGCAGCTGGTTATTTTATCCAAGCTACGGCCTGATGTTGTACAGCCTTTTCCGTTCGTTTTCGCGAAAGTACCAGAAAAGAAGGCAGGAGCTCAACTGGTTCCTGAAGATTTCTTTACCCATAAGAGAATGGTTGCGCATGGTCGGGTTGCAACTTAAAAATCGCGATTTCCGATACTATCGCTGCAAGCAATGCCGCCAGTTGACAAGAGTTCCAAAAGGTCGCGGGAAGATAGCGATCACATGTCCGCGCTGTGGCAACAAGTTCTCCAAACGGACCTAATTGATGCCTATCATCCATTGGACGGCCAACGAAGTGATGATTATATTGATCCAGATGATCAAGCCCATAAGTATTGGTTTTTTGGCGTTGGTAATAAGTGACTTCGGCCTGGTGTTCAAACCGATCGCGCCCATTGCCATGACAATAAGAAACGACGACGATTCGCTGATTGCACCCAGTGTCGCCGGGCTTAAGGTGAAATAGCTTGAAATGGCCGATGCCATTAAAAAATACAGGATGAAAGTCGGGAATAAGCCCTTCAACTGGAGACTTTCCTTTGTCTGCCGCTTTTTGACAATGCCCAATATCAAGGTGATCGGAATTATCGCCAATGTCCGGGTCAGTTTGACAGCGGTGGCCAAACCTAAGATGTTGCTTTGGTGGATCTGGTCCCAGGCCAGGGCGGTTGCCGTGACGCTTGAGGTATCGTTCACCGCGGTTCCGGCAAACAAAGCGAAGCCCGCGTTGGAAAGGTGAATAGAATCGCCCAAAGCCGGGAATATCAAAGCTGCAATTATATTGAACAAGAAGATGACGCCCAAAGATATGGTGATGTCTTCTTTTTTTGCATTGATGGTTGCCGCTCCGGCAGCAATTGCCGATCCCCCGCAAATGCAAGATCCGATGCCGATCAGGATTGCCTGGTCCTCGGGAATTTTAAAAGCCTTGAAAACAAGGAAAGCCGTGGCAAGGGCGACGGTTATGGTGGCGATGATCACCGGCAAACAGGAAAGTCCGGTTGTGACGATGGTTTTGGTGGACAGTTTGAAACCGAGTAGGATTACTGCCCATTGCAATATCTTTTTGCCTGAAAAGGCGATGCCTGGGGAAAATGAATTGTCCAGGAAAATAAATGTGTTGGCTATTATGCCCAGGATGATTCCAAATAACGGTGCGCCGACGGTGGGAATCAAGCTGCCCATACAAGTGGCGATGGCGGCGATTATGGTGCAAAGCATTATTCCTGGAAACAAGGCTGTGATTTTTTGGATTTTTGATGTTAAGATGTTCAGTTCCATGATAATTACCTCCTACAGGCAGTATAGCTTGACAAATACCTAAAATAAAATTATAAATAATTATGTACTGATAAATTTAATTTATGAATGGTGAGAAGATGCTGGATTTCCGGGTAAACACATTTATTACAGTGGTCAAGAAAAACAGTTTCACCAAGGCTGCGGCAGTCTTGAATCTGACCCAGCCGGCGGTAAGCAGCCAGATAAGGTATTTGGAGCGTTATTACCAGGTCAAACTGTTCGACTACCAAAATCGCCGCTTGATGTTGACTCCGGCTGGCTTGACCCTCTATGAAAAACTTGTCGCCATGCAGGTCGATGAGGCGAAACTGCTTGATGTGCTTCACTGTCAATATGAGGCTCCTTTGCGCTTTGGGGCCACCAAGACCGCCGGTCAATATCTGGTGGCACCCAGGGTAGTCAAGCTGGCCAGGCATCACAAAGTGGAATTTTTGATTGCCAACACCAGGCAACTTTGCCAGAAGCTGCTTGATGGTGAATTGGATTTTGCGGTTGTCGAAGGCTACTATGACAAGAACAGTTTCGAGGGTGTCTGTTTTGACAAAGCCAGGTATGTGGCGATAAAATCTCCGGATATTGAGCTTGGCGGACCATGCACCATTGAGGATGTTTTGGATTTGCCGATATTTGTCCGGGAAGAAGGTTCAGGCTCGCGGGAAATATTGGAACGCTTTTTGCGCCAATCCAACCTCAATCTAAAGGCGTTTGCCAATATCAACGTCATCTCCGACATCAATACCATCAAGGCTCTGGTGGGGGCTGGAGCAGGTATTTCATTCATCTACCATATGGCCGTGGCCAAGGAAGTTGAGCAGGGTAAAATTGAATTACTAAATATTTTGGATATGAATCTCTATCATGATATAATGTTTATATTCAATCGGAACAGTTTGTTTAAAAACGAATACTTGGAAATTTATAAATTATTGAAAGAAGGTTGAGCAATGGCATTTATCGATGATGGCCAAAAGCAAAACGGCCGTGATGAAGAATATTTGAATATTCTCGAGCGGCTGGAATTGGAAAAAAATGCGGATCATAATGAAGTTGTTTATGAATTCGACGAATTAGAGGACGAGAAGAATATAGATGATTAATGAGTATATTGAAAACCAGGAGTATCAAAAAGCTTTAAAGCTGCTTACTGATCTCGAAGATGAAAATGTCCGCTTGCAGCGGCTAATTTGCCTGGTCGGCTTGAATGAATACAATCAGGCGCTTCAGGAAGCGATTATCGCCAAAGTTAAAGCGGAACAGAGCTATTATGAAGTTGTCGGTTTGTATCTGACAATACTAAAGGAATTGGAACAGTATGACGAGGCTATCGACATGGTCATCGAGGAATTGTCGATGCCGTACATCCCCAACAATTATGAGATGATGTTTAACGAAGTTTATGATCAGCTGCTTCTTGCCAAGCATGAAAGCGAGTTTGACTACAACAACCAGACTTTCAATCTCGAGGATATCGAGGCCATCCTGATGGGCCGAAATACAAACAGCGATGTCATTTATCTGGCGATCAACCAGATGCAATCGCTCAATATCCGCCGTTTGTTGCCTTATATCCATGCATTCTTGAAAAATGAACAGGCCCCAAGTTTTGCCAAGAGCCTGATCATCGAGATGCTTATCGAACAGGTGATCGATGAGGAGTTTCTTGTTGTCAAAGGTTATCACGAGGAATATATCAACCCTTCGTTGATGAATCCAGTGCTCGAACAGCTAAGTGTCGATCGGATCGTGGCAGCGCTAAGTGAGAACATGGAAGATGAGAATCCGTCACTGTTCGACCAGGCCCTTCAGTTTTTGACGGTCTACCTTTACGAGATTTTCCCTGAGACAATCGAGGATGATCAGGTAAACAATCTTGCCGGCGCAATCCACTACTATCTTGCGACGCTTCAGAATATCGACATTTCCCTGGAGGAAATCGAGCTGGATTATTATGGTGATGAGGCTCAAATCCAGGAATATCTTGAAAATTTCAAGGCAATCGAGTATTAATTAGTTGAATAAACCGGGCATTTAGTATATAATAAGGTGCGAAACAAAAAAAGGAGATCAGTATGAATACAAGTATTAAAAGATTAGAAAACGCAATCACAGAAGTCAAACTTTCTTTTGATAAAGAAGAATGGACTGGCGCTAAAGAAGCAGCAGTTGATAAATTAGCTAAAAATGTCAAAGTTGATGGATTCAGACAGGGAAAAGCACCTAAACAATTAGTGCGCTCAAAAATTTCTCAAGCTTCAATCCAACAAGAAGCAATCGATGCCTTGTTGTCAGAAAACTATGGAAAAGCCTTGATGGAAAACAAATTGGCTCCAATCGCTCAACCGGCTGTAAACATCGAACAAATGGATGACGAAGGAATCACTGTTGTAATCAGCGTCCCAGTATTGCCAGAAGTTGAACTTGGACAATACAAAGATTTGGAAGTTGCCAAAGGAACAGTTGAAGTGACTGACGAAGAAATCGAAAACGCTCTTAAAAACTACCAACAACAATTCGCTGAATTGTCTGTAAAAGGTGAAGAAGCAGCAGTTGAACTAAACGACACAGCTACAATCGATTTCGAAGGATTCGTTGATGGTGAAGCTTTCGAAGGTGGAAAAGGTGAAGCTTATCCATTGGAAATCGGTTCAGGTTCATTCATCCCTGGATTCGAAGACCAATTGGTTGGACTTAAAGCTGGTGAAGAAAAAGACGTTGTTGTCACTTTCCCTGAAAACTACGGTGCTGAAAACCTTGCAGGTAAAGAAGCTACATTCAAATGTAAAATCATCGACATCAAAACAAAAACATTGCCAGAAATCGATGACGAATTGGCTAAAGATGTGAACATCGAAGGTGTTGAAACTTTAGACCAACTTAAAGAACATGTGACTAAAGATCTTACTAGCCGCAAGGAATCAGAAGTCGATAACAAATTCAACGAAGATCTGTTCAAAGCGATCATCGAAAACTCAAAAGTTGAAGAATCAGCAGCTATGATCGAACAAGAAGTACAACAGTTGCTTCAAGAAATCGAAATGAACCTGCAACAACAAGGATTGAACTTCGAATTGTATGAACAATTCACAGGACAATCTAAAGACAAGATCGCCGAAGACGTTCGCCCTCAAGCGGTTGACCGTTTCAAATTGAACGCGATTCTAGCACAAATCGTGAAAGCTGAAGGATTGGAAAACACTCAAGAAGAACTAGATGCTGAATTGCAATTGATCGCTGACACTTACCAAAGAGAGTTAGAAGAAGTTAAAAACATCTTCGCTAATAATATGGACCGTTTAGAGTCTGATTTACTTACAAGAAAAGCTCTTGAATTTGTAAGAGACAATCTTAAAAAGTAATATAATTAAAGGACGCTTCGGCGTCTTTTTATACAAGGAGGAAAATTATGAGTGAACAAGCAATGTATAAATACCCTGTAATTTTTACTCGCGGAATGGTTGTTTATCCAGAAAATAAATTGACTTTAGATATCGGGCGCCCTCTTTCGCTAGAAGCGATTGAACAGGCTCACGACAATTATGACGACAATGTCATCATGGTTTCCCAAATTGATCCGGTAGTTGAAAATCCGACGGAAAAGGATGTATTCTACATGGCGACCCTGTGCAAGATTTCCAAAAAAATCCGCCGGGCGACCCAGGATTCGATGCGAGTTACGGTTCGGGGAATTAGCCGTTTCAAGGTTTCCAATTACGAATTTGCCGATGAGACGATTTTCGCCTCAGGTGAAGTGGTTGAAGGTGTGCGTGGTGATTTCAACGAGGAAGTTGCGCTGGTGCGTAAGGTGTCGCAATACTTCCAGGATGCGCAAAGATACTTGCCGCATATGCCGACTGTTGCCATCAATCGTCTTGAAAGCGGCGTGCATCCAAGTGAACTGGCGGACACGATTGCCATGTATTTGCCTTGCTCCCTTGCCCGCAAACAAAAAATCCTGGAGACATTGAATGTCAATGAAAGATTGCTTCTGGTAGCCCAGACCGTCGAACAGGAAAGCTCGATCATTTTGATCGAAGAGGAAATCAACCGCAAGGTGCGCGAGTCTGTCGATGAAAACCAACGCGAGTTCTACCTGAGAGAAAAACTCAAAGCGATCCGCGAAGAGTTGGGTGACACGGTCGACAAGGAAGATGACGCCAGCTATATCAAACAGCAGCTGGAAGAAAATCCTTATCCCGAACATGTCAAAAAGAAAATTCTTGAAGAGCTGCACCGTTTCGAAGCGATGCCCCAAGCAAGCTCGGAAGCGAATGTGGTGCGAACATACATCGACTGGATGATGAAAATACCTTGGTTCGAAGAAACAGCCGATATCGAGGACATCAACCATGTCCAAGTCGTGCTTGATGAAGATCATTACGGTCTGGAAAAAGTCAAGGAAAGAATAGTTGAACATCTGGCTGTAAAACAGATGACCAAATCGCTTAAAGCGCCGATCATCTGTCTGGCCGGGCCGCCGGGTGTCGGGAAAACTTCATTGTCGAAATCGATTGCCCGTGCTCTTGGCCGCGAATTTGTCAAAGCCAGCCTTGGTGGGGTCCGTGACGAAGCGGAAATCCGCGGTCACCGGAGAACCTACCTGGGATCAATGCCAGGAAGAATCATTCAATCGATGAAAAAAGCAGGCGTAGTCAATCCGGTCTTCCTGCTTGATGAAATCGACAAGATGGCCAGCGATTACAAAGGTGATCCGACCAGCGCCATGCTTGAAGTTCTCGACCCGGAACAAAACAGCTTCTTCTCTGACAACTACCTTGAAGAGCCATATGACCTGTCAAAGGTCCTGTTCATCGCCACTGCCAATGACCTGGGATCAATCCCGGCGCCACTGCTTGACCGTTTGGAAATAATCGAACTTTCGAGCTACACCGAGCAGGAAAAACTGATGATTGCCAAAAACAACCTTATCCCTAAACAGTCCAAACTCCATGGATTGAAAGCCGAACAGCTGAATATCAGCGATGGTGCGATAATGGAAATCATCCGTCATTACACCCGCGAAGCCGGGGTCCGGAATCTGGAACGTCTGATTGCCAAAGTCTGCCGCAAGGCCGTATTGGAAATCCTCAAAAAGGGAAAAGAGACATTTGTGGTTGAAAAGGACAATCTGGAAAAGATTTTGTCGAAAGCGCCATATACCCATACCAAGAAGCAAAAAGAGCCTACTGTGGGTGTGGTTACCGGCCTGGCTTGGACTCAATTTGGGGGCGACATCCTGCCAATCGAGGTCAACCATTTCAAGGGTGCTGGAAAATTCATCATCACCGGTCAACTTGGTGATGTCATGAAGGAATCGGCTTCAATCGCGCTTGACTACCTGAAAGCCAATGCCCAAAAGTACGGTCTGGAAAATACGGAGTTCGACAAGTTCGACATCCATATCCACGTGCCTGAAGGTGCGGTTAAAAAAGACGGTCCATCTGCCGGGGTCACATTGACAACTGCAATCTATTCGGCCTTTGCCAACAAGCTGGTCCGCAACGATATCGCGATGACCGGTGAAGTCACATTGCGAGGCAATGTCCTGCCGATCGGCGGACTCAAGGAAAAAGCCATTTCGGCTCACCGCTCAGGAATCAAGAAGATCATCATTCCGCTTCAAAACGAGAAGGATATCGAAGACATTCCAAATGAAGTGCGCAACGAAATTGAAATCGTCCTTGCCGAACATATGGATGACGTATTCAAACACGCGTTTCTGTAATCACTGCTTCATGCAGTGATTTTTTTCTTGTCTTTTGGAATTCTTTTGTTATACTTGATTTAGAAAGTGTGGTATTATGGCAAAAATTACTAAATCAGAATATATGTTATCGGCGGCCTGGGAGTCGCAATGGCCTGAGGAATCAGTGCCGGAAATTTGTCTGGCGGGAAGGTCTAATGTCGGGAAGTCGTCATTCATCAACACGATGCTAAACCGCAAGGGGTTGGCAAAAGTGTCGTCCAACCCGGGAAAGACGCGAACTTTGAACTTTTACAATGTCAACGACCAGCTCCGTTTCGTCGATGTTCCAGGTTATGGCTATGCCAAGGTTCCTGAGCACATCCAAAAATCGTTCGGGGCGATGATCGACACCTACATCACAAAACGCCAGACCCTAAAAGGCCTGGTCCTGATCCTGGATTACCGACATACGCCAACGGCTGACGATATCCAGATGTACGAATATGTGAAGTATTACAAGCTGCCGGTGATCGTTGTGGCGACCAAAGAGGACAAGCTCAAGCGCAACGAGCTCAAGAAGTTCGAAAAACGGATCAAGGAAAAACTGGGATTCGATGAAAGCGACAAGTTCATCCGGTTCTCTTCGTTCGCCAAGACCGGAATCGACCAGGCATGGCAGGCAATCTACGATTTGTGTGACGTTAATTTTGACTAGCGGTTGCTTTTTAAAATCATAAATGGTAGAATTATGGGGCAATGATTTGGAGGAGTAGTAAAGCGGCATTTTTAGAGACCTCTTGGCTGGTGAAAAAGGGGATTGGGGCTTTATGAAGGTAGCCAATGAGCTTGGCAGCTGAACTGATAGTAAGCTGACACGTTTTCCGCGTTAAGGAATCGAGTGCTTATCGATCAGATAAGAATTAAGGTGGTACCGCGATAAGATCGTCCTTAGGGATGGTCTTTTTTTGTGCATTTCAAGGAGGAAATTATGACACAGGACATTTTATTTTTAGGAATTACACTGGTGCTTACTATCGGAGTTATCTACATCTATCTTAGCAAACTCAACAAGGCCAAGAAAATGCGCCAGAACGCTATGGATACGATCGAGCAAAACAAGGACAAGTACCGCCATTTGGACTATTTTGCGCTTAAAAACGCCCTCAACGGTCACCAGACCCATGTGATCTTGTATCACTTGATGGCAAAAGAGGATGAATATTATGAAATAGAAGAACCGCAAATGTCATTTTATGAGTACCTGACCAAACCACAACGTAAAATCTACGGTGTCTATCTTTTGGAGCGGGAATTGGCAAACAAAGGTACCATTGAAAAATTCATGGATTCCGACGGGGCAAGCTACCTTGAGGATCTTTATGAGCTGTTCGATGCCATCAATACCCATGAAATCAAGGAATGCCTCAAGGAAGCGGTTGAATACTACCGTTTCTCAATCGGTGAAATCGAAGTGGAAAACACTGAAGGTCAATATCCTTCATTCAATCTCACCGACTTCAAGGAAGAAATCATGGCATTGGTGCGCCAGGAATCTTTTATCAGGGCAATCGACAACTACATTTTAGAAAACGCTACCCTGTTTTGCGACAGTAAGGAGGATACAAATGAAGGAACTAGCAACTAAATACGACCATCGCCAGGTTGAGGAAGGCAAATACCAGCACTGGCTTGACAAAAAATATTTCGAGGCGGGTGACCCGAGCAAAAAGCCGTACTCGATTGTAATACCGCCACCAAACGTTACCGGGAAACTGCACCTGGGCCATGCCTGGGACACGACACTCCAGGATATGATCATCCGCCACAAAAGGATGCAGGGTTTCGATGCCTTGTGGCTTCCGGGGATGGACCATGCCGGGATAGCGACCCAGGCCAAGGTTGAAGCGCGGCTGCGCGAACAGGGAATTTCCCGATACGACCTGGGACGTGAAAAATTCCTGGAAAAGACCTGGGAGTGGAAAGAGGAATACGCGAGCATCATCCGCCAGCAATGGGCGAAGCTTGGACTTTCCCTTGACTATTCGAAGGAACGCTTCACTCTTGATGACGGCCTTTCTGAGGCGGTAAAGGAAGTCTTCGTCAAATTGTACGAACAGAAACTGCTTTACCGTGGTGAACGGATTATCAACTGGGATCCGGTACAAAAAACCGCTCTTTCCAACGTCGAGGTAATCCACAAGGAAGTCAACGGAGCGATGTACTACTTCAAATACAAGCTAGAAGACAGTGACCGCCAGCTGGTCATTGCCACAACCCGTCCGGAAACGATGTTCGGGGATACGGCAATCTTCGTCCATCCTGACGATGCCCGCTATCAGGACATCATCGGTAAGACGGCGATCAACCCGGCCAATGGTGAAGCATTGCCGATCCTGGCTGATGACTACATCGACATGGACTTTGGAACGGCGGTCATGAAATGTACGCCGGCCCATGACCCTAACGACTTCGTCCTGGGGAAAAAGCATGATCTGGCGATGCCGATCTGCATGAACCCTGATGGGACGATGAATGAACTGGCTCACAAATATCAGGGAATGGACCGTTTCGAGTGCCGTAAGGCGCTGGTTGGAGATTTCGAGGCTGCCGGTGTTGTCGACCATATCGAACCGATCGTCCACCAGGTCGGTCACTCGGAAAGATCCGACGCCATTGTCGAGCCTTATCTTTCAAAACAATGGTTCGTCAAGATGGAACCATTGGCCAAGGAAGCGTTGAAAAACCAGGAGAGTGAAGGGAAAGTTAACTTCGTTCCAGAACGGTTTGAGAAGACATTCAACAACTGGATGGAAAACATCGAGGACTGGTGCATTTCCCGTCAGCTGTGGTGGGGACACCGCATCCCGGCCTGGTATCATAAGGAAACCGGTGAAGTTGTCGTTGCCAAAGAGGCTCCGTTGGATATCGAGAACTATATCCAGGATGAAGACGTGCTAGATACCTGGTTCTCATCGGCGCTGTGGCCGTTTTCAACTTTGGGATGGCCTGATGAAAATGCACAGCTGTTCCAACGCTACTTCCCGACCAACACTCTGGTTACCGGATATGACATCATTTTCTTCTGGGTCAGCCGGATGATCTTCCAATCGCTTAACTTCACAGACAATAGACCATTCAATGATGTGTTGATCCACGGATTGATTCGTGATGCCAACGGAGTCAAGATGTCGAAATCGCTTGGCAACGGAATCGATCCAATGGATGTCATCGAGCAGTATGGGGCGGATACGTTGCGGTATTTCCTGACTACCAACTCGGCTCCGGGGATGGACTTGCGCTTCATTCCAGAAAAGCTGGAAGCTTCATGGAACTTCATCAACAAAATATGGAACTCGGCCCGCTTTGTATTGATGAATATTGACGAGAACCTCCAATACGGGGACCTGACTTTCACCAACCTGAACCTGTGCGACAGATGGATCCTGAATCGTTTGAACGAGGTGATTGAGGAAGTCAACGCCAATATGGAAAAATTCGAGTTTGTCGTTGTCGGTTCGACATTGCACCAGTTCATCTGGGATGACTACTGCTCATGGTACATCGAGCTTGCCAAAGCCCACCTCAACAGCGACAATGAAGCCGAAAAAACCGCAACGCGCAACACTCTGGTTTATGTGATGAATGCGATTGTCCGGTTGCTCCACCCATTCATGCCGTTCATGACCGAGGAGATTTACCAGGCCCTGCCTCACCTCAAGGAATCAATCACTATCGCGGCTTATCCTGAGGTGAACTCTGATTTCTCTGACGAGTCGGTAAACGACAAGTTCGCTTACGTGATCGACATTGTCAAAGGGATCCGTGACATCCGGGCCAACTACAATATCAAAAACAGTATCGAGGTCAGCTACCTGATTGAAGGAAATGACAAGAGCATACTCGACTTGTTGAAAAGCGTCGAACTGTATATCAAGAAACTGACCAACTCGGTTTGCGTCGGTGTCAATGAGCCTTACAGCGATGACGTTGCTGTCGTGACTATCAAAGGCGGACAAGCGATTGTTGTCGAGCTTGGAGCTTATGTCGACAAGGCGGCAGAAAAAGCCAAGCTGGAAGGTCAAGCCAAGAAAATGGCGGACGAGATCAGCCGCTGTGAAAAGATGCTCGCAAACGAAAGGTTCCTTTCAAAAGCGCCTGCTGCCAAAATAGAGGAAGAAAAATCCAAATTGGCTGATTATCAGTCAAAACTGGCGGCAATCACAATGCAGCTGGAAAAATACTAATATTCTACCAAGCACCCATGTCCTGGCGACGGGTGCTTTTCCATCACGGATTTGTTTTTTTTCTTAATTGAAGCAATGACTGCAGTTGCCTTGCATATATTCATGAGAGATAAAGAGGAGGATATTATGCACGAATTAACAGAAAAACAACAGGATTTGATTGTCGGTGAATTTGGAGTGGGAACCGTTCTTGTTTGCATCGTCGTATCGGCGGGAGTGTACAAGATAATAACCAGCACCAAGGGAAAAATATCGATTCCGTGGTTCATTTCCCTGGAATGGTCACGCTGATCATGGACCAATGGCCTGTAAATGACCGGCCCCGCGAGAAAGCAAGTCGTCGCGGGGTCGCCATTTTGTCAAATCAGGAACTGCTCGCAGTGATCTTGCGGACCGGGACAAAGGAGTGCAATGTGCTCGAGCTTGCGGGAACCCTGCTTAAAAGGTCCGGGGGTGTCGGCGGTCTGGCAGACTTGACCAAGGAGCAGCTAAAAACAATCAAGGGGATCGGCGATGTCAAGGCCACGGAGATCATGGCGACCATCGAGCTTTCCAAAAGGCTTCTTGGGGACAACAAGAAAAGCCGGCAGATTATCGATTCGCCCCAGGCGGCCTACCGGTATCTAGGTGGAAGGCTGCAGTTCGAGCAGCAGGAGAAGGTCATTGTCCTTTGTCTGGGGTCGAATCTCCAGCTTATCAAGGAACATCTCGTCCATATTGGCACGAGCGACAGCTCGATTTTTTCAATCAAGGAAATCCTCAAGGTTGTCCTGTCCTCTTGCACCACCAGGTTCATGGTCATCCACAACCACCCCAGCGGTGATCCGCAACCCTCGCTAGAGGATATCAATGCGACCGAGAATCTCAAGAAGCAAGCTGCGGCTTTGGACCTCGAGTTGGTTGACCACCTGATCTTCGGGGAAAATTGCTTCTACAGTGTTTTCACCGATGATTTGATTGCGACAAATTGAATTGCATTTGAACTCTTTTGTTTGTATAATGTTTTTCGAGGTGGTAAGTTTGAAAAATAATACATTTAAGACAGTTGTTATCGGGGCTATCATCATCTCCCTGACTGTTTTGACTTTGGGTTCCCTGTCGGGTCGGACAAGGTCTTATTTCGAATCGATTTTCCATGACACGGTGGCGTCGATCGAATACTATGTGGTGAAAAAGCCGATATCGATGGTCACCGACGCCATCAGCGAGGTTAACGCAATCCGTTCGGTTTATAATGAAAACAGGCTCCTGCAGGAGAAGTTGAACTCATACGCATCGGTGGAGGCGAACACCGACGTGCTTTCCAATGAGCTCAATGAATTAAAAAAGCAGCTCAATATCGAGAACCTTCCCAGCGAATATCAGGTAAAGGCATTCTCCCTGGTCACCAGATCATTCGACAAATGGGATGACGAAGTCACAATCAATGGTGGCGAAAATAACGGTCTGACCAAAAACATGGTCGTTGTCAACAACAAGGGGATGATCGGGGTGATCACTTCGACCACGCCGATCACTTCCAATGTTATGCTGCTGACATCCGGCAATTATCTCAACGACATCCCGGTCATGTTCACTGTTGAAGACGGGACGACTTGCTTCGGGCTTATCGAGGGCTACGACGATGAAAACGAGGCGTTGATCGTCAATGTTCTGACAAATGTGGCGGTCATCCAGCCCGATATCAAGGTTTATACATCGGGTCTAGGGGGCGAAGGCAAGGCGCCAAAAGGAATATTTGTGGGGACCAGTGTCAAGCTTCACGATTATGGGGACAACACCAAGAAGTATCTGCTTGTGAAAATCGCGGCCGATATGAATGACCTTGAATACATCTCGGTTGTCCAGCAGGCCTGATTTATGAGAACGAAGATAATCAAGCTGAGCCTTTTTCTCGCTTTGGCTTTCATCATCGATTCGACCATAACTTATCTGACCCCCTACAAGATAAGAGGCAGTTATGAATTTGTTTCCAGCATCGGAATCCTGAGCTTCCTTTATGTCGTCAATGCTCTTAAGTTACGCTACCAGTACTGGTACGCCCTGGCAGTTGGCTTCTACTATTCGATAATTTATGCCAATTCCCAGTTCATCTATGTCTGGCTGTTCATGATCGATGTCTTTTTAATCCACAGCTATATCAAGACGCGGAAGATCTCGTTTAACGAAAGCCTCGTCAACAGCGTCGGTCTTATTGTAATCCATCAGACGATACCGTTCATTGCCTATTCCCTGGCCAACATGACCAACCTGAGCGTGACCCAGTTCATATTTTTGCGGTTCTTGCCGACTCTTATCGGCAATATGATTTTTGGCGTAATCATCTACTTTGTAGTCGACCAGTTGGAAATATTCGAAGTCGAACAAACTTTTTATTAAAAACATTGACATAATCAAATTATAATGGTAAAATCCATTTGTTGTAGACCTCTAGCTACAACCGCACATAAGAGGTGGTAAAGCGCAAGCTCCCTCAGTTGGCGAGTCTAAGAAAAATCATAGGAGGTGCGAGCATGTACGCAATTATCGAAACAGGCGGAAAACAATTAAAAGTTGAAGAAGGTTCAACAATTTTCGTTGAAAAATTAGATGTAGAAGCAGGAGCGGAATATACTTTTGACAAAGTGTTATTCGTAGGTGGAGAAGCTTCAAAAATTGGAGCTCCATTCGTAGAAGGTGCTACTGTTACTGCAACTGTTGAAAAACAAGGTAAAGAAAAGAAAGTGACTATTTTCAAATATAACGCTAAAAAGCATTACCATAAAAAACAAGGTCACAGACAACCTTATACAAAATTAACTATTACTGCAATTAACGGATAATGATCGCCGTTACTATCAAAAGTAGCAGTCAAAAAATCAAACAGATCACGATTTCAGGCCATGCATATTCGGGTGAACCTGGGTTCGACCTGGTGTGTGCCGGGGTAAGCACCTTAGGTTACGCTATCTTGAACACCTTGGATTACAAAGGGGCGTTCAAAAAACCGGATTGCATCTATGAAATTGATGAGGGTTTTATCGATATTCAAGTTCTGAGTTACCAGGCCGATTATCAAGTGATACTAGAGACACTGATGATAGGACTGATGACTGTGGAAGAATCTCACAATGATAATCTGAAAATCACAAAAGTGGAGGTGTAACACAATGATGTTAAAATTAAATTTACAATTATTCGCTTCTAAAAAAGGGGTAGGTTCAACTAAAAATGGACGTGACTCAAAAGGAAGAAGATTAGGAGCTAAATTATCTGATGGTCAATTCTGTACTGCAGGATCAATTATCTACCGTCAAAGAGGAACTAAAATTCATCCAGGTACTAACGTAGGTAAAGGTGGCGATGACACTTTATTTGCAACTGTTGATGGGGTAGTTAAATTCGAAAGATTAGGAAGAGATCGTAAACAAGTATCTGTTTACCCAGCAGCGTAACGAAAAGCCCTAGTGGGCTTTTTTTTTTTAGAAAGTAGAAAGGAGGAATTACTTTGAAATTTATCGATAAAGCAAATATCCACGTCGAATCGGGCAAGGGTGGTGACGGGGTTGTTGCCTTCCGTCGTGAAGCCTTTGTGCCTAAAGGCGGACCTGCCGGTGGTGACGGCGGAAAAGGTGGGTCGGTCATCTTTGAAGCGACAACATCGCTGACGACCTTGTTGGATTTGAAGTACAACCGCGAGTACAAGGCCAAACCGGGCCAAAACGGAATGCCTAAAAAATGTCACGGGGCCGATGCCAAGGATTTGGTTATCCGGGTTCCGGTCGGGACTGTCATTTACGAAAAGGAGACCGGAAAAATCCTGGCCGATCTGACCGCCGACAAACAAAAGGCAATGATTGCCAAAGGCGGACGCGGAGGGCGCGGGAATACGCGATTTGCGACATCGCGCAATCCGGCCCCTTTGATCTGCGAACGCGGGGAGCCGGGTGAAATCCTGGATCTTGTCTGCGAGTTGAAACTGCTGGCCGATGTCGGTCTGGTAGGATTCCCTTCGGTGGGTAAATCGACTCTGCTGTCGGTTGTTTCCCGGGCGCGTCCGGAGATTGCCGATTACCATTTCACGACAATTGTTCCAAATCTGGGGGTTGTCCAGGTTCCTGATGGCCGTTCTTTCGTCATGGCCGATTTGCCGGGACTGATTGAAGGAGCCAGCCAGGGTAAAGGTCTTGGACTGCAGTTTTTACGCCATATCGAACGGTGCCGTGTCATCGTCCATGTCATCGACATGGGGGCGACTGAAGGCCGTGACCCTTATGATGACTATGTCAAGATCAACGAGGAGCTAGGACAGTACAAGTACGACCTGTTGGCCAGACCGCAGATAATAGTCGCCAACAAGATGGACGAAGAGAATGCCCCGGACAACCTGAAGCGCTTCAAGGAACAGCTTAAGGAAGACTATCCGGTATTCCCGATCAGCGCGATCATCCATGAAGGGGTAGACCAGGTGCTTTATGCTGTGGCTGACGCTCTTGACAAGGTGGCGATTGCCGGTGAAGAAGTCGACCAGGACAACGTGGTTGAATATACATTCGCCAAGGAAGTCGAAAAACCATTCACGATTGTCAATGAAGGCAACGGAATGTGGCTGATCAAAGGCAAGAAAATCGAACGTCTCGTGGCGATGACTTCGCTTGTTTCCGATGATTCGATCAAACGGTTGTCGATCCAGATGCGTAACATGGGAATCGACGATGCCTTGCGTGAAGCTGGAGTTCAAAACGGCGACAGCGTGCGCATCCTTGATTTCGAATTCGAGTTCATGGAATAATTGAAATTTGACCTCATTATGGAAATAATGGGGTTTTATTTTTTTAATCGGGAACTTTAAAACAGCGCGGGAATTTGGTACAATTAGGTGGAACAAAATCGGGACCAAAACCGGAAAAATGCGGTTATAATGAAGTAGAGGTGGCAAGATGTACAGTTATATAAAAGGGACAATTGTGGAAACAAATCCGGCGAGTGTCGTGATCGACAACAGCGGAATCGGCTATCTGGTCCATATGCCAAACGGGATGAAGGTGAAAGTGAACCAGGAAGTCAAGCTATATATCTTTTTGCAGATAAAAGAGGATGGCCATACGCTTTTTGGCTTCCTCAACTCCGAGGAGAAGTTCTTCTTTGAAAAGCTGATCCAGGTCAAGAATATCGGACCAAAGACGGCCATCGCCATCCTTGGCTATGATGATTTCCAGACGATTGTGGCGGCCATTGAAACAGGCGATGTCAGCTATTTGAAAAAATTGCCGGGGGTCGGCCCCAAAGCCGCCCAGCAGATCATCCTCGATCTCAAAGGGAAGTTGGTTGCCAGCCCGGTTGCCGGCCAGGCCAAAGGCGACGATTCCCTTGATGAAGCCAAGGAAGTTCTTATCGCCCTGGGTTACAAGAACAATGATGTGGAAAAGGTCATCAGGATTATCGGTGACCAGAAATTGGATACCAATGGATATGTCAAAGCGGCGTTGGCGATTCTCGCCAGTGTGTAGGAGGTAAGGATGGAACGAAGTAATGAATTGGATGCCAGCGTAGTCACTGAAGATGAAAGCAGCCTGCGCCCGGCTAGCTTTGACGAGTATGTCGGCCAAAGCGACTTGAAAAAGAATCTGGCGATTTTCGTCCAGGCGGCCAAGATCCGCGACGAGGCCCTGGACCATGTGCTCCTTTACGGGCCGCCGGGACTGGGGAAGACGACGATGTCAATGATCATCGCCAATGAGATGGGATCGAACATCAAGATCACAACCGGGCCAAGCATCGAAAAGACGGGGGATCTGGTCGCGATTTTGACATCGCTGCAGCCAGGAGATGTCCTGTTTATCGATGAGATCCACCGCCTGTCCAAGGTTGTCGAGGAGATCCTCTACCCGGCAATGGAGGATTTTTGCGTCGATGTGGTCATCGGCAAGGAAGCCACTTCCCGGTCGATCCGCATTGACCTGCCGCCTTTCACCCTGGTTGGGGCGACGACAAGGGCAGGTGACCTATCATCGCCACTACGTGACCGCTTCGGGATAATTTCCAAGCTGCAGTACTACAATGAAGAGGAGCTTGTCAAGATTGTCGGCCGGACCAGCCGCGTCTATGATCTTCAAATGGAGGAGCAGGCCCAGCATGAGCTTGCGAAAAGATCGCGGGGAACGCCCCGGATTGCCAACCGGCTTTTCCGCCGGGTGCGCGATTTCGTGACATTCTACAACGATTCGGCCATCACCTATCAACGGACTCTGCAGGCGCTGGAGTCGCTGAAGGTCGACAGCCGCGGCCTGGATGATGTCGATCACAAATATCTTTACGGCATCATTGAAAGGTTTCAGGGTGGTCCGGTCGGGCTTGAGGCGATTGCCGCCTCAATCGGCGAAGAAGCGACTACCCTCGAAGATGTCTACGAGCCTTACCTGCTGCAGATCGGTTTCATCAAACGGACACCAAGAGGTCGGGTGGTCACTGACGAAGCCTACCATCATCTGAAAATATCAAGAGAGTGAGACTCTCTTTTTTTATGGCCAAAATCAGGTATCTTGCACTGGCTTTTTTGATCCTTGCCGCGACCTTGTTTGAATTCATCGGCAATGATGGCACAATCGAGTCGCTCGATCCCGTTATCGAAATCGCCATAACGCTCTCTGGCGACAGGGATGATTCCATGGTTTTCAATCATCCGCCCACAATCAAGGAAGTTCTTGACCGGGCCGGACTGGAAAATGTCTACAACTTCGACATGACAACCGTATTGCAAAACAATCACGATCTGTATCTCGATAGCTCATCGGGCCTGGTATCCCTCAACGAAGCCGGTATTGATGAGCTGCAAACTATCAAGGGGATCGGGCCGGTCACTGCAATGAAAATCGTCGCATACCGTAATTCCAAGCGGTTTGAGACAATTGAGGAGATTATGGAGGTTTCCGGAATTGGCGAGAAGACATATCTCAAGCTCAGGGGGTTTCTATGCCTGTGAAAAACACCTTGATCTACCATTTCATCGCGGCAATTCTGGGCGTGCTTGCGGTCAAGACCAGCGTCCTTTGGATCGTTGTTCTGGCGGGATATCTGGCTTTTGTCATCGTGAAGATGAAAATTCCCCGACCGGTCTTGCTTTTATTCACAACTGTATTCTTTATTTGTTTCGGGTGGTTCTACCAGGTCGAAGACAGGCAGTACGACCAGATCGAAGGCGTCGTAGAATCGGTGGATGGCAACAAGGCGGTTGTCGCCACGGCCTTGACCAAAGTTCTGGTCTATTTTGAAGATGCTGAATTTGACAATGATGACCGCATCAGGATGGATCTGGCATCATTTTCCAGTGTTCCCTACAAAAACCCCGGAGGTTTCGATTACGCACAGTATCTAAAAACCCAGGGCATCTCCCAGGTTGCTTGGTGTGAAGCGGTCGAGGTAATGGAGCGAAGGGCGGGGCTCAAGGACTTTCTGGCATCAAGATTCCAAGGCGACACCCCGGTCGATTCCTACAGCAAGATGTTCATCCTGGGAATCAAGGATGAAAATATCGATGCCACGAGGATGGTCGAACTTTCGATCATCCATCTTTTTGCCTTGTCGGGGATGCATCTCGACTATCTCAAAGAACTCATAAAAAAGCTGTTGGGATTTTTTGTCGGGCGAACCCATATGGATATCGCCAGTAATATAATCATCGGGGTTTATCTGCTCAACATCCCCTTGAATCTCGCCTTCACGAGGGCTTTCGGGGTCGGTCTTTTCTGGTGGCTTTTCAAGGATCGCTTCAACAAGCTGGACTGCCTGGGGTTGGTGGGAATTGCGTTCATTCTTAAAAACCCCTATGTAATATACTCGCTTAGCTTCATATTTTCGTTTGCGATCTACCTGATCCTGCTGCTGATCGGGAATTTCAAGTTCAGTGATGCCATCCTCTATTTAGGTAGCGTGCCCTTGATCCTGGCGGTCAACTACCGACTGAATCTGGTGGGGATGGTTCTGGCAGCCATCATCGGTCCCTTTGTCAAATGGTTCTATCTGGTGATTCTGGTCAATGCCTTGATGGGCGGAGCACTCGATTCGGCGGTTGTCCTTTTTATCAGGGTGTTCGAAAACATCCTCACCCTGGGCTCGACGATGAGCCTGTATCTCAACTTCGGCCGGCCTGGTGAGGTGTTCATCGGAATCTATTATTTCCATTACCTGCTGCTTATCGCCCGATTGAGCGGCAATTTGCCTATAAGAAGGGATATTGCCCGACTGATCGGACTGGCCCTGGGTTATTCGCTGTTTCTGATGTTTTCCCCGGTTGGCAAGGTCGTGATGATCGATGTGGGCCAGGGTGATTGTTTCTTGGTCAAGCAGCCCTTCAATCGGGGCAACATCCTGATCGATACCGGAGGCAATATCAGTTTTGACCTGGCAAAAAATGTGACGGTTCCTTACCTGCACTCATTGGGGGTGTTCAATCTTGATTGTGTCATCCTGAGCCACAACGATTACGACCACAGTGGGGCCTATGAAAGCCTGGCTAACCTGATCCCCATTGGCGAAACGGTCCGCGAATACCAAGGTGAGCTGGTCGTAGGCGATCTGGCCCTGGAAATCCTCGATCTGCATGATTACGGTGATAAAAACGATAACTCCCTGGTCATCCATACCATCATCAATGATCTTGGTTATCTGTTTCTAGGCGACGTTTCCAAAGAGGTCGAAAACACGATTGTAGCCAGCTATGGGCAGCTGGAAGTGGATGTTCTCAAGGTTTCCCACCACGGGTCGAACACTGCCACGAGCGAGACGTTGCTTCAGGCCTTCAAGCCAAGACTTGCTCTTATATCCGTGGGACTGGACAATCCCTATAACCACCCTTCTTTCCAGGTGACGGGACTGCTTGAAAGTTACGGGGTGAAAATTCAACGCACCGATAGAAACGGTGCGTTGGAAATCGGATATCTGCCCGGTTCAAGAAATTATCTTTTTCCTTATTTGAAGTAACTGTGCTATAATAACCCTATTGTAGAAGGGGTGAGAAGATGATTTTTGTGATATATGGCCAGGAACATTATTTGATGGAAAAGCAGCTGGAAAAGCTCAAAAAGCAGCTCAACTGCCATGATGAATTGCTCAATTACAGCAGTTATGACCTGGAGCAATCACCGATTGAGGCGGTCATCCAGGATCTGGCCACGCCGGGATTTCTGGCGGACAACAAGCTGGTCGTGGTAAGGAACCCTATGTTCCTTACCGGTCAAAAAAGCAAGATCCAGGTTGATGATGCCAAGATCCAAAAATGCCTGGAGTTGTGCGATGAATCAAATCACCTGGTTTTCTACCTGGATTACGACAAGCTCGATGAGCGAAAGAAAATTGTCAAGCAGCTCAACCAGATCGGAAAAATATACAAATTCTCAAGCCTGACCCACCAGAAGCTGTCCGACAGCTATCGCCAGATGATCGCCAAGAGACAAGCGACCATCACCAACGATGCCCTGGAGATGCTGCTGTTGCGTCATAGTGGCGGATTGCTCGAGGCGATAATGAACGTTGAGAAACTTACGCTTTACACCAAGGATATCGACCGCGAGGCAGTCGCCAAGGTTATATTGAAGCCTCTTGAGGAAAATATTTTTGAGTTGCAAAATGCGATTTTGAAAAAGGACCGCTCAAGGATGTTTGGGATATACCGGGATCTTATGGTGCTAAACGAGGAACCGATCAAGCTTATCGTCCTGCTCGCCAATGCGCTAAGACTGCTCTACCAGGTCAGCCTTCTTGACCGCAAAGGCTACAACGACGGGGAAATCGCGAAAATGCTCAACATCAACCGGTTTCGTCTCAAATACATTCGGGAGGACAGCAAGTACCACAGCCTGGATCAGATTCAGGACCTGTTGAACCAGCTGGCCCAGCTCGATTTTCAGATCAAGACAGGGAGAATCGATAAAAAGCTCGGTTTCGAGTTGTTTTTATTGAAAATATGACAATGGAATCAATCAAGGAATTGTTCAAGATCGGCCTTGGTCCGTCTTCGTCACATACGATGGGGCCGAATCTCGCAGCCAAGGCGATGCTGCAAAAATACGGACCGGATAAGTTTTACCAGGTAACTCTTTACGGGTCCCTGGCTTTGACGGGCAAAGGCCATCTGACCGATGAGGCCATCATCAAGGTTTTTCAGCCCGAGCGCTGCAAAATAATTTTCGATCCTTCATTCATGCCTTTTCATCCCAATGCCATGCGCTTTGAGGTGTTCTTCAAGACAAGGCGGATAGCCAACGAACTGGTCTACTCCGTGGGCGGAGGAACCCTGGTTTATGAAGGAAAAAATCAAAGCCCCAAAGAGGAAATTTATCCCCACGAAAACTTCGCGCAGATAAAGGAATATATCGAAGACAATGGTATCAGCCTGTACGAGTACGTCCTCCAGTTCGAGGATGACGGCCTTAAGGAGTATCTCAAAAAAGTCATCGAAACCATGTTTGCCGCAGTGGAACAGGGGCTAAAGACAAGTGGAACATTGCCCGGGAAATTGAAGCTCGAGCGGGTGGCCCGTTCCATGCACCAGCATGCCCTAAACACAAGGGATGGCAACGACCGCAAGCGCCTGTTGATCTCGGCTTATTCTTATGCGACAACCGAGCAAAACGCCTCGGGCAATACAATTGTCACTGCCCCGACATGCGGTGCAAGCGGCGTTATCCCGGCAATCCTGTATTACTATCATCGCAACGAGAATATGGCCGTTGACGATCTTGTTCCCGTCCTTTGTGTCATGGGAATCGTAGGCAACGTCATAAAAAGAAACGCGACCATCTCGGGAGCTGACGGCGGCTGTCAGGCCGAGATCGGTTCGGCTTGTGCGATGGCTGCGGCCGGGGTGGCGTGGATTCTTGAGCTCAACAACAGCCTGATCGAATATGCGGCGGAAATGGGTCTTGAACACAATCTTGGCCTGACCTGCGATCCGGTCGGGGGCTATGTCCAGATTCCCTGCATCGAAAGAAACGGTTTTGCCACCCTCAGGGCAGTCGACAGTGCGATGTACGCCAAACAGCTTGGCTATCTGCGCAAGAACCGGGTCAGCCTCGATGCGGTGATCAACGTGATGAAAAACACCGGCAAGGATCTCAATGCCGCCTACAAGGAGACGTCACTAGGCGGGCTGGCAAAGGAGTTGCTTGTCGATGAAGACTGAAAGTCTGTATGTCCATATCCCTTTTTGCGACAACATCTGCACCTACTGCGATTTCGCCAAAGTTTATTACAGCGGCGAACTGGCTGACCGCTATCTTGTTGCGCTGTTCGACGAGTTGCGCAGGCGGGCTCAAAACCGGTACAAGACAATCTATATCGGTGGGGGAACGCCATCGGCCCTGGATGAGTCGCAGCTTGAGACACTGCTTCAAGGGCTCCAGGATTATCTCGAGCACGGGGCCGAGTTCACCATTGAGGCCAATCCGGAGTCGCTTAAGCCAGGAAAAATCGCCCTATTGAAAAAATACCGGGTCAACCGGGTCTCGCTTGGCGTCCAGACGTTCAACGAGGATCTGCTGCAATCGCTCAACCGCAGGCATAATAATGCGATGGTCGATGAAACTGTGGCCTTGTTGAAGAAGGCGGGCATAGCAAATATCAACATCGATCTGATGTACGGTCTAAAAGGCCAGACAATGGCTGACATCAAGAATGACCTCGACCATCTAATTAATCTGGACGTGCCCCACGTTTCCTATTACAGTCTGATTCTTGAGGAGCATACGATGATCGCCCGGGAAAGCTATCCGGAACTTGAGGATGAAAGTCTGGGCGAAATCTCCAAGCTCATAGATGGCTGCCTGGAAGCCAATGGTTACAAGCATTATGAGGTATCCAATTATGCCAAACTCGGGTTTGAGTCGCGCCACAATCTGGCATACTGGCATTATTGCAACTATCTAGGTGTCGGTGTCGGAGCGGCGAGCAAGATCGATGACCGGATCATCCAGAACAACCGCAATCTGTACAAATATCTTGGCGGGGAAAACATCCAGGAAGTCAGCGAACAAAGCCAAAAGGAGACGATGTTCAACCATATCATGATGTCCCTCAGGCTCAAGGAGGGCCTGGATCTTGAAGGTTTCAACCAACGCTATCAGGTGGATTTTGAAAAATTTTACAGGAAAGTGCTGGCCAAACATCTCGGTCACACGATGATGATCAGGGATGGATTTCTTGTTTTAAGTAAGAATGCCTACGACAATCTCAACAGCATCCTGGTGGATTTTTTATGATCCGCCTTTTTTTGTGCGACTGATTTTCATGGTGCTTTTTAGCACAGAAATGTTGACAGTGCTAAAATTTTATGTATAATATAGTTAGCACAAAGGAAACATGAGTGCTAAAGGAGGTGGCTCAATGTTGACACAACGCCAATTGATGATATTCAAATGCATTGTTGAGGATTTTATTGAAACAGCGGAACCGGTAGGTTCTAAGACATTGATGACCAAGTATAAGCTTCCTTATTCTAGTGCGACAATTCGCAATGAAATGAGCTTCCTTGAGAATTATGGCTATCTTGAAAAGACCCATACATCATCGGGACGGATCCCATCGAAAGAGGGTTATCGGTTTTATATCGACAATCTCGAACATACTGACGTCGACAGCGCGTTCAAAGAACAGGTCACCGCGATTGTTTCCCGGCACTCCCATTCCCTGACGCAGGTCATCAAGGAATGCTGCGAGATGCTAAGCGAAGTTACTTCGCTGACGAGCGTGGCCCTAGGCAGTGATTCGAACATGGATACGCTTCAGCGGATCACCATCGTTCCGTTGTCGAACGAGCAGATAACAACGATCATCGTAACTTCCAAGGGTCATGTCCAGAACAAGATATTCGACATCGACACCCAGGAGTACATGGATGATGTCATCAGCTGCGTCAATGTCATGAACGAGATGCTCGTGGGAACGCCAATCGGCAGCGTCGCCTTCCGTTTGGAAAAAGACGTCAAGCCTTTGCTCTCGTCAAGGGTTCGGGCTCATCAGGAATTGTTCAATGCTTTTCTGGAATCTTTTGTGAAATTTGCCCAGACGCAAATGTATCTTTCAGGCAAGGAGAACATGCTTTACCAGCCTGAATACAATGACGTCGAGAAGCTCCGCCAGCTTGTCACCGCTTTTGAAAGTGCCAATTTCTTTGAGAATATCGGCCTGCTCAACGACGCGGAAGGGGTGACCATCAAGATCGGCAACAATCTGATTGCCAACGAGATTGATGATGTCGCGGTCGTTTCCGCAAATTTCAAATCAGGAAACAACTCGAAAGGGTCCATTGCCGTAATCGGCCCGACGAGAATGCCTTATGAGAAGGTAGTGTCTTTAGTTGAATATGTTTCTAAAAGTATCGAACATCTTATCAACGAAGATAATGAAGATGAAAATTAGAAGGGGTGAAGTAGATGGCACAAAATGACAATCTAAATGAAGAAGAAATTCAAGAAGAAGCAACCCAGCCAGAAGAGGAAGTCCTAGTGGCTGACGAAACTGATAAAATCGGGGAACTTGAAAACGAAGTTGCCAAATGGAAAAACGAATACTACAAGGTATTTGCGGATATGGAGAATGTGAAAAGAAGACTCCAGAACGAACACTCGAACTCAATGAAGTTCATGATGCAAAGATTCATCGAGGAGCTGTTGCCGGTCATTGATTCTTTTGAAAGATCACTGGCAGTCGAGAATCCTGGCGAAGAGATCGCCGTTTTCTTGAAGGGTTATTCGATGATCTACACCCAGTTGAAAAATATCCTGGAAAAAGAAGGTGTCGAGGTCATTGAAACCAAAGACCAGGAATTTGATCCGAATGTGCATCAGGCGGTAATGTCCCAGGAAGTAGAGGGAATCGCCCCAGGAATGGTAATAGAAGAATTGCAAAAAGGTTATAAATTGAAAGATCGCGTTATTCGAGCATCATTAGTTAAAGTAAGTGCATAACGACAAATCAGGAGGAAGAAATTAATGAGCAAAATTATCGGTATTGACTTAGGTACTACAAATTCATGTGTCGCTGTCATGGAAAACGGCGAAGTTAAAGTTATCGCAAACCCTGAAGGGAACAGAACCACTCCTTCGGTAGTGTCATTCAAAAATGGTGAAATCATCGTCGGTGAAGCTGCCAAACGTCAAGCGGTTACCAACCCGGATACAGTTATGTCAGTTAAAAGACATATGGGTACTTCAGTAAAAGAACATGTAAACGGAAAAGATTACACGCCACAAGAAATTTCTGCGATGATCCTGCAGAACCTTAAAGCGACTGCGGAAGCTTACCTTGGTGAGACAGTTACCAAAGCGGTAATCACAGTTCCTGCTTACTTCAATGACGCGCAACGTCAGGCGACAAAAGATGCCGGAAAGATTGCCGGATTGGATGTTGAAAGAATCATCAACGAACCGACAGCTGCAGCATTGGCATTCGGTTTGGACAAACTGGAAAAAGAACAAAAAGTGTTGGTATACGACTTAGGTGGGGGGACGTTTGACGTTTCTATCCTGGACTTGGCTGACGGTACTTTCGAAGTATTGGCTACTGCCGGTGACAACAAATTAGGTGGGGATGACTTCGACAAGGCGATCATGGATTACCTGGTTGTTGAATTCAAGAAAGAACAAGGAATCGACCTGGCGGCTGACAAAATGGCGATGCAAAGAATCAAGGAAGCTGCTGAAAAAGCGAAAAAAGACTTGTCAGGAGTTATGCAAACCCAAATTTCACTGCCATTCATTTCTGCTGGAGCGGCAGGACCGGTCCATCTGGAAATGACCCTGACACGTGCCAAATTCAATGAATTGACTCGTACCCTTGTTGAAAGAACTGAAGTTCCAGTGCGCCAAGCTTTGAAAGATTCAGGATTGAATCCGACTGAAATCCACGAAGTGTTGCTGGTTGGTGGTTCGACAAGAATTCCTGCCGTACAGGAATCAGTTAAACGTCTGTTAGGAAAAGAACCAAACAAATCAGTTAACCCTGATGAAGTAGTTGCCATGGGTGCCGCAATCCAAGGTGGGGTAATCTCTGGTGATGTCAACGACGTATTGTTGCTTGACGTAACACCACTTTCACTTGGTATCGAAACAATGGGTGGCGTGATGACGGTGTTGATCGAAAGAAATACAACTATCCCGACAACCAAATCACAAATCTTCTCGACAGCGGTCGACAACCAACCAGCCGTTGACATCAACGTGCTTCAAGGCGAAAGATCGATGGCTAAAGACAACAAGCAATTAGGTCTGTTCAAACTTGACGGTATCCAAGCCGCTCCAAGAGGCGTTCCTCAAATCGAAGTTACTTTCTCGATTGACGTTAACGGTATCGTAAACGTAAAAGCGAAAGATATGTCTTCACAAAAGGAACAATCAATCGTAATCCAAAACTCTACTGGACTTTCTGAAGATGAAATCGAAAGAATGGTAAAAGAAGCTGAAGCGAACAAAGCTGAAGATGAGAAAAAACGCCATGAAGTTGAAGTGAAAAACAAAGCGGAAACAATGATCGGTCAAATCGAACAGGCATTGGCTACTCAAGGTGATGCGATTGACGCCAACCAAAAAGCTCAGGCTGAAGCGTTGAAAGATGAACTGAAAGCGGCAATGGACAACAATGACATCGCAACATTGGAAGCTAAAATGTCTGAGTTGGAACAAGTTGCCCAACAAATGGCAGCGGCTGGTTATGCCCAAGCCGGAGCCCAAGGGCAAGAAGAATCAAGCCAGAGCGCACAAGACGACAACGTGATGGATGCTGATTTTGAAGAAAAAGAATAATTTTTAAAATAATCGAGATTAGTTTGAAACCAAGGGAAGCCTTGGTTTTAAACGGATTTATGGAAAGGTTTAGGCAATGGCAGAAAAAAGAGATTATTACGAAGTCTTGGGCGTATCCAAGAGCGCCTCAGCAGATGAAATAAAACGTGCTTACCGCAAAAAGGCAAAACAGTATCATCCGGACATGAACAAAGAAGCGGGTGCGGAAGAGAAATTCAAGGAAGTCAACGAGGCCTATGAAATTCTATCCGATGAAAATAAAAAAGCGGCATATGACCGCTATGGCCATGCCGCGTTCTCCCAAGGTGGGGCAGGCGGAGGAGCCGGAGGCTTTGGTGGCTTCGGTGGTGCCGGTTTCGAGGATGTCGACTTGGGCGATATTTTCGGTTCGTTCTTCGGGGGCGGAGGCTCAAGAAGACGCCGTAACACCGGTCCGATGCGGGGTGAAGACCGCCTTATGCGTCTGACTATCGAGTTCATGGAAGCAATCAAGGGAGTCAAAAAAGACATCAAGGTTACCTATGACGAACAATGTTCGCATTGTCATGGAACCGGGGCTCAGAACCCTGAAGATGTTCAGGTTTGTCCGACTTGTCAGGGCCGGGGAACCGTGCAGCAGCAAGTCCGCTCGCCTTTTGGAACGGTGGTTACCGAAGCGGAATGTCCAACCTGTCATGGAGCGGGGAAGACTGTCAAAAACAACTGTACCCACTGTCATGGCAAGGGGTTTGTCAACAAGACTGTCACTGTACAGCTTGACATCCCGGCAGGAATCGATTCCCATCAACAGCTCCGTGTGGGAGGCAAAGGTGGCCGGGGCCGCAATGGTGGTCCAAATGGCGACCTGTTTGTTGAAATCCAGGTTCGTCCGCACAAATATTTTGTTCGTGAAGGGCGCAATATCCATATCGAGATCCCAATTTCGGTTGTTGATGCCGTTCTCGGTTGCGAGATAGACTGTCCGACCGTATCCGGCGATGTCAAGCTGAAGATTCCAGCCGGAACCCAGCCGAATGCCGTGTTGCGGTTGAAGGGAAAAGGTGTCAAGGACATCCGTTCCGACAATTATGGTGACCAGTATGTCAAAGTGAACATCCAGATCCCAACCAAGCTTGATCGGGAAGAAAAGGAATGTTTCGAGAAACTGCGCAAAGGAACCAAAAAAGAATCGCTCTTTGACGCGTTCAAGAAAAATTTCAAAATATGATTTAGTGTGAAGTGCACCCTGCCATCTAGAAAACGGATGGTGGCGGTGCACTTTTTTTTGTCCAGGCTTCTGCTCGTCAAGAAGCAAAAAAAAACAGCACCGAAGTGCTGTAGTTATTAGATTAAGCAGATTTTCTTAAAGTTCTTAATTCTCTTGCAGAGATTTTAACTTTTTTAGGTTTGCCATCTACTAAAATAGTGGCTTTTTGTAAGTTCACGTTCCATTTTCTTCTTGAAGAATTTAAAGCATGAGAACGAGTATTACCTGACATAGGTCCTTTTCCGCTAACTTGACATTTTCTAGACATCTAATTACCCTCCTTTTTTAGTAGTATTTCATGCGCTAAAACATAATATCATTATCTCCACGATAAATCAAGATTAAATATGAAAAAAGATTATTTTTTTACTCCGGAATATTCATCATTGCTCGAACTATTTTGGAAATGAAAACATTCGGCTTAAATTGACAGGGAAGAGATGAAATGATAGAATTTGTATTGGTGTGTTTTCATGTATCTTAATTGTATTATCTGTCATAAAAGCGTATAATATTCGTATCAGGAGGCCAGAAAATGATTGAAAAAAACAATAATATGGGAACAATCAATATCTCGTTGGATGTTGTGGCAACCGTTGCCGGAAGCGCTGCGACCGAGTGCTACGGTGTTGTGGGCATGTCAAGCCAGAAGGTTTTCAAGGACGGTTACTACGATCTGTTGAAAAAGGAAAACTATGCCAAAGGAATCGTGGCGACCAACGGAAAGACCGGTTTGATTTTGGATCTGTATGTGATAGTGGGATACGGTATGAAATTGACCGAAGTTCTCCATGAAGTTCAAAAAAAAGTAAAATATGTGGTGGAAACTACTCTTGGAGTCAATATCGAATCGGTGAATATTTATGTTCAAGAGATCCGAGTTATAGAGTAGGAGAGGATATATGCAGTTATTAAATGGAAATGATTTTATCAAAATGGTGGTTTCAGGGGCGAATCAGTTGGATAACCAGCGGGTCAGAATCGATGCCCTGAACGTCTTCCCGGTCCCGGATGGCGATACGGGGACGAATATGTCGATGACCTTCAGAGCCGGAGCCAACGAGATCAAAGATCTTCAAGACGAGCCAATCAGTGTGGTGGCCAAAAAACTTTCGAAGGGTCTTTTGATGGGGGCGCGCGGAAATTCCGGTGTTATCCTGTCACAGATCTTCCGGGGCTTTGCCATGGGAGTTGAAGGTCTTGAAGCAGTCGACGCTTCACAGCTGGCCCATGCCCTTAAAAACGGAGCGGCTATCGCCTACAAGGCGGTCATGCGTCCGGTCGAAGGGACGATATTGACGGTGATCCGCGAGGGTAGCGATGCAACTGGCAATTACAGTAGCGGTGATCTTACAATCGAAGAGATCTTCAAATATTTCCTTGCCGCATGCGACAAGTCGCTGCAGCATACCCCGGAACTGCTACCGGTCCTCAAGGAAGTCGGGGTTGTGGATTCTGGTGGAGCCGGATTGCTTGAAGTATTCAAGGGGTTCGACGGAGCACTAAATGGCAAACCGGTGGAACTTGCACATAAACCCGAAGAGGCCCAACCGGTCCTGGCGGTGGCGGGAACCGGCGAGGAAGGATATGGCTATTGCACCGAATTCATCATCCGCCTGGAAGACAACCTGGTCGAAACGTTCAGCGAACAACAGCTCAAGAAGGAACTCGCCCGTATTCCGGGGGAATCAATCGTTTGCGTCCAGGATGAGGATATCGTCAAGGTCCATGTCCATACCCTCAAACCGGGTGATGCCTTGAATCTGGCCCAAAGGTTCGGGGAGTTCTTGAAAATTAAAATCGAAAACATGCAGGAACAAGCCGACCATCTTGGCAACACCATTGTCGGTGTCGATGACAAGACAGCGACGGCCAAACACAAGGAAGTCGCACTTATTGCCGTTGCCGCAGGCGAAGGGGTGGAAAAAGCTTTCCGGGAACTTCACTGCGACGCGGTTGTCGCCGGTGGCCAGACAATGAATCCGTCCACTGAGAGTCTGGTGACCCAGATCAAAAAGCTCAATGCGGACAATGTGATTGTCCTGCCAAACAATTCGAATATCGTCATGACAGCCAACCAGGCCGCCCAGGTCCTAGAAGGCCAGGTCAATGTCATCGTCATCCCGACAAAGACCATTCCCCAGGGGCTGTCGGCATGTGTCATGTACAATCCTGATGACAGTCTCGATAACAATCTGGCCAACATGGAAGAGGCCAAAAACACCGTCAAGACCGGGCAGGTGACATTCGCCATCAAGGATACCAATATCGACGGAGTCGACATCGTCAAGGATGAGCATATGGCAATTTGCCAAGGCAAGATTATTGCCAGCGATCCAGACCGTCTGGAAGCTTTAAAAAAGACACTTGTCTGTCTTGTCGATGAACAGGAAAACGAATTGATCACCCTGATTGTGGGCCAAGGTGTCAATGACCATGAGATAACCGAAATCGAAAGCTATATCGAAGACAATTTCGATTTGGAGCTTGATATCATCAACGGCCAACAGCCGGTATATTCGTTTATTGTCGGTGTCGAATAAGAATGCTACAAAATGTGGCATTTTTTTCTTTTTGGTCGGTTTCAATTTCAAAATAGGGTGGAATATGCTAGAATATTCTAGGAAAAGAGGGGAACGGAATGATTGAGGGATTGAGCCAATTGAAAATCAAAGCCAATAAAATGGAACAGCTTGAAGCGATGGGGATTCACACGATGGAAGACCTTGTTTTCAACTTTCCGCGTCGCTATGAAGTGATTGAGCAAACGCCGCTTGTAGACAATGAGAGCGTGACAATCGAGGCCACTTTGATTGAAAGGCCCAAGACGCTCTATGGAAGGGTCCAGGTCATGAATTTCACTGTTGACTATCAGGGCCAGGAACTTAAGGCTGTCATTTTCAATCGCAATTTCCTGTTGGCCAAAATGGCCCGTAACATGACTTTGACCCTGACGGGCAAATATGAATCCCGCCTTAACAAGATAACCGTATCCAACCTTTATCTCCAGCCCCTAAGCGAAATCGCTTCAATAACCCCGGTATACAGCCTTGTTGACGGGATGACCAGAAGAAGCTACCAAGGCTATGTTAAAAAGGCTTTGAAGCATATTGGTACGCAAATTGAAGAACAGCTGCCGGAGATTCTGCTGGTAAAAAACCAGCTGATAAAACAAAAGCTCGCCCTGGAACTTATCCATTTCCCTCAAACAAAAGAGGATATCGCCCAGGCCAGCCGCTATTTCAAGTATCTGGAGTTTTTCAGATTCCAGCTTGCGATCCAATATGTCAGATATCTCCAATCGCGAATAACCGGAATCGCCAAGGAGTTCGACCGGACCAAGGTGGAACAGTTTGTGGGGAGTCTCCACTTCGATCTGACAAGTGACCAGGTGGCTGCTGTCGAGGAAATACTCGATGACCTTGCCAGAAGCAAACAGATGTATCGCTTCTTGCAAGGGGACGTCGGCAGCGGCAAGACTGTCGTCTGTGCCATTGGTCTTTATGCCAATTACCTGAGCGGATATCAGGGGGCCCTGATGGCGCCAACCGAAATCCTCGCCCGCCAGCATTACCAGACATTTGCCAAATTCTTTGAAAGTACGCAAATGCGAATTGGCCTTCTTACCGGATCGAGCAAGGACAAGGAGACCCTTTACGCCCAGCTGCTTGACGGAGAAATCGATCTAGTTATCGGAACCCATGCCCTTTTTCAGGAGAAAGTCGGGTATTGCAGACTGGGGATGGTTGTGGCCGATGAGCAGCACCGCTTCGGGGTCAACCAGCGCAAAGCGCTCAAGGATAAAGGGGATTTGGTCGATTTCATGGTCATGTCGGCAACGCCAATCCCCCGGACATTGGCGATGACCGTGTACGGTGATATGGATGTCTCGACAATCAAGACCAAGCCGGTCAACCGCAAGGATGTGGTGACCCGATTGGTTCAAGGGGATACGATGAAGCCGATATTGAAGGACCTGGTCGAATATCTTTCAACCGGAGGCCAGGTATATGTGGTCTGTCCGCTGGTGAGCGAAAATGAGAAAACAGACACCCGTGATGCCATGAACATCTTTCAGGGCATGGCCAAGTATTTCAAAGACAGATACGAAGTTGGTCTGCTCCACGGGCGGCTCAAGGATGACCAGAAAAACGATATCATGGAACAGTTCAAGGCCAACAAGGTCCAGATCCTGGTGGCCACTACAGTCATCGAAGAAGGGGTCAACGTGGCCAATGCCAACATGATGGTCATCTACAACGCCGACCGTTTCGGCTTGTCACAGCTCCATCAGTTGCGCGGCCGGGTCGGACGCAGCGATATCCAAGGGATTTGCTACCTGCTTTCTAGCAGCGACAATCCCCAAGCCAAACAGCGGCTGGAGTTCATGGTGAATTGCAACGATGGTTTTGAAATCGCCAACCAGGACCTTCTCTACCGTGGACCGGGTGAGATACTGGGCAATCGCCAGTCGGGATTGACTCGATTCGACTATGGCGATATCAAAAACGACTATGACATTCTGGTCCTGGCCCGGGATGATGCGGCGATGATGCTCGCCGGCAAATCAAATGACCCGCGTTACTTGAAAATATTGGCCGAAATTGAGATGGAATCGCAAAATAATAATCTATATATCGATTAATTATGGTATAATAAACAAAAAAATTCAGATGAGGTGACGATATGAAATTAGCTATTGATGCCATGAGTGGTGATAAAGGCAGTGGCATTGTGGTTGATGCTTTAATTGAGCATTTAAAAAATGACAAAACCAACCAGTTTGTGGTTGTGGGAAAAATAGAAGAATTGGATAGATTGAAGAATTATGAAAACGTCGAGATTCTTGACGCCCGCTCAGTTCTGACCATGGAAGAGTCGATTATGGCAATCCGCCGCAACAAGGAGGCTTCATTGGTCAAGGCGATAACCCTGGCAAAGGAAGACAAGGTCGATGCGGTGCTGTCATGTGGCAACACCGGGATATACTACGCCTGTGCGATGCTTTTTCTTAAAAGACTGGCCGGGGTGGAAAAGTCTTGTCTGATGGCAAGTCTGCCGACAATCAACAACAAAGGGGTGCTGATGCTTGACGTGGGAGCCAATGCGAGCAACACGCCAAGCCAGCTGGTTTCATTTGCGGTCATGGCCAATGTCTATGCACAAAATGTGTTGAAGATTGCCAATCCGAAGATCGGCCTGTTGAACATTGGCACGGAAACCAAGAAGGGCGATGAGCTCCATCAGCAGACTTACCAACTGCTCACAGGTTCCAACAACTTGAACTTTGCGGGCAATGTCGAAGGGACCGACATCCTGCAAGGGGAAGTCGACATAGTTGTTACTGACGGGTTCACCGGAAACGTCGCTTTAAAGACGATTGAAGGGACCGCGAAAGTGCTGATGAGCGCCTTGAAGGACACCTTCAAGTCAAGCTGGAAAAGCAAACTGGGGGCTCTTCTGGCCAAATCGGGATTGTACCGGTTGAAATCCCAGTTCGGGGCGGACGCTGCCGGAGGAGCCTTGATGATGGGCTTTGTCAAACCGGTCATCAAGGCGCATGGTTCTTCGAACAGCGAATCGGTGCTAAAAGCAATTGAATTGGCCATCGCCATGGCTGATGAAAAGGTGGTTGAAAAATTGGAAGAAGGTTTGAATAAATGGGAGTAGAACAGTTTCTCAAGGACAACAATATCCCTTGGAACAACTTGAAAATATACAAGGAGGCATTCACGCACCCCTCATATGCCAATGAAAGGCACAAGAATGCCCGACACTATGAACGGCTCGAATTTTTAGGCGATGCGGTATTGCAGCTTTATGTTTCACGCCATATCTTTAACTTATACCCAAATAAACCTGAAGGCAAGCTGACGACTTTGCGCTCGAAGCTTGTCCGGGAAGAATCGTTGGCCCGTTTTGCCAGGGAATTGAAAATCGGCAATTATGTTTATTTAGGTCTGGGTGAAAGAAACAACGGTGGAGCCAATCGTGACTCGGTGCTGGCCAATGTCTTCGAAGCGTTGATCGGTGCGGTTTACAGCGATCTTGGCGAAGATGAGGTTTTGAAAATCCTTAATCGGACCATCTTCAAGCATGTCACTGATGTCGATTATGACGACATTACGGATTATAAAACAACGCTTCAGGAGCTGATCCAGGCGGATTCTAGGAAAACGGTGGCTTACAAGCTGCTTGAAGCCAAGGGACCATCGAATGCCCCGACATTCACCATCAGTGTGATGATGGGCGATATCTGTCTTGGGGTGGGGACTGGTTCGTCGAAGAAGCGGGCGGAACAAAAAGCCGCGAAAGCAGCCTTGAGCAAGCTGGCAAAATAGGGCGCTGCCCTATTTTTTTCACGCATCAGGGGAAAATAAATTGTGGAAACCTCCTCAGGAATGCGGTATTATAGTAAAAATGAATTACCAAGGAGAAAGTGATGAGTACACATGCAGGAAGCAGTCGTAATTTAACGCTTGTAATGGATTTATATGAGCTTACAATGGCGTACAATTATTTCAAACAGGGAACGAAAGATCAATATGTCTATTTCGATATGTATTACCGGGCCAATCCCGACAATGGCGGCTATGCCATTTTCGCCGGATTGGAGCAGCTGATCGAAATTATCGAAGATCTCCACTTCAGCGATTTTGATATCGATTACTTGCGCAGTCTGGATAAATTCGACGAGGAATTTCTGGAATATCTGAAAAATTTCAGATTCACAGGTGATATATATTCCGTCAAAGAAGGGGAAATCGTATTCCCTAACGAACCGCTGGTTACAGTGAAAGCGAAATTCATTGAAGCCCAGTTGATTGAGACGTTGCTGCTGGTAACTGTAAACCATCAGTCACTGGTTGCGACCAAGACAAGAAGGATTGTCAATGAAGCCAAAGGTCGTCCGGTCCTGGAATTTGGGGCCCGCCGGGCCCAGGGTTATGACGGGGCCGTTTACGGTGCCAGGGCGGCGTTCATCGGCGGGGCCGATGGAAGCGCGACGGTCATGGCAGGTCAATATTTCGATATTCCCCTGGTCGGGACGATGGCCCATTCGTTTGTCCAGTCTTTCGACAGCGAATATGAGGCCTTCAAGGCTTATGCACTGACTTATCCGGACAGCTGTGTCCTGCTTGTCGACACCTACGATACGCTCAAATCCGGGGTTGTCAATGCGATCAGGATCGCCAAGGAAGTATTGGCGCCAATGGGTAAAAAACTCGGTGGAATCCGCCTGGACTCGGGCGATCTGGCCTATCTGTCAAAAAAGGCCCGGGCGATGCTCGATGGTGCCGGATTGAGCGAAGTGAAAATCACAGCTTCAAATGCTTTGGATGAATATCTGATCCGGTCATTGCTTGACCAGGGAGCGGCCATCGATTCCTTTGGTGTGGGAGAGAATCTGATCGTATCCAAATCGGCTCCGGTGTTCGGGGGTGTGTACAAACTGGTGGCCATCGAACGTGACGGCCAGATCATCCCGAAAATCAAGGTTTCGGAAAACGTGGCTAAGATAACCAACCCAGGCTACAAGAAGGTATATCGCCTTTACGACCTGCAGGACCACAAAGCCATCGGTGATGTTATCGGTTTCGCCCATGAAATCATGGACAGCCAAAAAGACATCACGATTTACCACCAGTCTAATCTATGGAAGTTCAAACGGATCAAGGCCGGTACTTATAAAATCCAGGAGCTCCAGGTTCCGGTCTTCATCGACGGGGTCAAGGTTTATGATGAACCTGACATCCATGAAATCCAGGCTTATTGCATGTCGCAAAAGGAAAAAATGTGGCAGGAAATATTCCGGCTGGAATATCCCCACACTTATTATGTCGATTTGACCAAGGAACTGTTGAACCACAAGCTTAAGATGCTTGAAGAAATCCGCGGGGTGGAAAACGATGATTGATATTAAAACAATAACTGTGGTTGGTCTAGGGGTCATTGGCGGGAGTTTCGTCAAGGCCCTCAAAGACCAGGGATATCGGGTTTTTGGGATCGACACTTCGCTGGACACCCTGAAAAAAGCCAAAGAGGAAGGTTATATCGAGGAGGGTTTCATCGACGGGACGAAGATAATTCCCCAAACCGACCTGACGATCATCTGCCTCTATCCTTCTCTGGTTCTTGATTTCATCAAGAACAACAGCTTCAAAAAGGGCAGCATCATCACGGATGCCACCGGAATCAAGGGGTATTTCATTGACCAGGCCATAGATCTGGCGGGTGACCAGGCTATTTTCATTTCTGGCCATCCGATGGCAGGCCGGGAGAAAAAAGGCTTTGAATACTCTTCAAAGGAAGTGTTTTTGAATGCCAACTACATCCTGATCGACCACCGGATCGAGGACCGCAGTGCCCTGGCCTTTATGGAAAAACTGGTTGGCCGGCTTGGATTCAAGTCGATCAAAATAATGTCGCCCCAGGATCATGACGAAGTCATCGCCTTCACTTCGCAACTGCCTCATGTCATTGCGGTGGGTTTGATTAATTCGGACAACCAGAAGTTCGACACCGGCAAATACATCGGCGATTCTTACCGGGATCTTACACGGATAGCGAATATCAATGAGGAGCTTTGGTCGGAGCTGTTTTTGAACAACAAGGAAAATCTGCTCAATGCAATCGAGCAGTTCGAGACCCAGCTTGACCTGATCAAACTGGCACTGGAAAGCAATGACAGCGCCAAACTCAAGGAATATTTCATTGAATCTTCGACAAGAAGACAGAAGTTGTAGAGGCGCAAAAAGCAGCAGCCAAATCCGGATATCCCATCCGGTTTAGGCTGCTGCTTTACTGTTATTATTTGATCAGACTGTAGATGGCTTTACAGTAAATTTCGGTCGCCAACATCAGGTGGTCGACAGGAATGTTTTCGTTGTTACCATGTATCTTGTAATCGTAACCGTCAAACTCCACTCCAAAAGCGACACAGTTGGGCATTGATTTGGCGTAGGTGCCACCGCCCATTGTTTGGGGCTGGTCATTGGTTTGGGTCACTTCCTGGTAGGCCTGATGCAACTTGGTGATCAGTTCGCTTTGGGGATCGACATAAAGACCCGGGGTCGTTGCCGTCTCGCTTTGGAGCTGGTAAGGGGAGATGACTGACTGGATCTGGCTTGACATCTTGGCAAAATCAATCTCATGGCTGGCGCGGATATCGAGCGTCAAAGAGACCTGGTCGTTTTTATAACCGATCACGCCAAGGTTCATCGTCAAATCGCCCATAAGACCATTGTGCGCGATTTTCAAACCGACACCGTGATAGTCGGACATGTTGTCCGCAATCAGTTTTATCAGCTCGTTGTCGATTTCGTTTACCAGATACAAAGCCAGATAGCTTACCGCATTTTTCCCTTCATGGGGCAATGAGGCATGGGCTGATTTTCCCTTGAGAATCAGGCGGGTATGATTGCCTTCTTCCTCGCAGGTTCCATCAAGATGGTTTTTCTCCAGGAAGTCGTTGAATGATTTGAGATAGTTTTTGTAACTCCCTTCGACAATGGCAATGACTTCTTCAGGGACGATATTGGCCCGTTTTCCGGCAAACATCGAAATGAGACCTTTTTTGGCGATGCTTCCGGTGATGTTGACTGTGGCCATCGCCTTTTCGCCGTATACAACCGGGAATGAGGCATCAGGCGTGAAGCCCATTTTCGGGAACGGCATCTTGGTGAAGTAGTGTTTCACGCACTTGGAACCAAGCTCCTCGTTGCAGCCGAAGATGACCCGCATCTTCATTCTTGTGTCGAGGTCCAATTTGTTTATTATCTTGCAGGCATAGTATCCCGCCAGCAAGGCTCCCTTGTCGTCCACGACGCCGCGGCCGTAGAGAATCTCATTTTCTCTTTTCATGACAAAGGGATTGGAATCCCAACCGATATCATTGACTGGAACCACATCGAGGTGGCCGAGGACTCCAAATGTCTCCTCACCTTCGCCGATGTCGATATGTCCGGCATAGCCGTCGACCTCGGCGGTCGCGAATCCATCGCGTTGACCGATCGAAAGCATTGCGTCGAGAACATCGCGGTTGGCTTTTCCAAACGGCTGGTTTTCCTTTGCGGTGCTGTCATCCTGGACTGATGGATAGGATACCAGCGTCGCCAAATCATTTATGAAATTCTCTTTTTCTTTTTCAATTTCTGATCTAAAATCTATCATATGTTCACCTCTTGAAATCTAGGGTCATTATAGCACAAATGGAAAGAAGATGTAAAAACAATTGAAGCGAAAAAGTGTGAAACGAAATTTATCTAAAAATACTAAAAATTGTCGTACTTAAAAAGATGTAACTATTACATCGAAAAAAACTAAATATTAATTACTCGGAATTGTTTATTTTAGAAATGCTGTAACCTGATTGTTTAAGCAATTCTATGGCATTTTCCACTGTAAAAGACTTGTGGGATTTAGGATTTGGATTGGTGAGTGACTGGTAATCAGACGGGTTGAAGACTTCTCCTGATCTGATCATGTGATATATACTGGTAAGCATCATTCTGGCTATGGCTATTATTGCTTTTTTGTGGCCCCGACGCTTTTTGATCTTGACGTATTTCGCTCCGAAATAACTTTCCTTGTCTTTTATAGCGGATAGTGAGCACTGTACTAGCAGCGGCTTCAAGTATTGACCCGCTTTGGATATTCTAACTGATTTTTCTTTCCGGCACTCTCGTTATTCGCCGGTGCTAGTCCTGCCCAAGACACTAGCTGTTTATCAGACTCAAATTGGCTCATGTCAACCCCGATTTCTGCGATTATCATTATGGCTGACAAAGTACTTATTCCGCTAATTTGTGTTATGTGCATAAACTGACTGAACATGGGGGAGGCCCTTTTAACCATTTCAACTTCGCAGTTATTGATGTGTTCTTGCAGTTCATCCATATGTTTCATTGACTCATTCATTTTGAACCTTTGATCTGTTTCGATCTTTGAGTCACGAAGGGAATCCAAAATCTTATCCTTGTTTTTGCAGCCCCGATGAATCATTTTGAGTAGCTTGTCATCATCAATGACTTCTGATTTGAGGACTTCTTCCATGATTTTAGTTGCAGTCTTGCCAAATGGGTCGGAAACGAGAGATGCCAGCCCAATGTTTGAGACCGTCATGCAATTTTGATATCGATTGCGTTCCGATGTTCTCATTGCAACCAGTTTACATCTGTAACGAGACAATTCACGTAGGGCTCTTATTTCTTTGGGCGGAATGAACGATGCTTTTATCAGGTCATGTTTGAACAAATCACAAATCCATTTCGAATCTTTCTTGTCGGTCTTCTTACCTTTGATGGCTTTGACATATTTGGGATGGGTCAGGCAAATATTGATTTCATCTTCTAAGATGTTGAAGATGGGAACCCAATATTTACCGGTTGATTCCATGCAGGCATCAAAACATTTGTGTGAGATCAGCCATTTTTTAAGACGGTATAGATCAGGATTCAAGGTTGTGAATGTTTCTTGAAGATACTGAGTGATACTGGTTTTCTTATCGGTAATACCGATGGTGGCCACAATCAGGTTTTTGTGGACATCCATGCCACAGCAGATTGGTCTGACAATCTTCATAAAAAAACTCTCCTTTCAAAAAAAAGAAGAGAAGTGGCAGTGACTGTTACCCAAGCTATATCACCAAGTTGATTTAACAATACTAAGTGTCCAGGCTCTAAGTCCTACTTATTTGTGCTTGATAGGGTAACCGCAACTTATAAATATTCAGAATATTCAGTGTTGGTAGAATTTCTACTCACCTTCCCGTGCTTAGTAGTGTGCCACCTCTTCATAATGGTACCACAAGCAGGAGAAAAGTTTAATAAAATATTTGTGTCCGCGACTGTAAGGTGCGCGGAAATGGAGGAAAATATGATAATTTGCGGGATTTATTTTGCCTTTTGGGCCGCTTTTTTGATAAAATAAGACAAGGAGGATTTTTTATGAGCTATATCCATATCACCGTTAAAGCAGTAATTATCTTTGATAATAAAATCCTTTTGTTGAAAAGAACCCGGCCATCATCCGATGGGCTTGGTGTCTACGAACTCCCTGGCGGGGGTTTGGATGAAGGTGAAAGTTTTGATGAGGCCATCCAGCGTGAAGTGTTTGAGGAAACGGGGTTGGCAGTGGATATTTTGGAGCCGGCATATACATTCAGGCATATCCGGACAGGTTATTGCGGTTTGGGACTTGGTTTCCTTTGTCTTGCCCAAAGCGGGTCGGTGTCGATTTCGTTCGAACATGAAGACTTTCTTTTTGCGAGCCTGGCTCAAGCCGAAAAATTATTGAACAAGGAGATTTTTTCAGACGTTAAAAACGCGTACGACAAATATATAAGAAACTATGAATGAAAATATTATCAAACAATGCACCCAGGAATTGAATATCACAACCCAACAAGTCAAAGCGGTCTTGTCGCTTCTAGAAGACGGGGCGACTGTGCCATTTATCGCCCGCTACCGCAAGGAAGTCACCGGCGGCCTCGATGAGGACCAGATCCGTGAAATAGACAAATATTACCAGTATCAAGTAAGTCTGCTGGCCCGCAAGGAGGATGTGGTCCGCCTGATCGATGAAAAGGGAATGCTCGACAAGCAGCTCCAGGAAAATATCATGAAAGCGACGACCCTGGCGGAAGTCGAAGACTATTACCGGCCTTACAAGGAAAAGAGGAAGACCCGGGCCACTGAAGCGAAAAAACGGGGCTTGGAGCCTCTGGCTTTGTACCTTCTTTCATTGCCGCAAAAGGGCAATGTCGAAAAGAAAGCTGCCGAATTCATCAATGATGAGGTGGGGAGTGCCGATGAGGCCCTTAACGGGGCGATGGACATAATCGCCGAGATAATCGCTGATGACATCAAATACCGCAAGAGCCTCAAGGAAACGATCTACCGTTATGGCTTCATCGTGACCAAGGAAAAAAGCAAGAATCCCGATGAGGACAAGGTTTTCGAAATGTATTACGATTATCGCGAAAAAGTCCAGTATATCGTGGCCCACCGGATTCTGGCAATCAACCGCGCTGAAAGCGAGAAGGTGATTTCGGTGAATGTCGAAATCGACAAGGAAAAGACGGTCGAATACATTTACAACGGCCTGACAAGAAGAAGACCGACAATCGCCGGCGAATACATCCATCAGGCGATCCAGGACTGTTACACTCGCTTGCTTTTCCCATCAATAGTGCGGGAAGTGCGCAATGAACTCAGCGAAAAGGCCCAGGAGCAGGCTTTGAAGGTGTTCTCGGTCAATCTCGAGAGCCTCCTGCTTCAGGCTCCGTTGAAAGGTAAGTTCGTTCTTGGTGTCGATCCGGGCTACCGGACCGGATGCAAGCTCGCGGTTGTCGATCCTACAGGGAAAGTCCTGGCCATTGACAAGGCGTTTATCACCTTGCCTAAATACGATTACCAGAAAGACATAAAGACATTGCTGCGGCTGATAAAAAACCATAATGTCGAACTTATCGCGATTGGAAACGGTACGGGATCGAGGGAATCGGAAAGCTTCATTGCCAAGCTGATCAAGGACAACAAGCTGGACGTCGATTACGCTATCGTCTCGGAAGCGGGAGCTTCAGTCTACTCGGCAAGCCCTCTGGCCAAGGAGGAGTTTCCTGATTACCAGGTCGAAGAAAGATCGGCGGTATCGATTGCCCGAAGGCTTCAGGATCCTCTAGGTGAACTGGTCAAGATCGAACCCCGCTCGATTTCGGTCGGCCAGTACCAGCACGATATGCCGGCCAAACAGCTCGACGAACAGCTGGAATTTGTGGTGACCAAGGCGGTAAACAATGTCGGGGTCGACATCAACACCGCTTCGTTCTCACTGCTTAGCTATGTTGCCGGAATATCGAAAAACGTGGCCAAGAACATCGTGAATTATCGCGATGAGTTCGGACGCTATAAAAACCGTGACCAGATTAAAAAGGTGCCTAAACTCGGTCCCAAGACTTATGAGCAGGCGGTGGGGTTCTTGCGCATCAATGATGGTGACAATCCGCTCGACAAGACCGGTATCCATCCGGAAAACTATACCCAGGCCAAGGCGTTGTTGCAGGTGCTTAAAGCTGACGTTAATGACATCGGCACTGATCTGATCAAGGAGAAGCTGCAAAAAACCGATCTCGAGGAAACACGGCAGCAGCTTGCCATTGACAAGTATACTTTCGAGGAGATCGTCGAGTCGTTCAAGAAACCGAACCGTTCGATCCGTGACGAATACCCGACACCACTTTTGAAAAAGGATATTTTGTCGCTGGAAGATCTGCGGGCGGGGATGGTCCTTGAAGGGACAGTCCGCAATGTCGTCGATTTCGGGGCTTTTGTCGATATCGGCCTGAAAAATGATGGTTTGGTCCACAAGTCGCAGCTGCCAAAGAGAGTCAGCCATCCGCTGGACATTGTCAATATCGGCGACATCGTCAAAGTCAAGGTTTTGGAAATCGACAGCAAGAAAAAGCGTGTCGCCTTGACCATGAAAGATTAAATTCCAATACTGATCTTTGCCAATATATCAGTTCCGGCCTCGGTCGGAGCTGATTTTTTTACGAAAAAAACTGACTCTCGGAAGTCAGTTGCGGTATTGTAATAATGTCAGTTCAATTGGCTGTAATCAAGGATTTTGGTGATGTTCTCATCGATCCTGTCGATCACGGTATAGAAAAGATAGTGATTGGCGTCATGGTGTTTGACTAGGCGTTTGGTCCCGATTTTAGGCAGTTCGACAATCTCGTTGTCGAATCCAAGTTGTCCCGATGATGTGATTCCGAATGATTTCATATCGATGTAGATCATTTTGGTGATCTCGTCAAGCAGCAGGTGACCGATCATCAAACCGTAATTTATTTTTACATCAAGAAGGGCATAGCCCCCTGGCAGGTATTTCATCTCATAGGCGAAGTTGACTTTGTCGTACGTCCGTCTCATCTTTGAATAGATATCCATCATGTTCAATTCACCAAGCTCAAAAAATGACAGTGAAGGGACGAAATAATCGGTAGAGGTTTGCCGCTGATCAATTATTTCCAGTAATTCTTCCAGATTTAAAATTGTTTTCATTATATTTCTCCTCGTATAATATGTTTGTAATCCTTGTTGAATATCAATTCAACCAAGAATTGCATTAGTATCCTTTTTCTAAGATAATAGACTTGTTTTGAATGAAGGTTTTATTCTTTCTCCTTGTGGCT
>JAQVDW010000032.1 GCA_028698185.1 Erysipelotrichaceae bacterium | reverse complement strand
ATATTAGGAAGTTGGGTTCCGGCTTCAAATGCAGCCAGGTTTTCCAGCAATGCCGGCATGTAAAGCATCGACAGGATTGGCATTACAATCATTCCGCCATGGATTCCCACGAACCACAGCAGCGAGCAGACAACAATAAGCAGGATGTAAGTGATCGGGCTGGCCCCAAGACTTACCAATGGTTTTTGAACAATCGTATAGATTGCGGTGTTGAAATCACCGTAGCTAGTCATTGTGAACAAATGACGGATAAGACCGAAGATAAAGACAATCGCCATTCCCGGCAGGATGGCCGAAAAACTTTTCCCGATGGTTGGAGGCACCGAATCCGGCAGTTTGATGACGATATGGTTTTTAATGAAGAAGAAATAAATCAGAGCGGTTGCCAGCGCGACGATGATTGCCGAGAACAGCCCAGGGGCACCCAGGAATTTTGTAGGCAAGTAAGGGACTGTCGCTCCCGATTCCAAAGGATGGGCCCCGGTAGGAATAAGGATCAAAAATGCGACCAGCGCCAGGACACCGACGATGATCGATTCCTTTTCATAACCGATCTTTTCCCCATAAGCCTTGGCAATCAGGAAAACCGCATAAACCGCAAGCATGTTGGTCGTATAGGTCGATGCGAACGAAAGGATCGTGCTCAATCCGATACTGGTGATAAAATTCTGATAGATTTCGAAGTTCAACGAGGTGAACAATGTAAACAAGGCCCCGACCATGATTACAGGCAACAGGTAACTAAAGCCAAGCGAAACCGAACCCAGGTAGATATTGTTTGATAGTTTGACTGCCAGGGGGACTAAATACTTTTCAAGAAAGTTTGACAATGATTTCATGATTTCTCTCCTCTGTTAAATTTGGTGTAAGCGCTCCACACAAGTATCATAGCATTTGCCGAAATCGATTTCAATAACTTTTAGAAATGTATTTCATTTATTTCATAGTATTTTGAAATGTATTTTATTATGTGTTATAATCAATCCGGAGGTGCAAATATGGATATTTTAGAACTGATCCAAGCAAGTTTTGACAAATATACGAACAACGAACTCAAAATCGCCAACTACATCATCAACAATCCCCGGCAGTTCTGCCGCAAGGACATCGAAAATATAACGCAGGCAGTCGGGATATCAAAAGCCGGACTGATCCGCTTCGCCAAAAAGCTCGGTTTCAACGGCTATATCGAGCTGCGCTACGAGATCAACCGCTACCTAATTTCCAACAACACGATGGACAGCTCGACCAACAGCCAGAGCGACCTAATCAAAATCATCACCACCAAATACATCAGCTCGATCGAGGCCCTAAACGACAGCCTGGATCTTGATGTCATAAAGAAGGCCTGCCAAGACCTGGCAACCGTAAACCGTTCCAAGGTGTTCGGACTGAACAAGGCCGGCCTGGCCGCCAAACAGTTTTGTTACCGGGTCTTGAACACCTATACCGAAATCTCCCACGCCATCGATGATACGGCGCTGATTCTCGACACGGTGCGCACCATTAGCGAAGACGACATGATTATAATCTTCACCAACAACGACAACACCGGCTTTTATGGCCGTTATTCTGACGAGTTTTCACAAACCAAAGCCAAAATCATGGTCGTCACCTTTGCTGACGACCTGAAGTTCAAAAATGACGTTGACTATTACTTCGCATTGCCCCATAACCTGATGCAATACGGAACATTTCTGGACCTCCAGGCCATAAGCTACGTCTTTATCGAAATATTCGTTTCGCAACTCGCAAAAATCAATGGAGACAAGTAATATGAAAAATCTTTCACTTCTTATAAAACCCGCATCGGGAACCTGCAATCTGCGTTGCCATTACTGCTTCTATCTCGACGAACTTGAGAATCGCAAGTCAGGCAACTTCAATTTCATGGACGAAAATACCACATCAAATATGATCACCCTAGCCCTGGCGAGTGCCACCGACTCCATCAGTTTCGCCTTTCAGGGGGGCGAACCGACTTTGGCCGGGCTGGAGTATTTCGAACGGTTTGTCGACTATGTGCATCTTCGCAACACAAAAAAAATCCCGATCCACTATTCGATCCAGACCAATGGTACGACTATTGACCGCGACTGGTGCCGCTTCCTAGCGCGTAACAACTTCATGGTCGGAATCTCATTGGACGGGCTCAAGCTGACCCATGACCGTTACCGGGTCTACCCCGACGGCAAGGGCAGTTACAATCGCGTCATGGAGACCATATCGCTGCTGAAACGATACAAGATCGATTTCAACATCCTTTGCGTTGTCAACAGCGAAAATGTCAAGCATCCCGAAGAAATGTTTGACACATTCATGAAAAATGACCTGCGCTATCTCCAGTTCATCGAGTGCCTCGATCCCCTGGGCGTGCCAAAAAACAGCAGTCCCTTCTCGCTTGATCCTGCCGAGTACGGCAAATTTTTGGTCGCCATCTTCGACAAATATTATCAGGAAATGATGAGCGGGCGCTATGTTTTTATCCGCTATTTTGAAAACCTGATGATGATCGAAAACGACATCAGAAACGAACTTTGCACCTACAAGACCGGCTGTGCGAAAAACTATGTTGTCGAGGCCAACGGCAATGTCTATCCTTGTGATTTCTACTGCCTGGACGAACTCGTCCTGGGAAATGTCAATACCGGCACATTCAAGGAATTCGACCATAAGCGCAAGGAACTGAAATTCATCGAGCTCTCACGGGAGATCAACGAGGAATGTCTTGAATGTCAATACCTGAAGTATTGTGGCGGCGGCTGCTACCGGAATATCGAACAGGCCAACGGCCGCCTGTTGAAAAACCACTTCTGTGAGTCCTATCGATACTTCCTCGACAACCGGCTCGACCAGTTAAGGGAAGTATTGGAATACTGGCAGGAACGCCAACGCTAAAAAACACATATCGCAACGATATGTGTTTTTTTCATATTATAATTTCGCTTTGATCTGGTTATAGATTCCTGTTGGATCAAATTGGTATTTCACCAGAAGCTCTGCCGCCGGACCTGATTCACCGAAAACATCGTACATCCCGATCTTGGTTACTTTTACCGGATGGTTTTCTCCAAGGGTGCTGGCAACTTGAGAACCCAATCCGTTGATTATTGAATGTTCCTCAACAGTGAAGACGCGGTTAGTCTTCTTCGCTGACTCGATGATGATGTTCGCATCCAATGGTTTGATCGTATGGATATTGATGACTTCAGCGCTGATCCCATCGGCTTCAAGCATTTTGGCCGCTTCCAATGAATTGCCAACGCAGATACCGGTCGCGATGATGGTGATATCTTTTCCTTCTTTGAGTTTGACACCTTTGCCGATTTCGAATTTGTATCCTTCGAAATCATTGATCACATCAACCGGCGCCCGACCGAACCGAAGATACATCGGCCCATAAGTCTCATAAGCAGCTTTTACTGCCGCTCTTGCTTCGATATCGTCACTTGGAACGATTACCGTCATGCCCGGGATTGTGCTCATCAAGGCCAGGTCTTCGTTGCACTGATGCGACGCCCCGTCTTCACCGACAGTTATTCCGGCATGGGTAGCCCCGATTTTCACATTCAGATGAGGGTATCCGATTGTGTTGCGGACCTGTTCGAACGCTCGTCCGGCCGCGAACATCGCGAAAGTAGAGCAAAAAGGAACTTTGCCACATGTGCTCATTCCCGCAGCGATACCCATCAGGTTCGCTTCAGCGATTCCGACGTCGATGAAACGTTCAGGAAAAGCCTTTTTGAACATGTCGGTCTTTGTAGCGGCAGCCAGATCGGCATCCAATACCACCAAATCCTCATGGATTTTTCCAAGCTCAACCAGGGTTTCCCCGTATGAGATTCTAGTTGCAATCTTATCTGCCATTATTATGCCACCTCACCTTTCATCAAATCAGCCATTGCCTGGTCACATTGGCTGTCGTTTGGCGCGCTTCCATGCCAAGCAACATTGTTTTCCATGAAGGAAACACCTTTTCCTTTGATCGTTTTGGCGATGATCACAGTCGGTTTCCCTTTGAATTCTCTTGCGGCCTTGAATCCCGCCGCAATCTCGTCGAAGTCATGGCCGTCGATAGTGATCACGTTGAAATTGAAAGCTTCGAATTTTTTATCAATTGGATAAGGTGAATTGACTTCCTCGATCGAACCGTCAATTTGAAGATTGTTGTTGTCAACAACAACTGTCAGGTTGTCCAAGTGGTTTGAACCGGCAAACATCGCCGCTTCCCAGATTTGGCCTTCTTGAATTTCCCCGTCACCGCAAAGGGCATAGACACGGTTTGATTTCTTGTCCATTTGGAAGGCTTTGGCCATTCCCACTGCCGTTGAAAGACCTTGACCAAGAGATCCTGAAGACATGTCGATTCCGTCGATATATTGCATTGCCGGATGTCCCTGCAATCTTGTTCCGACTTTTCTGAATGTTGCCAGTTCGGACACGTCGAAATAACCTCTGTTGGCCAAGGTCGCATAGTAACCCGGGGTCACATGGCCTTTCGACAAGACAAAACGATCACGTTCATCCATTTTTGGATTTTTAGGATCGATATTCATTTCCACAAAATACAAATAAGTTAATATGTCCGCAGCTGACAGCGAACCGCCTGGATGGCCTGAACTCGCGCAGTGAACCGCATTAATGGCACCGATACGAATCTGATTAGCTATTTTTTGTAATTCTAACTTATCCATTTTTTTCTCCTCTATTAGATATCCACAATATCCCGTTAGCACCGATAGTTGTATTGTCAGTCCGCCGATATTTTCTGAAATAGTTATTATATCGTGCTAAGGCATTTAATATATTAACACAATATCCAGGCACATTCAAACAACTTGAAGAATAAATAAGAAAATATCGCAGTTTTTTTACTTGTCCAAAAAATCACGAGTTCATCGACATATTTTAGGCTTCATGAAAGCGTTTTGATAGGGTTTAGGTAACCAGTGTCAGGTTGTCATTTCTACATTATCACTTCGATAAGTTCGTCTTTTGAATAGATGAATTTGTAATCGATTGGCCGGGTAAGCTTGCCGTTGATTATCGGCTCGAGAAAATAGCGGTCGCCCGCCCAGAGGTTGAGCTCAAGAATCCGGTCTTTTTCTATCCAGTGGAGTTCACCTTCGTTGCATTCTTGGATTTCGCCCGAAAATTCCCTGACCAAGTAAATGAAAATCAGCTCGGTTTCGCAAATGTCATTGACGAAGGTCACCATGCCCTGGTATTCGGGATTGCTTGCGTCAAGGTTGGTTTCCTCCTTGATTTCCCTGATGATGGCCTCACGGGGCGATTCGTCGTGTTCAAGTTTTCCTCCGATGCCGACAAACTTGCCTTCGTTGATGTCATTTTCCTTTTTATTGCGATAAAGCATCAGATATTTTTCTTCTTTCTCAATATACGCCAGTGTCGTTAAAATCATAAGTCCTCCGTTGTAAAACAAAACCTGCAAAAGCTAAATACTTCCACAGGTTTTTTGTTATGAAAGACGGCACTTGAAATCTTCGTAGCCAAATTCCTTGACCAGTTTGAATTCTTCGCCATCCTCGATATAGATTGCAGGCAGGTTCATGCCATTGAATGTGTTGTTCTTGACCATCGTGTAGATGGCCATATCCTCAAAGATGACAGTTTCGCCGATATGCAGGGGCTTGTCGAAGCTGTAGTCGCCGATGACGTCGCCAGCCAGACAGGTCGGTCCGCCAAAGCGGTAAGTGTACTTGCCTTCAGGGTTCTCACCGACAACCCGGGGCCGGTAAGGCATCTCGATAACATCGGGCATATGACATGCCGCCGAGGCATCAAGTATTGCGTTGACTACGCCATGATTCTCATTGAAATCAAGGACGCTTGCATAAAGCTCCCCGGCATCGAGCGCGACCGCCTCACCTGGTTCGAGAATGACCTGGACCTGATATTTGTCCTGGATCCTGTTAACCAGTTCGATCAGCAGTTCGATATTGTATCCGGGTTTGGTTATATGATGGCCACCGCCGAAGTTGATCCACTTCAAGGATGGCAGGTATTTGGCGAATTTCTCCTCGAAAGCGACCAATGTCGTTTCCAGATCCTCGCTGCCCTGCTCGCACAAGGTGTGGAAATGGAATCCGTCGATTCCGCTCATGTCCTTGCCCTCAAGCGTCTTTGCAAGCAGCCCCAGCCGCGACCCGATCGCACAAGGGTCATAGATCCCGTGATCCTGGGTCGAGCACTCCGGATTAACCCGCAGGCCCACGGAAATATCCGGGGTCAGCTGGTCCTTGTAGCGTTCATATTGGGAATATGAATTGAACACGATATCATTGGAATATCTGACGATGTCATCGAATTCGTTTGGATAAAATGCCGGCGAGAAGGTATGGACTTCCTTGTCCATCTCCTCCCGGCCCAAGCGGGCCTCGTTGACTCCCGAAGCGCATACCCCATCGAGATATTGTCCGATCAGCGGATAGAGGGAATACATCGAGAAACACTTGGATGCCAAAAGCACCTTGCATCCGGTGCGATCCTTGACGCTTTTGAGTATTTCCAGGTTATTGATTAGCCGCTGCTTGTTTACCACATAGCAAGGGGTTTTCAATGCTGTCATTCTAGTCAACCAATACCGGATTGAAGTTTTCAATCCATGGCAGACCGCATTCGTTCAATTTTTCCATGAATGGATCGGGATCCATCTCTTCCACATTGAAGACCCCTGGTTTTTTCCAGATGCCCTTAAGGACCATCATTGCCCCGATCATCGCCGGAACACCAGTCGTGTAGCTTACCGCTTGGGAACCGACTTCCTTGTAGGCTTCCTGGTGGTCGCAGACATTGTAGATGTAGTATTTAACATCCTTGCCGTCTTTTTTACCTTGGTAGATGCAGCCGATATTTGTCTTCCCGACTGTGCGTGGCCCCAGTGATGCCGGATCAGGAAGTACCGCCTTCAAGAATTGCAGCGGAATGATTTCTTTGCCTTCGAACATGATAGGCTCGATTGAAGTCATCCCCACGTTTTCAAGACATTTCAGGTGGGTAAGATACGATTGACCGAACGTCATGAAGAAACGGATTCGCTTGATTCCAGGCATATTGATTCCCAAAGATTCCAATTCCTCATGGTGGAGCAGATACATGTCTTTCACTCCGACCTGATCGAAATCGTATTCGCGTTTGATTTCCATCGGTTCGGTTTCGATCCATTCACCATTTTCCCAGTAGCTTCCCTTTGCTGAAACTTCGCGGATATTGATTTCCGGGTTGAAGTTTGTCGCGAATGGATAACCATGGTCACCGCCGTTGCAGTCAAGGATGTCGATATAGTTGATTTCATCGAAATAATGCTTCAAAGCGTAAGCCGAGAAAACTCCTGTAACACCCGGATCGAATCCGCAGCCAAGGATCGCAGTCAGTCCGGCTTTTTCGAATTTGTCCTTGTAAGCCCATTGCCATTTGTATTCGAATTTGGCAGTGTCTTCAGGTTCGTAGTTGGCAGTATCCAGGTAGTCCACACCGTATTCAAGACAGGCATCCATGATTGTCAGATCCTGGTATGGCAAAGCCACATTGATGCAGATGTCCGGTTGGAATTCATTCATCAAAGCGACAAGTTCCGCCACATTGTTGGCATCCACTTTGGCTGTGGAAATCTTGGTTTCGGTCTTGTCCTGGTTTTTTTCTTTTAGTTCGTCGCAGCGGCCAATTGTGCGTGACGCAATCATGATTTCACTGAACACATCGCTGTTTTGGCAGCATTTTGCCACCACTACGCCGGCAACTCCGCCGGCTCCAATAATCAAAGCTTTCATTGTTTTTCCTCCTGATTTTCCGTGTCATCTTCAACACTTTTCAATAATGATTCAACATAGTTTGGCAAAGCGAACGAGCCAACATGCAAATTGGGGTTGTAGTAACGGCATTCTATCTTCAAATCCTGCCATCTTTTCTTATCTAGGGAATGGACAGGATGATATTTCTTCGAAGCGAATCCAAACAGCCAATGGCCTGAAGGATAGGTCGGAATATGGGCCTGATAGACCCGGGCCAGGTCGAACGACTCGTAGATCCGCCGGTGCGCCCGGACTGTCGCCTTGGCGTCTTCCTTGTAGAAAGGTGACTCATGCTGGTTCACCATGATGCCATCTTCTTTGAGGGCCTTGTAGCAGTTGCCATAGAACTCTTTGGTGAAAAGTCCTTCCCCCGGTCCAAATGGATCGGTGGAATCGACGATGATGATGTCGTACATGTTTTCCTTGTTGCGGATGAACTTGAGCCCGTCCTGGATATGGATGGTAACCCGTTCGTCGTCGAAATTGGAAGCGGTTTTGGGCAAGTATTTCTTGCACACCTCAATCACTTTCTTGTCGATTTCGACCAGATCGATGCTCTCGACCATATCGTACTTGCATAGTTCACGGATAACCCCACCATCTCCCGCTCCGATGACCAGGATATTGGCCGGATGGGGATGGACGGCCATAGGCACGTGGGTTATCATTTCGTGATAGATGAACTCATCCTTTTCTGTTAGCATCATGTAGCCATCAAGCGTCAAAAAGCGCCCGAATTCGTATGAATCGAATACATCAATCCGCTGATACTTGCTTTTAGAAGAATGAAGCTGTTTGTTCACCCGGATTGACAATTTGACATTTTTAGTGTGTTTTTCACTAAACCAAAAGTCCATGATCAGACCTCCTTGATAACATTGATATACTCTAGATTCATGTCTTCCATCCCCAGCAGAGAACAGCCCTTGTCTTTGGAATATTCAATGTAGGTGATGATTTCCTCGGTGATTTCCTCACCCGGGGCCAGTATCGGGATACCTGGGGGATAGGCCATCCAGAATTCGCTGGTCACCCGGCCGATTGAATCAGCCAGCTTCACCGATTCCTTATCGCCATAGAAGGCAACCTGAGGTGAGCACTTCACCTTCGGCGAAATATATTCATGAGTGAACAATCCGCTTTTGTCGCGTTTGTAACGGCGCCGGATTTCGCTTAGGGCTCCGATGAGCCGCTCGATATTCTTGTGGTTGTCGCCCACCGATACATACGCAAGGATATTGCCCAGATCGCCAAACTCAATCTGGATGTCATATTCGTCGCGCAGGATATCGTATACCTCGATTCCAGCCATTCCGATGTCCAGCGTGTTGATTGCCAGCTTGGTCTTGTCGAAATCGTAGATTGAATCGCCATTGACAAGCTCACTGCTATAGGCGTAATAATCGCCGATGTCATTGATCTCATCACGTGCGTATTGGGCCAGGTTGAGCACCTTCTTGAAAATTTTCTTGCCGTCAATGGCCAGGTTGCGCCGTGAGATGTCAAGCGACACCATCAGCAGATATGACCCCGATGTCGTCTGGGTCAGGTTGATGACCTGACGGACGTAGTCATGGTTGACATTCTTCCCGGTCAGCAGGAAGCTCGACTGGGTCAATGAACCGCCCGATTTATGCATCGAAACAGCGGCATAATCGGCACCGGCCGCCATTGCGGTTATCGGCATGTCTTTGCCAAAATAGAAATGGGTTCCATGGGCCTCATCGACAAGCACCTGCATGTTGGCCTCGTGACCAAGGCGGGTAATTTCCTTAAGGTCGGAACAGATTCCGTAATAAGTCGGGTTGTTGACCAGGATGGCCTTGGCTTCGGGATTCTGGGCTATCGCCGCCTTGACGTCGTCGATTCGCATCCCCAGCGATATCCCAAGCCTCTCGTTGGTAGAGGGATTGACATATACAGGTATCGCTCCAGTTATGATCAAAGCGTTGATTGCCGAGCGGTGGACGTTGCGGGGCATTATTATCTTGTCCCCTTTTTTCACAACGGACATTATCATCGCTTGGACGGCACTGGTCGTCCCGTTGACCATGAAAAATGCATGACCGGCCTTGAATGCTTTGGCCGCGAGTTCCTCGGCCTCTTTGATGACGCTAACTGGATGACACAGGTTGTCTAGCGGCTTCATCGAGTTGACATCAAGCTCCAGGCACTTTTCACCCAAAAGCTTGCGCAATTCCTTGTTGCCTTTGCCCCTTTTATGACCGGGCACATCAAAGGGAACAATCCGGTTTTCTTCTAATTCAACTAACGCTTCGTAGATCGGAGCTCTTTCTTGTTCGTTCAATAATCTATCCTCCAAAATTAAATCCACTGAAAATCTCGGTCATTTCCAGTTTCAGTTTAGCTTCAATTTGTTCCTTGAGGTCCTCATCAAGGGAATCGACGTCATGCTTGAAAAGATAATTGTTGATATCGAGATCCTTCAACATCAGACGGGTATGAAAAATATTGTACTGATAGACATTTACGTCGATCGCATTGTATTTTTCCAGCGTCCGATCCTCGATGTAGTCCTGGATTGAAGACATCTTGTGGTCCATATAGTGCTTGTCGCCGAAAATGTCACGGGTGAAGCCTCTGACCTTGTAATCTAATGTAATTATATCGGAATCAAACGAATCAATCAAATAATCCAATACCGAAAGGGGGGTGATTTTGCCACAAGTGGCCACATCGATATCGACCCTGAACGTGGAGATGGCATTGTCAGGATGGGCTTCGGGGTAGGTGTGGACGGTTACGTGGGACTTATCGAGATGGGCGAGAATGGTTTCCGAATTGATCTGCGATTCCTCGGCAATCAATATGGTGACCGACGATCCCTGAGGTTCGTAATCCTGCTTGGCAATATTCAAGACAGTGGCCCCGATCATCTCGGTGACGTTGATCAGGATCTGCGTCAGCCTCTCCGAATTGTATTGTTCGTCGATATACTCGATATATTCTTCCTGTTCCTGCTTGGTTTTGGCATAACAAACATCGAAAATATTGAAACTCAACGATTTGGTCAAATTATTAAATCCATACAACTTCATTTTATCCATCAACCTGAACTCCTAACATTAAAAATAGGATGGACGGTATGACCCATCGCATCCTTTTAGTAACTGCAAAAAGGCAAGAAAATGTGCCTTTAAATACTATTATTTACTACTCATTATTCTCACTTCAATATAACATTTTTTATCGATTTTGTCAATCGGCTCAAACAGCCCGGAATCCTGCCAACCCCGCTTCGCTTCGTGTGCTGTCGCGCCCTGGGTGAAATCGGTTTTCAATCCGGGAATTGGAGTGATTGGTTCCTTTGGTTTTGCAATTCAATTATACATATTTTTTTCGATAATACAACAGTTTGCAAAAAAATAAGAGCATTTTGGCTCCTATTTTTCATCATCCTTCGCCGATAAAGCGAATATCCTGTTTTTCAAGCATCAGCTGGTAGCCAGGACGTGGCAGATAGATGTTCAAGGTATGCTTGAGCACATCCTCGATTGTTTCCACAAAATCGATCTCCAGATCATCCCTAACCGATTGGGGAATGTCCTTGATGTCATCCTGATTGTCGAGGGGCAGCAGTATCTTTTTGATTTTGCTGCGGTGGGCCGCAATGACCTTTTCCTTTATTCCGCCCACCGGCAGGACCGCACCGCGCAACGAAATTTCACCAGTCATCGCCAGTTCCCCATTAACCGGAATCCCGGTAATCAATGATGCCATCGCTGTAAACATCGTCACCCCAGCACTTGGTCCGTCCTTTTTGATCGCCCCTGAAGGGACATGGATATGCATATCGTAGTCCTTGAGATTGATTGCCTGGGAATTGAACACCAGACGGGAACGGACCAGCGAATAGGCAATCTGGGCCGATTCCTGCATAACGTCGCCAAGCTGTCCGGTCAGATTCATCCTTCCGCCTCCAGGCATCAGCGCCCCTTCGATATAGAGGATATCGCCGCCTACGGGCGTCCATGCCATCCCGGTGACAACGCCTGGGGGATTTAGCCTTCCTGCCATATCATGGCGGTTCAGGCGGTGGCCCAGAATATCACCCAGCTTATCTTTTGCCACGCTTAGTGGCAGGCTTTCCGGTTGCTCGATGATTTGTACCGCCAGCGATCGGACAACCTTTTCGATTTGTCGTTTCAGGTTGCGGACTCCAGCTTCGATCGTGTAATCATCGATGATAGTTCTAAGGGCATCGTCATCGATTATCACCTGTTCTTCATTCAAGCCATGTTCACTTAGCACTTCGAAAACGAGATGCCGTCTTGCGATCTCGAACTTCTCCTGGGAAGTGTATGAAGAAAGTTCGATTACCTCCATCCTGTCAAGCAGCGGTGCCGGTATGTTGCCGATATTGTTTGCAGTGGCGATGAAGAACACGTTTGAAAGGTCATATTCGACCTCTAGGTAATGATCCTGGAAAGTGCTGTTTTGTTCCGGGTCGAGGACCTCCAGCATGGCGCTGGTCGGATCCCCATGGGCCGATTGCGACAGCTTGTCAATCTCATCGAGAATGAACACCGGGTTGGTCGTCTGCGCCTTTTTCATCCCGGCGATGATTTTACCTGGCATCGCCCCGATATACGTCCGGCGATGACCTCTGATTTCAGCCTCGTCATGGACACCGCCCAATGAAATCCGCACATACTCGCGGCCTAGGGCTTTGGCGATTGACCGCCCGATCGATGTCTTACCGGTCCCCGGAGGGCCTGCGAGCAAGACAATCGAACCTTGCTTGTTCTGTTTGAGCTTCAACACGGTCAGATGCTCGATGATCCTTTGTTTCACCTTTTCCAAGCCGTAATGGTCATCATCGAGTGTCTTTTGGGTTTCCATAATGCTCACATCGTTGATCTGCGGCGCTTTCCAAGGCAGTTCAAGCAGGGTGTCGAGGTAATTAATGATCACATTGGCCTCGGCCGACTGCTCACCCTGGCGCTCGAGCCGCTTGACTTCCTTAAGAGCGGCCTTTTTGACCGGCTCGGGCATCATCGCTTGCTCGATTAGGCTCACATAGTCCTTCGCGTCTTCCGGTTCGTCTTCGCCCAGCTCGCTTTTGATTGTTTCTAGCTGCCTTTTAAGCATTTGTTTGCGATACTGTTCATTGACGTCATCATTGAATTTTGCCGTCAGTTCCAATTGGAACTTCACATTCTCCTTGTATTCGAGCAGGACATCGATGAATTTGAGCGCCTGGTATCGCTTCGATGTCAGCTCCAAAAACTCCTGCTTTTCATCATAGCGCAGATTTAGATATGGCATGGTCGCCAACATCACATCGGTGATGTTTTCCAATCTTTCAAGATAATCGAGAAACGGTTTGGCCCCCTTGATCTGGCCAGCCAGCTCATTAAGGGTATCCTTGATGTATTTTTTTATCTGCGTGTCATCGCTCAAGCTGAGGTCGTCAACATCTTCGATCGTCTCGTACAACGCCGCGGTTGGATCGACGAACTCGCCTAGTTTGACCTTGGCGACTGCCAACACGTCATATTGGTAGCGGTCATCGACAAGTTTCCGGTTCGACAATTTTGCCATTGTCCCGACTCTATAGTAGCTGTCTTGGGGATGTCCCAGGGGTTGTTCCCGGTTGTTTTTGACCCCGAACACCAGCACGTTAAAATTGTTTTCGACTAACCTGTCATAGAATAACTCATCATCAGACTCGCTTAAACTAATTTTTGTTTTTTCATTTACCAGCAAGACCCGGTTGGGAATCGCCAGCAATTGCAATGCCTTCATAACCTATTCCTCCTGTTGTTAGTTTTGTTTTACCTAACTAATCACATGAATAAAATCTTCAAATTTTATTCAATATGCGCACCAATGTTTCGATGTCGGCTTCTTCGAGACTGCCGATCATCAGCTCGATCAGCTTTTCCATCTTGACCCGCTCGATGTTGGCAATTGTTTTGCCCTTCGGGGTCAGACGGATATAGCTTACCCGTTTGTCTTTTGAACATTGGACCTTGTAGACGCAATCCAAATAGATGAACTTTTTGACCATCTCCGTCACGGTCGGCTTCGACAAATTCAGTTCCCTGGCCAAGGAAGAAGTTGTCAGGCACTCGATCTTGTCCATCATAGTGATGTACTCGATCTGCTTGATCGTCAGGTCGGCAATATTCAAAGTGCTCATAGTCTCATAACTGCAACTGCCTTGAAGTTCCATCAAGTGAGCGAAGGCAACGATCAACTTATCCTTATTACCCATAATATACCCCCATGCTTTTTAGTTAGATTCCACCTAACCATTATACCATTATCCTATGATATTGCAACCAAAATGAAAAACAACCTCTTGACAAGGTTGTCTACAACAGATGGTAATAGTGCAGCAACAACTGCAAGTCGGCAATCTTTTCCTTGATCGCCAGGCCATCGTCGGTGCCGCTGATAAATATCCGGCTTGGCCTTGACAGTGTGAAGTCGGTCTGTGAAGTGATGTCGCCGTTGTTTTCGATGGCATCCTCGATACCTAGAAACGGTGAATGTGACTTGATTTTCATCATATGCGAAGTGTAGATCAGAGTGTAGCCAGCAATGCCGGTCGCCTTTTGATAGGCCTGGGAAAGTCCGCCATCGATGATTATGACCTTGCCGTTGGCCTTGATCGGCTGTTCTCCTTTTTTCACTAGCACCGGTGTGTGGCCGTTGATTATGTGGGGAAAATCGTCGCTTAGCCCGAACTGGTCAAATACCATCCTCAGGTAATCTTCGTTTTCGATGAAGTCATAGTAATGATTGCGTTTTTCGATGTGGCTTTGTTCATCGTCGAGACAGATCCGCTCGAACAGCTTGTTGTGCCGGCCGTACAAAGGCGAATAATAACCACACCACAGATACCACATCATGTCAATCCCCGCAGCGTCGTTTTGATAGTAGCCAGACCGGGCCATCTCCTCGAAATAGTCGAGCAGGGCTTTGCCCGAATATTTCTTTCCGTTTGCTTCGAAATAGGCGAAACTCCCGTCCTCATTGGTCGGGATACACCCATGGATCAGGAGATTGTTGTTGGCAATCTTGTACATCGAACCGACTTCGAAAAGGAAATCGACATGGCGCTTTAGCTCTTTGGAATCCAGGAAAGCTTCCTTCAGATTTTCCAGAATAACCAGCTCCTTCTTGTCGTAGGCGACCTTGAGGTCCTGGTATTCCGGTTTTATTTTCTCCTCGTAGCATTTCATCTTGTATCCTAGATGGCGCTGCTCATTGGAATATTCAGGATGCTTCAAGATCAGCTGGGCTTCGGCCTTGATCACCATCTTATTGACAATGACAATCATGCCTTCGGTAGTGTCCTGATAATTGAGACTGTAGGCATAGTTTTCAAGATCCCGCAATGGTATGCCATAAACCCGCTCAAGGATGTCCAGGTTGCCATAGCGCAGGCAGTTTCGAACCACGTTGAGGATACAGGCCTCATTGCCCATCTTCGCGCCCATCCACAGGACATCATGATTGCCCCATTGGATGTCAACCTTATGATAGTCGATCAATGCGTCGACAATTCGGTGGGGCTGACGGCCCCGGTCGAAAATATCTCCGAGAATATGGATCTTGTCGACCGCAAGCACCTTGATCAAATCGCATATGGCGATGATGAACTGGTCGGCGTTCTGGTATTTGATGATGGTGTTGAGGATCTCGAGATGGTATTTTTTCTGGTTGTTGTCCTCGTCCTCGACCATGTGGAGCAATTCGTCGATAATGTAGGCATATTCGTTGGGAAGCGCCTTTTTGACCTTGGACCGGGTGTATTTCGAAGAAACATTTTTCACAAAAACGATCAGGGTCGTCAAGATGTCGAAGTAATCTTCGTCGCTTAGATCCATGGTGTCGAGTTTGGCTGCGGGATAATAGATCAACGTCGCCAGATCCTGGCGTCTGGCCAGCGGGATTTCCGGAAAATAGAGGTCGATCTTGTCTTTGATTACCCCGGAGCAGTTGTTGAGGATGTGGTTGAACGCCCCGAACTCGCCATGGAGATCCGATAGGTAGTGTTCGGTCGGCTTTGGCAGATTGAGGATCGCCTCGAGATTGATCAATTCCGTATAGATTGCCTGTTTGGAAGCGAATTGTTTTTTCAACAGGCGCAAATATTTTTTCTGCATATTAGTCTCCTTCAAGGATTACTTGTAACATCCGATTTTACCGTCAGATGAACATCGCGAAAATCACCGTCATCAAGCCGCAGACTCCAATTGCAACCCCGCTCATCGCGCCTTCAAGTTCGCCGATTTGCAGGGCCCGCGAAGTCCCGACCGCATGGGAACAGGCACCGATAGCCAATCCGACAGCCACGGGATTGGTCACCTTGAATATTTTTATCATCAGGGGCGCAAAAACCGATCCCATGATTCCCGTCATTACCACAGCCGCAACCGTTACCGGTGCAATACCGCCCAGGGATGTTGAGATGCCCATCGCAATCGGGGTCGTCACCGATTTGGGCAGGAGTGAGGCTGTAAGTGTCGCATCGAGATTGAACAACTTGCACAACAGGTAGACGCAAACCATGGATACAACCGATCCGATGGCGCTGCCGACAATGACCGGAATGATGTTCTTCTTCAATATGGTAATCTTGGAATATATTGTCAAGGCCAAAGCCGCAGTCGCCGGTGCCAGGAACAGGGAAATGAAATCCCCGCCGTTGCGGTAAACTTCAAAAGGAATCCCGAGACCCTTTAAAACGGCGATAACCAGCAAGATGGCGATAAGCAGCGGGTTGGCTACCGGGCTTTTGACTTTCTGATAGATCAGATGTCCTAGCACATAGGCGGTGATGGAAATAGTGATGGAAAAAAATGGTGAAGCGTACACCGCTGTCAAATCAATCATTTTGGCCTCCTAGAAGTCGCATGACCAAGGTCACACTGTAAGCTGTCGCCACAAATGTGACAATCATCGAAATAAAGCAAATCAACACAAACGGAACAATGGCATTTTTCAGGTAGTTGAAATTTTCAATGATGCTAACCCCGGCAGGGATAAAGAAAAATGCCATATTGTCCAACAGGAAGTTCGCCTTCTCTTGGACATGTTCGATTCTGATTATTCCAAGCAACAAAGCCGCAAGAAGCAGGACCATTGAAAGCACGCTGGAAGGAAAGTTCACCGGAATGATCTGGGCGATAACCTCCCCCAACAGACAAATAAAAAACACAACCGCAATCTGTTTCAATATCTTCATTATATTCACCTCTAAATTGAAGCCATTATACTACATTTTTGGGGTTGTTGCACTAGCTTTTTTTGGTAAGGGCTTGCAAAAAAAGCCGGATTGCTCCGACTATTTGGTTTGCTTTCCCTTATGGCAACTTCTTGTCCCAGGTGTAAATGGAATACCATTCCTGTCTGGTTAGGTTCACCGCCATACCGGCAGCCATCTTTGCGATCCTAACAGGTGTGGTTGTGCCGATGACCGTAGTGATCTTGGCCGGATGGGTCTTGATCCACGCCACCACAATAGCCCCTTTGGATACCTGGTACTTTTGCGAAAGCTCATCTAGAACCTCATTGAGCTTGGCGTAATCTTGATTATCAAGGAAGGTATCATGAGCAAGCGATTCCCGGATCGGCGACCACGCCTGGATGCTGATCTTCTTCATCATCGCATAGTCGATCAGGTTACCATCTGTGCTTGTTGCCAGAGGCGTCTTGATGTTCATGAATATTCCTTGGTCGATGAGGTTGGTGTGGGCCGGCGAGAATTCCACCTGGTTGACCATCAGTGGCACATTGAGCACGCTTGAAAGAAGTTCGAACTGTGATGGCAACGCGTTTGAAAGTCCGAAATATTTGACCTTGTTGCCTGCCTTAAGTTCGTCGAATGCCTCTTTGACCTCGTTGATGTCCATTAGCGGATCCATCCGATGAAGCAACAGGATATCGATGCAGTCGACATTCAATCTTTTCAAAGAATCATCGACGCTTTTTAGGATGTGTTCCTTTGAAAGATCGAAGCAGACACCCGGCACAATTCCGCACTTGGTCTGGATCACGATCTTCTCCCGCAATTCCGGATGGTTTGCCAGGACTTGGCCAAAGACCTTTTCGCTTTTTCCACCGTAATAGATATCCGCATGGTCAAACAGGTTGATGCCCGCATCAAGGGCCGCCAATATCAATTGATAAACTTCTTCTTCACTTTTGTTCCCAATCCTCATGCATCCCAGTGCCAGATTCGAAACTGTCAATTCGCCAATTTGTGTATATTCCATATGATCTCCTTTATGACTCTTTCTAAATGATACCACATCACCCAGAATATTCAAAGCCCTTTCATATAGTTGACTTGTCAATCGTTTTTTGTTATAATTGACAAGTCAACTATTTAAGGAGGTCTTATGTCATCATATCCGATTTTAAAATGCATCAACATAACGTCACGCCATTATAAAATGTGGCTGGCATCGAAACTCAAATGTGTCAATATCACTACCTCGGAGTATTTCTTTCTTACAAACACTCCGGTGGACGGCGACATTACCGCCAAAAAGCTATGCGAAATAATCATCGTCGACCCCGCCCTGGGAACCCGGACCATCAACACCCTGGTCGATAAGGGTTATCTCGTTAAGGTGAGGAATCTAGATGATAAAAGGGAATTCCGGATTTCCTTGACACCTGCTGGAATCACGGTCCGTTCGAAGATAATCGGATTGATAGATGAGTACAATAACGGGATCAAATCCTGCTTCACCAAAGAACAGTACGAGCAGCTTTACGATATGACCAACGCTCTGCTGGAGTATTCGATTGCGATGAACAAAGATGGAGGTGTCGACCATGAATGACAAGAATATCGACGTATTGGCCAACCAGCCGATCAGCAAAGCGCTTTTGAGCCTTTCACTGCCGGCAACAATCGCCATGGCGGTCAATTCGTTGTACAATATCATCGACACCATCTTCATCGGCCAGTATGTAGGCCAACTTGGCATTGCCGGGCTTTCGATCGCCTTCCCCTTGCAGACCATCGCCCTTGGCATCGGTGGGATGTTTGGCATGGGCGGTGCCTCTTTGATATCCCGGCAACTAGGCAAGAACCATAAGGAAAAAGCGAATACGACACTTGTTACCACAATCGCCTTCTGCCTGATAGTTTCACTGGGATACGCCCTGGTTGGAACTATCTTCATCAATCCGATATTGCGCGCCTTCGGAGCAAGCGAAACCATCTTTCCTTATGCCTATGCCTATATGAAGATAATCTTTCCTGGATTTGTGTTCTTTATGATGGGTATCTGTCTCAACAATATCATCCGCTCCGAAGGAGCGGCCAGAACCTCAATGAATGGTATCCTGATCGGGGCTGTCGGCAACATCATCCTCGATTACCTGCTTATAAGCAAATTGAACATGGGAATAGAAGGCGGGGCAATTGCCACAGTCATCTCCCAAGTAATGGCCGCCATCTATCTGGTAATGCACTATTTGCGCCACAAGTCAATCTTCTCGTTAAGTCTGCGTTACCTAAGATTCCAGATGAAACTGTTCTGGGACATCGTATCGATCGGATCATCAGCTTTCATCGTCCAGGCCGGCAACAGCATCCTTGCTTTGATTTTGAACAACTCGCTCGGTTATTATGGCGGCGACATCATGGTTTCCGTCTACGGGGTAATCAACAAGGTTTCGAGCTTCATGGTTTTGCCGATGATTGGAATCCGCCAGGGTGCCCAGCCGATAATCGGCTACGCCTACGGTGCCAAAAATCTTGGCCGGCTCCACAAAGCGATATCGACTGCAATAAAGATCATGATTTTCTACGGGCTTGCTTCTTTTGTCATCCTGGAAGTTTTCGCTCCTCAGGTCTTCTACCTTTTTGCCAGCGACAACGAATTAGTCCAAGCCGGTACGCTGCCTTTGCGCCTGGTGATTGTGATGATTCCGCTGTTTCCGATTGCAATACTCACTTCATCATTGTTTCAGTCGATCGGATATGCTCGCCAGGCCCTTTTGACGAGTCTGATCAAAATAATCGCGGTCATCCCCCTGGTCTATCTTTGCGCCAAACTGCTTGGAACCATGGGCATATTCATTTCCCTGCCATTGGCCGATCTGGTGACAATCGCCATAAGCTACGCATTGCTTAAGGACATTCTCAACAGATTCAAGAATCTGGAAACCATATGACGTCAATTTACCACAATCACTTAATATTGAGTTCATCTCCAGGGTTTATATTTGACTTGTAAGGTGATTGAACCTTATCTCTCTCCCTAAATAATATATTAAAACTCTCTTCCTTGAACCGGCGCCAGCCGGTTCTTTTCTTTGGCCTTGAAGGCAAAAAAAAGAAGGACTTCCGTCCTTCGTGTCAAACTGGCAGCTTGCTATTGTCGCACATTGCACTATCTTCGCCGTTATGATGCTTAACTTCTGTGTTCGGGATGGGAACAGGTGTG
>JAQVDW010000031.1 GCA_028698185.1 Erysipelotrichaceae bacterium | reverse complement strand
AATTTTGCTTATTGATACCCGGCTTAAAAGTGAATGGGACAGTGGCCATATCAGCTGTACATTGCACATCCCCGCGCCTGATGTAAGAAAGAAGTATCAGGATCTCGAAGGAGACAAACCGGTTGCTTTCATCTGTAATTCGGGGAACCGATCGCTATTGGCGGCAAGTTTGATGTTGAATTTGAGTAAAGCAAAAAATGTGATCAATGTCATCGGCGGAACGACGGCTTGGATTGCCCTGGGCTATCCGACAGTTGTGGAAGGAGATGATAATTGTGAAATTACTTCTTGTTGATTTGTGGCCTTGGTGGCTTGGAGGCATCGCGATAGGAATTCTGGTGCCGGCTATGTACTATTTTCTAAATACCGCGCTGGGTGTATCCACGGGATATGGTAATATTTTAAAAATTCTTAATCGGGCAAGCAAGCTTAAATGGCTGAATACCTCCACTTATAAAGACCCATTCGGATGGCGTTTCATCTTCATTGTGGGTATGATAATTGGCGGATTTGTATCAGCTAGAATTTCGGGAATGCCATTATTGGAATCCGGGATGGGGCTATTTACTGACAGGTTGAACTGGAATTATGGTATTTATGCATTCTGGTTCTTCAGCGGTGGTGCACTTCTGGGGTTTGGCGCCCGCCTGGCTGGTGGGTGCACGTCAGGTCACAGTATCCATGGAATTGCCACGGGGCAAAAATCAAGCATTATAGCGACAATATGCTTTCTCTTGGCTGGTACCTTCACTACATTCTTGATAAGAATTATTGTGTTTGGAGGTAATTAGGATGATTAGGAAAATCGGATATTTGTTCACCGGCATGTTCTTTGGATTCTCTTTGAGTCGTTCAGGAGCTTCTCATTATGATTACATCTATCAGATGTTTACAGGCGAAAATCTCAAACTTGCATTGCTGATGGGGACCGCAATCATCGTCGGTGCAATCGGGATGACTGTATTGAAGGCCTTGGGCAACAAGGATATTAACGGCCAAGAAATTCAAATAAACCGGAAACCGTTCAATCACAACACGATAATCGGTGGGATAATTTTTGGAATGGGTTGGGCTGTTTCTGGAGCGTGTCCGGGCACCGTTCTTGCCCAGCTCGGTGAAGGCAAAATTTTAGGATTGGTCACTTTTTCAGGAATGTTGTTGGGGACCTACATATACGCCCGGTTTGCGCATAAAGACTAGAAGTTGAATCAGGGAATCGAAAAATGGCGCAATTATTATATTGATGGAATTCTAATTGAGATTGCACCAGTCCGGGTTTTTGACATAATGGGATTGTCTTCTGGCGTCTATCACTTTCAATGGGACAAAATGTCAATCTGGTCAGGTTATCGGCATTACTCTTAAATATCCTGGATGGGTATCTTGTACTACATAAATCTCCGGAGCGCAATTCTAAAAGACCTGACTGTCGAGTTGGGTCCTTTGTCTTTTTATGGATTTGACCTTCATGGATATACACGACCTTACGATCTTCAAGGATTTCGTTCTTGGTTTAAAAAACGGCGCCAGTTAATTCGAATCCCCATATGATTCTCAAATCAAAAAAAATCTGCCATTATGACAGATATTTATCTAAAGTCAAATCCTACATCTCCAGCGATTCTTCAACATTTAACATGCTTCTGAATTCGGCGGTTGCATTTTCCAGGTAGAACATGCCCAGTCTCTTTCCTGTTTGCTCGTTGTAGATGTTTTTGAGCATCGGCATTTTTTCAAGCGCCGCTTGTTCGATCTGTGGATCGTGGTTAAAAACCGCGATGCCGTAATATCTTAGGAAACCTTGCCCGGTGCTGGCGCAGATTTCGATGTTGGGATTTGCCTGAAGTTGCCTGTAAACATCCTTGAATGTCCCTGCTCCAAAGTAAAGTTTGCCATCATATTCCATTTTGAATGAAAATGGCCGACATTTGGGCTGGTCACCAGCGACGGTCGCCACATAGAATATTTCGGCCTTGTTTAGATAATCCATTACTTTTTCGATGTTTGTCATTTTAGATCCTCCGTGTAATATTTATCCAAGCATTTGACAAATGCCTGTAATAAAATTATACTTGGTACGTAAAATGAATCAAGTACGCAGTTTAATCTTACATAGTAAGAAACAACTAACCAGGAGGACGATATGTTAGAAAGCAAATACATTAATTGCCCCGTTCATAAGGGAATGGCGATATTTGAGGGGAAATGGAATTCACTTATTATTTATGAACTGATATTCCAGTCGCCGATGCGTTTTGGGGAACTCAGGAAGGCCTTGCCAAGCATTTCGAACACGATGTTGTCATCTACCTTGAAATCACTGGAAAAGCTGGGTCTTGTGGAACGGATCCAGTTCAACGAGGTCCCGCCGCATGTGGAGTATTCCTTGACTGAAAGTGGCAGAGGATTGATTCCAATATTCGAATCATTGGGTCAGTGGAGCGAAAAGAACATCAAATAGCGAAAAGCACCATTATCTTTAGGGATGGGGCCCTTTTGGGGTATCCATAGTATCGTGATTGATTTGCAAGTAGAATCATTCCTTTAACAAGCTCTGGATCTTGAATCGGGCTGATTAATTCCGAATATTCGAACCCCAGGGGATATTGACACTACCCCACTACCGCAAAATTCAATCAAAAATTCCAATGGTTTATAAAATATGTATTTATTCCATTTGCTTTTATTCATTATCTATATGTGGATGCGCGTTTATTTAGCAGGAAAAGTTGTAATATTGAGTTAGAAGATGATAATTTGAATGATTATTTATCAAAGCATAAAATCCTTGTGTGAGGTATGAACGTGGAATCGAGTCGCCCTTGGCTGTTCAACTTATCTTTTCGTACCTTTGGTCTTGACCCGTTATGAAATCTTAACTCGTAATGGGTCCGGATTTTTTGCTTTGCGATTGTATATTTCTCGTATTGTGTTTGTTTCTTTGAACAGTTTTCGAATACGGATTTTTACTTTCTTGGATATGGCTACGAGGCATATTATTTTGTGAAGCGGAGTGGAGAGTGATGTCATATGAAAAATATCTCGATAATTATAAAAAATGGTCTTATAGTCACTGGTGGAAGTCTGGTTTCACTGGCGGTTGCATATGGGATATATGTTTTTCTTTTCCTGACGGTCAGGGAAATGGCCATTCAAGCAGGGACATTTGATCTTATTTCCAAGGTTAGGATAATTTATGGAATCAGTGCCATCTTGATCTGTGCCCTTATTTATCGAACAAGGTTAATTGACTGGATCAAGGCTAGTGTGCTTGCCGGGGCATTGGCCACGATGATGATTTCAATCGGGGTCCAAATGTATGAGTTTAAGCCGTTTTTTTTCGCAATCATGATTTTAGCTGTTGGGTTATCGGTATATCTGATCCACAGGATGGATTTGCCTTGGTATCACTACTATGCCATTTTGATTTCCATCCTCGCCACATTGTTCTATTTATAGAAACCGCAATAATCTGGTTTCCGGAATTGGCTATGATCTTAAGAGTTTAAGCCGTTGGTGTTTTCCACTGAACTGAAGCATGACCTAGATCTTTGGCGACAAGAATAATTGCATTACTTTTTATTCAAAATGACCGCTGAGAGCACTTTTGGAACTCAGATTGTCGAGCTGAGTTGGGGGTATGTCCCTGATTTTTGGCCCCATGGTGTCGGATAGCCTCCGCATCAAAATGGGTTTTATACGATAATTGCGAAATGATTTCGCTCCATATCCTTTGCTTGATAGTATCTATCACCTGGTCAACTTTGATGCCATCAGGAAGAGGGAGCTGGCGTGATGCAAGTCGATTTTGGAACCCGGATAAGCAACTAACACTCCTTGTAGTATCCAAGCAGTTAGCCAATGTCATTTACATCCATCATTACGGTTTGTTCACTCAGGATGCTGCTGTTTCAATGATCACCAGCACATGGAACGGGTTGCGCTACGGTTTCGCCGGACGAATTCATTACCCGTAATAAATCCCGGCTCTGGAACCAGGGGATTTTTGAAAAAATGTTCCACTGGGTTTATGTTAGTTAGAAAGGACGCTTGGCTGGCTGGATTTTGAAGGCCGGTTCAACGGCGTTCAGGTAAGTTTCTATATTGAACCATGTAAGGGAGGCATCGATATGACTGTAGATGACCAATATGAAGCGGATGTGGCCCGGATTCTTTCCCATCGCTTTGACCTGGGGGATGATTTTTGGACCACAGCCGACAGACGACTGATCAAGGGAGCGCCGTTTTCCACCTTGGAAAGCGTCCTTTATCTCATGGAACTAGGTATGGATCCCGGGGCTTCGCCGCTGAAGGAATGTTCCGATCTTATCTTCGAGACTTGGCAGGAGGACGGCCGGTTCAAGCTGGCACCAAAAGGGGCCAGCTATCCTTGCCAGACAATCCATGGGGCCAATGTCCTTTGCCAGATGGGATATGCGGACGATCAAAGAATCCAAAAGACACTGCGCCACCTGCTTGACATCCAGCATGATGACGGGGGATGGCGTTGCAATAAGTTCAGCTTCGGCCGGGGCAAAGAAACGGAGGCTTCGAATCCTTTTCCAACACTGGTTGCTCTCAACGTTTTCCGTTTTGGCGGTTATGCCAACAAGGAACCGGCGCTTGACCTTGCGGTGGACTTTTTGCTGGACCACTGGACGACTCGGGCGCCTTTAGGACCGTGCCACTATGGCATCGGCAGCCTTTTCATGCAAGTCGAATACCCGTTTCGAAACTACAATCTTTTCATCTATGTCTATGTGTTGTCGTTTTATGACAGAGCAAGAAAAGATTCCCGATTCCTAGAAGCCCTTGCGGCCTTGCAGGCGAAGATGATCGATGGAAAGATTGTCGTCGAACGGGTCGTTCCCAAGCTTGCAAAATTTTCATTTTGTAAAAAAGGCCAGCCAAGCATGCTCGCGACCGGTCGCTATAATGAAATAATGGCAAACCTGGAAAAACAATGATCGGATAACAAATTACCGTTGGATTTACAACATACTTTCGCTGGAAGATGATGTATCATGCAAGGGATGACAATACGGACATTGAAGATTAGAGAGGAAACAACCATGTTACGACAAATTATCAAGATAGACCAGACCAGATGCAACGGCTGCGGCCTTTGCGTCCAGGCCTGCCATGAAGGGGCAATCACAATGGTGGAAGGCAAAGCGGTCCTGATACGTGATGACTACTGCGACGGCCTTGGTGACTGCCTGCCGGCATGTCCTACCGGGGCGATCAGTTTCGAACAACGTGAGGCGGCCGAATATGATGAAGCGGCAGTCCAGGCAAACATGGCTGCCAAAGGGAAATTCACGGTAGGCCACATCGGCTGCCCAGGAACCCAGGCTGCGGTGTTCAAGCGCGATGTGCCAAACATAAAAGCGCCTGCGCCACGTCAGGAAAATTCAAGCCAGCTGACCCACTGGCCGGTGCAAATCAAGCTAGCACCAATCAACGCTTCGATTTTCGCTGGGGCCAACCTGCTTATTGCGGCCGACTGCACAGCCTTTGCCTATGGCGATTTCCATGAAAGATTCATCAAGAACCACGTGACACTGATCGGGTGTCCCAAGCTTGATGAGGGTGATTACAGCGAAAAACTGACACAGATAATCGCCAACAACGATATCCAGAAGGTCACCATCGTCAAGATGGAAGTGCCTTGCTGTGGCGGGATCGAAAATGCGGCAAAAAAGGCGCTCCAGGCCAGCGGCAAATTCATCCCATGGCAGGTAGTGACTATCTCGACAGATGGCAGAATCCTGGATTAGGAACCCAAAGACCATGACACTCATTCATGTCGTAAAGGCATGATGGGTGTTTTTGCTTTTTTTTTGAACACTTTACTAAAACCTTGCACCGTTTAATTCGACGATGCTTTAGAAAAGCCCAAAGCCGGCATACAAAGACACAACCAGACTGAGTCAAGTTGGCGATATTGATTTTTGGAAATGCGAGTGTCCAAATACTGCTAGAAGGGTTGCCAAGTTCGAAACATTATTTAAGTAATTGTTTTTTTGAGCTTCTCTTTTTGATATAATCATCATATATGAAACACCATTAATCGGGCCTTTGCCAATTGCGCTTCTAAAAAGAGGTGCAATCTTGGGCCTGATTGGAACAGGAGCAGACAATATGCAGATAGCTTTGACTAAAAAATTGGCCGATGCCATGGATTTGAAACCAGCCCCCAGTGATGATTCAATCAGTCCTCTTTTCACCTGGACAGCGAACTGGACAAATGTCTATTCCAACCGCAAGAGGGAGGATCTTCTAGTCCTGGTCAACAACGCCACCCGGTTTGCCGTGGCAATCTACCAAGTCAAGAAGAAAGACCTTAAAAAAAGTCGTGAAATCATTACCAACGGCATCCACAATTCGCTTATGGATCTCAACTTGAATCCGGAAATGGTCGCCAAATACATGGCCATGGCCGGCGAAATCGATTATTCCCGCAACCAGAACCGGGCGGCAACGGCATGGGTCAACCGGGCCTGCTTGGATAGTGCGTTTTACATCGGTAATGAATACATGGGTGTTGCCAAGATGTTCAGCGATACCCTCGGGGCACCCTTGAACCGCTTCCCGGTCAACTATTCCAAAAACAAAGGTGATTCTTTCACGCCTGAGGAGGCGATGGTCGCTGCCCTGGCCAATCTGACCGGAGAGCAACCCCGGCGCTATAAGGCCCTGGAAATCCGGGTGAGTCTGGATCTGGAAGTTTACAAGGCGACCCGGACTATTATTGTCCCGGCCAATCTGCGTTTGACCGAACTCCACAAGGTCCTTCAGAATGTTTTTGACTGGAAAAACTACCACCTCTATGACTTTACGATCTACAGAGGTGAGGAATCCAATCCTGTGACCCGACTTGTCCCTTATCAGGAGGATCTCGAGTATGACAATGAAGCCATCCTGATAGGCAACCACACCTTAGGCGAGTTCCTGGTTGATGGTAACAGAATAAGATATGTCTATGATTTCGGGGACTATTGGGTCCATGAAATCGAGTTGCTCAGGGTGCTGGAAGACTATGACCAGGATTCACCTTATCTTGTGGAAGCAAGCGGCCAGACTCCCCCTGAAGATGTCGGCGGGGTGCCTGGATTTATGCGGTTCCGTGAAATCATGATGGATCCCAGCGATCCGGACCACCAGGCAATGAATGATTGGGTCGGATACTGGAATGTCGAGCTTGAACAGTGGGAGGCAAGGCCAAGAAAAATCAAAATCTGATTCGGGTCTTGTCAATAATAATTGAGGTTTTCGAATTTGATTTCCGCGACTAAAGCGGTTCTTGTGCTCATGTTTGAAAATCTTTTTTATTATGGTCAATTTCCTTTTATAAGGGGTCTCCTCAATAAATCAATCAGACAGATAAAGGAAAAAAGTCATGAGCAAAAATGAAACCAAAAGAGCGCCGGTAATCAACGGCACATTCAGGAATCACATAGTAAAGGTTCCCGAAGCAATCGAGAACTGCAGCGGGATCGAAATCTTCGGCAAGAAAATAAAATCATTGCTGTTTTCGACCGATGTCGCTATGATCCGCAACTGCAATGCGGATGCGATAATTGCCATCTACCCCTTCACGCCTCAACCAATCATCACCCAGGTGCTGGTGATGTCGGCCGACGTTCCGGTATTCTGCGGTGTGGGTGGGGGCATAACCCAGGGCAAAAGGGTAATCAATCTGGCGATGGATGCCGAATTCAAGGGTGCCATGGGAGTTGTCGTCAATGCTCCCACAAGCAATGAAGTCCTGGCGGGAGTCAGGAAAACAATCGATATCCCCGTGATTGTCACAGTCATCTCCGAATATGAAGACATTGCCAAAAGAATCGAGGCGGGAGCGACCATTCTCAATGTTTCAGGCGGAAAAAACACAATCAAGATCATCAAGGCCATCCGGGAAAAGTTCCCTGATATTCCAATCATCGCCACTGGAGGCGACAGCGAGAAGACAATCAGCGAGACGATTGAGGCCGGCGCCAATGCGATAACCTACACGCCGCCGACTTCAGCCAGTTTGATGCACAGCCTGATGGAGAAGTACCGGGCCAGCTGGTAATCGCCATGATGACGCAATTTTCCGGGCGAACATCAACGATGTAAGCAATCCGGCTTTCAATTTCCGGCAATTAGGTGTAAAATTATATATAATAATCCATATACTAATGTTTTGATTCCAATGTTGACAGGAGGAAATGTTATGAGAAAGAATTTTGGAGCCAAACCTTTTATGTACCCTTTGCCCGTCCTGGTAATCGCCACCTACAACGAGGACGGCAGCGCCAATGCGATGAATGCGGCCTGGGGAACCATCGCCGACCATGACAAAATCGCCTTGTTTTTGAGTGCTAAGCACAAGACAGTTGCGAACATCTTGAACAAGAAGGCGTTCACTGTCGCCATGGCCGACCAGAAGAATCTCGAAGCCGCCGATTTCGTGGGAATCGTATCGGGCAACAATCTTAAGGAAAAACTCGACAAGACCCACTGGATTCTAAGCAAGAGCGATTTTGTCGATGCTCCGGTAATCGAACAGTTGCCGATGACGCTTGAATGTAAATTGATCAGCTATGATGAACAGCTAGAACTGCTTATTGGCGAGATCATCAATGTCGCCGCCGCCGAGGAAGTTCTCGATGACTTGGGGCAGATCGATCCTGAAAAACTAGAACTGATCAGCTACGATCCGGTGAACAAGAAATATCTGAAGTTGGGAGCCAAGGCCGGCAATGCCTTCAAGGATGGTATCCTGCTCGAATAAGAAAATGGAAAATAATGAGATCGCTTAAGACACCGGTGCCTATCCGGAGTTTCTTTTTTTGAAAAAACGTAGCGCTTTCAATTATTGGATTGACCCAATCAGATTGAAGTGGTAGAATTGTTACATGTGGTGATTGTGAAATAATTATCATAAATACAGATGAAAGATAGGGGTGTTTCAATGTTTGATTTAAAGGATCGCGTAGTTGTAATAACAGGGGCTTCATCAGGTCTTGGAGCCCAGATGGCCAAAGGTTTTGCCAAACAGGGCGCAACGCTGGCTCTGATGGCCCGAAGAAAGGAACGGCTTGACGAACTTGCAAACGAACTTCAAAAGTACGGTGTCAAAACCTTGAGTGTGAAATGTGACGTTACCGATACGGCTTCAGTAAATGCCGCAGCCAAGCTGGTCGAGGACACGTTTGGAAAAGTCGATGTCCTGGTGAACAATGCCGGCGCGGCAAAAAATGCCGGAGTATTGGAAATGACCGACGAAGAGTGGGATTTCACAATGGATGTCGATTTGAAAAGCGTCTTTTTGGTAACCCGCGCATTTGCGAATATCATGAAAAAACGCAATTACGGCCGCATCATCAATATCGCTTCGATGTACGGACTTGTGGGAAATACTGCCATCGATACCGTAGCCTACCATGCATCCAAAGGCGGCGTGGTTAACTTCACCCGGGCGGTGGCTGCCGAGCTGGCTAAGTATAACATCACATGTAATGCGATTTGCCCTGGTTATTTCGCCACCGAGTTGACAGTTGAAACACTATCCACCGATACATTCCAGGCCTATATGCAAACGACGGTTCCGCTTGGCCGATATGGCAATGAAGGGGAACTCAACGCCGGAGCGATCTTTTTAGCAAGCGACGAGGCTTCATATGTCACCGGGGTTATCTTGCCAATCGATGGAGGCTATACTTCAGTTTGATATCAACCTTTGCAAAAGCAGAGGTTTTTTTGCGGCCCAAACCGTAATTGTTGACAACTGTTCGAATTGATTATATATTAATCCCATAGGAATGTGGAAAATGGAGGAAAATATGAAGATATCAACTAAAGGCCGCTATGCATTGAGAATGATGGTCGATCTCGCGCTCAATGAGTCAGGTGAACCGATCAAATTGAAGGATATCGCGGCGCGCCAGGATATTTCCGAAAAATACCTGGAACAGATAATATCGATGCTCAACAAGGCGGACTATGTCCAGAGCATCCGTGGCGCCAGAGGCGGTTACCTTCTAGCCAAGAAGCCAGAGGAATACACAGTGGGGATGATTTTGCGGCTGATTGAAGGCAGCCTGACCCCGGTCGATTGCGTCGAGCAAAACTGTGATTGCACCCGCTCGACAAAATGCGTGACCGCCCGGGTCTGGAAAAAAATTGACGATGCCATCTCCGAGGTTGTCGACAATATAAGCTTGCAGGATCTGGTCGACTGGCATCATGAAGGAGAAAATCAGGAATGGATCGCCTGGTATATCTAGACAACGCCGCAACAAAGCGGCTTTCAAGTGATGTTTTTTGCGGAGAAGGAATTTTTTTCTTCGAGGAATATGCAAACGTGGCGTCGGTATCGAGTTTCTCCCTAAAAGCCAGATTGGCCGTGTACAAAGCCGATCCCGAGTCGCCGATAGGATAAATGCCCGCAAGGAACGGATCTGTTTTACCAGTGGTGGACCGTGGCCAACAATCCGTTTTTTTGGCTGAGACCATGCTTGTCCTGCATGACGGTCTGGAAATATGTGCGTCGAGCGGTTCGTCCTGTGCCTTAGGGAAGCCTTGAACCATCGCACTTGATCATGGCCTTGTGATGATCAAAAAAGGGCGCCAGAATTAGTCAGGCCCACTTTGAGCGGGCACACGACAAATAGAAAACTGGAATATGTCCTCGAAAGCCTGCCTGGAATATTGGAAATATTGAACAAATCAAAAACATGACACAGGTCGTGTTTTTTTGTTATCAAGAAGTTCTTTAATCGGCTGTTGAGACCAACGATAAATAAAGTTTATCACCATGGTTGACATATGTTTGGCAAAAATGTATAGTTTAATTATAGTAAACCTACTAAAATAGTATGGAATATAAGTGAGGCGTCGTGTTCTGTGTTTTTGCACATGATGCCGATATGATTGAATCAGAAATTATTGATATTTAGGAGAAAAGAAAATGAATAGAACAGTCGAAAGCGCCATCGAATTGATTGGCCAGACACCATTGTTGAAAATAAGCCGCTTCGCGAAAAATACGGGAATCGTAGATACGAGTATATTTGCCAAACTTGAAGGATATAGCCTTTCGGGTTCAATCAAGGACCGGATAGCTTATGCGATGATAGAGGATGCCCGGAAAAGGGGACTGTTGAATGAAGATACCGTGATAATCGAACCGACCAGCGGGAATACGGGAATCGCAATCGCAGCCGTAGCCGCGGCTTACGGCTACAAAACGATACTGACTCTGCCTGATACGATGAGCATCGAACGCCGCAATTTCCTCAAGGCCTATGGGGCAACGCTAGTCCTTACTGAGGGTGCCCTGGGTATGAAAGGGGCCATCGCCAAGGCCGATGAGCTACACGCCCAGATTGAAAATTCGCTGATCCTGGGGCAATTTGAAAATCCTGCCAATCCAACCATCCACAGGTTAACAACCGCAGTGGAAATTTGGGAACAGACACAGGGAAATGTCGATATCTTCGTTGCCGGGATCGGTACCGGAGGGACAATCAGCGGGGTCGGTGCTTTTCTAAAGGAGAAAAATCCCGATATCAAGGTTGTTGGAATCGAGCCTGAAGCAAGTCCGGTATTGACCCAGGGCAATCCGGGGCCCCACAAGATTCAGGGAATCGGAGCAGGCTTTGTGCCCGCTACTCTTGATACGCGAATCTATGACGAGGTGATCACAATCGCCAATGAAGATGCTTTCAAATATGGTCGCCTCTTTGGCCAAAGTGAAGGGGTTCTGGTCGGGATTTCCTCAGGAGCGGCATTGAAGGCAGTTGAAATATTGGCGAAAAGGCCGGAAAACAAAGGAAAGAACATAGTGGTGTTATTGCCTGACAACGGCGACCGTTACCTGTCGACCGCGCTGTTCCAGGACTAAGATAAAATAGGGAGTTATTAGGGAACACGATATCCAGATCAAATGGCTCCACCTTGAAAGTCGTGAAAGTTTCTGCGACAAGTCGCGGGCCATATGTTTTCCGATTTACCAAAGCGCCACGGTTGGCTTTTGGGACTCGATCAAAGCAGCGGCTATGATTACAGCCGGCTTCAGAACCCGACCCGCAAACAGGTAGAGAAAACTGTAGTGGATCTCGGAAACGGATCGGGCGCTGTCGTCTTTAGCTCAGGGATGGTTGCCATTACCGCAATCTTCGAACTTGCTCACCTTCTGGCGACCATATTATCGTGGATTATTATCTTTATGGCGGAGCGGGCCGCTTGCTCGACCATATCAGTCAAAAAAACGTGATAGATGCAAATAGGGCGGATCTCTGGCACCGGAGCCGATTGAAAATCGCATTAAATCAAATACAAGCGCGATCTATTTTGAACCCCCACCAATCAGATGATGAACATCATCGGTATCGCCAAAGTTGTCGCTATGTCAGGACCAATGGTTTGCTGGTAGTTGTCGACAACACATTCCTGTCACCGTATATTCAAAATCCCTTTGATTTGGGGGCGGATATGGTGGTCCACAGCGGAACCAAGTATCTAGGAGGGCACATTGATGCCCTGGCCGGATTCGTGGTCTGCAAAGACGACCGATGGCTGGAAAAAATCCGTTTTATTTTCAAAACACCCATAGTCTAAAATGCGGTTTCCATAAACATAGGAGGCGGGATCCCGGTTTGTTGCCTCTTTGGACTATCCTTTCAGGAAATTATTGGGGTCAACGGGCGCAGGTCGTAAACAGCGACTTGATATGCAACGCCCGAGGTCGATATGAGATCAACTAGCGCACAACATCTTTCCCCTTGGGGGTTATGTCAAATTCATCAAGGGTTACACGGCGAACAATATCCACCTTAACCAATCACAGACCGGGAAGGCAATATTGTCGGGCAACACCATGGGATCATCAACTACCCCATCGACCAACGCAAAGGGCTTGATTTCAAGGTGAATGAAAGAAGAGATGTAACTGCCATTGATCCTTTCACCAATGAGGTGACGGTAGGCCTTGAAAATTCCTTGGAAAGCAGGGAATTGCTTGTTGCCAATTGCAACTGGATTGCCTTTGAAAAATGCCCGAAAGCTTCCGGACGAAGGCGAAAATCCGATCGGGCCATCAACAACAATGGGCTGATTCGTCAGGGCAGGATTGGACCATGTTCGAGTAAACTTCGCCATGCCCCAGAGAGCAATAAGCAGGGGACAGGCAATCGTATTTTATGACGATGACATCGTGATTGGTGGCTGGGCCATAGTCTGACAGCAAACGGGTCTTAGAAATTAAGAATTTTGATTTTCCTGTGAGATAATTACGGCCAATTTAAATTACAATTCCTGAAATCCGGCTTGTGATGGATATTTGGCTTATTCTTTGACAATTCCAGACAGCAGGTGTATGATAATGATGACCCCCGGGTAGGGGGGTGGAGGTTGTGAAATGAATGCGGAAAAGAAAAAAGCGTTGCAGCTGCTAAAAACGGCAAAAGGACAGATCGAGGCGACTATAAAGATGATTGAGGATGGGCGTTATTGTGTGGATGTGTCCAACCAGATCCTGGCCAGTCAGTCACTGCTTAAAAAAGCGGATTTGCTTATTATAAAACAACATATGAACCATTGTGTCAAAGATGCCTTTGAAAACGACCGGGGCGAGGAAAAAATCGAAGAAGTTATCGAACTGCTTGGCAGAGTGGTTGGCAAGTAAAGGAGGCAAGGAAAATGGCTAAAAAGAACGTGAAGATCGAAGGCATGACCTGTACGGCCTGTGCCCGGGCAGTTGAAAAAGCGACATCCAAATTGGAAGGCGTCAATGAGGCGGCTGTAAATTTCGCCACCGAAAAGTTGAGCGTCGATTACGACGAAACCAGCGTCAGCTTCAAACAAATCCAGGATGCTGTAGCCAAGGCCGGCTACAGGGCGCTTAGTGATGAGGTAACCAAAACATTCCGGATTGAAGGGATGACCTGTGGAGCATGCGCCAAGACAATCGAGCGCGTAACGTCAAAACTTGACGGTGTGAGCAGTTCGAGTGTCAACCTGGCGACTGAGAAGCTGGTCATCACCTATGACAGTGGCAAGGTTCGGCCATCGATGATCAAGTCAGTCATCAAAAAAGCGGGCTACCAGGCAGTCGATGACAACGTTAATTCTGACCAGGATATCAGAAAGAAAGAAAACGAAATCAAGGCCATGTGGCGCAAATTTTTAGTCGGTGCGGTCTTCACCCTGCCGTTGCTCTACGTTTCCATGGGGCATATGCTTGGGGCACCGTTGCCGATGGTCATCACCCCCCACCACAACCCCTTGAATTTTGCCTTGGTCCAGCTGGCATTGACCGTGCCGGTCGTCATTGCCGGGCGTAGATTTTACAGCATCGGACTCAGGACACTTTTCAAAGGAAGTCCGAACATGGATTCCCTAATCGCCATCGGGACAGGAGCGGCTTTTATCTATGGCATCTTCGCCACTGTGGAGATAGCCAACGGCCACGATGAATACGCGATGAATCTGTATTTCGAGTCCGCGGCTACCATCATCACCCTGATCACGCTCGGGAAATATCTCGAGACCGTGTCCAAGGGCAAGACATCCCAGGCAATCAAAAAGCTTATGGGGCTTCAGCCAAAAACAGCGCTGCTTGAAAAAGACGGTGCTGAAATGGAGATCGCCATCGACGAAGTGGAAACCGGAGATGTCCTGATTGTCAAGCCGGGTGAGAAGTATCCGGTTGACGGAATTGTGATCGAAGGAACCAGCGCAGTCGATGAATCTATGCTTACTGGAGAGAGTATTCCGGTCGAAAAGGCACCTGGATCGACTGTAATCGGTGCGAGCATAAACAAGTTCGGACTGATCAAGTACCAGGCGACAAAAGTCGGTCAGGACACTGCTCTAGCCCAGATAATCAGGCTGGTGGAAGATGCCCAGGGATCGAGGGCACCAATCGCCAAGATGGCCGATGTCATTTCCGGCTATTTCGTTCCGGTTGTCATTGCTTTGGCGACGCTGGCGGGCCTTGGCTGGTATTTCATCGGAGGCGAATCGCCGACGTTCGCGCTGACTATCTTCATTGCGGTACTGGTAATCGCCTGTCCTTGCGCTTTGGGCCTTGCCACCCCGACGGCAATCATGGTCGGGACCGGCAAGGGAGCTGAAAACGGCGTTTTGATCAAAAGTGGAACTGCCCTGGAGACGGCTCACAAGATCGGGATGATTGTCTTTGACAAGACCGGGACGATCACGTTGGGTCAACCGAAGCTCACCGATATCATCACCACGCCGGTATTCGATGAAGACGAATTGCTCAAACTGGTGGCTTCAAGCGAAAAGGGGTCCGAACATCCTCTAGGTGAGGCCATTGTCAAGGCCGCCCAGGAGAGACAGATCGGCTTTATCGCAATCGAGAAATTCGAGGCAGTAACCGGTCAGGGAATCAAGGTGTCCCTTGGCGGGGTCGAGCTGCTTGCAGGCAACAAAAAGCTGATGGATCAAAACCAGGTCGACCTGGGTGGACTGGAAACAAAAGCCCAGGAACTGGCTCAGGCGGGCAAGACTCCGATGTTCGTCGCCATCGACAATAATTTGGCCGGGGTTGTGGCGGTTGCCGATACGATCAAACCTAGCAGCCAAAAGGCCATCACCAGACTTCAGGAAATGGGCATCAAAGTGGCGATGATTACCGGCGACAATCGCCAGACGGCCCAGGCGATCGCCAAGAGTGTGGGCATCGACACGGTTCTTTTTGAAGTGCTTCCTGAAGAAAAGGCCAACGAAGTCAAGAAACTCCAGGAAGACGGCACCAAAGTCGCAATGGTCGGAGATGGCATCAACGATGCGCCGGCTCTGGCGCAGGCCGATATCGGCATCGCAATCGGTTCGGGAACCGATGTGGCCATCGAATCCGCTGACATTGTGCTGATGCGTAGCGATCTGATGGATGTGCCTACGGCAATCGAGCTTTCAAAGAGCACCATTGCCAATATCAAGCAGAACCTGTTTTGGGCATTTGGCTACAACACCCTGGGAATTCCAGTGGCGATGGGATTGCTGCATCTGTTCGGTGGACCGCTGCTCAATCCGATGATTGCCGGTGCGGCAATGTCATTGAGTTCGGTATCAGTAGTAACCAATGCTTTGAGATTGAAAAAATTCAAACCGAAAAAATAGGAGGCAAGAAGATGAACAAGAAAATAATGATTGAAGGAATGAGCTGCCAGCATTGCGTCAATCACGTGAAAGAAGCGTTAAGCGAGCTGCCTGGAATCGGTGCGGTCGAAGTCGATCTGGCCAATAATCTGGCTCTCGTTCAAGCTGAAAAATCCCTGATCGATGATTCAATCAAGGCGGCAATCGCAAACGTCGGCTACATCGCAACAAGCATAGAGAATATTTAGATAAAAAAGGATGGACTACTCTCTGGCGGTCCATCCTTTAATGTTGTCTTCAGGCGCGAAAATTTTTAGCATCTGGGTTACTTCTTCTTTGGTTTTGGTGTCTTTAAGATAGACAAGATAGAAATCCTGCCCGATTTTTAGCTCCTTGACATTGATCAGGCTGATTGTGTTGTCCTGCAGCTGGACCTCGATGGATATTTTGAAAAAGAAGCCGATGCCGTCGTTATCCATTATGAAGTTCTTAATCAGCTGGTTGTTCCCGATCCGGCTGAGGTTGGTCAAGGAATTCAGCCTTTTATTGGCATCGGGCAGGTACAGTTTCAGGGCATTGGCGATTCCCGAACCTTCTTCGCGAAGCAGAATCCGCTCGTTTTCCAGTCTTGAAAAGGGGATATCCTGATTGGCGAGATGGTGCCGGGGCGAACAGGCGGCAACTATCTCATCATGGTAAAAAGGTATCTTTTCCAGGTCGGAATCGCCTACCGGACCAGAGATCAGGGCGAAATCGATTTTCTTGGAGTGGAGCATGGCAAACAAAGTGACGCAGTTTTCCACAAGTAGTTCGATATTGGCGTTTGGCCTTTCGCAAAAAAGACAGGTGTGCTGGTGAATATAGTCCTCGCCGATTGTTCTTGAGACTCCGACTTTGAAGTCACGAACCGCCTTGCTCTGGTCCAGTTCGGCCATGATTTTCTCGACCTGTCCATTCAGGGCCAGAACACCTTTTCTTAGGATTTCTCCCTGACTGGTGAGCTGGAGATGGCGTTCATTGTAGTGAAAAAGTTTCGTACCTAAGTTGTCCTCGAGATATTGGATATGTTTGGTCACCGTTGGCTGGGACAGGTTCAGGACCTGGGCCGCCTTGGTGTAATTCAGGTATCGAGTCAGGATCAAAAATGTCTGGTAACGGTAATCGAGCATGGTGGCCTCCTTGAACAACGACGATTGAAGTCTGGTTATCATATATTATAACGGCAACGGGCTAATTTATCCAATCTATTATTCTTTTTTCGAATGGTTGAATTCAAATTAATTATTTCACAAAAGGTTTGTCGATGGCTATAATGGATTTGTCAACAGGGACAATAGAAATGCCAGGAGCATACGATTGGAAATTGACAGCTAAAAGGAATATAATATACCTAGATAAAAAAATAACGAGGAGGATAATTTGATGGGTAAAAAAGTAGTGATAGTCGGCGGTGTTGCCGGCGGTGCTTCAGTGGCGGCTCGGATCCGCCGTTTGGATGAGTTTGCGCAGATCGTGATGTTTGAAAAAGGACCGTATGTTTCTTTTTCCAACTGTTCAATCCCGTTCCATATAAGCGGCGAGGTGGAAAACGCCAAAAGCCTGGTGATGATGTCGCCAGAACAGTTCGACCGGCAATATAATATCGATGCCAGAGTATATAATGAGGTTGTCGCGATCAACCGTGAAGCCAAAAGCGTGATCGTGAAAAACCACAGCACCGGCGAGACATATGAGGAAAACTATGATGTATTGTTCCTGGCTCCTGGAGCCAATGCCATAAGACCACAAAGCATCGCAGGAATCAATGACGAACATGTCTTTGTAATGAAGACTGTGCCCGATGTCGAAGCGCTGATGGCCTATACCAAAGACAATGAGGTGTCGGACGTAGCTGTTGTCGGAGGCGGATTCATTGGCCTGGAAGTTGCGGAAAACCTGAAGCTTGCCGGATACAACGTTACCTTGATCGAAGCATTGGATCAGGTAATGGCACCATTGGACTATGACATGGTGCAGATGGTTCACCGCGAAATGATGAACAACGGTGTCGAATTGGTGGTAAGCGACTGTGTGGCTGCCATTGAAAAAGACCAGGTAATCCTGAGCTCCGGACGGAAGATCAAGGCGCAGGCAGTGGTCATGTCAATCGGTGTCCGCCCGGAAAATACCCTGGCCAAGGATGCCGGGTTGGAACTTGGCATCAACGGGGCCATCAAAGTCAACCATCACTACCAGACAAGCGACCCTGCCATCTATGCGGTTGGTGATGCCATCGAGACAACCGACTTTTTCACCGGGGCAAAAACCCAGCTGACATTGGCGGGACCAGCGCAGCGCCAGGCGCGCGCCGCAGCCGACCATGTCTATGGCAAGAACTACGTCAACACCGGCGTAATCGGATCATCAAGTGTGAGAGTCTTTGGTTTGAATGTGGCCAACACCGGACTTAATGAGAAACAATGCCAGGCCAAGGGAATCGCTTATGATTTTTCATATATCATCCCAAAAGACAAGGTGTCTTTGATTCCTGGTGCGAACAATATCTTCTTCAAGCTGATCTTCGCCTATCCTTCAGGAAAGATCCTGGGAGCCCAGGCCATCGGCAAAGGCAATGTCGATAAACGGATCGACGTGATCGCCACTGCGATCATGTTCAACGGGAACCTGGAAAACCTTAAGGAACTGGAACTGAGCTACTCGCCGCATTTTTCAACTGCCAAGGACGTGGTCAACCACGGAGCGCTGGTCGGTTTGAATATCCTTAACGGCGATTTCAAGAAAGTTCCGGTAACCAAGGTCCGCGAACTTGTTGAAAGCAAAGCCTTCATAATCGATGCCCGGGAAGAACGGGAGTTCGCGGTGAGCCACCTGAAAACTTCAGTCAACATCCCGTTGAGCCAGTTCCGCAACCGTCTTGACGAGATTCCTAAGGATCGTCCGATTTACGTGCACTGCCGCTCAAGCCAACGTTCATACAACATGGTCCGTGCCCTGATGCAACACGGTTTTGACAATGTTTACAACATCGATGGATCATTTTTGGGAATCTGCGAATATGAATACTTCAATGATGTCACATTGAACCGCGATCCAATAGTCACCGATTATAACTTCAGATAGAAAGAGGATCCGGCTTCTTTTTTTCTGTTCAAAATCCCGCTAACCGGATTGGTTGATTGGACAAGGGTACTCTTTTAGCTGTCATCAAGGTTTCAATAATGCGATTGTAGAGCAATTTACAGGTTGGATTTTTAGGCAGTCAGGATATTTGCATTCCAAAAGGAAAATCACGGCAGAAGAAAATCTTTTTCTAGTCTTCGACACGGGCAAAGACCAGGGCATTTAAAAATCCAATTAAAGTTTGGGTGGATTATTTGTATCCCGATTTGAATTCATGGTTCCGTAGCATTTTTACCGATACCTTTCTCGATGAGGCGATGGTTGTACTTGAACCCGCCTTGGATTTGGCGGCCATATTCGTCGATATATAAATCACCGGATTCAAGGGATGGCTACGAGCTGCAAGATTACCTGCAGGAATTTTTTAAGGCAAAAAACAGGTTCAGGGATACAGCCTTTATTGAGTCGGTATTACGGGGGCACTTAAAAATCTTTATCGTATCGTTTTGGGGAATTGTTGACCTGCGTTATAATTTGGTAAAGTATTGCGTAAGTTGATACAGGAGGTATCGTTGTGAGCGAGTTTATTAATAACAGTGAAATGCGCAAACAGGCTCTCAAGGATATTTTGCGCCAGATTCATGAGGGCAAATCGTTTGAGGAAGTAAAATCTGGGTTTGCGGCGGCCTTTCATGGTGTCGGTGCCAACGAGATTTCAAAAGCCGAAGCGGCATTGATTGAGGAAGGCTTGCCGGTCGCGGAAATCCAGAACCTCTGCGATGTCCATGCCGCAGTTTTCAAGGGATCAATCGAACAGATCCATGCCCCGGTGGATCTGAGCAGTATCCCGGGCCATCCGTTGAATGTCCTGGTTCTTGAAAACAGGCGGATCCAGAATGTAATCGATGAAATGATCCGGCCCCACTTCGACACTATGGACAAGAAAGCCATTCTTGCCGGTCTTGAGGAATTGAGCCGGATTGACCGTCATTACCTGAAAAAGGAGAACCTATTGTTCCCTTACATGGAACAATACGGGATCACCGCGCCTCCCAAAGTAATGTGGGGAGTCGATGACAAGATCAAGAAGATGTTGAAGGATGCCAAGTTAGAAATCTTAAATGATGACAGCGATTTGCGCAGTGCGGTTGTCAGGCTTGAGGAAGTGCTGATAGAAATCGAAGAGATGATCTACAAGGAAGAAAACATCATGGTTCCCATCCTGGTGGAAAACCTCACCGATAAACAATGGCAACTTATCGCCCATCAAAGCGGGGAAATCGGTTATCTAATCGACGAGGTGCCCCAATTCGATTATGGCGAAGTACATGATGATTCAAGTTTGAAGGAGCTTCAAGACCAGTCCGGTGTTGGAAAGATTATACTTCCTTCAGGCAGTTTCGAACCGGATGAACTCGTGGCGATGCTCGACACCTTGCCTTTTGACATCACTTTTGTCGACAAAAACGACGAGGTCAAATACTTTTCGGAAGGCAAAGACCGGGCATTCCCGCGGACAAGGACAATCATCGGAAGGAAGGTCTCAAACTGCCATCCGCCTCAAAGCGTCCACGTGGTCGAAAGCATTGTCGCCGATTTCAAATCCGGCAAGAAGGACCATGAGGACTTTTGGATCAGATTCCAGGGGAAATACGTCCTGATCCGATACTTCGCCGTGCGCAACCATAATGGTGAATATCTTGGGGTTATAGAAGTCACCCAGGATATCCAGGACATCCAGGCCATCACCGGGGAAAAACGGCTGATGGATTGAATGAATCAATAAAACGGGGAAACCCGTTTTTTT
>JAQVDW010000030.1 GCA_028698185.1 Erysipelotrichaceae bacterium | reverse complement strand
AAGTACTTTTGGATTTTTTGCTTGTTGAAAAGGGGAAAAAAGTTTGTTATTATGCTTATGAATGATAAGGAGATTTTCAATGAAAAAAAGAAATTGTATTATCGGCCAGTCGGGTGGCCCGACTGTAGCCATCAACGCGACTTTGGCCGGAATCATATCCAAAGCCAAACAGTCTGGAGAATTCCAGAATATTTACGGTATGATCAACGGAATCCAGGGCCTGATCGAACGACGCATCATCAACCTGCTTGAGGAATTCGCCAACGATGACCAGATCGACAATCTGAAAACGACTCCGGCGATGTATCTTGGATCATGCCGCTTCAAGCTTTCTGACCATACCCAGGATGACAGCCAGTTCCAAAAAATAGTCCTGATCCTCCAGGAGCTGGGAATCACCGACTTCTTCTATATCGGTGGCAACGACTCGATGGATACAGTCATGAAATTGAACCGCTATGCCAAATTCATCGGAATCGACATCAACTTCATCGGATTGCCTAAGACAATCGACAACGACCTTTTTGGCACCGACCATACCCCAGGCTTCGGTTCGGCAGCCAAATACGTGGCCAGCTCGATGCTTGAAGTAGTCCATGACAGTTCCATCTATGACCTGCCTTCGATCACAATCGTCGAAGTCATGGGCCGCAACGCCGGCTGGCTGACAGCCTCAAGCGCCCTGAGCCGCAACGAATATAATAGCGCTCCGGATCTGATCTATCTCCCTGAGGTGACATTCGACAAGGACCGTTTTTTGGCTGACATCGAGAACGTGATGAAGAAAAAACGTTTCGTGGTGGTGGCTGTTTCCGAAGGTATCCGCGACGAGGAAGGCAACTATCTCGATGCCGACAGCCGCTATGTCAAAAAGGATGCCTTTGGCCATATCCTTCACTCGGGAACCGGAAAGGTTTTAGAAACCCTGGTCTACAACCGATTCCACTGCAAAGTGCGCTCGATCGAACTCAACGTCCTGCAACGTTGCGCGATGCATATCGCATCGAAATGCGACCTGGACGAGTCGTTCAACTGTGGCATCCATGCCATCGAATGCGCCTTGAACAACCTCAGCGGTCAGGTCGTTTCGATGAAAAGAGTAAGCAATGACCCTTACACGATCGAATACATCCATAATGATGTGGAAAACATCGCTAATCTGGAACAGAAAATGCCGCGCCATTTCATCAATGAACAAGGCAACGATATCACTCAAGATGCCATCGAATACCTCAAACCCCTTATCCAAGGAGAAGTCATGCTCAGATACGAAAACGGAATCCCAACTTATCTTAGCTGCAAGCACCTGCTATAATGGCAATCGAACTTTTTTACCAAAGAATGGCGGATATTCTCAAGGAAGAATATCCCCAATTTGAAAAAGCCCTGGAACAACACGAGTCGAAGGGCTTTTATTTGAATACTTTGAAGAGTGATATCCTTGAACATCTCGACCATGCCAGAATAAGACCCCATGAGTTTATCGCAAACGGATACCGTTACGACCATCTCGACTATTTTCTAGGCAAGCACCCTTATTTCGATCTAGGCCTGTACTACATCCAGGATCCGGCCGCCATGATTGTCGCCAACACGGTCGCCATTCAAGCGGATGATTACGTGCTCGACATGTGCGGGGCTCCCGGAGGCAAATCATGCAAGATCGCCATGGAGCTCTCCGGCGATGGCCTGCTTGTCGCCAACGACATCTCGCCGCTGCGGGCCAGGATCCTCTCTGGAAACATCGAGCGGATGGGAATAACCAACACAATCGTGACCAATGGGGATCCCGTGAACTTCACCCGGGATCTGAGCGGATTTTTCGACAAAGTCTTTCTCGATGCGCCCTGCTCGGGTGAGGGTATGTTCCGCAAAACCGACAAGGCGATTGAAACCTGGTCGCCTGAAAAAGTGGCCGAATGCGCAGCGATCCAAAGAAAGCTGCTGGACAGCGCCTTCGAACTTTTGAAGCCAGACGGCCTGCTTGTCTATTCGACCTGCACCTACTCGCTTGAAGAAAACGAGGACCAGGTCAGATACATGCTTGAAAATTATCCAATGGAGCTGGTTCCCGTCAAATTGCATCCGGGAATGACCTCCGGCATCTTTCTTGAAGGGACGGTGCGGATGTATCCCCACAAATACCAGGGGGAAGGCCAGTTCATCGCCATCCTGAAAAAAATCGAAGGGAAAAAGACGAAAGCCGAGCCGCTAAAAGACAATGTCGCCAAAGCCCAGCGCGAGTTGGTAAGCCAGTTCTACAAAGAGAATCTCAACATCCCGACTCCCAAGCAGCTTTTCAATTCCAACGGCCACATCTATGCAATCCAACCCAACTTCGTCAGACTGTCGAATTTCAAGATCCTGCGAAACGGGCTCCACCTGGGAGAATGCAAGAAGAACCGCTTCGAACCTTCCCACTCACTGGCCCGGACTTTGACAAAAGACCAGGTCAGACGCTTCGTTGATTTTCCAGTCGACTCAAAGGAGTTCACCGACTATCTTGCGGGGCTGACTCTGCCAGCGGTGGGAAATCGGGGCTATGGGGTCATCTTCGGCGACGGATATCCCCTTTCTTTCTATAAGGAAAGTGACATGATCAAGAACCTCTACCCGAAAGGACTCCGCCGATGAACCGTTATGAAATAATCAAGGACCAATTCTTCGCCGACCTCAACCGCCGCTGTTTTGGTCTCAACCTGAACGAGGCCATGTTACATCTGGTCCAGGTAGCGACATTCAACATCCTGATCGGCAAAAAGGAAGGTTTCGACACCGAACTTTGCGCCATCGCCGGACTGCTCCACGATAGCGCCACTTACCTGAACAACAACAGCCATAACCACGCCTTGCTCTCTGGAGAATACGCCAGAAAACTCATGGTCAAAAGCGGTCTTTTCGAGGATTTGGAAATCGACATGGTCACCCAGGCGATTGCCAACCATTCGTCCAAGAAACGCATCGATGACAAATTCAGCGAAATATTAAAAGCCAGCGATGTCGCCAGCTCTTATTTGCTCAATGGCTGCAATCTGGTCGCGCGAAAGCACGAACCATACCTGCATTATTTGAAAAAACTCAATCTTCTTGATTGATCTTGGGACATCGGTTCAACCGATGTCCTTTTTGGCGCCTTTGGCAACCTTTGGTTATCTGGTAGTTGCCCCCGGCCACATTCAGCATCGCCCCCTCAACAAGGTAGATCGCAATTTTGTTTCGCGCGACATCATACATCCGCTGCACCGTGGTCCGGCCCACATTGAGCACTTCGGCGCACTCCTGTTGGGTCATCCCTTCATAGTCGATAAGCCGGATGCACTCGTATTCCTCGACGCTCATCACTATCACCTTCTCATTGTCGGGATTTTTGCATGTCTTGAATGCGGTGAACTCCGGCATTCTCTCAATGTTTTTAATCCTTGCTGGTCTTACCATCTCTAAGTTTTATTAGCTCCTCGATTCCAAGTTTAACCCGCTTTTCAACTTCCAGGGCCAGCTCGTTGGTCTTGAGGTCTTGATATTCCTCAAAGCGGATTGGCTCCAGGTATTTAAGGTAAACTGTTGTTTTTTTGATATTGTTGCTTTCGAACACCTTGAAACTGTCGACTATGGCCACCGGCACAATCGGGGCCTTGGCAACGGTCGCCATCTTGAAAGTGCCCCACTTGAACTCATTGATCTCATTGCCTTTTCTCGAACGGGTCCCTTCCGGGAAAACCAGGTAATTGATCCCCGCCTCAAGCTCTTTGGATACGGATTTGATCGTCTTGACGGCCTTGCGGTTGTCCTGGCGGTCGATCGGGGTGTATTCAAGCATCTTGATGACCTTGCCGATAAGCGGAGCGTTGACCAGCTCCTTTTTCACCACACCCTTGTAGATGTTCTGATGCGATGCGAAGATCGCCAGCGGATCCGCGAAGCCCTGGTGGTTGGGCGTCAGCAGGTATCCTTGCTCCTCAGGCAGGTTTTCCATGCCCGAAGCGACAACATCGATCCGCCCGGTTTTCAAAAGCCGGCGATCGACTCCGCAAATGAAATCATACCGTTTTTGCAACGATACGCTGTCCCTGTTGCGGTAATATGTTTTCACCCGCGCCATCCAGAAAGGCAGAATCAGCAGGCAACGGAAAACTATCAGTGCAATTCTTTTCATTTTAACCTCACATATGTTTCTAATTTGAAAGTTTCAAAATCAGTCGTGCTTTCAAGCACGAACTTCTCCAGGTCGATTTCTGGAAAATGGGTTTCACCCTGGTAGTCACCCGGAATCCTTGAAACAAGGATCTTGTCGGCGAAATCCATCGTCTGGCAATAGACGCTCGCCCCGCCGCAGACATACAGGGTATCGATACTGTTTCGATATTGGTCGACTATGGCTCCAAGGTCGTGGATGACCTCGACCCCGGGGATATCGATTTCCTTTGAAGTCAACACCATGTTTCTCCGGTCTTTCAGCGGCCTTTTCATGGCCGCGAAGGTTGTCGACCCCATCAAAATCGCATGGTTCAAGGTAGTCTTGCGGAAATGCTGCAGATCCTCCTTGTTGTGCCAGGGCATGCCAAAGTGGCCTGTTTGCGAGCCGATCAGGTTGTTTCTATCCATGGCTACAATCAGGACGATCATCAGACAGCCACCTCGCCTTTTAGCTTGCCATGCGACTGGTAACCGCTGATCTTGATATCATCGATGGTGAAATCGAAAATCGACTTTACTTCGGGATTGAGCTCAAGCTGGCACAGCGGCAACGGTTCGCGGGCAATCTGGGTCTTAATCACATCGAAGTGGTTCGAATAGATGTGGGCATCGCCAATCGTGTGGACGAATTCCTTGGCGGTCAGGTTGGTGACCTGGGCGATCATTGCCGTAAACAGGGCGTATGATGCGATATTGAAAGGAACTCCCAAGAATATGTCGGCCGAACGCTGGTAAAGCTGGCAAGAAAGATATTTGCCATCACCACTGACATAAAACTGCAAAAACGAATGGCAAGGCGGAAGTTTCATCTTATCAACCTGGGCCGGGTTCCAGGCCGAAATGATATGCCTTCTTGAATTCGGATTGTTTTTGATTGAATCAATGACATTGGCCAGCTGGTCGATGCCCTCGTTGTTGAAATTGCGCCACTGGGCACCGTAGACCGGGCCGAGATTGCCGTGTTTCTTGGCAAACTCTTCATCGGTTCTGATCTTCTCGATGAATTCATCGAGGGTCTCATTTTTGTAATCTTGATGATTCTTGTAATCATCATAAGGCCACTCGTTCCATATGTTGACATTGCGGTCGACCAGATACTTGATGTTCGTATCGCCCTTGATGAACCAGAGCAGCTCTTCGGCAATCGGCCGGAGATACATTTTCTTGGTCGTCATCAGTGGAAATCCTTCGAGCAGATTGTAACGGGTCTGGTAACCGAAAACCGATCGGGTTCCGGTGTTGGTCCGGTCCCCCCGGTCTTCGCCGTTTTCCAGGACGTATCGGGCCATTTCTAGGTACTGTTTCATCTTATCCTCCTTGAGCCGATTCAAATATATCCGGCAGATTATGTTTGAATCAGTCTTTATGACGTATTCATGATTCGAAGATGGCATCGTATCTTGCCATCTTGATAAGCCTAATTATATCATTTTTAACCGATTTCCGGAATAAAAATGTAAAGGAAAAGCTAGGCAGTCCAAACCTAGCTTCCAAACTATTTCAAGTCGGCGATCTGGATCTTGATCATGGCCACAAAATCATCGAAGCCGATTGTGATCTGTTCCTGTTTGCCATGTTCACGGTAAGTGACAGTAGCTTCATCGCGTTCGTTGTCACCCAAGACCAGAGTGTAAGGGACTTTCTGGATTTGGGCATCACGCATTTTCTTGCCAAGCTTTTCTTCCCGCTCGTCAAGTTCGACCCGGATTCCCTGCGCCTTGAGTTTCTCCATCACTTCCTTGGCATATTCGCCATGGTACTGGTTGTTTACCCCAAGAACTTTGACCTGGACTGGAGCCAGCCAAGTTGGGAATTTCCCGGCGTAATGTTCAATCAGGATTCCGATGAAACGTTCAATCGAACCATATACAACGCGGTGCACCATTACCGGACGGTGTTTTTCACCGTCTTCACCGATGTAGTTCATGTCGAAACGTTCCGGCAGGTTGAAGTCAAGCTGGATAGTTCCGCATTGCCAAGTCCGACCGATTGCGTCCTTGATCTTGAAGTCCAGTTTCGGACCATAGAAAGCTCCGTCGCCGGGATTGAGCACATAGTCGATACCGCGTTTTTCCAGCACGTTTTGCAGGGCGCTTTCCGCCTTTTCCCAGATCTCGTCTGAACCGATGGCCTTTTCTTCAGGCTTGGTTGAAAGTTCGATATGGTACTCGAATCCAAAAATATCCTTATAGAAGTGGTCAATCAGATCGATCACGCCATTGACTTCCTGTTCGATCTGGTCAGGGAGCATGAAGATATGGGCATCATCCTGAGTGAACGCCCGAACACGGAACAAACCGTGGAGCGCACCCGAGAACTCGTGACGGTGCACCAGTCCCAACTCGCCCACCCGCATCGGGAACTCCTTGTATGAATGCAAGGCATTTTTATAGACCAGGATTGATCCCGGACAGTTCATCGGCTTGATGGCGAAGATGTTCTCGTCGATTTCCGATGTGTACATGTTTTCGCGATAGTTGTACCAGTGCCCTGATGTCTCCCAAAGTTCCTTGTTCAACATCACCGGAGTCTTGATTTCCTGGTATCCGGCTTTCTGGTGTTCCTTGCGCCACAGGTTTTCGAGCTCGTTGCGCACGACCATACCTTTTGGCAGGAAGAACGGGAATCCCGGCCCGTATTCGGAAACGAAGAACAGGTCAAGATCTTTGCCCAGTTTGCGGTGATCGCGTTTGGCCGCTTCTTCCAGGAATTTCAGGTGGTTGTCGAGATCTTCCTTGGAAAAGAAACTAACCCCGTAAATTCTTTGAAGCATCGGGTTGTTGGAGTCCCCGCGCCAGTAGGCTCCGGCTAGTGACATCAGCTTGAAATGTTTGATTACCGAGGTCGCCACCACATGAGGTCCTCGGCAAAGGTCAGTGAATTTGCCTTGGCTGTATAGAGTGATAGTCCCGTCTTCAAGATTCTCGATCAGTTCGGTCTTGTATGGGTCATTTTTGAACATCGCCAAAGCGTCCGCCTTGGAAACTTCACTGCGGACAATCTTCGCTCCCGCTGCGACGATCCGTTTCATTTCCTTTTCGATTCTAGGCAGGTCGGCTTCGGTGATCAATGGATCGGTTTCCACATCGTAATAGAATCCGGTCTCGATGTTCGGTCCTACCCCGAATTTGGCTCCCGGATATAAATTCGTGATCGCTTCAGCCATCAGATGGGCTGTCGAGTGGTTCAACACTTCAATCGCCTCCACGTCATCCTGGGTGATCAGCTGCAAAGTCGCATCATGTTCAATTGCGCGGTTCAAATCGATCACGACGTCGTTAACCTTGGCCGCCACGCATTTTTTAGCCAATGAGCTTGAAATCGACTTAGCGATTTCCAAAGCCGAAGTTCCAACTCCGAATTCTTTGATGTTGCCATCTAAAAATGTGATTTTCATAATATTCCTCCTCAATATAAAAAGGCCTCCGTCAAAGGACGAAGACCGTGGTACCACCTTTATTTACGGCTTAACGCCGCCTCAAGACCTTAACGCAGTCAACGGCCAGGCTTTTACTGGCAGCTAATAGGGAGTACCAAACAAGAGCCGCCAAGATTTTCACCAACCATCTTTTCGCTGTTCCGACCTGCTTGTTCAACGTGTCCTATATTTTCGCTTGTATCTAAATCATATACTTTTATTGTTTTTTGTCAATAGTTTTGATCCGATTGGCATGGCATCGGTTAGAATTTGTTTCCGCTTGCCAGTTTTTTAAGATCCTTCACTTCCTGAGGCTTGAGCATCCGGTATGTCCCCGGTGTCATGTATTTCAAATCGACGCAACCGACTTTCAAGCGGTGGAGACGTTTGACTGGATGTCCGACACTTTCGAACATCTTCTTGACCTGACGGTTCTTGCCTTCATAAAGTTTGATCTGGAGCATGGTTGTCTTATGCTCAATATCCTTGCCGATAATCTTGATCTTGCATGGCAGGGTTTTGACACCTTCGAGGTATACCCCTTTTTCGAGCTTGCGGATCGTTTCCCCTTTAAGAAGACCTTTGATTGACACTTCATAGATCTTTTCTAGATGGGAACGCGGATGGGTGATCATATTCGTGAACTCCCCGTCATTGCTCATAAGCAATACCCCGGTTGTATCGAAGTCGAGACGGCCAACGGGATATATCCGTTCTGACACATCAGTAAAATAATCAGTAACCAAAGGACGGCCATGTTCATCCTTCAATGAGCAAATTGTACCTTTCGGTTTGTAAAAAACATAATAAACTTTGTTTTCGCCTTTAAGTGGTTTGCCATCAACTAAAACAATATCTCCCGATTTTACTTTAGTTCCTAGTGTAGTGACAGTTTCTCCATTTACACTAACGCGGCCTTCAACTATCAGGTCTTCGGCTTTGCGTCGCGACGTATAACCACTTTTTGCGATATATTTTTGCAATCTTTCCAAGTCACTACCTCTTTCTTTTAGATTCGACTACATGATAACCTAAAATACTGGAATAAACAATACTAATTTACGTAATGTTCCTGATTTTCACTGGCCTTTCTGATGATGAAATCACGGATCGGCTCGACGATGATATCGGATATGGAGATGTTGATATCATTCTCCTGACATTTGAGATAAAAATAGTAAATCGCCCAGTTGACATCCTTGGAAAGGCAAAAAGATATCAAATCGGTAAAATAAGTGGAAATAATCCGATAGTCGTCAATCTGACTATCCGGTATCGCTTCAAAACCCTTCATGATCTCACCTTCTCTTCTCCATTATATCACAATCAAAGAATCAGTGAAATAATTTGCATTCAAAGATACATCGGCAACTTATAGACAGAAAAGATCATTTGTCTTGAACCCGATAATTAAAAACTGGCACACCGTCTGGTTCAAAGAAACCAGGTCATCCCCAATGTAAATGGCAAGATCTAGGAAATTGCCGCCCGCTCAAATTAGATGAAATCCCGATTAAACAATTGTGCCCGCCATAAAAGGCGGGCATTTGATCAATTATTCGAAAACGGGTAAAACAACAACCTATCCGTAGTAGCAGACTCTTAGCAACTCTTCCATTTCCGCTTGGGTCGGGATACGTGGATTCGTTGCGGTGCAGGCATCGGCGATAGCGTTTTTCGCCACTTCAGGAAGCTTTTCCATGAATTCATATTCGTCAATGATACCACCCTCGTAATCCTGGATGCATGATGGAATTCCCAGCCGGGCATTCAGCTCATTGATTCTGTCGATCAGGGCATCAACCAGTTCATCGGTCGTTTTCCCATCAAGTCCAAGACGCTGAGCGATCAAAGCATAGCGCTCCGCCGCTTCATCATTTTCCGCATTGAATCGGATGACATTTGGCAGATACATCGCATTGGCGCAGCCATGGACGATATGACCGCCGCTGTAGGCAGCACCTGTCTTATGGGCCATCGAATGCACAATTCCCAGCAAGGCGTTCGAAAATGCCATCCCTGCCAGACATTGGGCATCATGCATCTGGCGTCTTGCTTTCTCGTCACCTTCATAAGAAGCAACAAGATGTTTGTCGACCATCTCAATGGCCGCCATAGCCAATGGGTCGGTGTAGTTGGAGTGGATTGTCCCCACAAAAGCCTCGATGGCATGGGTCAAAGCATCCATACCAGTATGGGCGGTCAGTTTCTTGGGCATGGTCAACGCCAGGTCAGGGTCGACGATAGCCACATCAGGCGTGATATTGAAATCCGCCAGCGGGTATTTGATCCCTTTCTGGTAGTCGGTGATGACCGCAAACGCCGTCACTTCGGTTGCCGTCCCCGAAGTCGAAGGAATCGCACAGAATTTGGCTTTCTTTCTTAATGTCGGGAATGAAAACGGAGTGATCAGATCTTCGAATGACACTTCTGGATATTCATACAAAGCCCACATCGCTTTGGCCGCATCGATTGGCGAACCGCCCCCGATGGATACGATCCAATCCGGTTCGAACTCGAGCATGGCCTTGGCACCGCGCTTCACGGTTTCCACTGACGGATCCGGTTCAACCCCTTCAAACAGGGCGACTTCCATTCCCGCTTCGTTCAAATAATCGGTTACCCGGTCAAGGAAGCCGAAGCGCTTCATCGACCCGCCTCCCACAACGACCATCGCTTTTGTACCGCTCAAATTTTTCAAATTTTCCAGTGAACCTGAACCGTGATAAATATCACGTGGTAATGTGAATCTAGACATTGATTAGTCCTCCTTTTATCTAGTTAATATTTTAACATGGAAGCGCTTATTGGAGTTATGCCTGTTAGTCAAAAAAGATATGCCAAATCAGGCATATCTAGAAAAGATTGATATTCTTGTTCACCAACTCGATAAAAAGGTGATCGTACTTGGTCAGCGTGTAGTTGTCCCGGTAGATCAGCATGTCGGTGTACTGGACACAGATGTTGTCGGCTTTGCGTGTGATCAAACCGTAACGGTCGAGGATCGACTGGGGCATCGGCGAAACCCACATGAAGGTGTCGGTCAGGGTCGAGAGCATCTCGAGCTGGCTGGCCCGCTCATAGATCAGGATCCGTTTGGAGAACCGATGATTTTCCAGGGTATTCTCATAATTGTGGGGTGACAGGAAAAAATCGTTGTCGCCGTGGTAGAGCTGGGTGTAATTTTTCAGATCGTCAAGATTTATGATCGGTTTGCCTGCCAGGGGATGGTGCTTGGACATTAGGATCTGGGCCTGGAAGACACAGAGCTTCTGGCTTTTCAGGTTCTTGTCATAGAGCAACTGGCAATATTGCTTCTCCTGGAGAGCGCTATAGCGGACCACGCCCAGGTCGAACTGGGATTCGAGAATAAGCTTGATCACCTCTTCCGAACTGGTCTCAAGATAGTTGAAATCGAGCGTCGTCTTGTTGAAGTCGATATGGGCCAGCAAGTCAGTGTAGGCCTTGGCTAGATAGCTTGCCCGGGGCAGCGCCACCTGAAGCCTGATTGATGTGGGATACTGGTAGAAAAGCATCTGGAGGTCATCGAGCTCGTTGATCACCTGGCGGGCCTTGTCAAGAAAAAGCCGGCCCTTCAAGGTCGGTTCGACCCCCTTTGATGTCCGTTCGAACAGCTGGGTCCCGATTTCCTCCTCCAGGGCGTGGATTGTCCGGGAAAGATAGGGCTGGTTGACATTGAGGCTTTGGGCCGCCTGCTTGATCGACCCGACCCGGTCAACCTCGAGGACGTACTTCAATTGCATGAACTTCATTTCAGGTATTCCTTCTTGATGTATTCCAAAGTCGCAAAGATATCGCTGCTTGCGAGATGTTCGAGCAACTCGACCAAAAGAGCCTCCGTTTCAGGATGGAAAATACAGTACTCCCGGGTACGCAAGTAATACTTAAGCGGGTCGCCATTAGAGAAGCCCCCCCTGTTGTAGACCATGCTCGCGCAGACCCGGTCGATGAACATCTCGATGACATAGACCTCGGGCATCCTTGAAGCCACCGTGCCTTCTCCGGTGAAATCGACCCAGAATTCCCAGTGGTGACGGTTGCGGCCCTTGTGATGGAGCCAGGCCAGGGAATAGCCGTTTTCCTTGCGTTCGACCCCGTTGGGCGATTTCTGCCCGTTGAAATATTTGATTCCGGTCTTGAATTCGACCGGCGTGTATTTCGACAGATCATGGAGCACCCCTTGTCTGTAGAGACCGCACTTGAAACAAAACCGGGCGACATGATATTTATGGCTGGTTATCAGGTGGAAATGACGCCATGTATTTTTAATACTCATTGTAGTCCTCGAGCGTCTCGTGATAGCGGGTCGCAAAGATGTCGACATTGTTGGCGGCATGGACCTCCTCGAGTTCCGGCAGTTCATCAAGCGATGTCAGGTTGAAGGCATCGAAGAATTCATCGGTGACCCCGTAAAGAATCGGCATTCCCGGCAAATCGGCCCGGCCATAATCCTTGATCAGAGCCCGGGCGACAAGGTTGCGTATAGTCGCATCGCAGCCCACGCCCCGGATTTCCTCGATCGCATTGCGGGTGATCGGCTGGTTGTAGGCGACAATCGCCAATGTCTCCAAGGCCGCATTTGAAAGACGGGCCTTGTTCTGGTCGGCCATCTTCTGGTAATAGGCGACATATTTGGGATTGGTGGCCATCTTGTAAACGTTGTTGAAATTCACCACCACGATGCCCTGGTCACCCTGTCTTTTGTGCTCCAAATACTTGTCCAGGAGAATTTGTGTTGACAGCTTGTCGAGTTCAAGCACAACCTGGATAGTCTTCAAATCTATTCCATCATCGCCACGCAAGAAAAGCATGCCGTCGATGATTTCAAAATATTCCTTATCGCTCATTAACTTACCCCCAAAACATACATTTGTTCAAATAACTCATCCTGTTCGATAACGACCTTCTGGTCCTTGCAAAGGACCAAGACCGCCAGGAACGTCACCACATAGTTGATCCTGCTGTTGTCGTCTTCCATAAGCGTCTCAAGCAATACCCGCTGACCCCGCCTTCTGGCAAAGTAAGCGGCTATCTGCTCGCAGCGCTGGTCGATCGAGATGTCGACCCGGGCAATATGGGTCTGCAGCGGCCGCGACAGCGCGAGGCGCTGGTACATCTTTTTCATCGCCTTGATCAGCAGGTAGACGTCAAGATTGTCGGGAATGATTGTCGTGGTGTCGACGACAAACTCCTCCATCGAGCTGGCCGGTTTGATGATCATCGTCTGGCGGCTCTCATATTTCTCCTTGAACTGGTCCAGGACATCCTTGTAGCGCTTGTACTCAATCAACCGGCGGACCAGCGCTTCGCGGGGATCTTCTTCATATTCGCCTTCGATTGTGACTACCGGCTTGGGAAGCAGCAGCTTCGATTTCATTTCCAGAAGGTTGGCCGCCATCACCAGGTATTCCGAAAGGATATTCAGGTTCTGGTTTTGCATATCGGTGACATAACTGACGTATTGGTCACAGACCTTGGCCAGCTCGAGGTTTTCCAGGTCCATCTGCTTTTCCTTGATCAGATGGAGAAGCAGGTCAAGGGGCCCCTCAAATTCTTCAAGCACTACCTGATAATCCATATCGCTCATCCTTCCTTCTTTTCTTGTTTTTTGAAATGGCGGTAAATCTTCAACGCGAAATGCAGCGAACCGCAAACCACGGTAATCTCATTCCTGCTGACAAGCTGTTCAAGCTCACTAAGACTCGCGATGGAGTCACCTTTGAGATCGCCTTGCCTGATCGAGCGGGGATGGTCATCGTAGTAGATCACAACCCGGTACTTCTTATCCAGGAGCAGGCGATACATATTCTGGTAATCCTTGTCGGCGAAACTGTTGAACACCACCAAGGGATCGTCAAAGTTTTTCAGGTTGACCAGAAGCGCCTCGATTCCAGGAACGTTATGGGCACCGTCAACGATCAACCTTTCATTGACCTGGCTAAAACGTCCGGGCAGGCCGGAATTTTCGATTGCCCTAATTATAGCATCTTTTTGTAAAATCGTCCCATTTTTTCTCAAATATTCGAGCGCACTGATGGCCAGCGCGATGTTTTTGACCTGGTAATCGTTCGCCAGCGGCCCGATGCGATAGCCCAGGCAATCCAGGATTTTATCCCGGTATTTATAATCGCCAACCTCGACAAAGGCGCAGCCGTTTGCTATGGCAAATTCCGCGAAAATGGCCCGGACCTCATCCTGGGTGGCTCCGGTTATTACCGGGGTGGCGTTTTTGATTATTCCAGCCTTGGTGGTGGCGATCTGTTCAAGGGTCGAACCCAGATACTCCTGGTGGTCCAGACCCACATTCGTGATCAAAGCCAGATCGTATGTCAGGACATTGGTGGGATCCTTTTGGCCGCCAAGGCCCACCTCGACAATGATATAGTCGGGCGCGCGGTCCTTGAAATAGGAAAACGCGATGACCAGCTCCGCTTCAAACAAGCAAAGGGAGTACTTCTCGATTGCCCACAAGTAACGGTGATAGAGTTCTTTGAACAGTTCCGGTGAAATGGATTTCTTGTCGATCTGGATGATGTCGTTGCGTTCAAACAGTTCGGGGGTTTGAAAAGTCGCAACCTTATAGTTGGTCATCAGTGCCTCGCAAAGGAAATTGACGGTGGACCCTTTGCCATTGGTGCCGCCGACATGGATCTTCACCCCCTCAAGGGCGTCCAATCCAAGTTCTAGCAAACAGGCGCGAAAATTATCCAGACCGATGGATATTCGTGGCAAGTTTTTCATAAGAAAAAAGTAGCTGACGCTACTTTAGAATTTCAAGAACTGGTCAACGTCGAGAACGAATACGGTTGCCCCACCAACCAAGACATCGATCATCATCGGATTGAAGAATTCGCCCATTTCCGTTGGGGGAATAGTCGGTTCCTTTTCCATCCGTTTGCTGGCATTTTCCTTGATGATATTGACAACTGCATCAACCTTGTCGTCATCAACCCCACTCATGAAGGTTGTGTTGCCCTGGCGCAAAAAGCCCCCGGTGGTCGACATACGGGTCACAAAAAAATTGTTTTTTGTCAATTCGCTTTGAACATTATGGGCATCATCGTCGTTGACAATGGCAATTACGAGTTTCATAAGAATCCCTCCTTTTCCACATTATAACATTTAATATAAATAGTGTTAACTAATTTTCAGTATCTAATTCACTAATTTTGCTCACTTCGCCCATTACCAGAACCTTGTCGCCCTTGTTGAAAACATACTGGCTATCAGGAATCGCATCGAGCTGCATGGCATCGCGTTTCTTGTAGCCCAAAACATTCATGTTGTAGTTTTGCCGGACATCCAGCTGAGCCAGATTTTTCCCAACCCATTCCTTGGGCACGGTTATTTCCACGATTGCGAAACGGTCATTGAGTTCGATGAAGTCGGTGATTGTCGTCCGCGTCAGGGAACGGCCAACCCGCACTCCCATTTCCTTTTCCGCCCGGATGACCCGATCGGCACCGACCTTTTCCAGGATCAACTTGGCCGTCTTGTTCTTGGCTTTGGCGATTACCAGGGGCACACCCAGCTCCTTGAGGTGCAGGATTGCCAGGATCGACTCTTCAAGATGGTTTGACAAAGCGACAACCGCGGCATCGAATTCACCGATGCCAAGCTCTTCTAATTGCGCCAGGTCCGTCACATCGGCCTGGACCGCTTTGGTGACTTCGATAACCACGCGGTCGACACAAGAAAGGTCATTGTCGATAGCCAGGACCTCTACCCCCTCTTCTTCCAGGGTGGTTGCCACTGTTGAACCAAATACTCCCAAACCCAAAACGGCACATTGTTTTATTTTCATATCTTTCTCCTATCCGATCAACACATTGTCGTCGACGTAACGAATCTTATTTTCACTGTAGACGCTGTTCGATTTTTTGACAAAACTGATAAGCAACGTAATTGGACCGATCCGGCCGACATACATCAAAACTATTATGACATATTTGCCGATTTCGCTCAAGCCCCCGGTCACTCCCGCCGAAAGTCCGACGGTTCCAAAGGCCGAGAAAATCTCGAATACCAGATTGATTACCGGCTGGGTTTCCGTCGCGAACACGATGAACATCCCCATGATCGTCAATGTGAGCGCGATGATGAAGATTGAGAAGGCCCGCAGAACCTGACGCTTCTTGATCCGGCGGTTGAAAACGATGACATCGCTGTGACCTTTGTATATCGAAACGATCATCAAAACGATCAACCCGAAGGTGACTGTCTTGATTCCCCCTGCCGTTCCAGCCGGCGAACCACCGATGAACATGAACAGGCAGAAGATCAGTTTAGCTCCCGGCATCAGGCTGGCCATGTCGATGGTCGCAAAGCCCGCGGTCCGCAAGGTGACAGAGGTGAATCCCGAAATAAGCATTTTGTCCATCAGGTTATGGCCGCCCAGGGTCCCGGGATTGTTGTATTCGATTATCAGGGTCAAAACAGCTCCCGCAAAAAGCAGGATTCCCGTAACCGAAAGTGCGATTTTCGAATGCACCGAAAGATGGGTTACGTAATGCGACAGCGAGAATTTGGCGTGACGTTTACGCTCCTTGAGAAAACTGTCATAAAGTTCGAACCAGACGATGAACCCCAGCCCGCCGGTTATGATCAACAGGGCGATGACGACATTGACATAATAGTTGGTCGCATACCCAATAAGCGAACTTGAACCAAGCAAGTCGAACCCGGCATTGCAAAAGGACGAAATCGAGTGGAAAACGCTGTAGTATATCCCCTTGGCCAGCCCGAATTCAGGGATGAACTGGAAACTCAAGGCGAATGCGCCAAGAAGTTCGACTACCAGTGTGAACCGCAGAATGCGTTTGACAAAATCACCCAGCCCGTTAAGGGTCTTCTGGTTGAGCGATTCCTGGAGCACAATCCGGGTCGAAAGGGCCAGCTTCCGTTGGACCTTGGCAAGCATGAAGCTTAACAACGTCATGAAGCCTAGACCGCCGATCTGGATCATTGCAAGAATAACCACCTGGCCAAACACAGTATATTGTTCGACCACAGTCAGGGGCGTAAGTCCCGTAACGCAGGTGGCTGACGTCGCGATGAAGAAATTGTCGACAAACGGTCTTATGGCACCCCGGTTGGCCACCGGCAAGGACAAAAGCCCAGCCCCGATGAAGATGACCATCAAGAAGCTTGCGGCAATCTGCTGGGTCCCGGTGAAGTTCTTGGTCAGCTTGATGTTTAATTTCTGTATTATCTTCAACTTATTTACCTCCAGCTAAAAACTCGCTGCATTTGAGTCCGTCAATGGCGGATGACATTATCCCGCCGGCATAACCGGCTCCCTCGCCAATTGGATATATTCCGGCGATATTCGAACAGTAGTGTTCATCCCGCTTGATGCGAAGCGGCGATGAAGACCGCGTCTCGACACCTGTGAGAATCGCATTTTCAGTGAATCCGGGAATCTTCCCGTTCATCAGGTGGAGCCCCTTTTTCAAAGCATCGTTGATTTCCCGGGAAAACAGGACCGAGAGATCCTGATAGCTGTGTCCTGGCATCACGCTTGGATCAAGCATGGTATTGCCTTCGATTCCCAGGTAATCCTCGATTTTTTCAACCGGCACATGGTAATTGCCCCCGCCCAAAGCAAAGGCCTTTTTTTCCAGTTCCTCCTGGAACTCCATTCCAGAAAACAGCCCGTCGCCGTAATCTTCGTGGTTGACCGTCACCAGGATGGCACTGTTGGAATTCGCCCGATCGCGCCGGTAATCGCTCATCCCGTTGACTACCAGCATTTCCTCATGGCTCGATGCGTTGATGACGATCCCTCCCGGGCACATACAGAACGTGTAGACGCCCCGTTGGTCAGGATGGACCGCCAGCTTGTAGCTGGCCGCTTTCAGGCGCGGATGATCGGCGAACTTGCCGTATTGGCTCTCATTGATGAAATCGCGGCCATGCTCGATTCTAAGGCCCACCGCAAACGGTTTGGCTTCCATATCCAGGCCGGCCTCATGCAACAGGCGGAAGCTGTCACGGGCGCTATGTCCCAGGGCAAGAACGAGCTTGTCACATTCAAGAACCGCCTCCTTTTGCCCAGTGACTGTCGTGATGGCTTTGACCTGGTTGTTCTCGATTTGGATATCCACCATCTTGGTGTTGAAATGGATCTTTCCGCCGTTTTCCAGGATCATCTGACGCATGTTTTTCAAAATGCTTACCAGAACATCTGAACCAATATGCGGCTTGGCTTCATAGAGAATATCATCATGAGCGCCGTATTGGACAAATGTCTCCAGGATGAAATCCTTGCGCACATCCTTGACTCCCGTGGTCAGCTTGCCATCGGAAAATGTCCCGGCTCCACCTTCGCCAAACTGGACATTGCTTGATGGGTCCAGCTGCCCCGTTTGCAAGAAACGCGCCACATCTTTCTGGCGTTGTTCCACTGGAGCTCCCTGTTCAATCATGGTTACCTTGTGCCCGCTGCGCGCCAGGTTGTAGGCGCAGAACAATCCCGCCGGACCGCTGCCCACGACAATGACATTTCCAGTTTCCCCTTTGACCTTGGGATAATGGTACTCCTTGACTTGTTGCAGGTTGACCTTGCGATTGAGCTTTATGACCTGGTGCTCATCTGCCGTTTCAAAAGTGAACGAACAGATGAAAGCCAGCTTGTTTTTCCGTCGGGCATCGACCGACTGCTTGACCAGTCTGACATTGTTTATTTTATTTTTTGGGAGATTCAACAGCTGGGAAATTATCTGGCGATAATTCTGGTCGTTGAGCCCCACTTTCACATTATTGATTTTAAGCATTCTTTACTGCCTCCAAAATAGCCTGACTTGCTTTTTTTGCCGATGTGAAGGCGAAATGGAGATTGTATCCGCCACAATCACCGTCCACATCCAAAGCCTCACCTATTATATAATAGTGCGGCCATGACTTCAAAGAAAAATCGTCATTGATGTCATCCAAATCGACACCGCCACGCATCACCTGGGCTCTTTTATAGTCCAGGGTGCCTGTGATGGCAAAACGGAAGTTCTTGTAGTCGGTGATTCCCTGATTTTTCAGGACATCGGCCAGCTTCGAAGTGAAGATCAACTTGCGGTAGTCATCGCCGAAACGTTCGAGATGATCCTGATGCATCCTGTAGGCCTGGTCCTTTGAATAGTTGGGAAGAAGGTCGACCACAACCTCTACCTTGGCATTTGCGTACTCGCAACAGTAGCGACTCAATTCCATTATGCATATTCCCGACAATCCCGTATCATTGAAAAGGACCTCACCGATGCGCCATGTCACTTCCCGGTTGTCGACAAACAGCGAGACTTTGGCCTTGACCCGAACCCCCTTGAGCTGCGGGTACACCGGCTTGGTTTTCAACATCACCAGGACCGGGCGCCAGGGATTGACTTTGACCGGCAATGAGTCGTTGAGACTTTCTAAAATCGGGTTGTAGCCTCCGGCTATCGAACCGGTCGCGTTGATCACAAAATCTCCGAAAAATTCGCCCCTGTTCGTATTTACATGATAGCGGTCCTTTTTCACCACCGAGACGACCTGGGTCTCAAGCATTATCTCGACCCGGTCCATATTCATCATAAAGGCGTCAAGCACGGTTTTGGCGCTGTTGGAATAGGGATAGACCAGGTTGTTGTCGAAACGTACCGGCATTCCTAGTTTCTCGAATTCTCCTGGAGCGTCGAACGACCTGATATCATCCAAAAAGCGGTCGCCATTGTAAAAGCTGCTCTGGTCAATCGCCAGATTGGAAATGTTTCCCCGGCCGTTCCCGGTCGCCAGAAGCTTTTTGCCCAGTTTCGCATTCTGCTCGATCAAAACCACCCGGATATTGTCAAAATTTAGTTGGCTCGCCGCGAACAGTCCTGCCGCACCGCCGCCGATTATTATCACTGTTTTCATAAGACTCCTTAATTGTCACTGCCTATATTTTACCATATTCAACAACATATTTACATACATTGTCCGGATTCGCAAGATTTAAATAGCACAAAAAGCCCCGGGGAAGAAAATCATCTCATTAACGCTCCCCATGCCCGCCCATTCCTTTGTGTCGTGTCATATAATTGGTTGCTAATTTTCAAGATTCCTTGCAATGAATTTGATTTTTTTATATAATTACATGGAATTCGAAAAACAGGAGGAATTAGACAATGGGTAGAGCACATGAAGTGCGTAAAGTTGCAATGGCCAAAACAGCAGCCGCAAAATCAAAATTGTATTCAAGTTACGGTAAAGAAATTTACCTGCTCGCGAAAGCTGGTGGACCGGACCCGGATTCTAACTTATCATTAAGACGAATTATCGACAAAGCGAAAAAAAATCAGGTTCCAGCTGATGTTATCAAAAGAGCCCTCGACAAAGTAAAACAAGGCGTTACCGAAGACTATCAAGAAAAGGTATTTGAAGGATACGGGCCTAACGGGTCGACTGTCATCGTGAAATGCCTGACTGACAATATGAACCGGACAATTTCATTCGTCCGCCCGGCTTTTACCAAATCAAAATCGAAATTGGGAAACGAAGGGTCTGTTTCATTCAATTATGACACTTTCGCCCTTTTGACTTTCAAAGGTCTAAACGAGGAAGAGGCATTGGAAGCCCTGATGGAAGGTGAAGTTGATTGCCGCGATATCGAGCTCAACGATGAAGGTTTCATCGAAATCACCGGTGAACCTACTGATCTTTACAAGATCAAAGGTGCAATCGAACAGGCTTGTCCGACTGCGGAATTCGACATCGAAGAAATCATCACTGAACCAAACGAGTACGTCACTCTCGAAGGGGAAGACATGGAGCTTTTCGAACGATTGATGCGTCTTTTAAACGAGTGTGAGGATGTCGACAAGATTTATCACAACGTTGAAAACTATGAGGAAGCAGAATAAAAAAATTACCTTGCAAAAGGTAATTTTTTATTTGCGCTTCTTTTTAATTTTATGCGAAACGACCCACAGGGACACGAAGACCCCGGCGAGGAGGATGCCACTTAGATATGGGAAAACAAGTTCCAGGGGATGATGCAAGAAATAAGAGATATGGTCACGGGCCACCGAATCCCTGATGACCAGATCGATTTCCTGCAGTTTCACCCCGTCATAGCTGATTGTAACTTTACCCGCGGTCTGTTCTGGCACCAATGGTGCCTCAAGTGTATCGACCTGATACTCGAGCTTGAGTTTTTCCTGATAATTCTCGGGCAAAAAGGCCACCGCTCCGTCCTTGGCAAGCAAGGCGACCTCACCCGAAGTTCCGTCGACAACCGGGGCTGTGGTCAGCTGCGAATTGGGGGCGACTACGGAAATGTCACTGAAGTTTCCAGCCACGAAATCTGTCAAAGTCATCGTGTCGGCCATGGTCGGCGAATGCTGGGTGTCGGTTTTCTCCGCATTGGCCACCACAACAGCTATCTTATGGTTGTTGGCGGTGGTCAGCGAAGCCAATGTATGGCTGGCCTGCGAAGTGTAACCTGATTTGCAACCGATAAGGCTGCTAGTGTCGATGCCGGCGTTGTTTGCATTGTAAACCACCATTTTATACCAGGTATGAAGCCCGTTTGAACTTGTGGCCTTATTTTGGGCGAACAAGTCTTCGAATCCGGCCAGCGAGCTGGCATAACTTAGAAGAATCGCCATGTCATAAGCGCTGCTGTAATGGTTGTCATCATGGATTCCGGTCGTGTTGGTGAAGTGAGTGTCTGTCAGGGACAAACTCGCTGCCAGCTCATTCATTTTGGCCACAATCGCTTCCTGGGAACCGAACAGGTTGAACCCCAATGCCCGGCAGGCGTCGGCCCCCGAAGGAATCAATGTGCCCAAAACCAGATCACGGTAGGTTACGGTCTCACCGACGGTGAAATTCGCCGATGAGGCTCCGGTTTCATATATTGTCTCGAGATCCTCGGCGGTAATGGTCACTGTGTCATCGAGATTCTCGATCAAAGGCAGACTCACCGCAACCGTCACGATCTTCGTAATGCTCGCCGGGTACATTTTCCCATGGGCATTCTTTTGTGTAAGAACCATCCCGGTCTGAGTATCCAGGGCAATGGCATAATTGGAATAAAGGTTCGGCCCACTTAGGGTCGCGGCGACCTGAGTCATATTGGAAATTGCCATAATCAGGCATATCATTACAATCAATAATCTTTTCATAAATCCCCCTTAACCGATTTTTGAAACTTGAGTTTTGTCGTCGAGACGACAATGGCGCAAAATATTGCAACGAATCCCACGACCATCCGCAAAGTCACCTCTTCGCCATAGAATATCGAGAAAAATACACTGAAGACACT
>JAQVDW010000029.1 GCA_028698185.1 Erysipelotrichaceae bacterium | reverse complement strand
CAAATCACATGCCCGGATTCCCGGGTACAGCAAAAAAAGCCGGATCCATCCCAATTGACAGACTCGGCTTTTCCTTATGAATATTCATATTATTATTGTAGCCGTTATTTGAACAGCCGTTTCTTGGTTTCACTCTTGATAAATTCCACAAATGAGGCAAAGCTTCCAAAAATATAATTGCCAAAGCTGTAAAACCAGATCATCTTATAGTCCTGATTTTCGCTTTTTATTCCAAAAGCCCGGTTGACAAGATAACCGGCATATATCGCCGATGCGATATAGTACACCGAAAGCATTCCAAGAAGTATCGAGGACAGAGGGCCATATAGGTTCCTGTAGTTGGTCGCGTAGCTGGTATATGTGAACAGCAATTCGAGTATCGCGATTATGGTGGCGCTGGTGACAATCGAACCCGCCAAGCCATAATGCCAGGCCTGCTTTTTAAACGAGAAGGACCTGAACAGTATATAGAAGGCCGCCACCGTTATCCCCGCATTGAATACCGAAGTGGGAATATAGTGGTAAAAATTCACCAAGGCCACAACATTCAAAATGGCCAGCATCAGCAAGTAGACCCCGAACGCTTTTATTCGCACCAGGAGATTGGGGCACTCGAATTTTTCATCAGCCTTGCTCATAAGCATGAAAGAATACAGGCTGCCACAGGCCAGGTTTGATGTCATAACGATCATCAGCACCAGGGTAAGACCCGATCCGTAGTTGTTTGTGCCTACATAATCGACCAATGGGTCGATCAAATCATCCGGAAGAACCCTGTACAGTATCTCGAGATAGTTTGCGGCGCTGGTGTACGTCAGCCTGAAAAATACCATCATCGAAATCACAGTGGGGAAAATAGCCAGGAAAATGCTGTAGGACAAAGAGTAGCGATGCATATTCCCCTCTTCACTATTGAATTTGCGATAAACCTCCACCAACTTATCCATATGAACCTCCTATAAACGATCCAGTTTCAAATCTCCCTTTTTAATCCAATTGGCTCTACGAAACCCTTTGAAGATGAACAGATTCACAATTAAAGGCAAGATTATGGTAAACACGATTATCATTCCCGCTTTGTCATTGCCCATGACACCAATCGCACTCAACGGGCCGACCAGTCCGGCAGTTCCCATTCCCGAACCGATAGCAGACGTCTGGATATTGAAAAGAATAATGCCTATAGGTGCCAGGATGGCGCTGGTGATTATTGGCGGTAGCCAAATCAAAGGGTGTTTGACTATGTTTTTGAACTGCAGCATGCTCGTTCCGATTCCGATGGCGATGACGTCGCCAATATCATTGTCCTCGTACGACATGACCGCAAAACCGATCATCTGGGCGCAACACCCGATCAGGGCCGCACCGGCTGCGATTCCCTCCAGACCGAGCATGATCCCGATAGCTGCCGACGAAATCGGGGCCGTCAGGGCCATACCCATCAAAACCGCTACGACTATCGACATGATCAATGGCTGCATAGTCGTTCCGGTATTGATCAGCGCTCCGGTCCAGTTAATAAACGCACCGACATACGGCGCCACAAACATGGTTACCAGGCCCGCGACTCCAATGGCGCTTAGCGGAACCAGAAGAATGTCGACTGGGGTTTTCCCTTGGATCAGCCGCACCGCTTCGACAGCGGCAATGGTGGCGATATATGCTCCGACAGGATTTCCAATGGCCAGGGTACCGTTCGCAATCGTCCCCGCTCCAATTGCTCCGGCAATGGTCGCAGTTATCAGATTGAGACCCTTGGCCTCGATTGTAAAGGCGATACCCACCCCAATGGCCGGTCCCATAAGGAACGAAGCGATGTTGCCCCATTCGATCAATATCGGAAGATTCAGATATGTTCCAGCCTGCTTCAGGATTGTTCCTACAATCAGGCTCGCAAAGAAGCCATATGCAAGGCCGTTAAGACTCTTGATAAGATAATTCTGCTTTTTATTCATAACTCTCTCCTAAGTTAAATTCCTGATCCAATTGCCCCGTTTGTAAAAATACAATCCGCCCAGGGCCTTTATGAATTCGATGCTCTCAACGACCATGAACAATGTGATCAGTTCGATCGCGGTGAACGACAGGCTTGTGGCCACGGTGATCGCAATCATCATGAATCCCGAATCCAGCAGAAATGTGTTCCGGGTATCCCCGCCGGATCTCAAGATAAAGAAAACACAGACACTGATGCCATTGGCAATCACCCAGACCGACTTGAATTTCAAACAGACCTCGATAAGGTGGTTGGTTTCAGGGGTCAGATTGTAAAGCAACGGTATATACGGTGCCACCAGGAAGATAATCAGGCCTATCGCTCCGGCGATGATGATTGAAAAAGTTATCAGTTTCAACGAGTTTTCCTGCGCCTGTTCCAGTTCGTTGGCTCCAAGCTCATTCCCTATAAGAACCATGACGGCACTGGAAATCCCTGCGAATAAGACAAACAGCAGACTACCGACTGTATCGATGACGCTGATTCCAGCCACCAGGATCTCATCGGTCCGCAAATAAGCCATGAAGATAATTGTCGTTCCCGTTGAATAGATGATCTCGTTTAGTGTAAGGGGAATGACCTTGAAAACCATCCTCTTGATGATTTCGACATTGAGATGGAACAGCTCCCCGATCCTGACCTTGAGATAATTGTCATGATTATTTAGATAATATAAGTATAACCCGAATTCCGCCATTCTGGCAATCAATGTTGCCAATCCGGCACCGGCAGCACCCATTCTCGGGAAACCGAAGTTGCCGAATATGAACAGGTAGTTGAACAGGGTGTTGGTCAAAACGGCGAAGGTCCCGATTTTCAACGAAAGCTTGACAATCTTGACCGATCGCAAACTCATCGAAATCGCCATCGACAGGCCAAACGGCAGGAATGTGAACTTGGCGAATGTCAGGTATTCCAAGGCGCTGGCGATGATTGTGGGGTTGCTTGTAAATATTGACAGCAGTTCCCTTGGAAATAAAATCAGCGCCGACGAGAACAGCCCGCCGACTACCACTGCCGCCACAAAGGCAATATCGAAGGTTTCCTGAACCTCCTTGTGCTTGCCGGCCCCAAAATATTGGGATATGAAAATGCTGGCACCACCAGCGAGACCGAACGTCAAGGCGAAGTTCAGCACATAAAACTTGTTTGCGGTCGTCACCGCCGTCAAGGCAACCTCACCTAGGCCTCCGATCATGATATTGTCGATCAACGAGACGAATGAAGTGATGAACTGCTGAGCCATAGTCGGCAAGGCTATCGCTAGAAACGACAAATAGAATTGACGGTCACCGAAATATTTTCTCATAAAATTTCCCCCACTGTACAAAAAAACTCTGCCAGGCAGAGTCGGATATCAAATTGGTGGAGCCTAACGGGATCGAACCGTTGACCCCCTGCGTGCAAGGCAGGTGCTCTCCCAGCTGAGCTAAGGCCCCAATTAATCAAAAAAAAATTATGGTGGGCCTGAATGGATTTGAACCATCGACCTCACCCTTATCAGGGGTGCGCTCTAACCAACTGAGCTACAGGCCCATAACTTTTTAATGCAAACAATTAATGGTGGGCCTGAATGGATTTGAACCATCGACCTCACCCTTATCAGGGGTGCGCTCTAACCAACTGAGCTACAGGCCCATCAACTGACTGCCTGTTTATATTATCATAGACAGATGTTATCGTCAACACTTTTTTAAAAAAAATTTATATTAAAATATCCCCGGGGTTACGGTCCAGTAAAAGGAAAAAGCAGATGACCATTTTGGTAATCTGCCCTCCAATATTTAGTCAGTTGGGGTTAGGTCCATGACAACCTCGCGGTCCGGTTGACCTTCATGGCCGTTTTCGTTTGTGGCAACAATTTTTGCCATAAACGCATCATCCAGACGATAACCTTTTTTATAAACAAAATAAGCAATAAGCATACACACCGCAGGGACGACGCACATCAACAATCTGATTGAATTTTGGGTCATAAGGCTTTGCGCCGTGTTTGGAACATATCCGGTCAGATCCAAAGCAAACCCTATCGAGAGCGCCGTGAGCGCCGAGGTGAATTTGACAATTAGAGTTTGCAACGAAAAGATCACTCCCTCATTACGGGTTCCCAGTTTATATTCTCCATAATCAACCACATCAGACAAAAATACAGTGGCACACCCCAATTCCAAACCGGTTCCCGTCTTGACGATGATACCGGCAATTGCCGTCAATAAGACATTTTGAGGAGCAATAAAGCCAACCGCCAGCAACATAGTCAGCCCGAAAAACGGTAAAACGCAGGCAATCTTAAAAGCTTTTTTGCGGGACAATACTTTTGTCAGTTTCGGGAAGATCAACAACCCCACAATTTCCGCCACCGATGCCGCAATCATGAATGATGAAAGCATGCTAAAGTTGCCAGAGACATAGGTGAAGTAATATGTCGCTACCCCCATGATAAATTGGATGCCGACATTATATAAAAGGACAAACCCTATAGTTACCCTAAGTTGATCATTCTCTTTGATGATGTTTAAAATTTTCTTGAAATTCAGTTTCTCCGCTTTTTTTGTGACCGCCTTTTGCACTGGCAGGTTAAAAACAGTAACACCGATTGTAAAGATAAATGTCGCTGCGATAATCAGGGCGAAGTTATGATAACCAACCTGCCCACCACCAAGACCATTTATTATTTGAACCCCAAATCCGGCAATGATCAATGATTGACCCATGCTCGCAAAAATCCGAGGCAATACTGATATTTTTTCCCTCTCTTCAGGATTTGATGTCAAGTTAGGGATTGTTGACCAATAAGGTATATCCATAATGGTATAAGTCATTCCCCATAAAACATAAGCAACCGTGGCAAAAATTGCCAACTTAACCCCGGTCAGATGAAAATCCGTAAATAAGATGACAAAAATAACCGCATTCACCAGGGTCCCAACCACCAGCCAAGGAATGAATTTGCCATACTTGGAATTGGTATTGTCAACTAACATCCCCTTGAACCTCTCATGACTGAAGTCACGAGATTCTTGGGAACAGAGCATACTTGATATTGGTGCTTCCACAAACATCAGCGGTTTCTCTTATTTACCAAGCTATTCCCGTAGTTCCTACGGTTCCTGTTATTATCTATACGTTGGTTAAGATGCGTAATCCTTCTTTTAAAATGTTCCTGCTGGCGTTGATGTCCCGGTCATTCACACTGCCACAATCAGGACAGGTCCATTCCCTGATGTTTAAAGGTTTTTTGCCATCCTTGTGGCCACATTCATGACAAATCTGGCTGGAGGCAAACCAGCGGTCCACTTTGATGATTTCCCGGCCATACCATTTAGCCTTGTAGGTGAGCTTACCCACAAACGACGCCCACGAGACATCCGCGATGCTTTTTGCGAGTCGGTGATTTTTCAACATCCCTTTTGTACTCAAGTCTTCAATGCAGATGACATCGTGGTTTTTGATGATCTGGGTTGTCAACTTGTTCAAAAAGTCATTGCGTTGGTTCATCACTTTCTCATGGAGCCTTGCCACTTTAAGTTTTTGTTTCTGGTAGTTTTTGGCTTCACCAAGATCGATGCCTCTGCTTCTGGCAAGGCGCGCTCGTCTTGAAAGCTTCCGTTGTTCTAGTTTTAGTTTCTTCTCCATCTGGCTGGTGAACCTGTTGTTGGCGACTTTGCTGCCATTGGACAGTATCGCAAAGTCACTCAGGCCAAGGTCAATGCCGATTGATTCATTCGTTTTTGGCCATGGTTCGATGTCTTGTTCAACGACAATGGCGACAAAGTATTTCCCACTGGGATTCTTCCTGACTGTTGCCTTCATGATCCGGCCTTTGATCTCCTGGCTCTTGGCGAACCTGACCATACCTAGCTTGGGCAACTTGATCGACTTGCCGATCACGGCAATACTATTGTTCACATTTTTGGTTGTGTAGCTTTGAACCGGATTCCTCTTGCTTTTGTATCGGGGATGGCTGTTTTGCTTGTTGAAGAAACGGCTAAATGAATCGGACAGATTCTTCAATGACGATTGGATGGCGATACTGTCAACTTCTTTGAGCCACTCGGTCTTCACATCCCGTTTCATTTGCGGCAACATGGCGGAACAGGAATTGTAGGTTAGTCCCTTTCCGGTTGAGACATATTCCTCATTCCACAGGTTCAGGAAATGATTGTAGACAAACCGGGCACAGCCGATTGTTTTGGAAATCAAAATCTCCTGTTCCTGGTTGGGGTAGATCCTGAACTTGTAAGCCTTATTGTGTATCATCCAATTCACCTCTTCTTTTTTTGACTCTTAATGTAATCTATTATCTGTTCTTGAGTATTTTCACTAACCGTAGCTACGAAGTAGCTGGGATTCCACAAATGACCGCCCCAAAGACTGCTTTTAAGCTCGGGGTGTTGCTTGAACAGGAATCGTGCGGATACCCCTTTTAACGCTTTTACCATGCTGGGAATGTGGTGCTGGGGCTTGCAGTCAATTAGCATGTGGATATGGTCCTTGTTTGATTCCAATTCAACTATTTCAATGTCGTTGTCTAGAGCTATCTGACACAGCAATTTCTTGACATCGATATCGATTTTACCCTCCAGAATGTCCTGACGGTATTTCACACACCAGACCAAATGATATTGAATCGAATAGACATAACCCCGACCGTAATTTATATCAGCCATCATGTATCACCTCACCTATATTTTAACATATGCAACCCAAAAAATACAGTTACCAAGCATGTTTAATGAAAAACATCACTCAACATACGATCCACATCTTAAATCATTGTAAAGATGTCAAAAAGCCAATTCATCTCCACGACTAAAGTCGCGGGTGTTCTCGGCTGGGTTATAAACAAATCATTGAAAGCATCCCATATCTTAGCCCCAAAGAACATCAATCCAATAAATGTGGCTCTTCGCCACTATGTGTGGGCAAAGTTTTATTGATAAGCAACTAATTTCATTGAATTAATCGCGTTTTACTTGTTTTTCTTGATACAAAAAAGGACATATGGTATTTTCTTAAGCGACCAAACCTAGAAAGGATTACCATATGTCCCTCAAAAAAATACTAAAATCTACACTAAATGTCAACTGTATCAAGATAAAAAATGCAACTTTTAATGAAAATGATCAAGCTCTCTACATCGATGTGGATATGACCAAGGGTAAAAAACATCATTGTCCCATATGTGGCAAGAAGGCACCGCATTACGACTCAACCACAACCCGTAAGAAATGGCGGGCGTTGGACTTTGGATCATGTGCTGTTTATCTAGTAGCCGATATTCACCGTGTTGAATGCGATGATCACGGCGTACATACCGAAATGGTTCCTTGGGCATTTCACCACACTAACTTCACCAAAGAATTTGAGCAGCAGGTTGCCTATTTGGCCATCCATCTAAACAAGACCGAGGTATCGAAAATCATGCGGATCAACTGGAAAACAGTCGGTTCAATTATCACTCGAGTAAAGAATAGAATTGAGCCTGATAGTTCGGTCGGGTTTGAAAATATGACACGAATCGGAATTGATGAAACAAGCTACCGGAAGGGCCATAAGTACGTTACCGTGGTGACTGACCACGACACCAACCAGGTTGTCTGGGTTGGTGATAAAACTGGAACCACTGTTTTGAATAAGTTCATGGAACAGATGACAGATAATCAAAAGGACCAAATAACGCTGGTTTCAGCCGATGGAGCCAGGTGGATTAAGTCATGCGTTGACGCAAATTTACCAAACGCTGAGCGTTGCATAGATGCCTTTCACGTTGTTTCCTGGGCTATAGAAGCGATGGACAAGCTAAGGAAAAGTACTTGGCGGATAGTGCATGATGATGATAAAGCTCAGCCCAAAAGACGCAGGGGTCGCCCTAAAAAAGGTGAAGAGGTTATTAGGCTGGCAACTAAGATCAAGGGATCCAAATACGCTTTAGGTAAAAACCCGGAAAACCTGACAATCAGTCAAAGGAGTTGTTTGGATGATATCCGCAAGCTATATCCACGAATATTCAGGGGGTACCAGCTAAAAGAGGGCTTAAGACACGTGTTCCATTGCTCGCCAGAAGTTGTTAAACAAGAGCTGGATAGATGGCTTTCCTGGGCGTGTCGCTGCCGCAGACCTGAGTTCGTAGAACTGAACAAGAAAATCCGCAGGCATTATGATGCGATAATAGCTACGGTCAAACACAACCTGTCAAATGCTCGGATTGAAGCGATGAACAACAAGATCAAGGTATTGATCAGAAATTCGTACGGCTTTAGAAATATCCAGAACATGATAGATATGATTATGATAATCTGCTCCTCGTTGGTGAATGTGATTACCATGCCATATGCAACAAGGAAAATACATGTCTCTGGATTAAACTAACCCACACTTTCTACCGACGCCTCCGACAATTTTGGATATTTTTACTATTGCAGTCCCTTAAGAAAGTCATTTGATCAATAAAGCGTGGATCGGCGACATCGTAATCTTTGATCACTTGATAGTAGAAAGTATCAAATATGTCAGTGTTTTCTTTGATTTGGTCTTCAATATTTTGAGCCAATGCCACCATCGCCTGCACATCACGGGCAATGAGCTGATCAACCAATACCTGATTGGCATACTGGGTGAAGATCATCGCCAAATCGACAAAACTAGTCAGGGAAACACCTACAACAAAAAAGCTGAAAATAAACTCTATTGATCTTCTTTTGAAATACTGGTTTGCTTTTTCAATCATTGGCGAACTCTCTTACGATACATTATCGGTGATTCACCGGTCCATTTCTTAAAAACATAACTGAAATAGTTAGGCTCCTGGTAACCCACCAACCGGCCTATCTCCCGCGTTTTGACATCAGTTGCCACCAACAACTCCTTGGCCGCACCAATTCTTTTCTCGCTCAAATAATGGATGAAGTTTATCCCAAACTCTTTTTTGAAAATATTCGAAAAGTGGGATGGACTGATATTTAAAAATTCACAAATATCTTCAACATCCAAGCTAGGCCTTTGATAATTGTCATCAATATATTCCTTGGCTTGGATGGCTAATAGTTTGTTCGTATCGGTCAGTTTTTGCTTGATTAGAACTTGCACCTCACAGCAAAGCCCCGCCAACAATTCCTCGAGTGCCCCTTTGGCGGTGGTTGCCACAATCGCCTGAATGTTTTCAGGCGTGAAAATCGGCAAGGCTTCAGCTAGTTGAAAATCGTTGACAGCTTTGTCAATCGCATACGCGACTTTTAAGGAATAGTTTTGATACTGGCTTAATGTCTGACAATTAGATTGCAAGTGGTCAAAAATGCAGCGGACTTCCATTTTTACAATTTTGGCGTCACCGGTTTTGATCGACTGGAGCAAGTTTTGAATCTGTCGGGAATCATAGGCAAAATGACTAGGTTTGATTTTTTCGATATCATTGATATACATGAAATTACAATCTTTAGTGACCAGGCTATAGTCCAAAGCACGGTTGGAGTCACGATATGACTGTGAAATTCCTTCAATCCGATCATAAATATGCCCAATCCCGCCAAAAACCTGAATATCTGCAATTTTCCCAATTCGGGCCCCTCCATGGATCAGGTACTTCAAAATATTCCCAATCCTTTCCTTTCCTGAAAGTGAGATGATAATTGCTGGACGTTCGAAGAAATCGCAAATTTCATAGCTGCAAATGAGATTGATGTCCTTCATCAATGTCGCAATGATTGCCATTTGGTCAACCTGGGTAATCCCCACCTCACTTTCCAACTGCAGCTCCAAAACACAGTATAGCGGTCCGGGAATTTTTAAATCATACTTACTTGCCAGATTCAAAGCCTCATTGAAATCTATCCGATCTTTCAAAATATCCTTTAGGACCTTTTGCTTTAATATCGGAAAACTCTGTTGATAAATTTCTTCAAGTCGCTGTTGATTCAAAGCTTCTTTTTGCGCCTCTATCAACTCGTGATATATCTTGGCCATCAGCTCTTCAATCTGGTTTCCGGTGACTGGTTTCAACAAATACTCACTGACACCATAACTGATAGCTTTTTGGGCGTACTCAAATTCGTCGAAGCCGGAAATCAGGACAACTTTAACGTCCAGATAGTCCTGGGCTATTGCCTTGGCCGCCTCCAAACCATCCATAAACGGCATTTTGATATCACTGATCAAGACATCTGCTTGCAAAGCCTTGACTTGTTCCAAGGCTTCTTGTCCGTTATCACAGGCCCCGACAATTTCAAAGCCTAGTTTAAGCCAATCTACTCCATCCTTCATTCCCCTTAGGATTTGTGGCTCGTCATCGGCGAGCACCACTTTGAATTTCTTCATTTTTTCCTCCTTGATTAATGACAAAAAAAAGATTGCCTGGCAATCTTTTATGCGACTTGAATCCCCCCAAAGCTGCGGATTTTCAAGACATGACAAGTATTTGGTCCAAAATATTTTTCAATATTAGCTTTATATGTGCTAACGAAATCATCTTTAACAAAGGCTTGAATTGTTCCAGCAAAGCCGCCGCCGTGAACCCGGCACACCCCATTGTCTTCAAGAATCATCTCGCTCAATGCCAAAGCCAGGGAAACCGCTTGATTTTCGACATAGTTGTTGGAATATATGTTTTGTAAGTATTTAAATGAACTTTGACCCGATGCGGCAACGATTTGCTTAAAGGCAGTAAAATCATCATTTTCCAAAGCCGCAACCGCTTGGATAACTCTTTTGTTTTCATTGAATAGATGAATTGACCTTAAAACAGCCCGATCCCCAGTCGCTACACGAATCGCAGGAATATTATTGTAGAACTCCTCTTGAGCCACTTCTGCCAGCACTTCCTTACCGAAATATTCGGCGACTTTTTTCATTTCATAAGGAATTGCCGCATAATCATTCGTCAAATCGGCATGAGATGCGTTCACGTCCACGATACATAAACTGTGATGGTATTTGGAGAAGTCTTTTTCGATTTTAACAACCCGTGGTTTATCTTTGTCCTTGAAGTCAATATTGATCAGGCTGCCCACTGAACAAGCACATTGATCCATCAAGCCACATGGTTTGCCAAAATAGATGTTTTCACTATATTGTCCAATCTGGGCAATAATCACCGGATCAACTTCCATTTCATTATACAGGCCTGAAAGAATGGTTCCAATCATAACTTCAAAGGCTGCTGATGACGACAAGCCGGAACCTTGGAGAACATCACTGGTCATGTACCCTTTAAAACCACCGATATTGTAGTTGAGTTCATTGAAGCGGGACAATATCCCCCGGATCAGTCCTTGTGATGTTTCGATTTCATCAAGACGCTTTGTTAAATCATCAATCAAAATTGGATTCAAATCATAATCATCTGAGACTACTTTGACCGCATCATTGTCTTTTGCCACTACTGCGATTATATCAAGATTGATTGCTGCCGCCAACACTTGACCGTTTTGATGGTCAGTGTGATTCCCGCACACTTCGCTGCGGCCAGGAGTGGAGAAAATCGCGACTTCCTGATCCTGGTAAAGATCAATGAACTTCTTCAAAGCTTTGATGTAGCGGTTTACTTGACCGGGAATCAAATTATCATCCGCATAAATCGCAACTAGTTTTTGATTGTATGCTCCATGTTCAAACTCGGTTATTAGTGTGCTTGCTTTTTTCATGATTATAGTTCTATAAATTGATATGATGTGAATTCATCATATCTTTGCCCTTTCTTAAGAATTGTCGTTGGATTTTTTTCAATATGAATTGCATCAGGCATATTTTGGGTTTCAATGCACACCCCAAATCGCGCCGGATATGATTGGCCGTTTTTTCCCATTCGCCCGTCCAGATAATTGGCGGTATAGATCTGGGCCCCAGGGAGGCTGGTCGAAACAATCAGCTGCAAGGATTTATCGGGATTGACCAAACTTACTTGGTTTTTTTTCCCTTTGAAAATAAAGTGGTGGTCAATGCCATTACCTAGTTCAAGCTGTTTGTCATATATAGCCAAATGATCTTTTATTTGACCCAACCTGGTAAAGTCAAAGGTCGTCCCGGCCACGTTTTCTATCTCCCCGGTTGCCAAGCCATCGCCATCAACACAGGCAAATTTTGTTGCATCGATTTGAAGATAGTGTTCTTCAATACCATGATTATCCTGATCCAAGTTGAAATATGAGTGATTAGTCAAATTGATCAGAGTATCCTGATCGCTTTGCGCCAGATAACGAATCAGCAACCGATCACCGTCAATTGTGTAGAGAACCTTCACATCAAGATTGCCGGGATATCCTTCCTCGCCATCTTGGGAACGATAACTCAGCTCAACTGTCATGTCGTCAACTATGCGATAGTCAAAAATCCGATAACTAAAACCCTTGATTCCCCCATGAAGATGGTTTGGCCCATTATTGATCGCCAATTCATATTCTTGATTATTCAATTTGAACCGGCCTTTGGCAATCCGGTTGGCAACGCGGCCAACCACCGCCCCCAAATATCCGTCATATTTCAAATAGTCGTGAATATCATCATAACCCAAAACCACATCCTGGCAGGAACCGTCCGCCTTAAACAGAATAATTTTTAAAATCGTACATCCAAGATTGGATAAAGTCACTTCCAACTTGGCGTTTTTTATCGTAATCAAATCGATATTATCTTTGTTTTTTTCCGTTATCTCAATCATTGTTTACACTCCCATGCTTTCCACGAATTCTATAAATGCTACAATTCCCGCATCATTCATTTTAAACATACAACAATCTTTTAAAACATTTACGAATTTAATGGTTAGATCGTTTTCTTAAATCTATTCTAACACCAATTGAAGCGCTGTCAACAAATTTTTACTAAATTAGAGTATATTTTAGTAAAATTAATTACTATATTTTACTAAAACAATGTAATTGAGCCGTCCAGATGAAGAAAACTTTTATGAGTGCGCTAGTACTAGTTGGCGCCGGCTACAAGATGATGAGTGAATTGATTGCCACCAAATGATTCCTGATGCGATTTTCGCCGGCAGTTATCCTATCGCAATTGGAGCCATGAGAGCCATTCAAGGCCACAATCTAACAGTTCCCGAAGATATTTCCATCATTGGATTCGATAATATTCAGCCGGCTAGTTCACCCCCTTAACTACAATTAATGCCTCGCCCTAGAAATAGGTGAGTTGGCGCGGCCCAGGTCTTCTAGACTAAGCAATTTCACTAGCCGCCAAAACCACATTGCCCCGTACTTTGATTGAACGGGAATCATGCCAAAGCAGAACCAACCAATAAACTCAGTCGCCCTGCGCTTTTGGTTTTGGGGCACTAGACAACAAAAAAAGCCCCCGAAGGGACTTTGAAAACAAAGAATATTAACGTTTTGAGAACTGTGGTGCACGTCTTGCTTTTTTAAGACCGTATTTTTTACGTTCTTTAATACGTGAATCACGAGTCAATAAACCAGCTGCCTTCAATGTTGGACGGTAGTCGCTTCCTGCTTCTAATAAAGCACGAGAAACACCATGACGGATAGCTCCAGCTTGTCCTGTGTATCCTCCACCATTTACGTTAACTGCAACGTCGAATTGACCGACAGTGTTAGTTAATTCTAAAGGTTGGTTTACGATCATCATTAATACGTCTGATGGTAAATATTCTCTAGCTGCTTTTCCGTTAATTACGAAATTTCCAGTTCCAGGTGTTAAGATAACACGAGCCACTGAAGATTTTCTTCTTCCAGTTCCTCTATATTGTACGTTTGCCATTATCTTTCCTCCCTATCCTTTAAATTCCATAACTTCTGGTTTTTGAGCAGCATGTGGATGTTCACTACCAGTGTAAACGAATAATTTCATACCTTGTTTTCTTCCTAATGTGTTATGTGGTAACATCCCTTTAACAGCAGCTTCCACGAATCCAGTAGGGTTTTGATCTTGGAATTGGCGAGCAGTTTTAACTTTTAAACCACCTAACCATCCTGAGTGACGATAGTATTTAACGCTATCTAATTTTTTTCCAGTCATTACAACTTTTTCTGCGTTTACTACGATTACGTAATCTCCACAGTCAACATGTGGTGTGTAAGTAGGTTTGTTTTTCCCTCTTAACACTGTAGCTACTTCTGATGCTAAACGTCCTAAAGTTAATCCAGCAGCATCGATAACATACCATTTTCTTTCAATTGTGGCAGCATTTGCCATTGTTGTTTGTCTCATTTTATATTCTCCTATATCCTTACCGGGGACTTAGAGTTCGTAATGAACAATACTATTATAGAGAAACTATCAAGTAAAGTCAACTACAAAACAATTAATTTTTCATTGATTTATCGGCATAATTTTATCATCTTTTTGCCGATTCCACTAGGCATTTTTAAGAAATTCAACTATGTCCTGATATACTGTCTGCTTGATGTTTTCATTCAATATTTCATGGCGGCAATCACCATACAGTTTGCTTGTGACAAGGTATCCTAGCGCTTCCATAAAGTCCAGCTGGTCATTGAAAGCTTTGACCCCGTCAATTACCGGATCCTTGCTTCCAGCTATGAAGAGGACTTTAAGATCCGGATTGTTCTTGAGATAAAGGCTCTTTTTGTACGCCCGCAGTTGCAGTTTGGCCAGGTTCAAATAGCCATTATTGGTATACTCGAAACCGCAATAGGGATCATTCTGGTAATCTATGACGTTCTGGCTATTTTTCGAAAGATAGTCATAACCACCCTTGGTTCCAAAAGCCTTGTACAGGTTGCCAAAAAATAGATCCTTCAATATCTTGGCATGACCGCGATAATCGACATTGGCCATCGTTCTTGCCATATTCAAATTCAGCTTTGTCATCCTATTATATGAAGGCGATCCCGCCAGCACCACTTTGGTTATTTTGGCATCGTTTTTTTGCAGGTAGTTTTTTGCAATCAGTGCTCCCATACCCTGTCCAAAAATATGAATCGGCTTGTCTGGAAATTTATCTGTTAGGAATTCAACAACCACATCTACATCGTTTACAATCTGTTTGCCGCTGACATCATTGAAATAGCCCAATGAATCAAACGTCAGATCCTTGCCATGTCCCCGCTGGTCATACGCGCATCCGACAAAACCGCTTTTGGCGGCAAACTTCAAAAGACCTGAGTAACGTCCCTGATGGTCGGCCATGTCATGAAGGCACAACAAAACTCCGCAGGGATTATCAGGCACTTCTAAATTCACATTCAGATTGAATTTTCCATCTTGGGATAATAAGTCCATATCCTGTCCTCCCGAAATTACATCTTGAGGCAGCGATCGATACCGCCACTACGCATATATTGCTTTGTCATCTCGACAATATTTGCATCGGCAAAATCCCCGCCATACATGTTCAAAGCCAACAAAATATCTTTAGTCAATACCGTAAGCTGTTCGTCAGTCAACTCCCGCTTGCATGTTTCTTTGACAATCAACTTCCCATTTTCAAGATATTTTTCAATATCCAATTCCACCATATGATCCATAATCTCACCTCGCTAATTTTTTTACTACAAATCCGCCAATCAGTATCCCGGCCACACTTGGCACAAATGGAACTGATCCAGGCGTTCTTTGATTCAATTTTACCGGATCCTCAGTTGAAAAGACGACGTCGAGGTCCCTGATATTCCTTTTTTTCAACTCGCGGCGCATAACGCGGGCCAGCGGGCATACACTTGTCTTATATATATCACTGATTTGCAACAATTCCGGATTCAGTTTATTACCCGTTCCCATTGCCGATATCACCGGGATATCATGCTTTTTGCAGTACTCGATCACCCCGAGCTTGCCGGTGATAGTGTCAATCGCGTCGATAACATAATCGCAATCGCTAAACATATGTTCCTGATCTTGTCCTGGCAAATAGAACTCCTGGTAGGCGGTAATCCTGATTTCCGGGTTGATATCCTTGCATCGCATCTTGAACAATTCGCATTTTGCCTGATCAACAGTCGAATGCAGGGCGATAATCTGGCGATTGATGTTCGTGACATCGACCGTGTCGTTGTCGATAAGAACCAAGTGGCCGATTCCGCTGCGGGCCAATATTTCCACAACGTAGCCGCCAACTCCGCCCAATCCCAGCACGGCAACCTTTTTCTTGGCAAGGCTATCGACTCCTTCTTTTTGCAGCAATAATTCTGTTCTTTTAGTAAAATCCATAGGACTCCTCCACATATCATTATACTACATCAGACGCACCATTTATACAACTATAACGGTCGGTGAAAAAGAAAAAGTCACCAGCCTTTTGAGCCGATGACAAAAATTATTCGAAATCCACAGTGTAGCCGCGGGTATCCAATTCCAGCTTGACAACTTGCCAATCTTCAAGCAGTTCGCCAAGCTCTTCCTTGATCCGGACTACTCCCAGCGTATCTTTTTCGCTGATCAACGCCATAAGTGTCGGACCGGCACCTGAAAGATAGCACCCCAATACCTTGTCGTCCTGAGCCAGGATATCCATGATCTCCTGATATCCTTTAATCAGTTTGCCACGATATGGCTGATGCAAAGAGTCATGGAAACCTTGCTTCAATCCAGCGTCGTCACCGTTTAGAAGTGATGCCACCAATAGGGCAAGATGCGCCACATTGGAAATCGCGTCTTTGCGGGTCAAGGTTTCAGGAAGCACTTTTCGTGAAGCCTCAGTCGACAATGTGAACGGTGGAATCAAAGCCACGAACCGGTAATCGTTTTTGATAGGCAGGTTCAGGGTCTTAACCTTTTCGTTGTCCATCACCGATACGGTCATGCCCCCGAAAATGGCTGGTGCGACATTGTCGGGATGCCCTTCAATCTCGGTAGCCAATTCCAATACCGCTTGACGGTCGGGGTTGTGGTTTTTGAAGGCGAATGCCGCCACGATTCCCGCAACAATGCAGGTTGATGATGAACCCAAGCCGCGAGTGTATGGCACATCGCCGCTAAAATCGATCTTGACTCCGCCAAATTCCAGACCGCATCTTTGAGCGGCTTGAGCGAAAGCCTGATAGGTCATATTATCCTCATTCGCAAACTGCGGTGGTGTTCCGGTTATTTCTAGGCCATTTTCCTGCAGTTCGAAAACAAAGGTATTGTAGAGAGTTAACGCCAGTCCGGCGACATCAAAACCTGGGCCGAGATTTGCTGATGTCGCTGGCACTTTTACACGTACTTGCATATTATTTAGTCAAGCGATCTTTGATTGTCGCAATGATATCTTCTTTGTTTATTTGTAAAGTGTGCAGCACTTCACGGTCTTTGATTCCTTGAAGAGCCTTAGGTACCGGAACTTTAGTGTACTCTTCCAACTTGTCGATGGCTTCATATACATCCAAATCTTCATTGGTTAAAGCATAATATACCGATTCAGGGAATTTGTATGGTGAAGCTGTAGACAGGATGACTGTCTTAGTGTCATCACCTGATTTTTCCTGATAATTTTTAAGGACTCCATAACCGATTGCCGTATGTGTATCCAGCAGATATCCGGTTTTGTCATAACATTCTTTGATTGCATCAAGAACTTCCTGTTCACTCAGGCATCCAGCTTTGAATTCGCTTTGGATTCTTGCGAAAGTCGCAGCATCGACCTTGTAAACGCCGTTTGTTTTCAATTCTTCCATATATTGACCAACTTTGGCTTTGTCTTCTGACATGAAATAAACCAGACGTTCAAGGTTGCTTGAAACCAGGATATCCATGGCTGGAGCGTTGGTCTTGTAGAATTCACGGTTGGCGTCATATTCACCGGTATTGAAGAAATCAGTAAGGATATTGTTCTTGTTGCTTCCTGCGATGAATTGGTTTACTGGAAGACCCATGTTTTTCGCGAACCATCCTGCAAGACAGTTTCCGAAGTTTCCTGAAGGAACACAGAAATTGATTTTGTCGCCCATTGCGATTTCACCGTCGCGAACTAATTGCATATATGAATAGAAGTAATACACTACCTGAGGAATCAGACGTCCGACATTGATTGAATTCGCTGATGAAAGGAATACGTCATTTTGCAATGAGACTTCTTTCAACTCTTGAGAGTTGAATGCTTGTTTTACTGCAGTTTGCGCATCGTCAAAGTTCCCGGTGATTCCGATGACTTCCACATTCTTTCCTGTTTGCGAAACCATTTGTTGCTTCTGGATATTGCTTACACCATCAGAAGGGTAGAAGACGATGATTTTGGTTCCTTCAACATCTTTGAATCCTTCAAGCGCCGCTTTACCAGTGTCGCCGCTTGTCGCCGCCAGGATCATTACTTCGCGGGTTTCTTTAAGCTGTTTTAATGACAATGTCATCAGATGAGGCAATAAAGATAAAGCCATATCCTTGAATGCCGCTGTTGGCCCTTGGAACAATTCACCAATATAGTCTTTACCGACTTTTACAACAGGAACCACTTCTTGGGGGAACAGACCGTCGCCATAAGCCTTTTGGCAAGCTTCTCTTATCAATTGATGCCCATCTTCATCAACAAAAGTAGAAATGATTTTAGATGCCAATTCAACATAATTTAGGTTTAACAAACTTTCCAAGTTTAATTTCTCAAAGTCAAAATCAGGGACCAGAAGTCCGCCGTCATCGCCAATCCCTTGTACGATAGCTTCATAAAAATTTAATGGTTTTTGCCCTTGCCGGGTGCTGATATATTGTTTTTCCATAAAAACATCCTCCAAATTACATTCATTGTATTTGATTATCTTTAACTTGTCAATAATTGTATACAACGTTTATAGAATTTAACAATTTATTTGTGTTTTTGCCAAACAAAGACGGCATTATTCACCGTATTATTCTTAAATTAAATAAATGACAATCCCTTAATTGACTTTTGTATACAACAATGATAATATAAAAAAAATCTTGGAAAGTATGGAGGTTCTTATGCAAATTGGGGTTATCGGATTAGGTACCGTCGGTTACGGTGTCGTTGATATTTTGACCAAAGAAAAAAAACGTTTAGAGAAATTGATCGGACAGGAAGTCGTAGTTAAATACGGCTGCAGTCTTGATGATGTCGAGTTGCCTAATGGCATAATCGCAACCAAAGATTACAAAGAAGTGATCAATGATAAAGATATAGATGTCGTTGTCGAGTTGATCGGCGGAACTACCATTGCGAAAAAAATAATCTTAGAAGCACTTGAAGCAAAAAAACATGTGGTTACCGCAAACAAAGCTTTGATTGCCCACTATGGCAAAGAAATATACCAATGTGCCAACGAAAACAATTGTCACATCTTATATGAAGCAAGCGTTGGGGGCGGAATTCCGGTTCTGGTATCCCAAAAGGAAAGCCTTGTTGCCAATAATACAAAAAAAATCACCGGTATCCTTAATGGAACAACCAACTTCATTTTGACTTTGATGGAAAAAGACAACTTGGACTTCAACGAGGCGTTGGCTATCGCTGAGAGTCTTGGCTATGTTGAAGCGAATCCGGCCCTTGATTTGGATGGAATCGATGCCGCGCATAAGATCTGCATCCTGGCCCAAAACGGATTCAACCAGTTCATTGACGCCGACAAGATCCAATGCAACGGAATCCGTTCAGTGACAAAAAAGGATATGAATTACGCAATGAAATTCGGTTATCGCATCAAACTGATTGCCCAGGCTAAAAAACTTGATGACGGAATCGGGATTGATGTCTCGACATCATTGGTGAATAAAGAGATGTTGGTCGCTAACGTAATGGACGCCTACAATGTTGTAGAGATCGACACCGATTATCTTGAAAACGTTCTTTACTATGGCAAGGGGGCTGGTCGCTACGTTACGGCATCAGCTGTTGTCAGTGATATCATCAAGACCCACCAAAACGATTTGTGGAGTCATGAATACGAGGACTGCCAAAACGTCCAACCAATCACGAAGGCGAAGTATTACATCAGATGTTCAAAACCGATCGACGTCGATTACATCGAATATTATTCAAAACAAGATGATCACATCTATTTCACAAAAGAAATGGAACTTGAGGATCTAAAACCATTACTAGAACAGGACAGTGTTTACTTCAAAGTACACGGATAGGAGAAAATATGAAAAAATATAATGTAGCTATCGTCGGAGCAACCGGAGCGGTAGGAAGCGAAATGCTTAGATGTGTCTTGGAATTCAATTTCCCATACGAATCAATCAAATTATTGGCATCGGCACGTTCCGCAGGTAAGACAATCAGCCAAAACGGAATCGATTTCGTCGTTGAAGAACTGACAGCCGACAGTTTCGAAGGCATTGATGTTGCTTTCTGGTCAGCTGGTGGATCAATTTCAGAAAAGTATATGGATGCTGCCGTCAAAGCCGGATGCGTAAACATCGACAACTCTTCACATTTCAGAATGGATCCTAACGTGCCACTGGTTGTTCCTGAAGTAAACAGCGAAGCATTGAGAGACCATAAGGGTATCATCGCCAATCCAAACTGCACTACTATCATGATGTGTTCAGCAGTGAACCGAATCGAAGAAGTTTTCGGAATTGAAAAAATCACAGTTTCAACTTACCAAGCTGTTTCAGGTGCCGGTGTGGCAGCGATGGACGAACTATATGCCCAATCACGTGATGTTCTTGATGGAAAAGAACCAATCGCCAAAGTATTGCCTTCTGGCGGTGACAAGAAACACTATCCAATCGCATTCAACTGCATTCCTCAAGTAGACGTTTTCAACCTTGAAAACGGATATTCAAAAGAAGAAATGAAAATGGTTAACGAAACCAAAAAAATATTCGGAAAAGACATCAAAGTCAATGCGACTTGTGTCCGAGTTCCTGTACTTCGCGGGCACAGCGAATCAATCCATATCCAAACAAAAAAACCTTTGGACATGCCACTTGTGTTCGAGGTATTGGCAAACTCCACAGGGGTTCACCTTTATGATGATCTAGCAAACCAAATCTACCCTATGCCAACGGCATTCATCGGTGATGAAATGGTGCATGTCGGACGTGTCCGTCAAGACTTGTTCTCTGACCACGGTCTGAACATGTGGGCTGTATCTGACCAATTGATGAAAGGTGCCGCATACAACTCAATCGACATCGGATTGAAAATGATCGAAATGGGTATTTTATAACAAATTGAAAAATTCCTCAAAAACAGATTTCGCCTGCTTCAGGTGCTGTCTGCAATTGAGGAATTTTTTTATGCCTTTTTGATGAATGCCACACCCAACGGATATGGTCCGGTATGCACGGCGATTGTCGCACCTATCTGCTCTATCTCCGGTATTTGGATTTCGAAATTCAACACTGTTTTGATTGAATCGACAAGCTGGTCCCTGAAGTATTCTGCCTCTTCGCGGTCATAGCCATAGCCGATGACAAAATCGTATTCACCGATATTGAGATTATGCTCACAGAAGTGGGATATTGTCTTTTCGATGACAGCTCCAGACGCCTTCTTGCGACCCCTTTTAAGCCCTTCATTGAAGATCTCACCCTCTTTCAAACAGATGATTGGTTTTATCGACAACAGACTCGCGCCAATAGAGGATAGTCTCCCCACCCGGCCACCGGCCACAAGATAATCCATCGATCCGATGGTAAAGTAAATCCGGCCCGAATCCAGCGAACCATCCAGATAATCAAGAAGCTCATCAAGCGATTTGCCTGAATCACGCATCTTCACCAGCTGTTTTACCACCAGACCCTGAAGCACCGTGTTGACCTGAGAGTCGATCACCTCTATCCGGTTGGCGTACTTGTCAGCAAGCATGTCTCTGGCATTGCATGCCGCATTGTAAGATCCGGAAAACTTCGATGTGATGCATATGACTATCAAGTCGAATCCCCGCTGCAACTCCGGTTCCATCGCCGTGAGATAATCGCCGATTGATGGTGTCGATGTTTTGGGGAACACTTTGGGATTGGCAATCATCTTTCGATAAAAATCCGCCACCTTGAGTTCTACTCCCTCTTTTTTGTTGAATTCCTCCCCGAATGAAATCGAAAAAGGGACATTTATCAAATCGTGTTGCTGGATATATTGCGAAGTCAAATCGCAAGATCCGTCCGTTATTATTTTAAACATAATCCATCTCCTCTTTTTTCAATTATCCCAGTTATCCTTGCCAAAATCAATGAAAAAGAGGCAACTTAGTGCCCCTTGGATTTCTTTGGTAGATTGACCACGAACTTCGACCCTTCACCAATAACTGAATTTACAGT
>JAQVDW010000028.1 GCA_028698185.1 Erysipelotrichaceae bacterium | reverse complement strand
AAAAGTACTTAATTTTTAGTTCATAATCGTGTAATATTATGTTTATGGGAAGGTGATATGATGGTCATAAGAATTGTTTACTCACATAAGACGCCATATATTGAAACCGTCGCCAATGAATTGGCCCGCTATCTCAACGTCCGGGCAAGCAAGATGAAAGATTTCGAATTCGATGAAAAGATCGATCTTCTGATTATTTCATTTGGGGATGGCTTTGGCAAAGATAAAGAGCTTGAACGATTTATCCATAAAGTGAGTCGCGACCAAGTCAAGAATGTGATTTTCATTACCGGGTATTATTTTAATAATAAAAAACTCAAATCCACAGTCGATTTAGCATATAAATATGATATTCCATTAATGCGGCAGCAGTACTGCTTCAAACAGTCGCTATTCAAACGAAATGAAATCGAGACCGATGTGATCGACGATGCCCGGGTTTATCTGGAAGATATGGTTAATATCGTCCGCGATTACTATTGAGCCTAAGAGGCTCTTTTTTTGTTGCACTAATATTTTTCCGGCCAGCTTAAATAAATTAACAATATTATAACAAATTATTATTAATATAATAAAATAGTGTTGACACACTTTTATCATTGTGATATATTCTTCTCAAGCAAGGAGGAGGCAACAAAATGAAAAAGTTAGAAATAATTATCAGACCTGAAAAGTTGGATGCTTTGAAAGAGTTATTGATGGATAACGAAGTGAAAGGAATGAACATTTCCAATGTAATGGGGTTCGGTAGCCAGTTGGGCTATACGGAACAATATCGCGGGACGAAGTTCAACGTCAACTTTGTATCCAAAATGAAAGTTGAGGTCGTGCTGCCAACCGAAAAGGCGCAAAAAATTATTGAAGAAATCAAAGCCAAATTGCGAACTGGTCAAGTTGGTGACGGTAAAATTTTTGTTTACGCCGTTGAGAAAACTATCAGAATTCGTACCGGCGAAGAAGATGAAGCAGCACTTGGCTAGAAGGGGAGAGAGACTATGGAACAATTGATAAACATCGTATGGGTATTCCTGGCATCTGTAATGGTAATGCTGATGCAAGCCGGGTTTGCCGTACTTGAGAGCGGTTTTACAAGATCTAAGAACACAAACAACGTGTTGATGAAAAACCTGATGGACTTCTCCATCGGTTCTCTGATTTTCTATTTTATCGGATTCGGATTGATGTTTGGATCCGATTCAAACGGACTGTTCGGTTCAAGCGGGTTCATCAACCCGGTATCATTGGGATTATATGCGGACACATTGTCTCCTGAAGTATTCATCTTCTTCCAGACAGTGTTCTGTGCGACAGCGGCGACAATCGTATCAGGGGCGATGGCGGAAAGAACCAAGTTCTCGTCATACCTTATCTATACCGTGGTCATTTCATTGGTGGTTTACCCGATTTCAGGTCACTGGATCTGGGGTGGCGGATTCCTGTCTCAGATGGGATTCATCGATTTCGCGGGATCTATGGCCGTGCATGCGGTCGGTGGTCTGGCAGCCTTGGCTGGAGCGATCACCATCGGTCCCCGTATTGGCAAATACACACCTGATGGAAAATCAAACGCGATTTTGGGCCACAGCATTCCTTTAGGAGCGTTGGGGGTATTCATCTTATGGTTCTGCTGGTTTGGATTCAACGCCGGATCATCATTGGAAGCGGCGACTTATGTAGGACATATCGCCATGACCACAAACCTCGCGGCAGCAGCGGCTGCTTTGGCGACAATGTTCTTGACTTGGTTCCGCTACGGAAAGCCTGATATCTCAATGACATTGAATGGGGCTTTGGCCGGTCTGGTTGCCATCACAGCGGGATGCCATATCGTATCCATGCCTGGAGCAATCATCATCGGTCTTGTCGCTGGATTTCTGGTTACATTCGGAATTGAAATCATCGACCAAAAATTCCGTATCGATGACCCGGTTGGAGCAATCGGTGTCCATATGTTAAACGGTGTATGGGGGACGCTGGCAGTCGGACTGTTCGCAACCGACACTCCAGTGGTCGAAGGAATCCGTGGCTTGTTCTATGGCGGTGGTCTGGACCAACTTATTGTGCAGGGAATCGGTGCCGGAGCGGTAATCGCCTGGGTATTGGTGACATGCTTCATCACATTCAACGTTATCAAACACACAGTTGGTCTTCGGGTCACTCCTGAAGAAGAAATCCGTGGTTTGGATATCGGGGAACATGGTTCAGAGGCATATCCTGAATTCACATTGAAACACTAAAAAAATGCGGGACTTCTCCCGCATTTTTATCGTTAAAAATTGTCGCCCTCAACAGGTGCGATGTTGTGGAACTTTCATTTTGTGTTATAATGTATCAAAAAAGGAGAGAAGTGAAATGGTAAAACATATCGTGATGTGGAATCTAAAAGAGGAATATGCTAATGACCAGGAAGTCATTGCCAATCTGAAAAGCAACCTTGAAGGCCTGGTGGGGAAAGTTGCCGGTCTGATCGACGCCAAAGTCGTCATCGATCCGATCGACAGCTCATCTAGGGATCTCGCTTTGGTGACAACCCTGGAATCAAAGGAGGCTTTGGCCAATTATGCGAGCGATCCTAGCCATGTGGCGGTTGCCGACACTTATGTGCGGCCATTTGTCAAGGACCGGATTGCCCTTGATTACAACGACTAAGAATCACTCCGGTGATTCTTTTTTCATAATTTGAAAGTTTGGATGCTAACTAATAAAAAGCGGTTACAATGGATAAGGTAAAAAAAAGGATACCTCAGTATCCTTATAAAATTATCGCATTTTCAATCGGTTTTAGCGGGGCCTGTTTGTTGATCCGGTCATAGAACAGGATTCCATCGAAATGATCCATTTCGTGCTGGATGCAGATTGCCTCGAAACCGCGTGCGGTTATTTTTATGTTTTTGTCAGACAACAAATCGTAAGCTTCTACTGTGATTTTGGCATGGCGTGGCACGTAACCTTCATGGGGATCGTTTACCGACAAGCAGCCTTCACCATCTTTGAGATATGATTTTTTTGGGGTATAAGCGACAACCTTGGGATTGACTAGGGCGTAGTCGGTTGAGGAGATGACGTTGCCATCTTCATCCCAGTCCAGAATATGGATGGCGCACATCCGCTTAGGCACACCTAACTGGATCGCCGCGATTCCTACGGCCGGGCGCAATTGGTATTTTTCACTGATCTGTTCATCTTGGGAATTCACTAGGAATTGATGCATATCTTTTAGCATGGTGGCGTCCTGTTCGCTTAAGGGAAGTGTCACTTCCTTGGAAACTTCGCGGATTCGCACATCATTGTCATCAATTATATCTTTCATTAATATCATTAAACCACCTGTCTTTCGAAAAGTATTATACAAGAAAGATTCCAAAAAGTATAGTGTTAATGCTTGAAAATTATCAAAAAAGGAGTATATATGGGGACATTTAAGTTATCAATGACGATATTGAAAAGGGAATATCGCCAATCATTTTTCTTCTTGGCCACCCTGATCGGGGCGGTCGCCATCAGCTTCATGTTTTTCAACTTGTTGGAAAATCCGTTTCTAAAAACAAACGAACAGACAAGCTCGGGGACATCGATTTCCCAGATATCGATTCCTCCGACCACATTGTTGCTGATTCTGGTTTTGACTTTTGTTTCGATCATGGTTTTTTTCACCAGCGACTTTTTCATGACCAAAAAATCGAGCGCATTTGCGATCTTGGGAATGAGCGGTTCCCACTATATGAAAACGACGCGCTTTTTGATGTACCAGCTGTTTGTCTTGCTGGGGATCGGGATTTCAATCGGAATCGGATTGGGCATTCTGGCGACATTTGTCGCTAACCGGGTCATCTACGATTACCTTGGCATCGACAGCACGATATTCACCCTGATGCCCTCGGCGTTTGGCGCGCTGATTGCTGTTTTCGGGACGATTGTTTTGGTTTTGGTCATCGTGTCGATGGGATATGTCTTCCGTAATGACATCCTGGCGCTTTTAAGCCAGGGACGCGAGACAATCAAGCGCGACAAACGGGCTTTGAAAATACCTTCACTGTTTTTTGTGGCCCTTTACCTGTACGGCATCTTTGCCGGACTGACCGCCAAAACGGTCAACGATTTCACCGGGGTCGGGATGATCGGCTGTGTTGGTTCGATTGGAATCATCAGATATTTCATTCCCGAATATGTGGCCAAATTAAAGAAGAAAAGCCTGATCACCCGCAAGGTGGCATTGATCGCATTGTCGAATTTCGTCGAGATCATCGAAAGGTCGGTGGCCGTAATCGCCATGACAATTTTCTCGCTGATCATCGTTGGGGCGATGATGTTTGGCCAATACCAGGACCGCCGCGCCTTCATCATCATCCTGATCGGTCTGTTTGTGATTATCGCCCTGCTTTTCACTTCAATCCTGTTCAAAGTCATGGTCGAGGTGGAAACCCGCAAGCACTTTTTCGACAATGTCTATCACATCGGCTACACCAAGGCCCAGATCATCAGGATTATCAACCTCGAGTTGCTGCTTTACTATGGAGTCATCGTGGTGATGCCTTTGATATATCTTGTCATCATGGCGATCAAGAACGTGCTCCTTATCGGTTTTGATCCGGCGATGGCGGCGATCACCATCGGTTATTTCATGGCAGTCGGTCTGATCAGCTTCCTTGGCTGCAGGCATATCTATATCAAACGCGTTAAGACATTCATCGGGAGGGAACGTTAATGGAAAATACAAGATTATTGGAAGCGCAAAATGTAGTCAAGATATACGGAGTGGGAACCCGGCAACAGTTCGAGGCGCTTCATGGTATCGACTTTACCATGGACAGCGGAGATTTCGTCTGTGTCATGGGTCCCAGCGGTTCGGGGAAATCGACTTTTGTCAACAACATGTCGACAATCGACTTGCCGACCAAAGGGAAGGTGTTCATCGCCGGGGAATCGGTGCGGACAATGGGCGAAAACGAGCTGGGGAAATTTCGCTACCAGAATCTCGGTTTCATCTTCCAGGAGTTCAACCTGCTCAACTCGCTGACAATCTATGAGAACATCGCCGTTCCTCTTACGTTGAACTCGATGGACCAGAACCAGATCAAGGCCCGGGTTGAACAGATTGCAAAGACGCTGGGCATCGAATCATTGCTTGAAAAATTTCCGAACGAATGTTCGGGCGGTCAACGGCAACGGACGGCGGTGGCGCGTTCGCTTGTGACCAATCCCAAGATCATTGTGGCCGATGAGCCAACTGGAAATCTCGATTCCAAGAATTCCCATGAGCTTTTGACCCTGTTCAAGGAACTCAACGATACCCAAGGCGTTTCGATCCTGATGGTTACCCATGACTCGCAGATTGCCTCATACTCGACCAAGGTCATCTATCTCAAGGATGGCAATATCGAAGCGACAATCGAACGGGGCAATCTGAGCCAAAAGGAATATTTCTATAAGATTGTCGATTTGAATTCAAGCGAATCGCAAAAGTTTTTTGATTAGTCCGGATACGGACTTTTTTCTTTGCCCCAAAAGCGTTACCGGGGCTATTTTGTAATCAAAAGTTGCTTTATCTAGCCATATAAACTATAATGAAAAAAAAGAGAAGAGGTACAAATATGGAGTACGATTATCCTATAGATTACACATGGTCGGTTGAAGAAATGACCGATGTGATCAATTTCTACGTTGCCGTAGAACAGGCTTATGAACAAGGAATCGAGAGCGCTAAATTGATGGATTGCTATCGTAAATATACCGCCATTGTCGACAGCAAAATGGCGCAGAAACAATATGACAAGGAATTCGAGGCGGCTTCGGGCTATTCGATTTACAGGACGGTCCAGAAGGCCAAGGACTCGGCCTTTGTGAAGATGGAAAAATAGCCATGAGAAATGTGATCAAACGCTTTTTCCGCTTCAAGGGAGCGGATCAGGGCATCTATCTGGCTATTTTTATCATGTCTGTCTTCGGGATTTTGATGGTCTGGTCGGCAGCCAACGGGTCCGTGCCGCGTCTAGGACCGCTTAGCGCCTTCAAGAAGACGGCGCAACAGGGTCTTTTCATTGTGCTTGGAGCGATCTTGATGACGGTCTTCGCCAAGACATTCAAGGCGCGAAGCATCTCATGGGGGACCGTTGTCACGATTCTGGGCATCAATTGGGCGGCGATGCTTATCTGCCGCGTCTTCGACCCGGTCAACGGGGCCTATGCCTGGATCAGGCTGCCCGGCGGTTTTACCATCCAGCCCGGCGAGTTCATGAAAATCTCACTGATACTGGGTCTTTCATTTTCTTTGAGTGTGGTCCATGACAGCTTTCTGGTCCATCCGCCATTTCAAAATGACGCCCAGAAGGAGCTTTTCGAGAAGGAACGCTTCAAGCGGGTCTGGATTTTTCCCCTGGCGATGATAATAATCGCCTTTTTGACCGGAGCGGTGATCAACGACGATCTGGGATCCTCTTTGATTCTGGCTTTGATCTCCTTTGTCGTTTTCATGTATGCCCCGGGAAGATTCTATAAAAGGACCAAGAAGATGGTCCTTATGGCTTTGCCAGGCTTCGCTTTGCTTGGGGTTTTTGCCTTCAAGTTTGTTTTGGGCAGCTACCAGGTCAAACGGTTCACGGTCATGCTTGATCCCCTTGCGGATCCAACCAACTCCGCCTACCAGCTGGTCAATTCCCTGATTGCAATCGTCAATGGGGGCTTGTCGGGACTGGGACTTGACAATTCGACCCAGAAATTCGGCTATATCCCTGAAGCCTACAATGACTTCATCGGGTCAATCGTAATGGAAGAGTTCGGGCTTTTGGGGCTGCTTGTTATCCTGATCCCGATCACCTATATAATCGTCAGGATGCTCGTCTATTCAGCCAAAGTCAGATCGGATTTCGAACGGCTGATCTTGATTGGCATCGCCACATATTTTTTCGCGCATGTTTTTGTCAACCTGGGCGGGATAACCGGGCTCATACCGATGACTGGCGTGCCGCTCCTGTTCATTTCCTACGGCGGTTCGTCAATCATTTGCGCCTTTATGGCGATTGGGATCGCCCAGGCAATCATCGCCAAATACAACAAGGAGCATACAAGTGGAACAAAAAATCGATGAATTGATCGACCTGATCAAGAATACCGAACAATACCAAAATTTCACTGCAAGTTCCAGCCTGCTTGAATCTCCGGAGGTTCAGGCACTTTTAAAAGAACTGCAGGGAAAGATAGCTCGGATCAATGAATTGAAAAAATACGGCAATTATGTCGATTTAAGCGCCCTCGAACAGGAACTTAAAAACACCCGTCTACTTGTCAGCCAGAACGGAATCGTGCAAGCGTATTACCGGGACTACTACGCCCTAAACGAGCTGCTTGATGAGCTGACAAGGATTATCTTCAAGGACATTTCCCCGGAAATAATCCATAATAATTTGAATTTCAGGAGTAAATAATGAGAGTTGTAGCTGGAAAGTACCGGTCGCGGCAGTTGAAAACGGTCAAATCGAACCTGACCCGGCCGACGACCGACAAAAACAAGGAAAGCATGTTCAATATAATCGGGCCCTTTTTCCAGGGCGGTGTGGTCCTCGACCTTTTCGCCGGCAGCGGCGGGCTTGGGATCGAAGCCCTGTCGCGGGGGTGTGACTATCTTTACAGCGTCGACAAGCAGTACGGCGCCTTCCAGGTGGTCAGGGAGAATCTCAACAGTCTCAAAATCGAAAATGCCCAGGTTTTCAAGATGGACTATCTCAAGGCCTTGCAGAAATTTTCCGAGGAAAAAATCAAGTTCGACCTGGTTTTTCTAGACCCTCCCTATGGAAGGGGACTGATCAACGGAATCCTGGAATTTTTGTGTGCTAAGGACATGCTTGAAGACGGGGCCATGATCGTGGTTGAGGAATTGAAGGAAGTTACCTTCGATGTGCCGGCTTCGCTGCATTTAAAAAAACGGCACGAATATGGAATCACCGCTTTGACTATTTTAGAATATGGAGTTGTACAATGAAAAAAAATATTGCAGTTTATGCCGGGACCTTCGATCCGATAACCAACGGCCATCTAGATATAATAGAAAGGGCTTCGTCGGTTTTCGAGACGCTCTACGTCACGATTTTCGTGAATCTCAAAAAACAGGGGCTGCTTACCATCGATGAGAGGGTGGCTTTGATCAAGGAAGCTACCAAACAATTTGACAATGTTGTGGTTGATTACTCCAGCAAGCTTGCGGTAGAATATGCCAAGGATGTCAATGCCAATGTCCTGGTCCGGGGAATCCGGGCGACCATGGATTTCGAGTACGAGCTGCAGATGGCGTTTGCGAACCAGTACCTGGAAAAGGACATCGAGATGGTCTTTTTCATGGCCCGCCAAACCCACATCTTCATTTCAAGCTCGACCGTCAAGGAAATCGTATCCCATGGCCGCAGTGTCAAGGATCTTGTTCCCGAGTGCGTGGAACTGGCCCTATATGAAAAGTACGAGAAAAAGGAGATAGCGGATGAATATTTTTAAACTGCAGGATTTCACAATTGAACAGATAAATGAAATTATCGACCTAGCTGAAGAGTTCAAGGCAGGCAAGAAGGTCGACTACCAAGGGAAGAAAGTCGTGACCAATCTCTTTTTCGAGCCCTCGACCAGAACCCACTATTCGTTTGAAAAGGCGGCGATGAATCTGGGTTGCAAGACCCAGAATCTCGAAGCGGAGAACTCTTCTATCCGCAAAGGCGAATCGCTCTATGACACGGTCCGCTTTTTTGAGAGCATCGGGGTCGACGCGATGATCATCCGCCATCCCCAAAAGGAATACTTCCTTGAGTTGCAAGGAAAGATTGAGACGCCGATGATTTCCGGTGGCGATGGGACGGGCAACCATCCCAGCCAGTCGCTGCTTGATCTGATGACAATCCGCGAGGAATTCGGTTCGTTCGCCGGTCTCAAGGTCGTCATCGTTGGTGACGTGGTCCATTCAAGGGTGGCCCATACCAACTTCGAAGTGATGAAAAAACTCGGGATGGAAGTGTACACGTCAGGTCCCGAAATTTTCGAGGAACCGGGTTACAACTTCGTCGAGTTCGACAAGATCATCGACAAGGTCGATGTCGTGATGCTCCTTCGCGTCCAATATGAACGTCACGAGAAAAACTTCAATATTTCAACCCAGCTGTATCACAACCTTTATGGGCTGAACATGGAAAGAGTAAACCAAATGAAAGAGAATGCAATCATCATGCATCCGGCGCCGTTCAACCGCAACGTCGAAATCGGCGATGAAGTTGTCGAATGCGACAAAAGCCGGATCTTCAAGCAGATGGCCAATGGGGTCTTTGTGCGGATGGCTTTGCTGAATATGGTGCTAGGCGATGAATAAGAAACTTTTTAAAAACGGTAATGTGTATTACCAGGGAAAAATCCAAAAACTCGATATCCTGGTCGAAGGTGAGAGGATCATCGAAATCGCCCCGGAAATAGGGCAACAGGGAACGATCATCGACATCGAAGGCAAGCTGGTGTCGCTTGGCTTTGTCGATTTGCATGTCCACTTGCGCCAGCCTGGCTACGAACACAAGGAAACAGTGGCGACCGGAACCCTGGCGGCATTGTATGGCGGATATTCGCATGTGGTGGCCATGGCCAACACCAATCCGGTGATGGATGATGCAGATACGATTGCCAGATTGGAAAACATCATCGAAAACGAGGCTGTGGTCCACGCTTTCTCTTACAGCGCGATCACGAAGAACCTGGCTGGAAAAGATCTCGTTGACTTTGAAGCCAATCTCTCAAGCAAGATAATCGTCGGTTTTTCCGACGATGGCCGGGGGGTTCAAGATGCTGAGATGATGAAAGAGGCGATGCAGGAAGCCAAAAAATACGACAGCCTGATCGTGGCCCACTGCGAAGACGAGGCTGAATTGGTGACCGGCGGATCGATCAACCTGTCCCATGTCAGTCAAGAGCTGGACCTGGTAGGGATCAACAACGCATCCGAATCCAATCAGGCCTGCCGTGACCTGGTGATGGCCGACCGGATCAAGAACCGTTATCACATTTGCCATATCTCGACTCGCGAGACAATCGAATGTCTGAAAAAATATCATAATGACCTGATCAGCGGGGAAGTGTGCCCGCATCACCTTATCCTTTGCGACGAGGATGTCCAGAAGGACAACCCTAATTTCAAGATGAATCCGCCGCTGCGCTCCAAAGAAGATGTGGCCGCACTGATCGGGGCGCTCAATGATGGGGTTGTAACCTGCATCTCGACCGACCATGCGCCCCACAGCGTCGAGGAAAAGTCGGTGGCCATCGACAAAGCCCCTTTTGGGATCATCGGTTCCCAGCATGCATTCAGTCTTTGTTACACCTATCTGGTGAAAAAGGGACTGGTCAAACTGGAGACAGTCCTCGATGCCATGAGCTCGAACCCGGCGCGCGTCCTGCGTCTCGATCACGAATTGCAGGTCGGGGCCAAAGCCAACTTCAATGTTATCGATCTGGACAAGGAATTCACAATTACCAAGGAGTCAATCAAGTCCAAATCAATCAATACGCCATTTTTGGATACCAAGGCCTGGGGGCTGGTGGTATACAATATCATCGATGGCAAAGTTCACAATTTACAAGGAGAGAATTAGATGGAAAAATATCTGAGTGGAATTTTCACGATCACAACAATCAACCAGCTCACCAGCGATGTCTATGAAATGACAATCAAGGGGGAGGCGACCAAATACATAACCAACCCGGGACAGTTTATCAATATCAAGATCAACGATTCAAAGGAACCTTACCTGCGCCGGCCGATGTCGATTGCCCGCTACTTCGACGACAAGATCGTTTTCATATTCCGCGTGGTCGGTGAAGGGACTAAGATCCTTTCCAAAAAGAAAGTCGGTGAAAAACTGGACTGTCTTGTCGGCCTAGGTAATGGTTTCACTCCGGTGGGTAATGGCAAAGCGCTCCTTATCGGGGGTGGTCTAGGTACTCCGCCGATGTACGAGCTGGGACTGCAACTCAAGCAGATGGGTGTCGAAGTGACAACCGTCCTTGGTTTCGGGACGAGCGACCAGCTTTTCTATGAAGACAAGTTCAAGGAATTAGGACCGGTATTCGTGGCTACCATGGATGGAAGCTACGGTTACAAAGGTACCGTTATCGATGTGATCAAGCAGGAAAATGTCGAATTTGACAACTATTATGCCTGCGGACCTGAACCGATGCTTATGGCATTGGCGAAAACATATCGTCAAAACGGGCAGCTTTCATATGAAGCAAGAATGGGATGCGGCTTTGGAGCATGCATGGGATGTTCATGCGAGACCCTGACTGGCGACAAGCGCATCTGCGTTGAAGGACCGATATTGAGAAGTGACGAGGTGATTATCGATGGCTAATTTGCGCGTGAAACTGCCAGGGCTGGATATGAAAAATCCGGTAATCCCGGCATCAGGAACTTTTGGATTCGGATACGGGTTCGCCCGTTTTTATGATATCAATATTCTAGGATCAATCATGATCAAGGCGACGACACTTGAACCGCGTTTTGGCAATCCGCTGCCCCGCATTGCCGAAGGGCCAAGCGGAATGCTCAATGCGATCGGACTGCAAAACCCGGGCATCGACGTTGTCCTCAATGAAAGTCTCGAACAGCTGCGTCCTTTATACAAAGACAAAGTCATTGCCAATGTGGCGGGGAGCTCGCTGGAAGAATACGTGGAAGTGGCCCGTCGGATGAGCGAACACGACATGATCGGGGCTTTGGAAATCAACATTTCATGCCCGAATGTCAAAGCTGGAGGAATCCAGTTTGGCACTGACGCAACGATGGCGGCAACATTGACCAAGGCCATCAAGGAAGTGTCGAAAGTGCCGGTGTATATCAAGCTTTCTCCCAATGTCACCGATATTGTGGAAATCGCCAAAGCGGTTGAAGCAGCCGGGGCTGACGGGATCACCATGATCAACACATTGATCGGAATGCGCTTTGATCTCAAGACCGGCAAACCGATCATCGCCAACAAGACCGGAGGTTATTCGGGACCGGCAATCCTGCCAGTCGCATTGAACCTCGTCTACAAGGTGACAAAAGCTGTCAAGATTCCGGTTATCGGGATGGGCGGCATTTCATGCGGCAAGGATGTCATCGAGATGATGATCGCCGGAGCCAGCGCCGTGGCGGTCGGGTCGCAAAACCTGGTCGACCCGTTTGCCTGCATGACAATCATCGAGGAATTGAACGAACTTTTGGATCAAATGGGAGTAAGTGACATCAACGATATCGTCGGTTTATCGCATCAATATTAAGGAGGCGGTTATTTGGATTTAGAACAACTGCTCAATCCCCAGCAGCTTGCCGGGGCGACTTTCATCGATGAAAATCTGCGGATCATCGCCGGGGCGGGTTCAGGTAAAACCCGGGTGGTGACTTACCGCATCGCCTATCTGATTGAAGACCTTGGCATCGATCCCCGGCGGATCCTGGCGATCACCTTCACCAACAAGGCAGCCAACGAAATGAAGGAGCGCATCGAGAAGGTTGTGGGCATCAAGGCCCATCAGTGCACCATCTCGACCATCCACTCGTTTTGCGTGCGCCTGCTGCGCCAGCACATCAACGTCCTCAATTACCCGGGCAATTTTGTCATCATGGACGAGGAAGACCAGAAGGCGTTGCTCAAGAAGGTCTACCAGAAACTCAATATCGACCTGAAGGCGATCCGCATCAAAAGTGCCATCAACTTCATCTCGGTCAACAAGATGAGCGACATCGATCCCCAGAAGGCGCTGCGTCTTTATGAGGGAATCGACAGCGAAAGGCGCAAGGCCCTGATTTACCAGGAGTATGAGGCTTACAAGCAAAAACACTTCATGCTCGATTTCGACGACCTGATTCTCAAGGCGACTTACATCTTGGAGAATTACGATTATGTCCTGGACAGATGGCAGCAAAAGTATGACTACATCCATGTCGACGAGTTCCAGGACGTGGGCGACTACGAGTACCGCCTGGTCAAGCTGCTTTCCAAAAAAGCGGTAATCTGCGTGGTCGGTGATCCCGACCAGACGATCTACAGCTTCCGCGGGGCCAACGTCAATTATATTCTTGACTTTCCCCAGGATTTCGCACCCTGCAAAACCATCTATCTTAATGAGAATTACCGTTCCACCCAGAATATCCTCAACGCTTCCAATGAGCTGATCAAAAACAATGCCAACCGGCTTGAAAAGGAGCTTTTTACCAGGGCTGAGGAGGGGGCGAACGTCATTTCCTATACGGCTATCAACGAGGAAAAGGAAGCTGAATACATCTGTGACCAGATCGAAAGACTGATCCATGAGGTCGATGGGGTCAACTACAGCGATTTTGCGATTCTTTACCGGGCCAATTACCTGTCCCGGCCAATCGAACAGGCCCTGATTCGCCGGGCAATCGATTATCGGATCTTCGGGGGCTTGAAATTCTTCAATCGCAAGGAAATCAAGGATGCCTTAAGTTACCTGCGCTTGCTTGTCAACCAGGATGACCTGGCTTTCGAACGAATTGCGAATGTCCCAGCCAGAGGCATCGGACAGAAGACTTTGGAGTCAATCCAGCTTTGCGCCTTGAACAACCAGGTTTCCCAGTATGAGGCTATCTGTTTCCACAACCAGGAAATCCGACTGTCGGCAAAGTCGAAAAAGGGCCTGAAACAGATGGTGATGGCTTTGGAAAAAGCCCGCCAGTCATCAAAATCCCTTGCGGCAGTCTTCGAGGAACTCCTTGAGGATGTCGGCTACATGGAGATGCTCACTGGCGACCTGGAGGAAAATCGGATCGACAACATCCATGAATTGCAGCGCTCGATCGAGCAATACCAGCAAGACAATCCCGAAATCGCTACTTTCGAGAACTACCTCCAAGACATCGCCCTTTTCACCGACAACAATGCCGAAATGGCCAAGGAGTATGTTTCCTTGATGTCGATCCACATGGCCAAGGGTCTGGAATTCGATTACGTTTTCGTTTCCGGCCTGTCGGAAGGAGTGTTCCCTTCATATCGGACCATATCCCAGGAGGGTGATGACGGACTCGAAGAGGAACGCCGATTGGCTTACGTGGCATTCACCCGGGCTAAAAAAAGGCTTTATCTAACCGACAGCGAAGGCTACAATTTCATCACCAACTCGCCCAAGACCGGTTCCCGGTTTATCCATGAAATCGGCGAAAGCGGAATCGAGCGCAAGGGGATCAAGCCCCGGTTTGTGGTGAACGACCTTTTCCCTAAAAAAGAGGAGGCCACCAACAACATCGACTGGCACGTGGGCGACCTGCTCATGCATGACATCTTTGGCAAAGGGGTCGTCATCAAAATCGACGGTTCGACCCTGCACGTGGCCTTCGAGGCTAACGTGGGCATCAAGGTTCTCATGGCCGACCACAAGTCGCTCAAGTTGTTGTTAAACTAGAAGCTTGCCGAAACTTTTCGAAGTTTTGGTGAAGCTTTTTTTCTTTGTCCAAGCCGGGGAACAATCGAAAATAAGGGTTTTATCCATAGGTTAATTTTGGTATAATTACTCAGTATAAGGAGGTCAACATGGAAGAGTTTGCTCACTATCAGGAATTAATAAATAAGATCAACTATCATAATGAACGTTATTACAATCTCGACGATCCCCAGATCTCGGATTACGAGTATGACATGTTATCTCAAGAACTAAAAGCAATAGAAAAAAAACATCCTGAATGGATAACGCCCGATTCGCCAACCCAGAAAGTCGGAGGAATCGCCAAACGGGAAGCGGGAGTCGTCGTGGCTCACCGGGTTCCGATGTTGTCCTTGAATGATGTTTTCACATACGACGAGGTCAAAGACTTTGTCGAGGGTATTTTACAGGAGCGTAGAGGTGCGAAATTTGTCGTGGAGCTCAAGATCGACGGGCTGTCACTGGCACTGCGCTACGAAAAGGGCAAGCTCGACAAGGCGATCACCCGGGGTGATGGGATTATCCAGGGCGAGGACGTCACAGCCAACGCCTTGATGATCAAGGATGTCAAAAGGAAACTCAAAGACCCGATCGAATATCTCGAATTGCGGGGCGAGGTGTACATGACCAACCGCGATTTTGAACTGCTCAACGAACTTCAGGAAATAAATGGCAAGAAGCTTTTTGCGAATCCCCGAAATGGGGCGGCGGGAACACTGCGCCAGCTCGATCCCAACGTGACCAAGGAACGCAACCTTTCCCTGTTTGTTTTCAATATCCAGGACTTCAGCGGAGTCGACATCTCAAGCCACCTTCAGGGCTATGAGTTTTTGAAGAAGCAGGGAATCAAATTCATTTCCCACTACTACGAAGCCCACAATTATGAAGAGGTGATCGCAGCTATCGAGAAGATCGCCCAGCTGCGCGACAAGCTTGACTTCGAGATTGACGGAGCGGTTGTCAAGGTCGACGACTACGGCCTGCGCGACCAGCTCGGGGCGGCGGCTAAGACGCCACGCTGGGCCATTGCCTACAAATACCCGCCTGAAGAAAAGCCGACCAGGCTGCTTGACATCGAGGTCAATGTCGGCCGGACCGGACGAGTGACCCCGACGGCTATTTTCGAACCGATCCGCCTGTGTGGGACAACTGTGGCCCGGGCCACCTTGCATAACCAGGATTTCATCGACGATCTTGACATCTGCATCGGCGACACGATCATTGTCTACAAGTCCGGGGAAATCATTCCCAAGGTCAAGGAAGTCGACAAGTCGAAACGGCCCGATGGTGCGGTACGCTACCATCTGCCTGACAAATGTCCGATTTGCGGCACAAAGCTGGTGCGTCAGGACAATATGGCCGATTACAAATGTGTCAATCCCCAATGCCCAAGCAAGCTGATCAAAAACGTGGTCAACTTCGTCGGCCGGGATGCGATGGATATCAAGGGATTCGGCCTGGCTTATGTCGAGACCTTGGTTGAAAAAGGCTATATCAATGATTTGAGCGACATCTACCATCTCAGTTTGCAACGGGAGGAACTGATCGCCAACAAGGTCATCGGTCTGGCCAAATCGACGGACAACCTGCTAAACGCGATCGAGTCGAGCAAGGACAATGACGGGGCCAAGCTGCTGACCGCCCTGGGGATTGCCAACATCGGCAAGACTGCAGCGAAGAATATCATGAAGCATTTCGATTCGATTGAAAGTCTGATGGATGCCAGTCTCGAGGAGCTCACCAAGGTCAACGACATCGGTGAGATTTCAGCAAAGGCGATTGTGGAATTCTTCAGCCAGCCGGCCAACCGGGCCATGATCGAACGGCTCAAAAAGGCTGGTGTCAACCTTGCCAGCGGTTTTGTGAAGACCGGAAGCCGGCTTGATGATTTGACTTTCGTGGTCACCGGAACCCTTACCGGGATAACCCGCAAGGAAGTCGGCGATCTGATCGAGAGCAATGGCGGAAAACTGTCCTCATCGGTTTCGAAAAAGACCAGCTATCTGGTCGCCGGAGAAAATGCCGGCAGCAAGCTGACCAAGGCGCAGAGTCTCAACGTGCCGGTGATCGATGTCGAGCAGCTTAAGGCGCTCATAAGTGGTGAATAAGATGAAAAAGATAATTATTATGATGATTTTGATGTTGACCGTAACGGGCTGCAACCAGGCAGTGGACACGGTTGACGACCAGACCCAGACCAATGTCGCTCCCAGCAACGAGCTCGATTCGAGTTTCTACTCGATTGTCGATTTCGGGGCGAGCAACATCAGGACAAGCTACTACACCTCGTTCTACTCGACGGTGGATTTTGTCAAGATCGGCAACGGTCTCCAACAGCTCAGTTCCAGGGTGTTCTCGACCGACAGCTACTACCTTGCCGACGGGAACCTGCTGACCAGCGACGATTTGACGGCGCTGTTGCGCCGTTCAAGCGATCCGGAAGAATATCCCCACACCCTCCAGCCCCAGCGAGGGACGACGATTGAAGGGGTGGCCAATCCGATCATGGTTTCGACCATCTATGAACAGGATTTCTACCAGAAATCCGGCGGCGATTTCAATCTGGCCGGGGCCAGTTTCGCGATAGTTGTCGATCCCCGGGATGAAAACAACAACCGCCTTGACTCACAGATGACATCGACAACGATTCACGATTATTCGCGCGAAATCATCCCGACCATGTACGAATATGTAAAATCGCTTGAGGACTTCAAGGATGTTCCAGTCAACATCTACGTCTACCTGGCGACCGATACGAGTGTCAACGACTATAATGGCGGCTATATCCTTAAAAGCGTCGAAGAGTCCGGCGGTATCGGTACGATCGAGGAAGTTGACGATATAACCGTGTTGTTTGCATCAACCGCGGCCAGTGAGCTCGACTACAACCTCAATGACGCCTTCTCGCTTTTCAAAAAAGAAATCAAGGACAAAGCCTATGAGGCGGTGGGAATCATCGGGGAAGGCACCTACAGCTCCAACAGCCTGGTGAAGTTCACGATTGACGTTAACATCAATGTCAAGACATATACGGAAATGATCTATCTTGTTTCAACTGCCAAGGAAGCCGCGGATGACTATCTTCTTGATTATCCGGTAACCATCATGGTTTCTTCCCAGGATGAACAGATAGCAGTGATAAATAAGGCCGCCAACAAAAGTGGCGAAGCAATAATGTTAGTGTGAAAGAGGTAAATATGGATAAAGAAGCAATGCTTAAGGAACTGGGGCTAAAGACGATGTTCGACATCTCTGACGAGCAGATGCCGGCCCTGGTTGATGAATATGAGGTTTTCATGCACCACGTTCAGGTGCTCGAAAAGATAGATACGACAGGTGTGGCCATCATGGCTTACCCTTACGACATCGAGACTACTTACATGCGTGAGGACGAACCCAACGATGTCATCAGTCGCGATGACGCCTTGAAAAACGCCAAGGAAGTCATGCAAAATCAAGTCAAAGTGCCAAAGGTGGTGGGATAATGGAAACATATACAATCGAACAGCTGGCAGCGAAAATCAAAAACAATGAAATCGATCTCAAACAGTACTATGAAGAACTGTTCGAGGAAGTCGCCATCCAGCAAAAACGGCTCAACTGCATGGTCACAATCACCAGGGAAGAGGCATTCAAGGCCCTGGAAAAAGAGAGCGGATCAATGCTCAATAAGATTCCCGGGGTATTGAAGGATAACTACAGCACCAAGGGGATCCTGACGACCGCAAGCTCGAGAATGCTTGAGGATTATGTTCCGGTCTATTCGGCAGCGGTATACGAGTCGCTTGAAAAAGCCAATATGGCCCTGATCGGAAAAGCGAGCATGGACGAATTGGCGATGGGCGGGACAAACAAGTCGGCCCTTACCGGTCCGGTATTGAACCCTTGGGACACTTCGAGAATTTCGGGTGGTTCATCAGGCGGTTCGGCGGCATGTGTTGCCAGCGGCCTGGTGCCATTTGCGATGGGGTCGGACACCGGGGATTCGGTCCGCAAGCCGGCCGGTCTATGCGGTGTCTACGGTTTCAAGCCGACCTGGGGAAGGATATCACGCTACGGTATCATCCCTTATGCATCAAGTCTCGATGCGGTGGGAATCTTCACCCGCAATGTGCGTGACATGGCCATTGTCACCAGGGAACTGGCCGGTCGCGACAACCGCGATATGACTTCGTCGTTCAATGAAGTGCCTGACTATTTGGCTGATTTGAACCCGAATCTGGCAAAGAGGACAATTGCGGTGTTGACAACCGTGTCCAATGAAGTGAGAAACGAGAAGATCAAAGCCAACTTCGAAGAGATGGTTGCCAAGTTCAAGGAACTGGGAGCAAAAGTGATCGAAGTGACTATTGACCAGGAACTGGCCCGCGCAATTTTGCCGGTTTACAAGATCATCGCCAATTCCGAGGCTACCAGCAACCACGCCTGTCTTGACGGGATCAAGTACGGCAACCGCCAGCCGGGCGAATCGGTTGACGAAATCATGATCAACTCCCGCAGCAACGGGTTCGGTGACCATATCAAACGCCGCTTCATCCTTGGCAACCTGGCTTTGGCTACTGAAAACCAGGAAAAAATGTTCAGACAGGCCCAAAGGGTGCGCCGTCTGATCGTGCAAGAGATGGACGAGATCTTCAAAAATGCCGATGTCATCATCGCTCCAAACAGCGGCCAGATCGCTCCAAAAGTGGCGGAAGCCAGCGACGACATGCTCTCGGATGAATATATCATCCTGGAAAACTACCTGGCCCTGGCCAATTTCGGAGGCAATCCATCTTTGACCATGCCGGTGGGAATGGTTGATGGAATGCCAATCGGGCTTAACATAACCGGAAGAATCTTTGAAGAACAGACAGTCCTCGATGTGGCTTATGCCCTGGAACAGGTTCTGGATTTCAAAGACAGATACAAAAGGGAGGACTAAAATGAACTTTGAAGTTGTAATTGGATTAGAGGTCCATACCGAATTAAAAACAAAATCAAAAATGTTTTCCGCGGCTCCTGTTTCCTTCGGGGAAGAGGTCAACACCAAGGTCAACATCGTCGATCTCGGAATGACCGGGGCGATGCCGGTGCTCAACAAGTCCGGAGTCGAATATGCCCTGCGGGTATGTCATGCTTTGAACATGGACATCGATGAGCTGGTTGTCTTCGACCGGAAAAACTACTACTATTCCGACCTGCCAAAAGGGTTCCAGATAACCCAGGATCGCCGCCCGATAGGACGTAATGGCGCCTTGGAAATCGAATTCGACGGTCAGGTGGAAGTTGTGGAAATCGAGCGGCTCCACATGGAAGAGGATACGGCCAAGCAGTTCCACTTCGACGACTATTCCCTGATCGACTACAACCGTTCGGGAATCCCGCTGATCGAGATTGTCACCAGACCGACAATCCGTTCGGCAGCGGGGGCGGCTGCCTATCTTGAGCGGCTGCGCCAGATCCTGCTTTTCACAGATGTTTCCGATGCCAAGATGGAAGAAGGGTCGATGCGTTGCGACGTCAATGTCTCAATCCGGCCATTCGGTTCACAACGTTTCGGGACCCGTTGCGAGATCAAGAACCTGAACTCGATCTCCAATGTCCAAAAGGCGATTGAATACGAAGTGGCCCGCCAAAAGAAAATAATCCTTAGCGGCAATCAGGTCACCCAGAATACAATGCGCTTCGACGAAGACCTCAAGCAGACGGTCGTGATGCGGGCCAAGGGTGATGCGGTCGACTACAAATACTATCCCGAACCGAACATCTTGCCAATCCGGCTTGACCATGCCTGGGTCGAATCAATAAAGGCCAATCTGCCGGAAATGCCTGATGTGCTAGTGAAACGTTATGTCAACGAGTATCAGATTCCCAAGACCGATGCGCTGATCCTGGTGCAGACAAAACCGGTTGCGGATTTCTTCAACAATACGGTGAAGCATACCGACCAGTACAAACAGGTTGCCAACTGGCTTCTAGGCGAAGTGGCGGCATACCTGAACAAATCAAAACTTACCATCGACCAGACTAGACTGACTCCAGTCAACCTGGCAGCACTGATCACCTTAATCAACGAGGGGACGATTTCATCGAAACAGGCCAAGGAAGTGTTCACCATCACGATTGAAGAGGGGCAGGACCCGAATGTGATCATCGAAGAGCGCAACATGAAACAGATTTCTTCGGTTGAAGTGTTGAGCGGATATATCAATGAAATCCTTGATGGCAATCCTCAATCGATCGAGGATTACAAGAACGGTAAAAACCGCGCTGTCGGCTTCATTGTCGGTCAGCTGATGAAAGCTACCAACGGACAGGCGAATCCGGCTGTCGCCAACAAACTGGTGGTCGAGCTGTTAAAAGCGCGTTGCTAGTGTACAAATAGGAAATTATTTGCTACAATTGCACTTAGAGGTGAAATTATGGTTAAAATCAATAAACCCGGTTCCAATGAAGATAAATTGGAGCTGGATGAAATAAAAGAAGAAAAAGAAATAGATGGTGTTACCACTTTGAAATTGGATGCCGATAAGGAAGAAAAGATGAAATTGAAAAACATGCGCAAAAACGATCTTAAGAAAATTGGGGTTGTTGTCCTTGTCATAATGGTTGTTATCGTGGCTTTTGCTGCCTGGCTGATCGGTTCCGGGAAAAACGACGGTCCGGTTTATGGCGACCGCTGCGCTTCTTTGGTGAGTCTCGATACCGCCATTTTCGACTCGGTGGAAACAGCCATGGAAGAAGACGTCAGCATCAATGATGTGGCAATCAGCGTTGACTGTCGCATCATCAAGATCAATATCGATTTTGTCGAAGGGACTGTCAAAGATACGGCTACCAGCCTGGCAAAACAGACCCTGGTAATGATTGATGATGCTGCTGGATATGAAGCGGCGGATGGTTCGTCATGGTCGGTCCTTTTAGGCGAGTATGACGGCCGTGGCCAATACAATGTCGATTTCATGCTGACAACTACAAACAGCGAGGATTTCCCAATCTTTGGAACCAAAATGCCAAAGCTCGACGCTATTTCATGGACTTATGCCTCAGTCAAAGATCAGGCAACAACTGATGACGTCCTGACTGATGCCACAAACGAACAATAATCACAGTGGGAGAAATTAATGAAGAAAAACGATTATTTTATTGGTACCTGCTCTGATTTGACTCATGACGGCCGCGGGGTCGTAAAGCATGAGAACTTCACGTACTTTGTGCCGGGTATGCTTATCAATGAAACCGGCAATATCAAAGTCATAAAGATGCTAAAAAACTATGGGGTGGGACGGCTGATCGAGCTGACCATCCCGTCCAAACATCGCCAGGAGCCCCGGTGCCCTGTCTACAAGCAGTGCGGCGGATGTTCATTGCAACATTTGAGTTCCAACGGGCAACAGGAATTCAAGACCAAAAGGGTCAAGGATGCCCTGACTCGTCTTGGTGACTGCGATGTCCATGTCAACGAATGTGAGATGATGGAAGACCCATGGAATTACCGCAACAAAGTCCAGATGCCAGTGGGCATGAAAAACAATCATGTCGTGGCAGGGTTCTACAAAGCCAAGACCAATGAGATTGTTCCGACCAGATCATGCGACATCCAGAATGTCAAATCGAACAAATTGGTCAACCGGGTTGTAGAACTGATGGAACAGCTCAAGATCAATCCTTATGACAAGGAGCTCCATACCGGAAACATCAAACATATCCTGACCAAGCATGGCTATCATACCGATGAGCTGATGCTCGTCTTAATCAGCTTCAAAAGAAAGATCAGGGACCTTGACAAGATGGTTGCCATCCTGACTAAGGAATTCCCGGAGTTAAAAACTATTGTCCACAATTATAATCCGCGCAAAGACAACGTGATCTTGGGGGATGAAGAAACGGTAGTTTATGGTCCTGGTTACATCCAGGATTACCTTCTAGGGAACCTGTTCAACATCTCGGCAAAGTCATTCTACCAGGTTAATCCAATCCAGGTGGAAAAGCTCTATCAGACCGCGATTGAACGCAGTTCAATAACCAAAGATGATGTCGTACTTGATGCTTATTGTGGCATTGGGACTATCACCCTGTCACTGGCAAAACACGTCAAAAAGGCTTATGGGGTTGAAATCGTGGCCGCGGCTATCGATGACGCCAAAAACAATGCCAAAGTCAACAATATTGAAAACGTCGAATTCGCCTTGGG
>JAQVDW010000027.1 GCA_028698185.1 Erysipelotrichaceae bacterium | reverse complement strand
CCGCTATCATTTCCCGATCGAAGATGCCAAGATCATCAGGTCGTACACATTTGAAAACTATCCAAATTCCCAAATCGAGATTCTCAATTGGCCTCTTTCAACCATCCGGATCACCTCATCTAATCGCAAAGAAGTATTGGACTTTGCGGCCAAGACACTGGCCAAGTGGAAACAATACGGCAACGTTGAGCTGGATATTCTGCCATATAGTCTCGATACCCGCCACAACACCATCACCCCGATATCGAGAATGCACGATGGCAAATATCAACTGGATCTGGTATTGCGCAACAATCGGACCAGTCCCCTATATCCCGATGGAATTTTCCACCCCCATCAAGAACACCATGCCGTGAAAAAGGAAAACATCGGTCTGATCGAGGTCATGGGTCTGGCTGTGTTGCCGGCGCGGTTGAAAGAAGAACTTTCATTGTTGAAAGAGTGCCTGCTAAATGACCTTAAAATCGACGATATTGATGTTCTAGCCAAGCATAAGCCTTGGTATGAGGAAATCACCCGCAATTATGAAATATCCCGGGCGAACATCGACGCGGTAGTTGAAGAAGCCTTGACTGTGAAATTTGTCAATGTCCTGGAGGATTGCGGAGTATTCAAAATGAATACCAAAGGTATTGAAGCCTTTTGCCAGTTTGTATCCCGTCTCGACTCATAAGCGGACAAATCATAATATAGAATACATTGACGAAGCTCAATTTTGTTTTTGCGAATATCCGCTTAGTCGATTTGCTGAATTTAAAAATAGTGCACCAATCATTACAAATATAAAACAACGGAGGATTACCCAATGGAAAAAGCCAGTTACCTTATAGAACAGTTTAAAAATGACAAGTTAAAACAAAGAATCGAAGATATTTATGTCGATGAAAAGATGTATGAAAAAATGAAAAACCGCTATGTAGCGGCCATCACAAAATTCATCAGCCTTTATGGCGACCAGGATGTTGAAATCTACAGCACTCCTGGCAGAAGCGAAGTCTGCGGCAATCACACGGACCACCAAAACGGCGAAGTCCTGGCTACGGCTGTCAACATGGACATAATTGCCGTTGTCGCCAAAAATGACCATGAGGTAAAAATTACCGACGCCTACTATCTAAAAGCAATACCAATTGACGATTTGGAAATCAAGAATAACGAGTTGGAAACATCAGAAGCTTTGATCAGAGGGACCTTGGCTAGATTCAAACAGCTTGGATATGCCATCGGTGGCTTCAACGCCTTCATGACCAGCGACGTTCCCGCAGGATCGGGATTGTCTTCATCCGCGGCGTTCGAAGTCATGATCGGAACAATCCTTTCCGGTTTATACAATGACATGAAAATCGACCCGGTTGAAATTGCCAAAATCGGACAGTACAGCGAAAGAAACTATTTTGGAAAACCATGCGGGCTGATGGACCAATGCGCCTGCTCAATCGGAGGGTTGATCCATATCGACTTCCAGAACAAGGATAATCCCAAAGTAAACAAGATTGATACCGATTTTTCCAAATTCAAACACAGCCTTTGCATCGTTGACGTCAACGCTTCCCATGCCGATCTGACCGGGGAATATGCCGCAATCCCCCAAGAAATGGCGTCGGTGGCCAATTGTTTTGGAAAAGACTTGTTGCGTGAAGTTGATTCCGCCGACTTCTACAACCAGATCAGTGCAATCCGCCAAAAGACCAGTGATCGGGCCGTACTTAGAGCCTTGCACTTTTTCAATGAAAACATCCGGGTCGAACAGGCGGTTGAAGCCCTGACAAATGGTGAGTTCGATTCATTCAAGAAAATCATCGCGGCATCCGGAAACAGTTCGTTCAAGTACCTGCAAAATGTCTACTCGAACAATGACTATTCGCATCAGGCGGTTTCGATCGCCTTGGGATTGTCGGAAGTCATCCTTGGCAGTCATGGCGTTTGCCGGGTCCATGGCGGTGGTTTTGCGGGAACGATCCAGTGCTTTGTCGAAGACGATTACGTTGCTACCTATAAAAAGGAAATCGAAAAACATTTTGGCGAAGGAAAATGTCATGTACTTAAAATACGTCCTTACGGCGGAATCAAAGCAATCTAGTTGCCTGCAGTTATTTTTGGACCACATCTCATCATTACCAAACTACCCGATAATATCGGGTTTTTTTATTGGAACCTAACGGTGGTTCATCCTCTTATACCCGGGACTGTCTTTCAATCTCCAATTTGACCGTTCCAAACACGGCGATGGCAAATTCCCTCGGATAATAAACTATTCGAAGACAGCAAAAAAGCACTACCACTGCTCACATTTTTTGTAATCAGTGATGGTGCATTAAAACAACTTTTATTATTCGTGAATCTTGACTCAATTGACCTCTCGGACAAATTCCAGGTCAAAATGCTTAATTGCCTGACCAACGTAACCCATATCCAACGAACTGATTTGCTTCATTTCATCTTCAGTCAAGGTGAAATCCCAGAATGCGAAGTTTTCTTCAATTCTTTCCTTGTGGGTCGATTTAGGAATGACAGTTACCCCACGTTAAACATTCCAACGCAAAATGAGTTGGGCGGTGGTTTTGCCATGGGCAGCGGCGATATCCTTGAGCATCTCATTTTCAAACGGTTTGTAGCGACAACCTCCCGATGGCGCCCAAGCTTCGGGCTGCACATTATAATGACGCACCGTTTCCAAGGCAATCTCCTGAGTAAAATAAGGGTGAATTTCCACTTGATTTACCATCGGCTTGATTTTGACAGTTTCACAGAAGTTAGTCAAAACATAAGGGTAAAAAATTGGAAACACCGATAGCCCTGATTATACCTTCAGTATAGGCATCTTCCATCGCGCGCCGTCACTGAAATAGTCTTTCATCGCCTGATGCAACAGATACAGGTCAAGATATTCTAATCCCATCTTTTCCAATGAATTGTCGATAGCAGTTTTCGCCATCTCGTAATTGTCCATGTCCTGAACCCAAAGTTTTGATGTAATGAGCAATTCTTCTCTGGTACAAAGTCCTTGTTCGATTGCTTCCCAAACCGCTTCACCAACGGCATCTTCGTTGTCATAGACTGCAGCTGTGTCGATAAGACGGTACCCGCTTCTAGCACCGATTATTTACACTCTTCCTTGTCGCAGACCTGAAAGACCCAGAAACCTTCCATCGGCATTTTTACTTCATTGCTTAATACTGTATACTCCATTGCCAACCCCCACATTTAAAATTTGTTTGGTGAATAAATTAGATTCCAATCATAAAGTAAGATTCACGTTTAATATACTAACTAAGGATATCACTAAAACCCAAGTGAAACGACACATTCCAATGTTAAAATGGCATCAAATTCGAATCCGGTCGCCAAATCCATCCCCTCAATCGCAGCAAAAATGCCCGGACACGTCATGGCGCCATTTTATGTACCTTGGTTATGATTCCAAACGGATGATGTTGGTCCGATGATTTTACTACGCTTCTTGAAGCACTTTGGTTTTGGCGGTGGCGGTGTAGCGATTGTAGATGTAAAAGGCAACAACACCACCCAGCATCAAAGCCGCACTGTCGTTGAACATCCCCTCATATTCGAACGAGAAAGCCAGTCCCCCACCAAGGAGCGGTCCAAAACATTGGCCGATACTTGCCCCGATATAGACATCGCTTGAAGCGACACCACGCCGGGACTTGTCAAGACGGTTAAATGATTCGGCCTGCAACACCGGTTGTGCGATTCCTTGACCGAAAGCCTTGACAATGGCCGCAGCCACGATCATCAAGATGATGGTGGCATGAGCGAGCAACAATGATTCAAGCGCTCCAAACAGCAAACCCTGATACAAGATCACAGCCGGCCCTTTTACAGTCATAAAGTTTGCCTGACATCGGCCTGGTGAGCAGCAGATTAAGATCTCCTTTAAAATATTTAAATAGGATATCCTAGAAATAGATTGCTTCCTAATCATAGTAGAGTGCTTTGTGATCGAATACAAGTACTTTTAATTTTTCCCGAATCAAAATAAAAGACTGGTATTTATCCAGTCTGGTAATATCGCGATGTCGCCCCGCCACTTGGGTTGTCATCGCGACATCCGGTTTACGGCGCCAGGGATTGGCGATTACATCATTACATTGCCGCTGTTGATTCCGGCATTGCTTTCAGAATCCAGCGGCAGCCAGTCAAGCGCCTTTTCAATATAGCGATTCCAGAAGTCCCATTCATGGGCACCGGCACCTTCTTTGTAGGTGTTTTCTATTCCCTCATTGTCAAGTGATTCTTTGAATTTGCGATTTGTAGGCAGCAATGGGTCACTGGTACCACAAGCAAGAAAAACCTTCGGCAACGGCGCGTCTTGTTCTTTGAGTTTCGAGATTGTCCATAGCGGATTCTTGTCGCTTCCTTCCACTTTGTCTAGATCCCCGAAGATTGTTTCCATATAACTGCGGCTAAACATCGGTGAAGATCCGACTTCCGACATTCCTTTCAGCATATCGGTCATGATTGCACTTGACAGGCCGATGATGTGACTGAAGGTGTCGCTGTATTTGAGGCCATTGCGCAATGCGCCATAACCACCCATCGAAAGTCCGCCAATGAAGGTATCTTCGCGTTTTGAAGAAAGAGGGAACATTTTGCGAGTTATTTCCACCATTTCCCGGCCGATGAATTCGCCATACATTGTCTGGGCCGCTTCCTGGTCGAGATAAGCCATATTTTCTCCTGAAGGCATCACAACTGCGAGGTTGCGTTGTTCCGCGAACCGTTTGATCGATGTTCCCGAAATCCAGTCGTTATGGTCGCCGAAGATTCCATGAAGCAGATACAATGTTTTGAAGCTAGTTGCTTCCGGCTGCGTTTCGCCGGTGAAACTGAATTTATCCACGGGAAGGATAACGTTCATAGTTACGTTGCGCATCAATGATTTAGACATGAAGTTCACTGTAATAGTTGCCATTTTGTTTTCTCCTTAGCATTTTCCTATATTGTCAATTTTTGGAATTCAGTAATGACCGCTCAATAATTTATCGGTCGCCTTCTTGACAATTGAATTCTATCAAACTAGAATTGGTATGTAAAATACCTAATTATTTGTATCGGAAATGCTTATAAAGCATTTCAATACCAGGATGATTATCCGGGAAATAACGCACCAAATCAAAGGATCCAATAATCATGGAATTTAGAACCCTCAAATATTTTCTGGCAGTGGCCCAGGAAGAAAGCATCACCAAGGCCGCCAACATCTTGCACATAACCCAACCGACGCTTTCTAGACAGATGAATGATCTCGAGGAGGAACTAGGAACCAGACTGTTCGTCCGGACCAACCGCAACACCATGCTTAGCGAGGATGGGATTGTCTTCAAACAACGAACCATTGATTTGGTCAATCTGATGGAAAAGGCCGAGAACGAGTTCAAACACGATTCCGGCGATATTTATGGTGATATCCATATCGGCTCAATCGAGACCGAATCAATGGATATCGTCATCGAGACAATCCGTTCCCTGGTCTGTAAGTATCCGGGCATCAAGTATCATTTTTACAATGGCAATTCGGATGAACTGATTGCGCGCCTGGATGCGGGGCTGCTTGATTTCTGCTTGATCTTCGGGCGGATCAACGAGGAACGTTATGAAAAACTGACTTTTCCTCACGGAGATTCCACGGGAATATTGACCGTCAAGGACAGTCCCTACGCCAATTTGCCCGGAGTGACCCTCACCGAGCTAAGGAAGATGAAACTTATCATCTCTTCGCGGCTGACCGGCGGAGTGGTTCCGATTGAAGGTCATCATGATGTCAAAATCGATTTGACATCATGATGACCTTCACCCAGATCCACGATGCGAAATTGATGGTCAGAGCCGGGATATGCAACGCAGTAAGCGTCGGTCGGCCGGGAGATGCTGGTGATAAAGGTGATCTTGCTTTCATTCCCTTTGTGCCTGACGCCTATGCAGTGCCCGCATTCATCTGGAAAAAATCGCAGATCATGCCCCAGGCCAACCGGATATTTATCGACGCCATCAGCGCTAAAATAAAAAATTCATAACCGCATTTAATAGGCGCCAAATCCATAACTTGATACATTATAAAATCACGTTGCTAGCAAGCACCGGATTTTTCAATACAAGACAAAAAAACCTTTCATCGCAGCCAACGCGAAATTCATGCGTCAGCTGCACTGAAAGGATAATATTATTGACCCCAGATTTTGTTTTATTTAAATCATTTCCCCTAAATGATGATTGATTCCGTTGTTTCTTTGTCAAACAAGTGGATCTTGTTCACGTCGATTGCCACGACTATTTCTTCTTGTTCCTTTGGTCTGAATCGCGATGGAGCCCGGAAAATGATTGCCTCATCATCGATTTTTCCATAGCAATATACCTCGGCCCCCATCATTTCAGTCAAGTCGATTTTGACATCAATCAATGATTTTGGTGCCATCTCAATGAATGCTTGGTCAAGATGGAAATCTTCAGGACGAATTCCGACCACGACTTCTTTGCCCGCATATTTGCTTAGGATGTCGTTCTTGTTTTTACCGGCTGGAATTTCCAATGTGCATCCGTCAATTTTAATAAAATATTTTGAACCTTCTTGGGTCACCTTGGAATTGATAAAATTCATCTGTGGTGATCCGATGAATCCGGCAACAAATATATTTGCCGGCTTGTTATAAAGATTCTCAGGAGTATCCACCTGTTGAATCTTGCCATCTTTCAATACAACAATTCGATCCCCCATAGTCATAGCCTCTGTCTGGTCATGTGTGACATACACGAAAGTAGTTTGAAGTTTGCGGTGCAATTTAGATATTTCTGTACGCATCTGGGTCCTTAATTTGGCATCCAAATTCGATAATGGCTCATCAAGCAGGAACACTGCCGGATTTCTAACCATCGCTCTTCCCAATGCAACCCTTTGCCGCTGCCCCCCTGAAAGAGCCTTAGGCTTGCGGTTCAGGTATTTTTCCAAATCAAGCACTTTTGCAGCCTCTTTGATTTTCTGATCAATTTCATCTTTCGGTACTTTTTTCAACTCCAGACCGAATGCCATGTTCTTGTAAACCGTCATATGCGGATATAAGGCATAGTTTTGGAAAACCATCGCGATATCGCGATCTTTTGGCTGAACGTCATTGACGACCCGGTCCCCGATTGCCAATTCGCCTCCGGTAATATCTTCCAGACCGGCAATCATTCGCAATGTCGTTGATTTACCACAACCCGAAGGCCCGACTAGAACAATGAATTCCTTGTCTTTGATTTCCAGGTTAAGGCCATCGATTACCTCCACTCCATCTGGATATGTTTTATTTAAATTTCTAATTGATATACTTGCCATTTTCTTCTCTCCTTTTATTTTATTGCCCCGTTGACAACACCTTTAATAATTTGTTTTTGGCCGATAATATAGATTATCAACATTGGTATCAAAGCCAGCAAATAAGAGGCAAACGCCAGGTTGTAGTTTGTCCCGAACTGACTTTGGAAATTCAATTGTGCGATTGGCAGCGTGTTTTGTCCCGTTCCCGACAACAAAACCAGTGGCAGCATCACATCATTCCAGGTTCCCAATGCGGTCAATACCGCCACAGTTGCATGCATCGGTTTCATCAATGGGAAAATCACACTCCAGAAAGTCTTGAAAGTGGATGCCCCATCGATTGCCGCCGCCTCTTCGAGGGAAAGTGGAATATTTTTCAAATAGCCGGTGTAAAGCATCAGATTCATCGGCAGGTAAAATATACTGTAGAGCAAGACCACTCCAAAACGGTTGTCTATCCCCAGCATTGCGGTCTGTTTGACAATCGGCATCATGATGATGGCAAATGGCACAAACATTCCGCTGATGATATAGAGATAGAGCAGACGATAACCCCTCTTTTGCATGCTTCTGCCGATCGCATAACCGATCAGCGAATGGAAAATAACCGCCACAATCATTGTGGCCCCTGTTATCAGGATGCTGTTTGAAAGCGTGTGCCAGAAATCAGTGATCGCCATCGCCTGCTGGAAATTGTCAAAACTCCATGATTTGGGAAAAGCCAGGATGCCTGCGATGCTATTGCTCATTTGAGAAGGATCCTTAAAAGCGATCATGATTGTCATATACAATGGAAAGAATACACTCAGACTTCCCACAAGCAGCCAAAACGTTATCGTACGGTTGGTCTTTTTTGCCGTTCTGGCCAATTGAGACTTTTTCAACATCACAACTGTTCCTCCTTGCTATTCAAGAATCTCAATTGGAATATCGAGATTGTGACAATCACCACAAAGAAAATAACAGCATTGGCACTCTGATAGCCGAACGCTCCCCCAGACAAGCCACCGCTATAAATAAGGAACGAAATCGATTCCGTCGACCGCGCCGGTCCGCCTCCTGTCAATGAAACAACTTGGTCGAACACCATCAGGAAATTTTTCATGCATAACACCATGTTGATTGTGAAAAACGGCATTATCAGCGGAAAGGTGATATTTTTGAACTTTTTAAATCCCACAGCCCCGTCAATCGCCCCCGCCTCGTAAACATCCTCCGGTACGGTCTGCAAACCGGAAATATAGATCAGGGTGTTCAAGGCCACCGCCTGCCAGGCAACGGTTATCACCAATGCGAACCAGGCTGTCTTGGGACTTGCCAGCAGACTGTTGGACAAAGCCCCGCTGTTGATCGCTTCGCCGATTCCCGGGAGGATGTAGGTGAAAAAGAAGTTGAAGACATACCCGATCACCAGACCGCCCAGAATGTTTGGCAAGAAATAGATTGCCCGAAGCGCCCCCTGGGCCCTTATTTTCGAACTCAATCCCAAAGCCAGAACTAGTGAAATGATATTGACCAGGATCGTGCAAATGATTGCGAATCCAAAGGTGAATATATAGGAATTTATGATTCTTTCATCACTAAACAAATCAATGTAGTTTCGCAAACCGACGAAATCATATCCGCCAAAACCCTTGAAGTTGGTCAGACTGTAGCCAAAGCCCTGGATGACTGCCATTGTATTGAAAACAAAGAATAGAATCACAATCGGGATAGTGATTGCCAGAAACGTTCTGGAGCGATTACTATTTAGTTTGTCTTTCATAATAACCTCCTATTAATGATTCTCTTCATACTCTAACAATTTCCTGATGTTGTCCTGATTGAAACGGATCCAATCCTTGTCGAAAGTATCCAGGAATTTTTTCAAATCTCCGGTAACCAGGTAGGTCTGGATCAAGGCGTCCGCTCCCATTTCGCTTGGGTAGTGATGATCAGGATAATCACTAAGCAAATTTGCATCAATGTAATCTTTCATATGCGTCAACGACTCATTCAGTTCGAATTCACCTTGTTTGCAGGGAACAGAAATCTGCTCATTGATGTATCTTTGAATATTCTCATTGCGTTGGAAGAATTCCAAAACCCGGTAACATTCTTCCTTCACCTTGGAATCCTCCATGACACTAAATTGCAGATCGATTCCAGAATTGAGGATGTTGGTCTTGGGATCATTGTTCGCCGGCAGGACGAACGATCCGATTTCCAGATCCGGATTGACCGAAAGGATCTGCGGAATCGCATATGAACCGATTGGATACATCGCCGCCAGCCCCTTAGCAAATGCGGTGCAGGCATCGTTGTACCCATAGGCGAATGGGTCATTTCCGGAGTATTCGAGCAACTGCTTTTGTTTCAAAGCGATATCGCCGTAATGATTCGAAAACTTATCCTGCCCAAGACTCACCCGGGTAAACAAATCCGGGCTGGTCATACTTACAGCCAAGGCGTTCCAAGGTGCCAATGTGGTCCAGGAATCCTTGTGCCCGAATGTGAATGGAGCTAATCCCGCTGCCTGAATTGTTTCGCATAAGTTAATCAATCCATCCCATGTATCCGGAATTTCCCATCCGTATTGGGCAAAAATCCTCTTATTGAAAAGTATCCCTGAGGCATTTGCGACATAAGGTAAAGCGTAAACGCCAGTCTTTGGCACAGGCTCCAGTTTCTTGTCAATCTCCAGAAAGCTTTCCTTGATATCATCAAGACCGGAGTAGTCACTGATATCTCCAAGCACTCCTGTGTCCACTAAGATTGAAAATGTGCTGTCGCCACCGATTCCGATCATATCCGGAGCATCGTCCTTGATCAGGCGGGTCTTGATTACTGTCGTGGCATCTTTGGGCGCCTCAATCACCAGATTCAAGTCCGGGTTTTCTTCGTTGAACTCTCTAGCAAATTCATTGAACAGATCCACGGCTTCCATCTTGTAGGTGACTAGCTCGATTGTTGTCTTCCCCGCGATGTCTTGGCTGGATGAACATCCCGAAAGGACACTCATTGCCAGTGTCAGACAAATGGATGCGGATAAGTACTTTTTCATCCTGGTTCCTCCTTTTTATCTATAATCTTGTTGTATGGTAAGGCTTTGAGTGAAACTGCAATACGGCAAAGATGGTGGTTGCGCTTACAGCAATAATATACCATCATTAGCCTTGTTTGACATTTTACGATGTTAGATATATATTCCCTAATGTTATATATTGAGATTCCGGTTGATAAATCCGATCGCCGCAATCGCCTTTCAAATAAGGTAACCAACCAAGCAATGGAGTGCAAGATACCAAAAGATCCATCACGATCATTTGAGCTGTTTTCAAGCCCGAAAACAAAAAATCGCATCGGTTGGTTACTTTCATTATCACCTATGCGAATCTAACCCCCTGGCGCTTTTTATCTGCGATTATTGCTGCAAAAATCCAGATTCAGGCTTGATTATTCGTATAAATATATTTTATACAAATAATCGGATAAATCAACGATTTGTGTAGTTATATGTCCATATGTGCCTCCAAAAATCAAATTCTAGGCCGCCATTACTTGCGATAATAAGAATCAATTAACACTTGGAAATATATTGCAAACGTGATGTTATGGCACTGTTATTGTCACTTGTTATAATATCACTGATTATCGCTTACATGATTGTGGCTGGAATTCAGTCAGGATGCTTGGAGCTTGAATCATCATTTTTCGTAATCGTCATAAAATTTTAAGCGGAGGAATAAAATTATGAAAAATCAAATAATGTTGATCACATACGGTGATAGTCTGGGAAAAAATCTCAACGAGATGGAAGAAGTGCTTGAAAAGCACTATAAGGATGCCATTGGCAATGTCCATGTCCTTCCATTCTTTCCATCATCAGCTGACCGCGGGTTTGCCCCGATGCGCTACGACATGGTGGATGAGAAGTTCGGAAATTTCAGCGACCTGGAAAGAATCGGGAAAAAATATGGCTTGATGTACGACTTCATGGTAAATCACATCTCAGCCCACTCCCCTTATTATCTTGATTTCAAGAAAAACAAGGACAATTCGCAATATAAGGACCTGTTCATCAGGTACAAAGAGTTCTGGGAGAACGGCGAACCAACCCCGGAGCAGGTTGACAAGATCTACAAAAGAAAACCAAAGGCACCATATGTCAATCTTGAGTTCGATGACGGCACAGTCGAAAAAATCTGGTGCACATTCGGCGAGGAACAGATCGATCTGGATGTCGAAAAACAGATAACCAGAGAATTTATCAAAAAAACATTGCAGGATATGTGCAGACAGGGTGCTTCGATGATCCGGCTTGATGCCTTTGCCTATGCCATCAAAAAACCGGACTCAAGCTGTTTCTTCATCGAACCGGAAATGTGGGACCTTCTTTATGATATCGAAAAAATCACCAAGGAATACGGCGTGGAGATTTTGCCGGAAATCCATGAACATTATTCAATCCAGATGAAAATAGCCGACAAAGGTTTCTGGGTCTACGATTTCGCCTTGCCGATGTTGGTATTGCATACTCTGTACAAACATGATGGAAAGCGGCTAAAACATTGGCTGGATATCTGTCCGCGCAAGCAGATGACAACCTTGGATACCCATGATGGTATCGGGGTGGTCGACGTGGTCGATTTGCTTACCCAGGAAGAAATCGACGACACCAAAGAATTGCTTTATTCCAAAGGTGCCAACGTCAAGAAAAAATACAGCAGCGAGGAATACAACAATCTGGATATCTATCAGATCAACTGCACCTACTATTCGGCACTTGGAAACCGCGATGACGCCTACTTGCTGGCCCGCGCGATTCAGTTTTTCGCACCAGGAATCCCTCAGGTTTATTATGTGGGGATGCTGGCTGGTGAAAACGACCTGGAATTGTTGGAAAGCACCAAAGAAGGAAGAAACATCAACCGCCACTACTATAGCATAGCCGAAGTCGATAAAAACATGGAGCGCAAAATTGTTAGCGACCTGAAAAAACTGATGATTTTTAGAAACCAGTGCCCGGCTTTTGATGGCGAATGTCATTGCGATGCCAGCGGCCATAAGCTTGTAATCAAACGGGTCGGAACCGGAGCAACCGCAATTTTGGAAGCGGATCTGGAAACCTACGAATTCACCATAAACATCCTTGAAAACGGCACAAGCTACCAGCTTGAGTTCTGACAAAGAAATATTTTCGACAAAGTGAAGTGAAATATTGGAATCACATTCACTCTAAGCTTCCATTTCCCTTATGAGCAGGTGTAAAATATAGATAGATTTGAATTCATCATCGGTTACCCGTAGAAGGAGCAAGGACATGTACTCGTATTTGGAAATGGAAGACAAGTCATTTGAAGATATCTATCTGAATTTCTGCGGCATGGAAGAATGTAAGCCCAGTTATTCATACGGGCCGGCAATCAGGGACAATTATCTGATCCATTACTGTCTGTCGGGAAATGGCCGTTTTCATGTGAACAATCAGATTTATCGGATCAATCCCGGTGATGTATTTTTGATAACACCAGGCCAGGTGACCTTTTATCAGGCGGACGAAAGCGACCCCTGGACTTACGCCTGGTTTGGATTTGACGGTGGCAAAGCATCCCATTATTTGAAAAATTGCAATCTGTCAGCTGACAGCCCTGTTGCCTCCATCGGTGAAATCGACACAGTCAGGGAAATCATCATTGACATGCTGGCCCATTTCAAGCTTAGTTACAGCAATGAGATGTACATTCAAGGTAAACTCTTTCTTTATTTGTCCTGCATTGCCAAAAAAACCAATGTGGCCAACGTTCATGAAAACGAGAACGAAAACATATATGTCCAAAAGACTATCGAATACATCCAGAACAATTACCAGAACGATGTGTCAATCCAGGAAATCGCGGACTATATCGGTTTGAACCGCAGCTATCTTTCAACTATTTTCAAGGAACATCTCAACCAGAGTCCGCAGGAATTTTTAAAGAAGTATCGCCTGAAACAAGCCGAAGAATACCTGATCAACACCGATTTGCCGATCAATTACATCGCCAGTTCATGCGGTTACTCCAGCCATATCCCGTTTTCGAAGGCGTTTACCCAGGTTTACAAGCTCGGTCCGCGGGATTACCGGAAGCTGCACGGTCTTAAAAATAATGAATTCAAAACAAGCTTTGCCGACAACTGACAACCCAACATTCAGTATGTTTAATTTTACCAACTGTCACATTGGAACAAAAAGTCAGTCCCTGTCCGGATATCACCAGATATCCGGACTTTTTATTTTATTGCTCCCGGGTCAAGGTTATCATCTTGATGTGCCAGCTACGCCTTATATTGCAAATATCCCCATTACAACATCATTTATTGACACTTCCTGGAATAAGCCCCAAGTTTGTTCAAGAATCATTGATTTGTTTATAATTTGATTCCCATATTGCTTGAATCCCAGCAGATCAGTCATTAATTTCATATCCAACAGTTGACCAAATATTACCTGATGTTGTTTAGTTTTGAATCATCTAACATTTGGTTATCTTTTTGCAACATTGGAATATTGTTAAATTCCCCCAATATCATATAATTGAAAATGTCAAAGCGCTTTCACTTGAAGGAGTGTTTCCAAATCAAAGCAAGAACAAGGCTGTTTGAAAATATCCCGTGGAAGTAAGGCAAAAAAAATATCAAGGAGAGAAGAAAATGAAAAAAGTATCAGCACTACTATTGAGCTCAGTCATGTCATTGTCATTACTGTCAGGATGCAGCTCTTCAAAGGATTCAATCAAGGTCGCTATCTGGGACAACAACCAATTGGCCGGTCTTGAACAGATCGCCGATGACTGGAGCAAAGACTCAGGTGTCAACGTCGATTTCGAAGTATTGGACTGGAGCAGCTACTGGACCATGCTTGAAGCCGGAGTTTCCGGAGGTGAATTGCCTGATGTATTCTGGATGCACAGCGCCTATTCCCAAATGTATTCCGATGCCGGGGTGTTGCTGGACATGAACAGCTACATCGAAAATGACGACGCTATCGAATTGAATAACTATTATCCAGGAATTACCGAATTGTACAATTCCAACGGAACTCAATTCGCGATGCCAAAAGACCATGATACGATCGCAGTTGTCTACAACAAAGCAGTTTTCGACAAGTACGGGGTATCTTATCCAACAAGTGACTGGACATGGGAAGAATTCGCTCAGATCTCTCAAGAAATCACAGACAAAGGGAAGGCTGACGGGGTATATGGAACTTACATGAACACCGGATCCAACCAAAGCGGATGGTACAACATCGTTTATTCTTTCGGTGGTTCGATTGTTAACGCCGACAAGACAAAATCAGGATTGGATGATGCCGCATCATTGAAAGCCATGAAGTTCGTGGCTGACAAAATCCTGCCAACTTGTCCAAGCCAGGATTCAATGGCCAACACCGGTGGTGACACAATGTTGGTATCAGGAAAGATCGGAATGTATCTTGACGGTTCTTGGATGGCAAACGCCTACTATTCAGCAGACAACAAAGACGATCTTGCTTGGGTAGAAATCCCTTATGAAGATGTTAACGGGGACGGACAGGCACAAAAAGAAGAAAGAGTATCAATTTACAATGGTTTGGGATGGTCAATTTACAAGGATTCTGCAAATGCGGATGCCTCTTGGTCACTGGTTTCAGCATTGACATCTAAAGAAGGTCAACAAAAACAATCTGAATTAGGTGTGACAATGGCTGCCTATGAAGGTGTATCAGAAGCTTGGACCCAATCATTTGAAGGTATGGATCTGTCGGCATTCTCTGATGTGGAAGAAAACGGAACTTTGGTATTCAGACCATACACCAAGTATACAGGTAGATGGGAAGACGCAATGTCAACCAAACTGATCAGTGCATGGAACAATCCATCAACCATGACTGACGTGTGCAAACAGATTGCCGCTGAAATGAATGCGACAATTGCCGCTGAATAGCAACATTTGCATCATTGATGAGGGAGTGGGATGAAAAATCGTCTCACTCTCCAATTTGTTTAATAAAGAGGAGTTACTATGAAACGCAAACTAACTAGAAAACAAAAAACCGAAGCCAAATGGGGCTTGATAATGGTGACACCAACCCTGATTGGCTTGCTGGTGCTGAACTTTTATCCGATTGTTCAAACGATTTACCTTTCTCTATGCAAAACCGGAGATTTTGGAATCGGCAACGTCTTCATCGGATTTGGCAACTATATCGACGCTTTCAAAGATCCTGAGGTATTTCAGGCGATGATCAATACTTTCAAATATGCCATAGTTACCGTTCCTATCGGGATATCAATTTCATTGGTTTTGGCAGTATTGCTCAATCGGAAGATGAAAGGACGGACATTTTACCGGACTATTTACTTCTTGCCAATGATCTGTGCCCCGGCTGCGGTGGCGATGGTATGGCGCTGGATGTACAACATGGACTTCGGTCTGATCAACCACGCTTTGGGAACCAATACCGGTTGGATTACTGATCCTAGCGTTGCCTGGATATGTGTCGCTGTAGTCGGAATCTGGAGCGGTCTTGGATACAACATGGTCCTGCTTCTTGGCGGGTTGCAAGACATTCCCAAAGACTATTATGAAGCGGCGACAATCGATGGGGCATCAGGTTTTCATACATTTTTCAATATAACAATCCCGATGCTTTCCCCGATGCTTTTCTTTATCATCCAGACCGGGATAATCGGCGCATTGCAGTTGTTCGATCTCCCATTCATGATAATGGATACGACCAGCCGGGCATTCAGTTCGGTCAAACCGATAACATACTTGTTCTATGAACAATCATTCATTTACTCTAATCGTGGTTATGGAGCGGCTATTGTTGTCGTGATGCTGGTGATTATCGGTATAATCACATTTGCGATTCAACGACTCGAGAAAAAATGGGTATTCTACAATTAAGGAAAAGGAGAATGAAACAATGGGTTATCAAACTAAAACCAGAATAACAGCGCTTGTTATTCACGGAATCCTGATCTGTGGGGCAATCATCATGATGATTCCATTCATCTGGATGGTCCTTACCGCATTCAAGACAAGGGGACAGTCGATCTCGGTTGATCCTTTTTACATCTTTCCCAACGGCAGCTGGCAATTCGGGAATTTTTCCCAAGTATGGAATTCTTACAACTTCCTGACACTGTACTTCAACACCTTGTTGATGATACTGTTGCGGGTCATTTTCGCCTGTCTGACAGCCACAATGGCCGGATATGCCTTGGGCCGATTGAATTTTCCCTTCAAACGCCTGATCTTCGCCTTGGTTTTGATCCAGATGATGGTTCCATCACAAATATTCATAATCCCCCAATATCTGATGGTTTCAGGGCTGGGAATGCTCAACACCCAGTTCGCCTTGTTGTTCCCGGGAATGGTTACTGCTTTTGGAACATATCTGCTAAAACAAGGGTACCAGACCTTGCCTAAGGAACTGGAGGAAGCAGCAGAAATAGACGGCTGCAATATCTGGCAAAGGTTCTATAAAATCATGATGCCATTGGCCCGCTCGTCAATGGTATCCCTGGGTATTTTCACCGCCCTGTTTGCCTACAAGGACATGATGTGGCCGATGATTGTCTGCACCAACTCCTCGGCAACCACATTGGCGGCAGCCTTGGCAAAATTACAAGGTCAGTTCACCAGCAACTATCCCCAATTGATGGCTGGGGCCGTAATGGCCGTAATTCCAATGCTGATGATCTATCTGTTCTTCCAGAAACAGTTTGTCGAAGGAATCGCCACTTCTGGCGGAAAACTCTAGATCGATGGTCGTAACAGAATATGGGCATTGAATTCAGCGAACAGGAAAAACTGTTCCGTTTGCAAACAAAGACAAGCACTTACCAGATAAGAATTGATGAAACGGGGATTTTGCGCCATCTATACTACGGCTTGAGTGTGGGAACGATGGACATGGGTTACTTGTCATCCTACCAGGAACAATCATTGTCAGGAGACATCCGGGAACCGTATGAAAGAAAACATGACCCGGATTTCCTGCCTCAGGAATTCACCGGAGCAGGAATCGGTGATTACCGGATCTCCGGTATCGCCCTGACGGCGGGGGATGGCTCCAAAAGTGTCGATTTCAGATATTCTGGTCATAAAATAAGTCCGGGAAAATACAATATCCCCGGACTCCCCAGTGTCCGGGGCAAACCCGATGAGTTTTTTTCCCTGGAAATAACTATGGCTGATGTCATTAGCGGTTTGGAGTTGAAACTGTTGTACGGTGTGATGGCGGAATACGATATTATTACCCGGACAGCAATCTTGACCAATACCGGAAATACCGGAATGAAATTGGAGAAATTCGCCTCAGCATGTTTGGACATGTTCAACACCAAACTGGATTTATTGCATTTTCCGGGTCGTCATTGCATGGAACGCCAATTGGAACGGGTGCCTTTGGACCACGCAATCCATACTATCAGCTCGCGAAGAGGCATGAGCAGCCACCAGCAAAATCCTTTTTTGATCGTATGTCCGCCCAAAACCGATGATGATCAGGGTGATTGTTACGGGATGATGCTGATGTACTCGGGCAACCACAAGTCCCAGATCGAAGTCGACCAGAGAGGCAATACCCGGATTGTCATGGGCATCCACGATGAGAATTTCAATTGGAATCTTGCTCCCGGGGAAAGTTTCTATGCACCCGAAGTGATAATGTCTTATAGCAGCAGCGGATTGAACAGTTTGAGTTACAATTACCACCGCTTGATCAGGGAAAACGTCTGTCCGGAAAAATTTTCCAAGCAAAGGCGCCCGATCCTGATAAACAACTGGGAAGCCACTTACTTCGATTTCAATACCGAGAAAATACTGAAACTGGCCCGGGAAGCCAAAGACCTGGGGATTGAGATGTTCGTTCTTGATGATGGGTGGTTTGGCAATCGCAACGATGATTTCGCCGGACTGGGCGACTGGTATCCAAACTTGGAAAAATTACCGAACGGAATATCCGGATTGTCTAAAAAAATTACTGATCTGGGCATGGCATTCGGTTTGTGGTTGGAGCCAGAAATGGTCAACGAGTTATCCGCGCTTTACACCGCTCATCCCAACTGGGCCTTGCAGGATCCTGGTCGGAAACCGACATTGTCGCGCAATCAATTGGTCCTCGACATGGCCAATCGAAAAGTCCAGGATCATTTGTATCAAAGCATTGCCACGATTCTCGACAATGCGAATATCGCCTACATCAAATGGGATTTCAATCGGGCTCTGGCAAATGTCTATTCCAATGTCCCGGGCGCCAATCAGGGTGAGACCGCCCATCGATTTGTCCTGGGAACTTATGCCCTGCTCGAGAGACTGACTCAGGCATATCCCGAGGTGATGTTCGAAACCTGCGCAGGAGGAGGAGGCCGGTTCGATGCCGGAATGTTGTACTATTCCCCGCAGATATGGTGCTCGGACAACACCGATCCTATTGCCCGTTTGAACATACAGAAAGGAACGTCGTACGGCTATCCGGTCAGCACCATGGGAAGCCACGTCTCAGCCTCACCAAACCATCAGACCGGCCGTACGACCACCTTGAAAACAAGAGGCATAGTCGCGATGTCCGGCACTTTCGGTTATGAACTTGATTTGAGCAAATGCTCCCGACCAGAAAAAGATGAAATCAAATCCCAGATCAGCGATTTCAAGAAATATTACTGGCTGATTCAAAAAGGCGTATATTATCGCCTGTCAAATTCGTCATTCAACGATTCTTTTGAAGCATGGTCATTTGTGAGCGAAGACAAAAGCGAAGCCCTGGTAAATCTGGTAATGAAAGATGTCCATGCCAATGGCGGGCTCCCCAGTGTACTTTTGAAGGGATTGCAGGCAGACGCCTGGTATCAGGTTGAGGGAACCACAAAGAAATACACCGGTGCCGCTTTGATGCATGGAGGCTATACTTTTCCAGCTTACAAGGGTGACTACCCTTGTGAACAGTTGCATTTAATGAAGTTATAATTTGAAAAGAGGTAAATTGCCATGTTTGGTTTTGGATTTTTATTTGATCCGGAAAGTAGATTCGGAAAACTTATGGGTAAGATCAGCTTGATCGTACTCACCAATTTATTGTTCATATTCTTCTCTATTCCGATTGTCACCATTGGGGCGTCATATACGGCGATGTGCCATGTGATGCTCAAATCATTGAAATCGGATGATGAAGTCAATCCGGTCACTGAATTCTGGGTTGGATTCAAAAACAACTTCAAACAGGCAACCTTGTGCTGGACTGGAGCTGTTATTCTGCTGTTCTTTGGCTATCTTGATTTGTCCTGGATAAGCCAAATTGGCGGTATTTTCATTTATCTGAATGTCCCCATCGCCACAATCATGGTCTTGGAAATTGCCGGACTGCTTTATCTTTTTCCGACAATAGCGGCATATCACAATTCCATACCGAACCTGATCAAAGCCGCATTCTATTACCTGATGAAAATGCCGGCCATAGCAGTGATGATAGGATTGGGCAACACGCTTCCTTTGGCCATGCTCATTCTTGATCAGGTTTATCAGCCTGCATATGTCTTTGGATTCTTTTTCTTCGGATTTTCCCTTATTACCATGGTATCCATGAAATTGATCTCCAAACCTTTCTACGACTAAAAACCGTTGATTTGCATATGGCATTACGTCCTGATTTTTAACAACAGACATTATCATTGAATGACAGTGTAGTAAGACAAGTACCGCTTTGGGGTTGACGCCAAAGCGGTTTTTCTTTGCATGCCATTTTTCCAACAAGTGGATGATACTGAATATCGCCCTAGCCGTCACCACCAAAGCCACAACAGGTATCCGCCATTCCACAATGCAGCATTCTACCAATGGAACTGCCGGTAATCAACAGGTGCGGGCAGTTCCATTTCTTTGATTTACCGGGAATTGTCATCATTTATTTTAATGTGATGCAAGCCGGATATTAACTGTTTGGCGCTGATAAACATAGCAGCTCAAGGGATCAAAATACAGGAGTTTCAATTTGAAAAGCGCCGCTCCGGTCGGGGCGGGCACGCTCAGATAGAGAATCATATCATCAATCTGGCGGCTCAAGGCAATTTAGGGTATAAAAAAAGGATGCACTTTCAAAGAAAATCCATCCTTCCAGTTGCCGGGCAACCTGATATTCACATTTTGATATCTTATTGATTTTTGGCTTTTAATATGTATAGCCGTGATTGATAATCGCCATTGAGGCCATTGTAATGGTCGACAGGCTCACCTGAAGAACCATCAGTCGTTATCAGACCGACATTCATCAGCTCATCTCCATAATTCAAGGTGTTGTTTATTGACACCTCATATTCGTAATCGGGATTGAGACCCATAAGTTTCACTCTTCGATAATTGGAGTTTACCTGCTGCAACACTCGGTAGTAACCGACAATTGCCTGTTTTTGATCTTCCGAGACAACCATCCACACCGTTTCATTTCCTTCAAATGGGCTTTTGAGACGATAGAACGTTCCAAACTGGATCAGGTTGCGATGTTCCTTCATAAAATCTATCTGGGCCATGACCAGCTTCTTTTCCTGTTCATCAAGCTCATTGACATTCAGCTCGTATCCAAAAGTCCCGAAATATGCCACATTAGCCCGGGTCTGGATCGGGGTGTTGCGGCGGACCTGGTGATTTGGTATTGCCGAAACGTGAGATCCCATTGACGAAATCGGGTATACCATGCTGGTACCGTACTGGATTTTCAAACGTTCAACAGCATCGGTATCGTCGCTGGTCCATCCTTGAGGCGCATAGTACATCATCCCCGGATCGAAACGGGCTCCGCCACTGGCGCACGATTCAAACAGGATATCCGGGTATTTGGTAATCAGTCTTTCATACAGTTCATAAACACCCAGGATGTATTCGTGCATGACTTTTCCTTGTTCATTCGAACCATGGCTGGCTGAGTAAACCTCGCTCATGCAACGGTTCATGTCCCATTTGATGTAGGTGATGTTGGAATCGCCGATCACCTTGTCCATCGCCTCGAAAATATGGGAAACAACCTCAGGATTGGAAAAATCCAAGACATACTGGTTGCGGCCATGGCTCGAATGACGGTTCGGGGTCTCGAGTGTCCATTCCGGGTGTTTTCGATACAGATCCGAATCCTTGTTGACCATCTCCGGTTCAAACCATAACCCGAATGCCATGCCCAGATCAGTTATTTTTTTAGACAGTCCGGATATTCCGTTCGGTAATTTGTCCAAGTTTGGATACCAGTCCCCCAGTCCGGCGAAATCATCGTTCCGTTTGCCAAACCAGCCATCATCCAGGACAAAAAGTTCAATCCCCAGATCTCTGGCAGTCGTTGCCATCCCAACTATTTTATCCTCGTCAAAATCGAAGTACGTCCCTTCCCAGTTGTTTATCAGGATTGGTCTGGTCAGATCCCGGTATTTGCCGCGGGCCAAACGGGTCCGGTATAGCTTGTGATATGTCTGCGACATCTTGTTCAACCCCTGGTCGCTATAGACCATGATCGCTTCGGGAGTCTGGAAAGACTCGCCTGAAGCCAATGGCCAATTGAAAGAATGAGGGTGGATTCCCATCATTACCCGAGTCACGTCAAACGTGTCCACTTCGACCTGGGCCAAAAAATTCCCGCTATAAACGAAACTGAATCCCATCACCTCTCCAGCGTACTCGTCACATCCATTTCTTGCCAAAGCAATGAATGGATTATAAGCGTTTGATGAGCATCCTCTAAGCGATCCGATTGCCTGGATTCCATGTTCCAATTTGCGTTTTTTGACAGTTCTTTCCCTTGACCAGGCACCAGTCAGTTCAATCATTTCATAATCCATGTCCGGAAGATCAACTGAAAGTGCCATCGCCCGGTCCAAAACAAGTTGCTGATCACCAAGATTTTTAATGCATGCGTTTCTTGCAATCACCGGCATTTGTTCAAAGATCGTATATGACAAAACAAGTTCGGCCTGAATCAGTTTATCGACCAATATCACCTCGAGGGTTGTCGCCTCTTTTTCGCTTTCAACATATGTTGCCGGCAATGAAGGCAACTTTTTCTTGCCCTGATATACATGGAAATCCTTGAACTGGAAATCCAGGATCCGGCTGCCGTTTTCCTGCAAAATATCAATCGCAGGCAACCGCATGTCACCTGTACCATATGCCGGGTATTCCTGCTTGATATGCTCCAAAGAGAACAACCGGTTTGATTCAAAAGCACAAACAGTCATGGCCCGCGGGCGCATTTCCAGCAAGTGGTCAAAATTGTTCCGGTCTCCTATTCTTTTCCCATAATACAATTGCCCCAACTGGTTATTTTCAAGGACCTTGAAAATATAACTGATTTCATTATTAAATAGATGGAAAGTACGACTACTTTCATTATATGCTACTGGCATTTTATCCTCCTCTTCCCGATTTCATAATTATTGCCATTTGTTTGATTGTCATCAAATAATATTTGTCTTTGATTGTCATGATTGCTACTTCACCACCTGAGACGACTACATATTAATTGATGTCATTTATACAAACAGCGAAGGCAATTTCCGAAAACGCTTTCGCACCATAATTATAACATTTGCCTATTTCGTTAATAGTAGCTAATGTTTCGAAAATATGTCCCAATGTTTGTATTGTCGGATCGATTTCTTCAATGAACGAGCCATTTTTTATGAACAGCCTGAATGGCCCGGCCAACGACAACAAAAAAAGCAGAATCGTCTCCACTTAGCGAATCAATAAGTGCTAGGAAATTGACCACGCTCTTTATTGAAGTAGTCAACATGATCATTCAGGAGTGATGGGGCTTGTTTGTAAACTGCATCCGACTGGCAAGGGTTTTTCCAAAAGTAAAAGATCTCTTTTAAGTAGCTAACGCTTCATTCATTTGCGTTTTCTGCTTTTGAGAGATCATGTCACCATTATGGTAGTTGTGTTAATTTATATCAGGTTTGTCGCCACTTCAAATGTGTCGTATTCATATCTTTCAATACGATAAGGTTTTAAACCTAAAAAAT
>JAQVDW010000026.1 GCA_028698185.1 Erysipelotrichaceae bacterium | reverse complement strand
CAATTGCTTGTTTGTTTAGCTCTTTTTAAATCTTATTCTTATTGAATAATTGACGTTGTGTTTTTAATTCTGTTTAGTTTTCAATGAACTGTGGCCCGCTTGAGCCGACTTGATTATCTTACAACATTATTCCCTGCAAGTCAACGGGAAATTTGATATTTATTTCAAAAAAGGCCCGCGTTGTCGCAATCACACTCAATTACCATCTCCCTTGTTCCAGGAACCGTCACATTCATATCAAAAATATGTCCCAGCCTGTCCCCAATAAGTGTTGCCGGTTGTACAAAGCCCTATGTTAAAAACAATAATAAGCATATATTATAAGCATATAATTAGTAATCATTATTAATACATGGTAATATGTAAACACATAAGGAGGAGAATTACAATGGTAAAAAACAATCAGATCGACAATTTAGTCAATATGCTCGACGGCTATGTTGAACAGGGGGGCCATCATCTTAACGTCAATGTTTTCAACCGGGATACCTTGCTCGATGCCCAGGCACATCCGGAAAAGTATCCTCAGCTGACCGTTAGGGTAAGCGGCTATGCGGTAAACTTCGTAAAACTTACCAAAGAACAACAGGATGATGTTATTTCACGAACTTTCCACGAAGGAATGTAGCTTAAAATGAAAAACTGGCAACCATGCCAGTTTTTTATATATAAAGATGTTCAACCAGGATCTTCACACCCAGCCCGATAAGGATAAGACCGCCAAGCAGTTCCGCTTGGGATTTGAGCTTATCGCCACAGATGCACCCTATTTTTGTTCCAATCATTGCAATGACAAACGTTGTGATTCCGATGATTGCAATCGCTTTGAAAATATCAATATTCCCCATAAAGCCAAAGGTGACCCAGTGGTCGAAAGCGACAATGTATTTTTGGAACGCCTGGCCGAAGTAATAACCCAAAAGTGGCATCAGGGCCTGAAACCCACCAAACCATAGTCCCGATAGCGCCATGTGATTCAATTTCACTTTTTTGGTTTTCAACCCCTTGCAGATCGAAACCGCAAAAGCATCCATAGCCAGCGAAACGGCAAGTAAAAAAATTTCGAATTCAGCCATAATATCTCCCTCTATTCCCAAAGATTACACCACGAATCATGTATCTGTCAACAAAAAAACAGCTGCGTGCGGCAACTGCTTTTTGAATTATTATTGGTACTTCGCCCGGGCTCCACCGATATATTTTGGCCGCACCCGCGCCCCTTGAACATGGGCTTGAAAGATATTGCGCTTGGTCAGATGGATGGGAACAGCAACGTGTTTTAGCGCCATTCCGATAAGAACCCCGCCGATATCGATGCCCGCATCCGCCTTGACAAATTCAACCACAACCGGATTGGCCATTTTCGAATATGCATAGGTCGCCATCGCACCACCGGCTTCAGGATGAGGAACGACACTGACAATCTCCAGCCCACGCCTGATGGCCTCATCTTTTTCGATGATTATGGCCCGATTCAAATGTTCGCAACATTGAACACAGACAGAGACGTCTAGTGCCTGCATCGAAGCAACAACAACATCATAGATTGCTTTGGCGATGTCCAGTGAGGAATGGGAACCAATCATTTCGCCGGCCACCTCGCTGGTCGAGCACCCAAGAACGAAGAGATTCCCGGCTTCAAGCTTTGCCAGCCCCAAAAATTCATCAATCAAAATCCGACTGTCGTTTTCAATATCTTGCAACATTTTTATTCTCCTATCTTTTCTTTGATTCCCGTTCTTTTCAATATATTATACACGATTTCAAAAATAACAACAGAACCAATTACTTGAACCGTATTTCCGAGCACTTCTGTCAAAGGGATGGCTACCGAATTGTACATGAAATATTCGCCGATGAAATACCCTGAAACAAGGACTATTCCCGCAAACACGAAACCGGTTATCCGCTGCATCCGGTTTTCTGGATTTTTTCTGATTACCAGGAAAAACACCAGCCCCATCAACATCTTGACCACAAAGGTCAAAGGGGCGAAAAAGGCATATCCGGCAACCACATCGGAAAGCATGCTGCCCAAACCACCGACAAATACCCCACGATAATTAGGGATGAACATGATAGCCAGGAAAATCATACTGTCACCAAAGTGGATATAGCCATTAGCCAGCCCCGAAGGCACATGGATAAAAGCTGTAGCAATGATGATCAACGCAATAAACAAGGCGCTGAGGGAAAGATCTTTTGTTTTCATAATAAACTCCTCCTAAAATTGATTATAATCATTGTATATTATCATTGTATGGGTTAGAATGGACAAAAAAATATTTTTATACCAGTACACTTCAAGGAGACCTCATGAAAAAACTGACAATTGTAATTGATAAGACGCTCAAAACTCCGCTTTATCGTCAAATTTATGACTACATCAAGGAAGCCATCTTCAACCAGGACATCAAGCCTGACGAGAAGCTGCCGTCACTGCGCTCACTGGCGAAAAACCTGGAAATATCTATAACCACCATCGAGCAAGCTTACGGCCAGCTTGAAGTGGAAGGCTATGTCTACTCAAAAGCCAACAGCGGCTACTACGTCAAGGCAAAACTGGACATGAACCCTAATGGCACCCGCCAGCCAAATCTCCAGTTTGGAGATGACCTCGCGAGAAGCCCCAACACCTACTACTACGACAGCGAATGTTTCAACTTCGAACGCTACAAGAAATGTCTAAACCGGGTGATCAACGAATACCAGGATTGTCTTAATCATCAGTCCACCAGTCAGGGCGAACTATTATTGCGTCAGGAAATATCCCGTTATGTCTACCAGTCCCGGGGTGTCCGGGCCTCAAGCGACCAAATCGTCATCGGTGCGGGAACCCAGCAGTTGGCAACTCTGATCGCCCGAATCCTGACGACAATTGATACGAATGTCTTTGTCGTGGAAGACCCTTCCTACATACCGGTGATCGACACTTTCAAAAACAGCCATTTTTCAACCCTGAAGGTTCCAGTCACCAAGGACGGGGTAGCCATCGACAAGCTGCCGACGAACATCCCCTGTGTTTTGTATACCGCTCCATCAAACCAGTTTCCCACCGGCGCATTCATGCCCATCGACAAGCGTATCGAAGCCATAAACTGGGCAATCAAAAACAAATCATACATAATCGAGGATGATTACGACAGCGAGCTACGGTATTTGTCCAAGCCGATACCGGCAATGCAAGGACTCGACAAGCACTCCCAGGCGATAATCTACCTCGGTTCCTTTTCATCCACAATGTACCAGTCGTTCCGGATTTCCTATCTGATCTTGCCAAATTCCCTGCTGGACCAATACAACCGGATCAAAGACCAGTACAACCAGACTTGCTCCAAACTCGAACAATTGGCCTTGGCCCTGTTCATGCATAGCGGCGATTATCAAAAGGGCATCAAGAAAATGCGCAAACTGTATGCCGCCAAGCTGGAAACCGTCCTGGCCATCCTTAAGGATTACGACAATGTGACCCTGACGAATCGGACGACCGGAATTGCTCTTGGAATAACCATCAGATCTTCAAAAAGCCCCGAACAGATCATCGAGTTGGCCAAAAAAGCCAAAATTAAAATCCGCCAATATGAAAACAACCAAGAAACTAACTATCTCTTATACTACAATTATATCCCCAAAAAGGATATAAATAAAGCACTAGTCACATTTCTTGGCCATATTTGATTTTATTTTTTCACAACCGCACTGTAATTAACAAGTTCGAAATTTTGCGTCACGTATTCCCTTAGCTGGGGCGACCGGTAGAATTCTAGTTCGTAGATACGGGAAACATTGTATGAAGAATTCTCATAAATGTACTTATCTAGATAGCCCGGATGACACATTACTTCCTGGAATGGGTGCTCATTATCCAGGTGTCTTGCAAGATATTCGAGATTCACATCACCGTCATACATCTTATCGAAACAAACAACCGGCTCGTAATCGGTCATATCCTGGGTTGTCTGGCGCATCGGGATGTCATATTTTTTGGCCAGCTTGAGAGCGACGCCAATCAGGTTTCTTCTCAGATGGACGTGATGATGGCTGTCGATATGGGTCGGCAGCTTCCCAGCCAACTCGATAAACTTTTGGATCTGGGCATCCCATTCCTTTTCCAGTTCTTTCAGGTCCACCTCGCAGTGGTCGAAACCTTGTTTCTGGGAATGCAGGTTCCCGGATTCGTCGACCAGACTTGAGCAATCACCGGTAACCGGTACCCCCATTGTCAAAACCAGGTGGATTCCGACTCCAAGATTTGGATATCGAGCCGCCAGCTGCAAGGCTTCTTTTACATAGGGCATGTTCATCATTGCAGTAGTCGACGAAACAACTCCATTTTCATGGGCCGCGATGATTCCCAGGCTGGTGCCCTGGGATATACCAAAATCATCAGCGTTTATTATTAATTTTCTCATTCATATCACCTCGAAATATAATTATACACAATCCCGGCCTTTCCTCCGGTTTTTTTAAGATTGTGCAAAAGAATTGTTTCCAACAAGACACAAAGGGACTAGAATGAAATTAAAGGAGCATGTATTTTCAAAAAGGAGATCATTATGGAAGATTTGTATGAACTGGCAAGCCGGAGCGCCGCTTTCCTCAGTAATTATGTTACAGGTGTCAAGGTGGCCCTTATTCTAGGTTCCGGGCTGCAGGATCTAATCGACAAAATAGAGAACCCGGTAAAGATCAGTTACGGTTCCATTCCCAACTTCCCATTGGCTACCGTATCCAGCCATGAGAACCAAATGATAATAGGCGTACTAGACGGCGTCATGATCATGATAATGGCGGGCCGATTCCATTATTACGAAGGCTACACGATGAAAGAGGTGACCTACCCCCTCTTTGTTTTCAAGTTGCTGGGAATCCCCCGGCTGATAATCACCAATGCCTGCGGCGCCATCAACGAACAATTCCAACCAGGTGACCTTATGATCATCACCGATTTCATCAACCTTGCCGGGACCAATCCCCTGATTGGTGTCAACGACGAGCGGTTCGGACCCCGCTTTCCCGACATGTCAAATCCTTACAGTGCCGATCTTGTTGCTACAGCAAAAAAATGCGCCAGAGATCTTAACATCACTTACCGGGAAGGCGTATACGGCGGTTTTATGGGACCATGTTACGAAACCGCAGCCGAAATCCGTGCCTTCAGGACACTTGGCGTCGATGCCATCGGGATGTCAACCGTGCCCGAGACCATCGTCGCGAACTATCTGGGTATCGAAACCATCGCAATCGGCTGCATCACCAATATGGCTACCGGGATCCAGAAGGGGCCACACTCTCATGAGCGGGTGGTGGCCATGGCAAAACAATCAAGCACCCGGCTGGGAAGATGGATTGAAGCAATATTGATGGAATTATAAAAAGGGCCTCAGCCCTTTTTTATAATTTCATTTATTTTTTTTACGGTTTGTTCGATACTGCCGTCATTGTGCACCTGATAATCGGAGGCCTTTATATATTTCGGGCGCCGGATCAAATCAAGTTCATACAGCCTTTCCGGACCGTTTTTAAGCAGCGGTCGGCTTAGGCAATCAACGTCTTGGACGATATTGGCAACCGGACGGTCGATGAAGACTACGGTTCCAACCTGTTTGAGCAGATCGATGTTTTCATCGCGCATCACCACGCCACCGCCGCAGGATATAACGGTATTGTGGAATCCCAGGGCATCTTTCAGACTGGCCGTTTCTTTTTGCCGGAAGAAATCCTCGCTGATTTCAAACATTTCCGGGATTGTCATCTGGAACTTCTCCTGGAGATATTCGTCCATATCGACAAAATCCATTTGCAACTGCTGGGCCAGCAAAGCGCCGATCACACTTTTGCCACAGCCCATCATTCCGATTAATATGATGTTTCCCATTTAATAATTTCCTATCACATTGAATTTGACCGCCAGGGAACCAAGGTGGCTGATTGCCTCCTGGACGTTGGCATCTTCAAGATTGCCTTGAAAATCGATATAGAAATAATATTGCCAGTCCTTGCCGACTATCGGCCGGGATTCCAGCCGGGTCAGGTTGAGTTGGTGGTCTTTCATCGTTTTCAAGACATTGTACAGCGAACCGACCTCATGAGCCAGGGTGAAGATGATGGAGATGTTGCTGGCATCAGGTCTTACCTGGAGGTTTTTGGCAACAACGATAAACCGGGTCGTGTTGCTCGTAGAGTTCTCGATATTTTTGGCAATAACATCAAGACCATAAAGCTCCCCTGCCTGGATTGAAGCAATCGCCCCCTTGGTTGGATCCTGCAGTTCGCTAACGTACTTGGCGCTAGCGGCAGTGTTCGAAAAGCTGGTCGCCTTGATGGCGGGATGACCTTCTAGAAATTCGCTTGTTTGGAGCAAGCCTTGGGGATGGGAAAAAACCTCATTGATGTCTTCCAGCTTGGCCCCTTTGATTCCCAATAGATTGTGTTCGATTTTTATTTTGCATTCGCCCACAATATAGAAATTGTAATCGCGGACCAGGTCATAATTGTCATTGATGGCTCCGGTCGAAGAGTTTTCCAGTGGCAGGATGCCGTAGTCGATTTCATCATTCTCGATTGCCTCGAAGACGTCATGGAATGACTTGTAGCACTTGCTTTGGACATCGCCGAAATAACTGTTCATGGCCATCGAAGAAAACGATCCAGGCACTCCCTGATATCCGACGATTGGATTTTCAACCACCGGTGCGCTCTGGTATTTTTTTACCGGCGGAATGAAAGTCGCCTGGTACGACTTCGAGATGTTCATCAGATCAGAGAAGAAATTGTCAAGATAGCTTGCCAACCCAGGATTTTTCAATCGGGCGATATTTTTCTGGATGACTTCCTTTTCCCGGCTCGATTGGAATATTTGCAGGTTGTTTTCCAGTTTGTACTTGATGACTTCTTCGACAAGCTCCATCCGTTTTTCAAAAAGGGCGACAATCTGGGCGTCAATATGGTCTATCTCGTCCCTGGTAGTTGCCAGATCCTTAATCATTAAGCAGATCCAGGGCGGCAATCGCGCTCATGGCCTCCACAACGACCGCAGCCCGCAGGACTACGCAAGGATCATGACGTCCGACGATTTCCAAAGTCGTGTTTTCACGACTCTTGATGTCGATGGTGTTCTGTTTTAGAGAAATCGAAGATGTCGGTTTCAGCCCCAAAGTGAAGACAACAGGCATGCCGGTGGTTATTCCCCCCAGGATTCCGCCATTGTTGTTGGTGGTAGTTTTGACATTCTTGAATTCATCGTAGTAGTATTCGTCATTGGCCTCTTTGCCGGTAAGTTCGCTGATGTTCGCGTTGCCAAAGGCAATCGATTTCACCGCCGGAATCGAGAACATCAGTGAGCTTAGCTTCGACTCGACGCTGTCAAAAAACGGATCACCCAACCCCACCGGAACATTCAGGATGGCACATTCGATTTTGCCACCAACCGAGTTCTGTCCCCAGCGGGCCTCGTCGATGGTTTCGCTCATCTGTTCGAACACCCCTTCTTTAATGACAGGATATTGCATATTGCTCAAACGTTCCACCATTTCCGGAGTGATATCCATTGGGAAAAGATCGTCGTGGACATCCTTGATCTGGGCGATATGCGAAACGATTTCAATCCCTTTTTGCTTGAGCGCCAGTTTGCAAAGGGCCCCCGCAAAAACGATGGGAGCTGTAATCCGGCCTGAAAAATGACCGCCGCCACGGACGTCGTTGAATCCATTGTAGCGGATTGCAGCCGGGTAATCGCTGTGGGCGGGACGCATCTTTTCCTTGAGAATCGAGTAATCCTTCGAATGCTGGTCCGAGTTGTAGATCATCCCGCATATAGGAGCACCGGTTGTCATCCCTTCAAAAACGCCTGAGACGATTTCAACCTTGTCGGCTTCCTTGCGGCTGGTCGACATGATATTAAGTCCCGGCGCCCGTTTTTTCATTTGCACTGCGATGAATTCTTCATCGACCTTTATTCCAGCCGGGAAGTTGCCTAAGACAACCCCGATAGCCTTGCCGTGAGATTCACCAAAAATGGTAACTTCCAAATTACTTTTCCATGTTGCGGGCATCGATAATTCCTCCTAACATTGTGTAATCATCCCAAAATTTCGGATATGATTTTCCGACACATTCCTTATTGTCCAAATGCACCGGCCCTTGACAAACCGTTGCAATGATTCCAATCGACATCGCCAGGCGGTGATCGTCGTAAGTGCGGCATGCGCCACTGGTATAGTGGTCGACTCCGGTGATGGTCATCGAGCTTTCGTCGCTTGTCACCTTGCCACCCAGGGTTTCAAGCAGGTCGACAGTCGCATCGATCCGGTCGCACTCCTTGATTCGCAGGCGTTTCGCATTGGTCACATTGCTTGTTCCTTTTGCCATGCCCAGTGCCACTGACAGTACCGGGATGACATCGGGACACTGGCTCGCATCAACTTCGATCGCTCGAAGTCCGTTGGCAGTCAGCTTGATTCCATCTTCCAACTTTTGAAGCTCGCATCCCATCTCCAGGAGATAGTCCAGGACCATTTTGTCCCCTTGAGATGAGTTGAGATTAAGATCCTGGATAATCAAATCGCTACCTAGAGCGCTGGCCACCAGGTAGAAAGCCGCCTGTGAGAAATCGGCTTCGACTCTCTTGTTGCATGGCCGGTATTTCTGGTTGCCTTTGATGGTGAAACTTTGGTAGTCGTTGTTTTCAATTTCGATTCCGAAATCGCTGAGCATATCCAAGGTCAAATCAATGTATCCCTTCGATTCGAGAACTCCGGAAACCTTGATTGTGGAATCTCCAGGAAGCAAAGGCAAGGCGAACATCAATCCGGAAATGAACTGTGATGATATATCTCCGGGAATTTCGAACACATCGGCCTTGAGCTGACCCATGGCATAGAGATCGAGAGCCCCTTCCCTGTACATGTATTCGATATTCTGACGCTCGAATATTTCATAATAGGTATCCAGCGGGCGTTGTCCCAGGCGGCCTTGACCGATGAAGTGGACATTGTTTTGTCTGACCAGAGCGATAGGCACCATGAAGCGCAGCGTCGATCCCGACTCGTTGCAGTCCATTTCGCATTTCGAAGTGGTGAAGGTAGTCGAACCGTCGACAACCACATAGTCGCCGTGCTCCTCGATCATGGTTCCCAAGGCTTTCATGCAAGAAATCGTCGCCTTGATATCATCCGAATATTCGATATTGTCGATCCGGCTGACGCCATCAGCCAGACTGGCACAGATGATGGCACGGTGCGCCAGGGATTTTGAAGGAGGCAGGACTATCTTGCCTTTCAACTTGGTCGGGGTTATTGTCAATTCGCTCATTAACACGTCTCACTTTCTGTAAAATATTCACTGTCAGTCTTATAGACAAAACTTGAGCCAATTTCATCAATCAGCACTATTTTCAATCCGTTGTCGAGATTTTTCTTGTCAAATTTCAAGTATGGTGTCAGCACATCCATCTTCAATCCGGTCTGGTAAGGCAGACCGTAGCTGATAAGGATGTCCTTTATCGCCTGGGCGGTTCCCTTAGGACATTGGCCTCTTTTTTCTCCCAGGCGGGTGATCTGGTACATCCCAATGGCCACCGCTTCGCCATGGCTGTATGTTTCAAAATTGTAGTGAGCTTCCAGGGCGTGGGCCAGGGTATGGCCGAAATTCAAAAGAATCCGCTCCCCGAAATCATACTGGTCGTTTTCAACCACAACCCTTTTAATATTAACACAGATTTCAATCACTTTAGCGATGTTTTCCTTAAGTTTCGCAAAATTGCCGGCCTTTTCAAGCATCTCGAAGAGCGTCGCATCCTTGATGCAGCCGTATTTGATCACCTCACCCATGCCATCCTTAATGAAATGGTCATCCAAGGTGTCCAGGGTTTCAGGATCGATCAATACCAGCGAAGGTTGATAGAAAGCCCCCACCAGGTTCTTGCCTTTTGGCAAATCAACAGCGACTTTGCCACCGACCGAAGAGTCGACCTGGGCCAGCAAAGATGTTGGAATCTGGACGAATTTCACACCCCGCAGATAGGATGCCGCCACAAAACCGGTCAGATCGCCGATGACCCCGCCCCCCAGGGCGATGATCAAATCGGTCCGGGTCACATTCAAATCAAGCAGCTGATTGTAAATGGGCAGCAGGTTGTCGTAGCTTTTCGTTTTTTCGCCATGAGGCAGGACGATTGAATTGACTTGGTAATGATCCTGAAGCTGCTTTTCGATTCTTGGACCATAGTGGGGATAGACGTTGTCGTCCGATATGATCACAATTTTGCAATTCTTGGCCACCCGGCCGATCTGCTCCAGGCAGTTGTCCAAAACGCCTTTTTCAATGACAATGGGATAGCTGTCCTTGCCTAAATCAACAATCATTTCCATGCTTCTACCTCAATTCTTCGATTTTTTTGATTTTTGTCATCAATGCTTCGTATTTTTCCGGTTTCAACGACTGAGCCCCGTCGCACATCGCGCATTCAGGATCGTTGTGGACCTCGATCATCAGACCGTCGGCCCCGGCGATCATCGCCGCTTGAGCCATCGGTTCAACCAGCCAGTATTTGCCTCCGGCATGGGATGGATCGATCACGATTGGCAAGTGGGTCATTCTTTGCAATACAGGAATCGCCTGCAGGTCAAGGGTGTTGCGGGTGTACGTTTCGAACGTGCGGATTCCCCGTTCGCATAGGATGACATTAGGGTTTCCGTTGGCCATGATGTATTCGGCCGACATGATCCATTCCTCGTAAGTCGCACTAAGACCGCGTTTCAACAGGATCGGTTTGGTTGTTCTCTTTCCAAGTTCCTTGAGCAATGAGAAGTTTTGCATGTTGCGGGCCCCGATCTGGATCAGGTCGACTTTCTCTTCGAATTCCTCGATATGCGATTCATCCATCAGTTCGGTAACGATCGGCAAACCGGTGACTTCCTTGGCCTTGAGCAAAATGTCCAAAGCTGTCGACCCCATCCCTTGGAAGGCATATGGGCTGGTACGTGGCTTGAACGCTCCACCGCGAAGCATGTTCGCCCCGGCTTTTTTCACCGCCTTGGCGATTTCGATAACCTGTTCTTCGCTTTCGACCGAACAAGGTCCGGCGATATAGCAGTAATTGCCCCCGCCGACTTTAACTCCGGAAACATCGATCACACTGTCTTCAGGATGGAAATGGCGGCTGGCCAATTTGTATGGCACCGATACATACATCACTTTTTCGACAGTAGGTACGACTTCCAATGAACGTGGATCAATCTTGGTCGTATCCCCGATCAGACCGATGATTGTTTGTTCCTCTCCGACTACGATTGAAGTTCTAAGCCCTTTGGCTTCAACACCCTCTTTGATTTTGGCAACATCCTCTTTAGTTGCGCTGCTTTTCATTACGATAATCATAATTGTTCTCCTTTTCTTCTTTCAGTTTCTAATTTTCAAACAAAAAAGACCCGTCCCTGTAAAGGGCGAGTCATCGCGTTACCACCTTTGTTTATTGGCACATCACTATGCCAACCTTTTCGAGTACTATCATACTCACATAATATAACGGTTATAACCGGAGATGCCTACTATGGTTCAGCACTCTACTCCAAGATGAATTCATTAACCTTCCAAGTATCTTATTCCACCACACTAAGACTCTCTGTAAATGTCCAGTTAATTACTGCTTCTTATCATCGTATTTGATTTATAGGCCTATCTTATATAAATATTCGAACTTTGTCAACTATTTTATGAATTTTTAGTCATATTCTAAAAATTGTCAGATTCCATCATCGTCGCCGTCATCGACTGCTGCCGCCACCGCTTGCCCGCCATAGAACTTCCGGGCATCAATTCCAAGCGAAGAATGCCTCTTGTCGATATGTTTTTTGAACAGCGTGTAGCCAACACTGACAAGCGGAATCATGACAAACATTCCGACAACCCCGAACAGCGATCCGCCAACAACCACCGAAGCGAAGGTCCAGATCGAAGGCAGGCCGACCGAACTGCCGACCACATTGGGATAGATGAGGTTCCCCTCGATTTGCTGAAGGACAAGATAAAGCCCGGCAAAAAGTAGCGCCTGGTTGAAATCCACAATCAAAATCAAGAAGAATCCGATCAGGAAGCTGATGAAGGCACCGACTATCGGAATCAAAGCCATCACACTTACCAGCGATCCCACCAGCATGGCGTACGGCAACTTGAGCAGGGTCATGGAAAGAGCGAACATCAGGCCAAGTATCAAAGCTTCAAGACATTGCCCGGTTATGAAGTTCTTGAATGTCCGGTTGGCAAGCGAAGCGACCTCCAGGATGCCATCGACCCGTTTTTCCTCAACCAGGGCATAGAGCACCCGGCGGGTCTGGTAGACCAGTTTCTCCTTGTACAAGATCAAGTAGATCGAGAAGAACAATCCGATAAAGAATGTCGACAAGCCCCCGATGGCCCGAGTCGCATAACTGGATAATCCGCCCAGAAGCAGCTGGTAGTTGTTCTGCAATGTCGCCAATATGGTGTCGAAATCAAAATCGAGCTCAGGTATCTGGATGTCAAAACCGGCAAGCCAACCTTGATTGGATCCCACCAGGGAGTTGATGGTGGCGTCAAGTCCCTTGAAGCTTTCCACCAATTCCCTGATCGACTGCACCATGTTCGGTACGACATTGAACAGAACGAAGGTCACGATCAACACCAGCAGCGTCAATGTCACACCAAAGGAAACAAGCCGCCTGTATTTGCCAAATCGGTTTTTGATCCGCTTTTCAACAATCACCATGAAGACATTGAAAAAATAGGCTATAGCCAATCCCACAAAAAAGGGATTGAACAGTTCAATGAACGCCAACAGATAATTTATGACCGTGTTGATGTGGAATACCGCCGCGGCGATGATAACCATTATCGTGAAGGTAAAAAGAATTCTTTTGGTTTTTAATTGTGCTAAATCCATCATTGCACCTCACTGTTTTCAGGTTCCTTGACAAAAACAAGAATGGATCCCCCGATCACCAGCAACGGAATCAGCGCCAGGATCGACTGGCTTGGATTCTTGGTGACGGTGACCACTATCGAGATCGACAGCGGACCTAGGATGGCCGAGAACTTCGAAAAGATCGAGAAGAAGCCGAAATACTCGCTGCTGTCTTTCTTGTCGGGAATCAGCTTGGCAAAAAACGAGCGGGATATCGCCTGGATTCCTCCCTGAAGCAATCCGACAATGAACCCCAATACCCAGATCAGACCGGGATTGTGCCCGAGCCTAGAACCGACCAGGACCACGACAAAATAACCGAATATCCCCACAAAAAGCATCTTCTTGTCGCCGACCCTGTTGGCCAGGTGGCCATATAGCAGGGCCGATGGGAAGGCCACAAACTGAACGACGATGATGACGCCTAGCGAAGCCACCGGCGATATGCCCATGTCCGTCGCCAGGGCCACCGCCATCTTGATCACCGAATTGACCACATCGATATAGAAAAAATAGGCCAGACAGAACAGGAAAACGTTTTTCTGGTTCTGGATATTTTTGAAAGTGTTGTAAAGACGCTCGAATGATTTTTTGATGACATGGTCCTCATCAGGTCGGAAGTAGCGTTGTTTGACATTTTTTAGCATCGGGAAGGAAAACCCGAACCACCACAAGGCCGCCAGAGCCATCGAGATTGACATCGCCAGGCGGTAGGTCAGCGTGAATCCGCCAAGTGGCAATGAAAGCAAATCACCACCGAAAAGTGTCACCGCCCCAAACGGAATTATGAAAAGCAAAAATGGAACGACCGAACCGATATAGCCCCAGCCATAGCCAGCCGAGGATATCTTGTTGAGCCGCGCCTCACTGGTGACATCGACCAGGAAAGCATCATAGAATACATTGGCCCCGCCATAACCGACCATCGTCACAATATAGATCAAAAAAGCCTGGAAATCGTTGATGAAAGGCAACGCCAGCACAAAAGCGCCAGCCAGTCCCAGCGTTAAAAAGAGCAGGAAGAATTTCTTCTTATAACCCCGGTAATCCGCGATGGTTCCCAGAACAGGTGCGATCAGCGCCAGGATCAGCGCATAGATTGTGTTCGCCCAGCCCACATAGATCGACCCCTGGACCTTGGAAATGTAACTCATCATCAGCGGGAAGATGACCGTAGTGGTCATCAAGATGAATTCGGAATTGGCCACATCATAAAGAATCCAGCTCGTCTCTTCCTTGGAAAATCCCAGTTTATCACCCAAATATTTAATCATATTCCCCCCCGGTTCATGGCCAAGCAATCGTTTCACAACCGATCCGGCCGTATTTGTTTTAAGAAATTATACCACAACTATTACCCAATTGGGAATATTAAGGAAAATTAACCCCTCCGATTGCCGCCGCAATAAAAAAAGACCGGAATCAAGATAAGATTCCAGTCCCTCAATATTGTTCGATAATGAATCAGGCAGCTTTCGTGAAGACAAGACATGCCCCACCCAACAGGCCACTGTCTTCTGACAGGTTTGATTTGACAACGCTGATTTTGTCTTTTAGGCCTGGGAAGATTTTGGCTTTGACCTTGCGTTCAACTTCTTCGACGAAACCGTCAATCTTGATGGCAACCGAACCGCCCAGGATAATGATTTCCGGATCGGTGATCGCGATCAGGGTCGCAATGCCGTTGGCCAGATATTCCTTGGCGTCATCCATGATTGTGCTGGCCGCCTTGTTCCCTTGGACCGCCAGGTCATTGACTTCACCGGCATGTCTGACGCTCAGCCCGGCCGCCAATGCGCGGTTGACAATTGCCGTACCCGAACAGATGGCTTCGATTCCACCTGGAAGGATCGAACCGTGTTGCGGTCCGTCACGCCAAAGGATCATGTTCGCGATCTCATGGGCGTAACCATGAGCCCCGATGTAGATTTCCTTGTCGATCACCTGACCTGAACCAAGTCCAGTAGAGATTGTCAGGAACTGGACAAAGCGCTTGTCCTTCCCCAAACCGATGACCGCTTCGGCCAGGGCAGCCAGGTTCGCATCATTTTGCAGATAAACCGGCAATTTGGTGGCGTTTGCCAACGCCTTTTCGATTTTAAAATTGTGCCATGCCCCGTGCAGGTTTGGCGTATCAAGAACGACTCCGTTAAGCAAATCCAAAGGTCCCGGACAAGAAAGCCCGACTCCAAGAACTTCCACCTTGAAACTTTTGATCGTTTCCACGATTCTAGCGATAGTGGCATCCGGATCCGACGCCAAGGTCGGGAACTGAACCCGCTCGATGATTTTGTAGTCCTCATCAATCAGGGCCACACGGGAATTCGTCCCTCCGATATCAATTGCAACTGCGTATTTCATTACTCTGTCTCCTTATCAATGTTTTTGCTGTTTATATAAAAATTCACTTTGGCATAGTCAAGCAAATTTAGATATTTTCTTTCCTGGGGCAACCATTTCGTTTCAAATTCTTCCACCATATCCCCGCTCTCCCTTTGAATCAGGCGGATTTTCTGGTCGGGCGAGCTGATCGTCAAGATGACCGCATAATCGATATGGCGGCTTACCGCTTCAAGCAATGAGAAAGTCCCTTCGATGACGATCACCCCTTTTTTCGCCACCGTCTTTTCGTGATGGTATGTTTGAGTTTTGCAGTCAAACCTGTTGATGACGACCTCGTCATTGTCCAACACCTCTTCCTTAAGGCGGTTGATATCGATATTGCCGCCGATTTCATCCTGCAGGTCTTCCGTGTATCTTTCTTTTGGCAGGAAATAATCATCCATATGGATAACCGTAGCCTCGAAGAAATCCCCAAGAATCTTGGCCAGGGTAGTCTTCCCGGCGCAACAATTGCCATCAATGGCGACAAGCAGGTATTCGTTGTAATCCTGATTTTCAATTTTCTCGCAAAGTATCATATAGAGAAGATATTCGTATTTGATCAGGAAGTATTCATGTGACAATTCCAATGAACAGCCCGACTTGTCATGGAGCCGGCAGATCTCGAAAAGGGTCAGATGCGCCAGGTTTATCAAAAGCTCCTTTTGCTTCTCGCCCAAGTTGTCCAAAGATATCGCCACGAATTCACCTTTGATGGTCGCGGGAAACCCGTAAGCATCAAGGTATTCATGTAAAAATTGTTCGTCTATTATTTTCGTCTTAAACATTGTTCCATCCCCGTTTGAAAATTCATCTGCATCAAGACAATGAAGTCATATGTTATAATTATAACACAGATCAGCCCGATTTAAAGACGATATCTCCATTTAATAACGATTGACTTGATTTAATCTTGCCAAGTCAATCTCGAATCCGGCAATCGGAAGATTGTTGCGGCCCACAATATGGCTTTTGCAATAATTCCGGTGACAATATTCGACCTTCAGACAACCCGGTGTTATGGCAATAGAAAGATTATTCCCATCAGTCGTCACCGATTCAACCGCTTTTCCATCTGCCAATATCTCGATTGGACCGGCAACCCTGATATTCTGATCGAATCCCAGAGTCAATATGCCGTTTTGGACAGCCGTTTTGACAATACACGGCGCATGGCCGGCATATCCATGATCGTAGAACGCCTCTTTTACCCGCGCAAAGATCCGGTAAGCCAATTCCACCTTTTCTTGAGGGTGGATATTGAACTCCTCGCCGCAGTTGAGACTTACAACAAGGTAAGCACCCGGGTGATTCGCACAGACTTCCCCCTGGGCGTCCCGGACAAGTGACCACTTGTCGTTCTTGTCATCATTGTATTCGGGCAAAGCCACAATCACAAATGGCACTTCATTTTGGAAATCCTCGCGCCAGTTTTCAATCAGCAGGCTTAAAAGCCGCTTGTAAATTTCCCCATGACGCGTGTCCTCCTCACCTTGATAGTATATCACGCTTTTGAACCGGAAATCCTTCACTAGTTTAAACATCATATCATACAGCCCCGATGGCCTGAACGCATCCCTTTTGCCTTTGGGCGGGGGCCAAGGCGTGTGACCAAGGTCCTTTTTCATCTGGCTTGTCGACCTTTCAGGATAAAGATTGTGATATTCCTCGAGCCGGGTCAGATATTGATTGAGACTCAGGTTGTACTTGGCTCTAGCCTCATCCTCCTGGCTGTCTGACTGGTCATTTATACCCTCATAATAATCGAGCCAGTATTTTTTAAAAACAGAATCATCTTTTTTGAGATAGGTCTCACTTATCCAGCATGAGGCCGAGCTGCCACCTTTGTTCATGGAAATGAGTCCGATTGGGATATTTTTATCGCGGTTCAAAAAGTGGGCGAAATACAGGCCAACGGCCGACATCGCCGGCGCAGTTTCCTGGTCGCAAACAGCCCAGGGCTCAGTCTTCAAATCCGGATAGGTGCGTCCGTCCTTTCGATATTCAATCCGAGGAATCTCGAGGTAGCGGATCCCATTGTTTTTGCAATACGGCAGATCATTCTTGAAGGCTGCGCTCTGGTAAAACTCGAATTCGATATTCGACTGTCCCGCAAGCAGGAAAACATCACCGACTGCCACATTTTTGAATTTAATCGTATCGCCGTTTGCTTCAATGACCAACTCCTCGCAAAAGCCGGTTTTCAAAGGCCCGATGGCAACCCGCCACGAATTTCCTGCGACGACTGCCGATTGTTCCTGGTTTTGGATCTTGACCCGGACTTGCATCCCTGGTTCACCTTTACCCGAAACATAGAATACAACATCTCGTTGAAGCACCATATTGTCGCTAAAAAGCTTATTTACGCTAAGTCCCATCGAATTGCCCCTTTTGACCTTTTAGGTCGTTTATTTCTTTTATCAGAGTCTCGAAAATATACATGACCGGTACCTGGGTCGCATCAGAATAGAAATAGCGGTTCTTGGAGCTGGGAACATAATAGCTTATTGTCGCATCGCCAAGTTTGCTGGCTGTGGTGTTTTGAGAATTCGCAATGACTACCACTTTCGCTCCGGTCTGCTTTATTTCTTTGATCTGATCAAGGACTTCCCTTGTCTCCCCGCTGATGGTCAACACAATCACACAAGTGTTCCTGTCATAGATGTCGAACCGGTGTGAAAAATCCTCGATTGGGAAACTCTTTATTCCATTGCGGTTGAACAGATAGGAACCGTATTTTCCCATCGCCCCCGACAGACCGACGCCAAAAAACAGGATTTCCCTAGCCTCTCCCATCAGAAGTGCCGCAGTCTTTATCGGCTCCACTGTGGCTGGATTTTTCATCTTGTTGAAGTAATCGAGAAGATAGTCGATGCCATCTTCCTGGATCTGGTCATCTTGGCTTATTTGCAGCCGTAACTGGACTTTGAATTGGGTGAACCCTTCAAAGCCGAGTTTCTGAAGCACTCTGGTCACCATGGAAGGCGAGACATGAAGCGAATCGGCGACCGCCTTGAGCTTTTGGCTCGCAACCTTCGTCTTATTATTGACCAGATAGATATATATCTGGTACTCGAGCTCATTCAAAAGTTTTATCTTATCAATAGTTACCATATTATCACCACTGAACATTCTATCACATTTAAGGAAACAACACTATATCTCCCATTTCCATATGGCAAAAAAAGGATAAATTGGATTATCCTTTTGAAAAACGCAGCTGCTTCCTGTCGGTCTTTTTGATCTTCTTCTGGATGTTTTGGTAGCTGATCGCCCCCAGATCAACCACGCGTGTTCCCGCAATGAAATCATGAAGAGCCCTTTTTGATTTCAGGATCAAAACAAGCCCAATGGAAATCCCTGTGACTCCCAGCCCCAGGTATCCATAAACACCCGCAATATTGACCTTGAACAGAATTGTCAGCAACTGGTGGAGAATATTGCTCGAGGAGTAGACGCTCCCCTCGACAATCAGGATTGCCAGAATCTGGCGATTGAAAATTTGTCTGATTCTGGCTTGACGATAATCGTTTGAGACAATCTTCAGTTTCAGCATCTTTTTGCCAAGTGTCTGGCCCGGCCATACCAAGGCCGGAACAAGCGCATAGTAACCGATTGCCACTAGAAACGATACTCCGCCAGCTGACAAGCTGTCAGGAGTTGAAAGGACAGACAAACTCATTGGCACAATCCCGACTTCGTCGTTTCTGAACATATATGTGATGATAATCGGCAGTGAGGCGATCATCGCTCCCACATACCAGTCAAGCCCGTAACTGACCAACCTTTTGACCATGCTCAATTCATTGGCCTGATCATTTCGAATTTTTCCTAACAGCTTTTTCATATAACACCTCTATTTTATAATGATTCCCCGTTTGAAGCGATCACTTGTTGGTACCAGTAGAACGAATCCTTCTTGTATCTGTTGCCAGTCCCGCTGCCATCATCGCCTTTATCGACATAAATGAATCCGTAGCGCTTCTTCATTTCCCCGGTGGAGAAGCTCACGCAGTCGATGCACCCCCAAACCGTATATCCTAGAACCGGCACCCCGTCGACTTCGATGGCCAGTTTCATCTGTTCAATATGTTTTCTAAGATATTCCTGCCGGTATAGATCATGGCAGGTGTTGTCATCCTCGAGCTTGTCAATCGCCCCGAACCCGTTTTCAACGATGAAAAGAGGCAACTGGTAATGGTCATAAAGCCAATTCAGCGTATAGCGCAATCCAACCGGATCAACCGGCCAACCCCACTGCGTCTTTTGAATATGGGGGTTGTCGCAAAGATCCTTGGCTTCATCATAATCGAGATTGATATTTTCCTTGCGCCCTTTTGCAGCGAACGACATGTAGTAGCTAAGTCCGATATAGTCGACTTTGCCGCCACCGAGATCCTCCAGATCGGCGGCGGTTATATCCAATTCGAACTTTTTCCGGTCGAAGAAATTCAACATATAATTGGGATATCTGCCCCGGGCATGGACATCGACAAACCAGAACCGCTTGTGATTGGCCCCTACTGACCCCATCATGTCATCGGGATTGCACGAATACGGGTAGATCGGTGTCATCGCCATCATGCATCCAACCTGGATGGCCGGATTGATTTCATGGGCAATTTGCACTGCCCGGGCGCTGGCAACAAGTTCGTAATGGGCCGCCTGATACATCAAAGCTTCCTTGTCCTGGCCATCTTTGAAAATTATTCCCGAGTTGGTGAAGACGGAAAGGTCCGACTTGTAGTTGGCCTGATTGTTGATCTCATTGAATGTCATCCAATATTTGACCTTATGGTGGAACCTCTCGAAGCAGACTTTCGCAAAGCGGACAAAGAAGTCGACCAACTTACGGTTGGACCACCCGCCATAATTTTCCACCAGATAATATGGCATCTCAAAATGAGACAGGGTGATGATCGGTTCGATTCCGTTTTCAAGAAGTTCGTCAAACACCCCATCATAGAATCGGAGTCCTTCTTCGTTTGGCTCCGTCTCATCCACTTTGGGAAATATCCTGGCCCAAGAAATTGATGTACGAAAGCACTTGAATCCCATTTCCTTGAACAAGGCAATATCCTCGCGGTAACGATGATAGAAATCAATCGCCTCGTGATTTGGATAGAAACAGTCCCGGTTCAATTCCGGGGTGATCAATCTTGGTCGGGTGTGCGATCCGGCGGTCAAAACATCGCTCACATTGAGACCTTTACCCCCGGCATCGTAACCACCTTCAACTTGATGGGCGGCAACTGCGCCGCCCCATAAAAAATCATGATTCATCCTATTGTCCTGCAACTTCCAATTCCAATTCCTTGTTGGCTTCAGCTTTGATTGCGGCTTTGGTGCTGGCCATTACAAACGGCAAGTAAATGACCGTACTTACACCCAGGCAAAGGAATCCGACAACCAAAGAAGCGATATTGTCTGCCCCTGACCCTAGAAACGGAATCAAAAATCCCGGAGTGGTCCACGCCACGCTGTAGGCAATCGGAGGCATGACTTCCAGCACAACTACCGCCATATAACCGATGAAGTTGCAGACTACCGGTGCGAGAATGAATGGAATAATATATAAGGGGTTCATTACCAACGGGAACCCGAAAATGATCGGTTCATTGATGTTGAACAACCCTGGTGCCAGGGCCATCTTCGAAATCTGATATTGGGCCTTGTTCTTGCGCCCGGCGATGAACATGGCGATGATCAACCCTAGTGTCGCCCCCGAGCCACCGGTATTACCGAAAGCATCATTTATCGATCCCCAGTTGACCGGGAACGGTGCCCCCCAGGCTGTCCCATTTACGGCAACGAAAGCCAGATTGGCATTGATCTGTTCGGTGAATATGACTGAGCGTAACGCTGAAAGGGTGTTAGGACCATGGATACCTAGAATCCATAAGAACTGTTGGATTACTACAATTCCGATGATCGTACCCATCGAACTTCCCAGCGAAGTCAAAGGCGCTTGGATCGCATTGTAGATCAATATTTGGATACCATCAGGCGTTATATTGTTGAAGATGAAGTTCATCAGCCCTGTAAGTGCCAGTACGATCATGATTGGCATCAACAAGTTGAATGATTTCGCCACAGCCGGTGGAACCATGTCCGGCATGGTTATGCGAAGTTTTTGATTGCGTCCCAATCTGGTCAGAATTTCCGCCACAAACAAACCGGCAAGCAGCGCCACAAACAATCCCTGAGCCCCGAAATATGTAGTGGTCAGACCATAGCCCCCGTCAGCCAGTTGCTTGGCCGCAGGATACATGATGAAGTAAGCCGAAAGCGCGGTGATTCCGCAAAGGACCTTGTCGCCGTTCATTTCTTCAGCCAGCTGATAAGCTACCAGAAAGGCGATCAGGATTGCCAAAATATTTGTCGTACCATTGATGACTGAACTGAGAATTGACTGGTAGTAAGACAGATTGGGAATCAGGTCCCCCAGATGCAGCAAGCTGGCGATAAAGCCACTTGGATCCAATAAAACATAGTTGATCAATAAAACCATCGACCCCGCCATGGTCAAAGGAAATGAAAGTGTGAAAGCGTCCCTGACAGCTGCCACATGGCGCTGCGAATTTATTTTCGATGCAATCGGAACGAGAATCCGTTCCATCGTATCTTGTAGTTTATCCATAATATCCTCCCATTGACATTGTTTGGCCAAAACAACGGATAAGAATGTAAGTGTTTTCTTATCTGGTATCAGTATACGGATTATTATCACAAAAATAAATAGCCCCGGCGATTCAAGCAATGCCAATCTCCGTCTGATTGCTGTTACATAAAAAAAACACGATGTTTTTCATCAACTGAAACTCATCGTGGATAGATTTTCGATTATGGCGATAGCCGGAATCTGGCTGGTCATGTCAAATCCGACAACCCCGATCTTCTTGATATAGGTGGGAATGACTAGGTCGGATAATTTGGCTAGAGGCGAATCCGGAGTGGTGGTGATTGCGATTATCTTGCAGTGGGACTGCTTGGCATTGGTCACAAGGTCAATGACTTCGCGGGTTTGGCCACTTACGGAAACCACGATTATCGTCGCATCCCGGTAGTTTTTATCAATGTTCAGATATGGATCGCTCAAGGCAAAGGATAATTTTCCGGCGTTGGTGAATCGCCTGGCCCCGTATTGACAAGTTGCCGCACTGTTGCCGATACCGACAAAAAAGACATTTTTGCTTTGGACAATCATTGACAACGCATCATCGAACAGATCCCGGTAATATTCGGAGCCGAATTTATCCAAACAGTTGGTCACCGCAGAGAAGTCATAGTCCCTCTGGTAATTCCTCTCGTTTTCCCAGTATTGGCGATAAGCGTACTTGAAATCATTGTAGCTGGGAAATCCCATCTTGTTAACGAAACGAAGCACCGTGCTTGTTGACACGCCTGTCTTTTGAGCCAGGTCGCGTATCGGCAGGTAGCTCACAAGTTCATGGTTGTTCAGGACATAATGAAATACCCGGGTTTCCAGATCGTTCAATTTGGCTATATTATCCGATTTGAAAATTCCTTTTGCCACATGCATTTGCGATTCCCCCTTTTTGCTATAATAAAAAAAGCTTAGCGACTAAAGAGGATTCTTTATTCGTAAGCCTTGTTTTTAAAATGGTGCCCGAAGCCGGACTCGAACCGGCATGATTTTCATCGCTTGATTTTGAGTCAAGTGCGTATACCAATTTCGCCACCCGGGCAGCTATGCGGTACTTGACTAGTATATGACATTCAAAGGAATAATGCAAGCAAAATTTTCACAATCCCTTTATAACAACCCCCTGCATGATTTCATCGTACAAAAAAAGCTTAGCGACTAAAGAGGATTCTTCATTCGTAAGCCTTGTTTTTAAAATGGTGCCCGAAGCCGGACTCGAACCGGCATGATTTTCATCGCTTGATTTTGAGTCAAGTGCGTATACCAATTTCGCCACCCGGGCAGCTTTGCGGTACTTGATTAGTATATGATATCTCGAGCAATAATGCAAGTGAAAATTTAATTTTTTTAAAACAACTATGAATCGAATATGATATTGTCTTAATGTAAGGAAATTGATTATGTCCCAAAGTTGTATATCCAATTCCCAAAGTATGATAACATGAACCTCTATGATTATTTGGAGGTATATGATGAGAAAGGTC
>JAQVDW010000025.1 GCA_028698185.1 Erysipelotrichaceae bacterium | reverse complement strand
CTTAGGAGGCGGTTCCTCTATCCTACTGAGGTACGGGGACAATTCCTTGAGCACGTCATTTATTCTATCATATTTCCCGGGCAATTTAAAGAGTTATCTTACTGATTGTTAAAGGGCTCCGATAGTGCGCAAAAGGAAGATCCAAAAAGTCAGGGTGACCGCTGAAAAAATGGTGGTGATAACGATGACCGAACCGCTAAGAACCTGATCGTTGCCAAGCTGGTCGGCCATGACATAGCATGTCGGTGTTGCCGGTCCCCCGAAAAGGACGACCAGAGCCACCATCATCGCCCCGCTGAAATCAAACAACAATGCCCCGCCTAGAAATATAGCCGGCACGACAACCAGCTTGAGAAGGCTTGCAATCAGGCTCAGCTTGATTTTGGCGATCGCCTGGGTCCCCTTGAAAGCTCCGCCAATGGTAAGCAGCGCCAGAGGTGTCGCCGTCCGGGCGATCATGTCCGCTGCGCTTTGGACCATCTCGGGCATCCGCAGCTGGAACAGCGATGCGATCGAACCGCCCACAATGGCCACGATGATCGGATTGGTGAAAACATGGAACAGCGTCTCTTTTATTCGAAGATTCCGATTTCCCTCGACCGCCAGGACAAGGATGGCATATACATTGAAAAGAGGTACTGCTCCGATGATCATCATCGGGGCCATCGAGGCATCGTTGTACATGTTCAAAATCAGGGCAATCCCCAAAACCGCTGCCGACGAGCGGTAACTGGCCTGGACAAAGGCCCCGACAGCCCCTTTGTCTCTTATCATTTTCTTAGCGAAAAACCAGATCCCAAAAAACATCACCGTCGTCGCAACCGCACAGTAACCTACGAAGGTAAAGTCGAATGTCGCCTTGAGATCGGTGCGCCACATCTGCATGAAAAGCAGCAAAGGCAAAGATATCTTGAAATTGAACCGGTTGGCCGGTGGGATAAAACCCTCATCGATAATCCCTAAGCGGCGCAATCCATAACCGATCACGATCACGATAAACACCGGAATGGTCGCATTAAGCGCAAAAATCAAATTTTCCATAAATCCCCCTTACAAACAGACATGCAGGCCGGATTTATCCGGAAAAAAAGCGTCATTTTTGACGCTCCCTGCGATATATGATCAAATCTCTAAAAAGCATCTGCATAATCGAAATCAAAGGCACCGCCAGAAACATCCCGACAAAGCCCCATAGGCCGCCAAAGAACGTGATCGATGCGATCACCCAGAAAGGCGAGACTCCGACTGTATCGCCCAGGATCTTGGGCCCTAGGATCAGCCCGTCGAACTGCTGAATTGCCAGAACCGCCAAAGCCGCGATAACGCCCGGCACCGCACCCTGAACCATCAATGTGACAATGACAACCGGGATTCCCCCGATAAACGGGCCGAAGTAAGGAATCATGTTCGTGACTCCGACAATCAACGCCATCAGCGAGGCGAAAGGAATGTCGAGGATCATGAAAATGACCATGGTTATGATACCGATAATCAAAGAATCGATGAATTTGCCATAGATGAACCGCCCGAAAATTATATGCGATTTATGCAGATAACCGGTGATCACATCCACCTGCTCCGGCTTGAAAAACAGGCCAAGAAGCCGCATCCCGATCGACCTGAGCTTGTCCTTTTCAACCAGGAAGTAGGGAATCAGGATTATCCCCAGCAATGCGGTGAAGATGGTCGAGCTGGTCGCAAAAGCGATGCTCGCGACACCGGCGATATTGCTGCTCGCAAATCCGGCCATTGTGTTGACCATTTCATCCAGGTAATACAAAGCCAGGGAGACCATGCCCGGATCGTTGGTAAGATCCAAAATGATCTTCTCCAATCCGGCGACATATGTATTGATGTTCGATGTGAAATTTATGATTGAATTGACTACCGCCGGCAGGATGTAGCTCATCGTCAAACTGATCAGTACGATGATCAGGATGAATACCGCAAACACCGCAAGAAGGTAATTCAGCCGCCGGTTCTTGGGATGGATCCTGCGCATCAAAAAGTTGTCGATGAAGCTCACCAGTGGCTGCAGGAAGTAGGCCATGACCGCTCCGACTATCAGGGGCGTCAGCACATCGAAAATCGTGCCGAAGACATTGTAGTCGAACGACTTGTAGAACAGGATCAAGGCGATCCCGGTGATAAAAATGTGGATATAGTTTTTGTATTTAGTCATATCTGTGATTTTGCTTCTTTCCTATACAATGAGATTGAAATACTGTTTTAGCTTGTGCATGCTCAAAGCCTTTTGCATCTTGTTTTTGGAAGTGAGGGAATCAAGAAAATTGCGTGATCTCTTGTTGTTCAAAAACTGCTGCAACTCCTTGTTCTTGATGGCCCCAACGACATAATAACGGATGGCCTGGACATCGACGTCTTGCTCGCTTCCAAGTTTGAGCAGATAGGCGTACATCATCATTATGTACTGGTTGAGCAGATAACTCTTGAGCTTGCGCGATTTGATCGGACTGACGTCGAAGCTCGAAACCGCGACCAGGTTGTCGATGAAATTATGCTCCTCATCGGTCGAGTTGTAGATGACAATCGAATCGAAGCTCATGATGTTGAGATCGTTGTGGTTGTAGACACATTCATTGAGATAATAGAGACGCTCGCTTTTGATGAAGGTCAACAAGGTGATCAGCATGTTGCCCCGTTCGATATTGCTGTGGCAATCGTTGACTGTCTTGTTGAGCAGCTCGCTTTTGAAAGTCAATGCGGCAACGGGAATGTATTTTTTTGACAGCCCCTTGGTCTCGTACCAATTGGTGATGTCATCTTCCTTGAAGTTTTTCCGATAGGAAACGACGGCGATTTTCTCATGGTTGCGGATGCTGTAATCATTCACAAAAAGATCGACTGATTTTTGGGTCCGCACAAATGATTCGACCGTCTTTAGCAGCTCCTCGAAGCTGTGGAGATTCAACGAATCCTGTCCGTAGATTATTTTGAAATAAAGGCCGCTGACCAGCGGTTTGACATCGATCAGGGAGATCCTGTCGATAAAATGGTAGTCATCAAACTTTTTGATGATCTCATTTTTTGCCATGAATTCCTGGATATCCTGGCAAGTGACAATGACCTGAATCCTGTCATTGAACCGGTACAGCGTTTCCAAGACATCCAATTTCCCCATCAAGTAATCCCCATTTGGGATCCACACAGTAAGCAATCTCATTGTTCAGCCCTCCTGATACTTAAGTTTATAATACCATTCTTTTTTGGCAATGACCATGATTTTTATTGATTTTCCCCGTGTTTTGTGTTACTTTATTTAGAGACATCAGGAGGAAATATCATGAATTTTGTCATATATTGCTTTATTCTATTCGTTGTAATTTTCGGGTTGATTTTATTCACCGACCTGTTCAATAAATTGGTGAAGGCTATTGCGCTCGCCATCGCCGCATTCGCGTCGGGATCGGCCTTGACCATACTTATCAATAAGATCGGATTGCTTAGCGGCAAATACACTTTCCCGTTTGAACAATACCGCTTCTACACTATCGGGGCTATCGCCCTATTGACCATATTATCCGTCGCTGTAAAAGGCCGCAAAAAAGCATAACAAAAACCTTAGTCAAATCACAATGACTAAGGTTTTTTTCTGTCGTGACAACCACATTCCATCGAATAAATTCTCACTGTTCTTCCAGTGTCTCAACCGTCAACTTATGCAAAAGCACCTTGTTCTTATTGAGATTCAAATAGGCGCTGTAAAGCAGATCGATGATCACCATCACCGGAAACTGGGGCGAAATCAGATTGCCGTTGTCGAGGTTGGCCATCGAGGGTATTCTCAACTTGTAATCGACAAAATCATAACGATTCTTGCCAGCACTTATCAGCACCGTTTTGGCCTTCTGTTTGTGCGCCTGTTTCAAAGTGAAGATTATCTCCTTTTTTTGGCCGCTGACCGATATCCCGATGACCAGGGATCTTTCGTCCTGGAATATCGAGGACATCTTCATCAGATCGCTCTGGTCGATGCAATCAATCGCGACACCCAGCCGGATGAACCTTCGCTTCATCTCCTCACCGGCCAATCCCGAACTTCCGATGCCCACAACCAGGATGTGCCCAACCTGGTCAAACAGGGCGGCCACATTCCCGATAAGCGTATCATCGATATATTCGGGACAGCGGGAAAGGATATCGTTATAGATACTCAATGTCGTATTCGCACTCAGTACTTCTTTGTCTTGCTCGAATACCTTATCGTACTGGTATACAAACTCCCGGTATCCCCTGAATCCAAGCTTTTTGGCAAACCTCGATAGTGAAGCCTCGGAAACAAACAGTCTTTCCTTCATCACCTTGATCGAGAAATCCGATTTGGTGCGGTTGTTGATGAAATAATCCGCTATCACCTTCTCGACCTTGGTGAAATAATCATACTTATCGATGATGGCGGGTATAATGTCTTCAGTGTACATGGAAGTTATCATCTCCTTGAAGACATTATACCGCTAAACCATGCTAATCTTCAATTCCCAGTATGTCATTGATGGCATTTTTATATAGAATCGCCTTTGCGCCATAAATTGCCTGGATTCCGCCTTTGATTTCCAATACCGCGGTCGCCCCCATTGCTTTGAGCTTTTCTTTGTCGACCTTGTTGACATCCTTGACACTCACACGAAGTCTGGTCACGCACGCGTCCACGTCCTCAAGGTTCTCTTCGCCACCGAGCGCCGCCAATATTTCTAACGCTTCTTCGTGAAGTGAGGATTGCTGCTGCGCAGTGGCCACAGGAACATCCTCATCGTCATCCGCGCGCCCTGGAGTCATGATGTTGAATTTCAAGATTGCGAATTTGAAAACGAAGTAGTATAACGCCGCCCAGATAAGTCCAAATGGAATTTCAATAAGCCAGTTCGTTTTTGCATTTCCTTGTAAAATACCGAACAATGTGAAGTCGATGAACCCTCCTGAGAAAGTGTTCCCGATTGAAATATTTAGAATATCGGCTATAAAGAAAGACACCCCATCCAAAAAGGCATGGACAACATAAAGGACCGGTGAAACGAACAGGAACATGTATTCAAGCGGTTCAGTGATTCCGGTAAGGAATGAAGTCAAAGCCACACTGAAGAAGATTCCGGCAAAAAGTTTGCGTTTTTCTTTTTTGACACAGTGATACATCGCCAGGGCGGCCGCTGGCAGCCCGAACATCATTGTTGAAAAACGTCCGGCAAAGAATCTTGTTCCTTCGGTAAACAAGCCTATATGGTTGGGATCGGCCAATTGGGCAAAGAAGATTTTTTGAGCTCCGACAATTGTCTGTCCGGCCACAACTTCAGTTCCTCCCAGTTCAGTGTACCAGAACATCGGATAAATCATATGGTGGAGCCCAACTGCGCCGCAAAGACGCATCAGGAAACCATAGAAGAACGTACCGATCGGCCCGGTGGCTGCAATCACAGTCCCTGCCGATACAAGAGCGCCTTGCAACGGTGGCCAGACGATGTAAAACACGCTTCCTAATACGATCGCCGCCAACGAAGTGATGATCGGCACAAATCTTGAACCACCGAAAAATCCCAAAAAACGGGGCAGTTCGATATTGCGGTAACGGTTATGAAGCATAACTGCGATGGCCCCCATCGCCAACGCTCCGACAACTCCGGTATCAATCGCATTGCCTTCAGGATTGAAGATCGAAAGCATGGCGCTGATGGTTCCGGTCATGATCAAATAACCGACAACACCAGCCAAAGCGGCAACACCCTTGTCTTTTCTTGCCAAACCAACACAAAGCCCGATACATAAAAGAAGTGGCAAGTTGGCGAATACAACCGATCCGGCTGCCGCCATGATTTTGAATATCGCCTGAAGCAGCGGCGAATTCAAGATGGGATAGGCATTGATTGTAGTTTCATTGGAAAGAGCTCCCCCTATCCCCAAAAGCAGACCTGCGGCAGGTAAAATTGCGATTGGCAGCATGAATGATTTTCCAATTTTTTGTAAAGTCTTAAACATATTATCTCCTCCCTGAATCATTTAAGTTTTTCTACAAATCTTTGAGTGATTTCTTTAGGCCGGGTTATAGCCCCGCCCACGACAGCGCTATAAACGCCACATTCCTCATAAACCCGCTTGAGCTGTTCAGGTGTGTGGATTTTGCCCTCGGCGATGACAGGCACATCCAGTTGCTCGACACAGCGTTTGAGCAGTTCGTAATTAGGACCGTCGATCAATTGCGAATAGCCTGTATAGCCACAAAGGGTCGTCGACACGATATCGAATCCCATCCTTGCGGCACTGGCACACTCCTCAAAAGTGGAACAGTCGGCCATAGCCAGGCGGCCATGGTCATGGATCATTGCCACCAGATCCCCGATTTTTTCGTCATCAGGTCGCCTTCTTGCAGTGGCGTCCAGGGCGATGATTTCGCATCTGGTTTCCAGCAGTTCGGCCACCTCTTTTTTTGTCGGGGTGATATAGACTTCACTGCCGGGATAATTCCTTTTGACAATCCCGATGATCGGTAAATCCACCGTTTCTTGAATCGCCAGGATATCATCCTTCGACTGCGCCCGGATTCCTTTGGCACCTCCCTGTTTTGCCGCCAATGCCATTCGGGCCATGATTTCGCTTGAATGAAGCGGTTCACCCTCCAGGGCCTGGCACGAAACGATCAGTGCTCCTTTTATTTGTTCTAATTCCATATGATACTCGGTCAACCGTTAGGTTGTCCCTTGCCTCCTTTCCTTTGACAAGTCTAATATACCGTGCATCCAGAAAGAATTCAACAAAATGTAAGTGCTTAGATTTTTGTTTCAAGGTTTTTTCGAAATCCCCGGATTTTGAAAGAAATTTCAGTTTAAGACGAAAAAAAGCCCTGATTTTAGATCAGGACTTTCAGTCTAGATATTGTGGCAAGCCGCAAAATGGCCTGGTGTGTATTCTTTCAGTTCAGGTTTGGCATCCTTGCAAATATCGGTCGCCTTAGGGCATCGTCCCACGAACGGGCAGCCTTTAGGCAAGTCGATTGGAGACGGGATGTCCCCTTGCAAAATGATCCGTTGTTTGGCATGTTCCTTTTGGGGATCGGCAATCGGCACAGCCGACAGCAAGGCTTGAGAATACGGATGCAACGCTTTTTCATATACTTCGTTGGCTTCCCCGACTTCGACCACGTGGCCGAGATACATGACCACGATACGATCGGAAATGAAACGGACGATGTCCAAGTCATGGGCGATGAAAAGGTAAGTCAATCCCAGTTTCTTTTGCAGATCAATCAGAAGGTTGATGACCTGTGACTGGATTGAAACGTCAAGGGCCGAAATCGGTTCGTCACAAACCAAAAATTCCGGTTCGATTGCCAAAGCGCGGGCAATCCCGATTCTTTGGCGTTGTCCGCCTGAGAATTCATGTGGGAAACGGTTGGCATGTTCCTTATTGAGACCTACCAGTTCAAGAAGTTCGGCAACCCTTTTTTTGCGGGTGGCATCATCATACATTTTATGAATGACCATTCCCTCGGCAATGATATCACCGACAGTCATCCGCGGGTTGAGTGACGCATATGGATCCTGGAAGATCATTTGGGCCTTTTTCGCATATTTCAGGCGGTCTTTGGCGCTCTTGATATGAAGCTGGTCACCGTCATAGATGATTTCGCCTTCGGTTGGTTGGTAGACTCCCATGACCACGCGGCCCAGAGTCGATTTCCCACAACCGGATTCCCCTACCAGCCCGACAGTCTCACCCTTGTTGATGTAGAAATTGACATGGTTGACTGCAGTCAGTTCGCCCCCGCTTACGTGGAACGTTTTGGTAAGATTGTTAAGTTCTAACAGTTTATCAGCCATTAGTTGTCCTCCTTCACTTTGCTTGGGTGGTCTTTGTGCATCAGCCAGCATTTCGATTCATGACCGGCGGCAATCTGGTAAACCGGCGGTTCGTTTTTCTGGCAGATCTTCATGCAGCTTTCGCAACGAGGCGCAAAAGCGCAACCTACCGGCGGAGCGATCAGGTCAGGTGGCGTTCCCGGAATCGAGGTCAGCCCTTTTTCCTTGGAAGCGTTGTTGCCTGGCAACGACTTAAGCAAAGCTTTGGTGTAAGGATGGCTCGGGTTGTAGAAGATATCTTCCGCAGTTCCGGTTTCAACGATCTGCCCGGCATACATTACCGCAATGCGGTCAGCCAAAGAGGCAACGACACCCAGGTCATGAGTGATAAGCACGATTCCGGTTCCCAGGTCGCGGCGGATTTCCGACAACAATTCGATGATTTGGGCCTGGATGGTAACATCAAGGGCAGTGGTCGGTTCATCGGCGATAAGCAGGTCAGGATTGCATGAAAGGGCCATGGCGATCATCGCCCGTTGGCGCATCCCGCCTGAGAATTCATGAGGATATTGTTTGGCTCTTTTTTCCGCATTGGGAATCTGAACCTTCTTGAGCATCTCGATTGCTCTTGTCTGCGCTTCCTCTTTTGAAAGATGCTGGTGATGACGAATAGCCTCGGTTATCTGTTTTCCAACCGGCATGGTCGGATTCAACGACGTCATCGGATCCTGGAAGATCATCGATACTTCTTTTCCACGGATCTTCTGCATTTTTTCTTCGCTTGTCGCGATTATGTCATGATCATTGAGTTTGAGTACCCCTGACTTGATTCGCGCCGGGGGCATCGGGTTCAATTTCATGATTGTCTGGGCTGTGACTGATTTGCCACTTCCAGATTCCCCAACCACGGCAAGGACTTCACCTTTATCGACAGAGTAGCTCACGCCACGGACGGCCTGAACCTCCCCTGCATATGTGTCAAAGGAAACGTATAGGTCTTCTATTTCTAATACTTTTGCCATAATTATCTCCTTAATTTCGGGTCAAACGCATCCCTTAGACGATCGCCAAGCAGGTTGAATGCCAACATTGTGATCGAGATGAAGAATGCGGGAATTAACAATTGGTAAGGATAAGCCTGGAAGTTGCGGATTCCAGTACTTGCAAGCATCCCCCATGAAGCGTTGGGAATCGGTACTCCCAGCCCCAGGAATGAAAGGAACGCTTCGGTGAAGATTGCCGATGGAATCGACAAGGTCAGGTTAATTATAATCACCGAAATTATATTGGGAATCAAGTGACGGGCGATGATCCGCGCCGAGCTTGCTCCCATTGTCGAAGCGGCGATGACGAACTCCTGTTGTTTAAGTTGCAACACCTGTCCGCGGACCAGGCGGGCCATACCAACCCAGCCGATCATACAGTAGGCGATGATGATGGTGGAAATACCCGGTTCAAGCACCAGTCCCAACAGGATAACGATCAAAAGATATGGAATCCCATTGATGATTTCGACAATCCGCATCAAAACGTTATCGATCATGCCACCGAAATATCCGGATATACCACCATAGATGATCCCGATAACAGTATTGATCGCAACCGCCACAAAGGCGATCATCAATGAAACACGCGCGCCTTGCCAAGTTCTTACCCATAGATCGCGACCAAGGTCATCGGTCCCGAAAATGTGGATGCTGGTGTCGCCAGTGAAAAACAATCCCATGTTTTTAAATTCCAAACGTTGTTCGGAAATTGTATAAGGCGAAATCATCGGGAAAATGATCGCCCCCAAGATCATCAAAACCAGGATTACGATGAAAAACATCGCCAGTTTGTCAGACTTCAATCGTCCCCAGGCATCCTGCCAGAAAGAGATTGATTTTCTGGAAATCACATTGGCGCTGTCGATATCTTGTCCGATATGCTCAAATTCATCAGCTGGTATTGATGAAGAAGCATCATAAATTCTATTTTCTTCCATTCATCTTCTCCTATTTCGATAAATCGACACGCGGGTCGACAACTCCGTATAATATGTCAATAATCAATGTTGCAATAATCAAGAATGCCCCATAGAAAATCGTGGTCCCGACAATGACCTGATAATCAACCGACTGGATTGAAGTTACAAACAGCCGACCCATACCTGGTATCGCGAAAATCTGTTCAACTACGAATCCTCCTGTCAGGATGGCTGCAGCCAATGGTCCCAATACCGTCAAAACCGGCATCGCCGCATTTCTTAGCGCGTGACGGTAAAGGATTGTCCTTTGTGACAGACCTTTCGCCTTGGCTGTCTTGATATAGTCAGATCCCAAAACGTCAAGCATCGAAGTCCGCATCAGTCTAGAAACAGTTGCCAAAGTTCCCAGCGACAGTGACAATGCCGGAAGGATCTTGTGCATTTCCGAAGAATAACCCGAAATCGGGAAAATGAATGTTCCCAGAGCCAGACCAAGTTTAAGTCCAAGGAAATATTGCAATACGGCTGCAACGATGAATGATGGTACGGAAACCCCGATTACCGAAATAAGCATCGCAACGGTATCCGCTGTTTTACCGCGTTTGATTGCCGCGGTCGAACCCAAAAATACCCCGATCACAGTCGCAAAGATCAATGAACGGATCCCCAGGTCGAATGAGTAAGGAAATGATTCCATGATGATTGTCGTAACCGGACGGTTGGAAACCGCCGATGTTCCCAAATCTCCGGTGAAAACATTACCCATGTAAATTAAAAATTGTTGCCAGATTGGTTTGTCAAAACCATATTTGGCCATTAAAGCGGCCTTTGTCGCTTCCGACATGGCCTTATCGCCAATGAATGGATCGCCCGGCAATAGTTGCATCAACGCAAAAGTGATTGCGACCAATACAACGATCGTCAAGAAGGCGTAAACCACCCGTTTAAGTACGTATTTTGTCATACTTACACACCTTTCCAAAAATTTTAGTAGTCAAATCCTGTTTTTTTTGAACGTACCGAATAATAATACTATATTTGACAAGCAAAAACAAGAGGAAGATTTCCTCTTGTCTTATGTGGGCCATTTACTTAATTTTATCAGGCAAATGCGGCCTTTTATTTATTATTTTACGTATCTGATGTTTATATCATTAAACGCTTTACGTACCAGACCTTCAGCAGCATCAGTTTGAACATATGATACTGAACGTTGATAGATGACACCGATTGGATAGTCGGTAGCAATCAATTGTTCGATTTGAACCATGATGTCATTACGAGCATCAACATCCAATTCAGCCTTGGCAGCATCAACTAAAGCATCGTATTGAGTAGATGCATATCCACCGTGGTTGTTTCCGCTAGTTGAGTAGAATAAATCCAAGAAAGTCATTGGATCATCATAGTCAGGACCCCAACCTGCAAATACTAATGAGAAGTCACCAGATTGCATAGCTGCAATTCTTGATTTGTATGGCATAGAGTTGATTGTGATTTGAACACCCAAGTTTGTTTTCAACTGTTCTTGAACGAATGTCGCATATTTTTGAGCTGTAGTAGTGTCATCGGCGATCATTACAAGCTTCAAGTCGGCAACTGTCATTCCTTCTTCAGCCAAACCTTCTTCCAATAAGGCTTTAGCTTCAGTGTAGTCAGTTGATCTTACTGTCAAGTCACCAACCAATTCTTTGAATTCACCGTTGGCGATTGCTGCAGGTGTAAATGATGTAGCAACAACTGACTCGTTTTGCACGATATTGTCGATGAATGATTGAGCATCAACCCCCAATGTCAAGGCTTTACGCACTTTGGCATTGTTCGTGCCTGGAACGTTGCAGTTGAATTCAAGATACCATGAAGAACCATCAGAGTAGTTCAAGATATCGTATCCTTGTTCTTTCAATTGAGACGCAACTTCACCTGAAACTGGTGTTTCATCAAGGTTACCGGCAACGAATTCGTTTTTAGATGTATTGTCATCTTTGATCATTCTGAATGTCGCACCTTTCAAGTTGATGGCGTCGGCATCCCAATATGTGTCGCTCTTAGCGAAAGTGATGTGGTCTTCATGTTGCCATTCAGTGATGTTGAAAGCTCCATTGTAGATCAGTTTGTCAGCATCTTTGGCATAGTTGTCAGCCCCTACTTCTTCATAGAAAGCTTGGTTTACTGGCAAGAAGTTTACGAATGCCAATAATTTGATGAAGAATGGATAGCTTGATGTTGTTGTGATTGTGAATGTCTTGTCATCCACTGCATCCCAACCTTTTGAAGCTAGAGCAGCGTCATAGGCAGCCTGATCCAATGCTCCAGTATCGGCGTTCAATGCAGCCATCATGTCTTCAGCTCCGACAAAATAAGGCGCCCAAGTCCCCGCATAAGCAGCACCGTAAGCCGGATTGAACAATAAATCTAAAGCGAATTCGAAATCCGCAGCTGTTACCGGTGTTCCGTTTGACCAGACTCCGTCTTCTTGCATATGGAATGTATATGTTACTGTTCCATCATCATTGGCAACTTGATCCCATGATGCCGCAGCCCCAGGTTGCGCTTCATTGTTTGCATCAAGAATTACCAGACCGTCCATACATTGTCTTAAGACGTCCATTGATCCTGATGATGTAGTCAATACCGAGTTTAATTCAGGCGGTTCTGTAGTTGTGTTGATTGTCAGTGATTCAGCACCACCAGAAGATGTGGTAGCACATCCAGAAAGCGTTGAAACAGACATTGCAGCTACAAGCCCACCAGCCAATAGTTTTTTGAAATCCATGTTTCTTTCCTCCAATTTTCTTCCATACAAATTTGTTGTATGTTGTAACTTTAGCATACAATCCCAAAATATTCCATATTTTTTATTAATTTTAGCGAAAATTTCGGGCTGATTTTGGAATTTTAGAAAATTATTTTTTCATTCGTTACTATTATAGGAAAGTGCATTTTTTTGCAAACAACCACCCTTTTCGCTTTTACAGACAACTTAAGACACTGAATGTATCCATACAGATAAATCAAAAAGGGAATTTACTCATAAATTCCCTTTTTTTGAGCAATTGCTTCTTGGTGTGCAGCGACTATTTCGTCTTCGTAAAGATAGTCGTAACCATAATCGTAGAACTTTTCGCAATAGCCTGCCCGGGCTATTTTTGTCTGGAGCAATTCGCCATCGACAAACACCCAAAGCAGCGCCCGGCCATAATTGTCCTTGCGGTCGCCCTCGGGATTGTACTGGACCTGGATCAGGCCGGCCTGGCTTAAAAGCTGGTCGGTATAATCGCTGGCCTCTTTTCCATAAGGCTCGACTTTATTTGTCGATTCAGGTGTATCGATATAGAGCAGCCGGACCTTGACGCTTTGGCTGGCGATATTGAGATAGACGGTATCCCCATCGACAACCCGTTCCAAGGTGGCGACGGCCTTTTGCGAATCAGCCTCGTAAAGGCTATCAGGGGACACGACAAAGTTGTAGATGGCATAGATGATGAAGACAAGGATGGTGAAAGCCATCAACGGCGACTTGTGGAGATTCCTACTCATTGATTCCGACCGCCTCTTTGGCAAGTTTGTCGACCATCTCGTTGTAGTAGTCACCGCTGTGGGCAGCAACCTTGACAAAGATGACATCTATCTTCTTGCGGTAGTTGTCGATTTTTTCCACATATTCGATCGTGCCGGGTTTGCGGGCCTGCCACAGCTTGTCGGCCCATTTCTCGATTCCCTCGTAGTCATAGTAGATGGCGATTGATTTATATCCATGTTTTATGGCATACTCGATCGCCTTGAGGCTGCCTAAAATCTCTCCTGCGACATTTCGCATCGAGGCATAGTCACTGTTTGTGCCCTGGCCCTTGAATTTCTTGATCAGCTGGTTGTCCTTAATCAACACCCCGCCATAACCATACGTCCCCGTGGACAGGTTGAAGCTCCCGTCAACGTAGCTGACAACCTCGGCCTTGACGATCCGCGGCGGCTTTTGTTCCATGAATGCAAGAGCGGCTTCCCTGGTTCCAAATGATTTGTAGACTGCTCCCGAGTAGTTCATGACCTGCTTCTTGCAGTCGTCCCAACTAGTGTAGATACCCGGTTTAAATCCTTTTTTTACAGCATAGTATTTCATAGTCCACTCCTTTTCATCAGCTATTTTACCAAACTTTTGTCCAATCCTCAACTTGATTTATTGCCCACAATAAGTGATAATGATATTAAAGAAAGGAATTGATATTATGTTGGAAAATAGATTTCTAGAATATTTAAAAATTGACACCCAATCTTGCAGCGATTCCCAAAGCGCACCCAGTTCCACAAAGCAGCTAGACCTGGCGAATCTGCTTGTAAGTCAATTACACGAGCTTAACGTTACAAATGCCCATGTAGATGAACACGGCATCGTCTACGGACGGATACCCGGCAACGGGGGCAACCAGGATGTCATCGGCTTTATCGCCCACATGGACACCTCTCCCGATGCCAGCGGGGCGAACGTCAAACCCCGGATAATCCGCAACTACCAGGGGGGAAAAATCCAGCTAAACAGCGACCGCTCGCTTGACCCGAAGGAATTCGAAACCCTGGCCAAAGTGATTGGTGATGATATCGTCGTCACCGACGGAACCACCTTGCTTGGAGCGGATGACAAGGCCGGCATCGCCATCATCATGGAAATGATCAGTTATCTAAATGACAATCCGCAAATAATCCACAGCGACATCCAGATTGCCTTCACCCCCGACGAGGAAGTCGGTCGGGGCACGAAGCATTTCGATCTTGAAAAATTCAATGCGCGATATGCCTACACAATCGACGGCGGTTTCATCAACGAGATCAGCTACGAGAACTTCAACGCCTACAGCGCCCAGGTGGCAATCACCGGCAAATCAGTCCATCCTGGCAGCGCCAAAAACAAGATGGTATCCGCGACAATGATCGCCATTGAATTCGAGACCATGTTGCCGCTGCACAAACGGCCTTACTTCACCAGCGAATACGAGGGATTCAATCACCTGACCAAGATAGACGGCACCGTGGAACAGGCCACAATGGAATACATCCTGCGCAACCACAGCATCGACAAGCTCAACGAGCAAATAGGCGAATTCAACAAGATCGCCGCCTTTTTGAACGACAAATACGGCTACCAGGCAATCAAGGTAAAATTCGAGGAATCTTACCTCAACATGTCTCCAATCATCGAGAAAAACTACCATATCGTGGAAAATGTGATCGCCAAAATGAAGGAATTGGGTATCAAGCCAAAGATCATTCCGACCAGGGGCGGCACTGACGGCGCATTGCTTAGCCATATGGGACTGCCGTGTCCTAATCTAGGTACCGGTGGCGCCAATTTCCACGGCCCTTATGAATTCGTGTCGCTGACCCAGATGCAAAAACAAGTCGAACTGCTCGTGAGGATTGTGTCATGAAAACCGGATACTTCATCATCAACCCCCATTCGGGCCAGCAGATAATCCAAAGCAAACTCAAGGAGATCATCGGCCAGCTGATCCTCGACCAGTTCATCAATCGGGCCGAATGTGTGTACACGAAAAAGGACCGAACCATTGACGATGTCGTCGATCTTAAAAAAATCAGGAAGTTCGACTTCATCGTTGCCGTGGGCGGGGACGGGACCATCAACCAGGTAGTCGACTACATCGCCCGCCACGATATCGAAGTCCCCCTGGTCATCTTGGGGGCAGGTACAGTCAACGATTTCGCATCGTTCGTCAAGATTCCCCGCACCCCAGGAAAAATCGTCAAAATGATTGAGGACTTCCATACGATCAAGTCCGATATCGGCAAGATCAACGACAGCCATTTCATCAATGTCGTTGCCGGGGGGATGTTCGCCGATGTTTCCTACGTCACCTCAACGAGCGACAAGAAGATCCTTGGCCCCCTTTCGTACACCATCAATGCCATCACCAACCTCCAGGACCATTTGAGCCGGCTGATCCCCTTGAAAGTCAAGGTTGACAGCCAGGAGTTCACCGTTGACGCCCGGTTGTTTTTGATTGCCAATTCCAAACACATCGGCGGTTTCAACCGCATGGTGCCTTACGCTTCAATCCAGGATGGCAAGCTCGACCTTCAGATCCTGAAAAACTGCAACGCCGTGGAGCTGGTCCAGTTCACTACCGAACTGCTGCTTGGCAACCATGTCAACACTCCAAAAGTCGAATATTATCAGGGCAGCTGCATCGAGATATCCAGCGATGTCAACGATGTCTTTGTCGATATCGACGGTGAAAAGGGACCGCAACTGCCAATCAAAATCGAAGCTTTGAAACAGAAACTGACCATCATCGTACCAAAAGAGTAATTAAAAAGTGAGTCCGCGGACTCACTTTTTAATATGGGCTTTCAGGAATGATTATGGCACAAATAATATAGGCCAACAAGCCGGTCCCTGCCCCAAGAATCAACAATACCCACAGGATTCTTACCAGGGATGAGTCGATATCGAAATATTCGCCGATCCCCCCGCAGACCCCTGCAAAGACCCGGTCGCGCCGGGAACGATATAATTTTTTGGTCATATTATCACCTCAAGTTCATTATAACACTTTTATTTCAATCGACAAGGTAATTGTCGAGGATAGCCTGGATCCGGTTGTTTGCTGTCAAATCAAAATTCGTGTAGACAACCAGGCAGACTTCATCATTATTAATGTACATGTTCGAATACAGCCCCAGACTCTTATCATAGCCTAGATATACGCCATCATCAATCTTGTCCAGGTGATCGAGATTGTGGGAATCGAGATCAAGATAATCCTGAAAAATCCTATCTTGAAGATCTTTCGACGAAAAGACATAATAATTGACCTGAAGCAGGTCGCCGAGTTCGCCCGCATTTTCATCCACAGCACCCGCCTGTTCATAATAAGAATAGGAATAGGGAATCAGGTACGAGTGATTAGTTGTGAACTGGGTCGCGAAGTTAGGACTGTCCACCCCCAGGGTTTTCAAGGAAATCACCTGCGTAATATCCTCAAGATGCCGGTCATTGTCATGGCCATCCAGCCAGAAGCCGCCAAGTAGCAGCAAACAAAAAAACAGCGAAACCCCGATCTTTGCCAGGCGCAGTCGTTCGTGTCCTTTTCCGGGAACCACATCCTGGCGGGCGGCGATTATTTTGCCTACCTGGACTGCCTGGTAACCATAGACCACATTGATCATGACTCCAATGGCGACGCCAAAATAAAGGACCCATTCCAGCATGATCCGCCCGTTTGTGAGATACTGGCTGACTTCGCCGCTGTAAATAAGGCGGATTAGAGCCACCCCGACGAACAGTATCGCCAATGCCTTGAGCACCCTTTTTAGCAGTTCACCTTTTAAAAAGTACTCTCCTAGGGGCTCATAGGGCATCTTATATTCAATCGGATCAACGCTCGAGAAGACGTGGATGCCGCTGACCTGCCCCAGGTATTCACTATCGAGCATGGCCATTTTTTTGAACCACTCGACTTTCTGGGCGGCGATTTCTTTTTTCTGGGTCTGGTAGCTCACAAACGGAACAGCCAGGTAATGTTTCCTGGGCCCCTTTTTCAAGATGGCTACTTTGCCAACAGTTCGCGGGTTGTAACCTGCTTGCGAATAATCATTCAACCGCTGTTCGAGGCGTTTGAAATCACTGGGGGCATAGTTCAATGCGACAATTTTCACAACTTTTTTTCTCCAATCATTATTATTGATTCCTATTCCTGAAAAAAGCAATCAGAAACACTATTTGCTTTTCTTGCGAGCAGCTTTGATTCCCTGGATTATCACATTGCGGGCCTTGATCGCGTCATCTTTGGACAGCGGTTCGACCCCCTTGAGCGGATAATCCATATTCATGGACTCATACTTGTTCACCCCAAGAACATGATAAGGCAAGACATCGAGCGCCTTGACATTTTTCAAAGTCCCGATAAACTCCCCGAGTTCGTATAGATATTTGTCGTTTTGGGTTATCCCCGGAACAACCACATGACGGATCCACACCGGGATGTCCTTGTCGGACAGATACCTCGCAAAAGCCAGGATATTGTCGTTTTTTTGCTGGGTCAACTCGAAATGTTCAACCGGGTTGATATGCTTGATATCGAGCATGACCAATGAAGTGTACTTCATAAGTTCATCAAAACGGGCCGTGTTTTCCGGCGTGAAAGTCACCCCCGACGTGTCCAGGCACGTATGGATCCCCTTATCGTGACAGACCTTGAAAAGCTCCGTTACGAATTCCATCTGCATCAGCGGTTCGCCACCGGTCAAGGTGATCCCACCGTTTACATAGAAGCTGGCTTTCTTGCTGTACTCCTGCAATATCTGTTCAATCGTCATCTTCCTGCCGGTGTTCAATTCCCAGGTATCGGGATTGTGGCAGTACTTGCAACGCATCGGGCATCCCTGCAAAAAGACAACCAGTCTCAAGCCGGGTCCATCGACCGTCCCACATGATTCTATTGAATGAACATAACCTTCCATAGTCTTTTCTCCTTTACTGTCTTTTACCAATTCCACTATTGTCCATAGAACATGACGCAATGCCATGTCATGTTTCTTTGATTTATCAAGCGATGATATCATCGCCTTAATTTCAGTTACATTTTAACATTAATCAAACGTTTTTCCCACTCAAACATCCCATAATACCGCCCAAACATCAGCCACCATTCTGGCCCCGGTCAAAAAGCCCGTGCATATCATTTGTATTGGAATTCGATATTGGTTATCATGAAATCAAGAAAAGAGGGTTGTCTATGTGCTTTCATCTCAAATGCGCTAACGAAATTTGTCAGGTCGAACTGACCAATGCCGTCAAGGCGGCCGTGGAAAGTTACTATTCATTGGAAAAAAACGCCCAGGTTCTCGATGATTTTTTCAACTACCAGGAAATCAGCCGGGACATTCTCAAGAACCTCGACAATACTTTCGTCTTCTATCACGACAATGAAATAATCGGAATCTGCAGCTGGAATAAAAATCTGATTGAATACTTTATCTTTAACTTCAAGACAAGCCAGAAAAGCCAGGCATGCCGCTTCTTGAACGATATGATTGCAATGAAGACCAGCCAGTATTTCGAAATCAAATGCGAGTGTCTCGAGCAGTTCCTGCTTGGAAACGAGTTTTTCAAAAGCTGCGGCTTTACCTTGGCAAACAACTTTTGCGACGATGAAACCTGCTACAACATCTGGAAATACCACCCAATCGACCACGCAGTCAATTGAACAGGGCTCCCATGGGGATCTTTTATTTTGTCAGGAAATAGCCGGCAATCAAAGCCTCGCCTAGTGTTATTGTTAAAAAACCGTACCTGAAATACCAGTGCCTTGTCTTGTGGCGGAATACATGCATTCCCGCAAGACCGCCAGGCCCGCCTCCCAAAAGGACAATCAAAAACAAGGTCGACTCCCTTATTCGCCACCGGTTTTTCTTCGCCCTGTTTTTATCAATTCCCATGGCCATAAATGCCGCCAGGTTTGCGGCCGCTAGATAGAACAGACCCACATATATTGTTTCCATAGTGTTCACCCCGTGCCATTCTAACACGAACAGCCTCGAAATCAAACAAAAAAAGGCTCAATCGAGCCTTAGTTGATTGCCTCGGTGTCAGTTTCTCCTGTACGGATCCGCATCACATTTCGCAAATCATAGCTGAATATCTTACCATCCCCATTGTTGCCGGTGTAGGCAACTTTCGCTATTGTATCATACACCTTCTTTTCCCATTCCTCGCTCGATACCAGAATCTCAAATTTGATTTTGGGAAGCATGTTTATTTCCACAATATTCCCGCGAACCAGTTCGGTATAACCGCCCTGGGCGCCACAGCCCATCACTTCATAGACAGTCATCCCACTGACTTTGATTGCACTCAATGCATCCTTGACTTCTTCATACTTTTCCTTACGAATGATAGCTTCGATTTTTATCATCTCAACGTCCCCCTAGTCCAATCCATTAAAAGAAGGATATGCCGTCTCGTTGTGTTCCGATTTATCCATACCGATCTTTTCTTCATAAACACTAACACGCAATGGAATAAATATCGATACCAATTTGGCGCAGATCACAGTCCCGACAACCGCGATTGCGATTGTAAGCAGGATCGCCAAAACCTGAACCAAAAACAGATGATAATCCCCATAAAGCAAACCGTCCCATCGAGCCACGCCATTGATGGCCTTTTGGGCGAATATCCCGGTAACCAGACCGCCATATATGCCCCCCACCCCGTGGCAGCCAAAGGCATCCAAAGCATCATCGTAGCCAAACTTGTGTTTCACAATCGAGATCATGAAGAAACAAACCGGACTTCCCAGGGCGCCGATAATCAATGAGGCCCAAACCGGCACAAATCCCGCACCCGGAGTGATTGCAACCAGCCCGACTACCAGACCGGTCGCCGCTCCGATCAATGTCGTTTTGCCTGTGAAAATGTGGTCCAAAACCATCCATGAAAGCATTGCCGCACCGGCCGATGCTGCCGTTGTCATCATCGCCTGGGCCGCCAGCTGATTAGCTGCATAAGCGCTTCCGGCGTTGAACCCAAACCACCCGAAAAACAACATCCCCGCTCCCAGAACCACAAAAGGAACATTATGGATCCGGTAATTCGCCGCGCCATAAGCATGACGTTTTTTAAGCATGATGCTCAAGACCAGCGCCGAAACTCCAGATGAGATATGGACAACGTCACCACCGGCGAAATCGACCGCTCCCATATTCAAGATCAGGCCGCCTTCACCCCAGACCATATGGGCCATAGGATAGTAGACTAACAGCGACCACAAGACAATGAAGGCGATTACCGCCTTGAATCGCATCCGACCGACCACGGCACCGGTAATGATTGCCGGAGTGATGATGGCAAACATCATCTGGAATGCCGCAAATACAGCATGGGGAATCGTTGGTGCATAGTCGCTGACGGAAAACTCAACCCCCATGAAACCGATATGGTCAAGAGTGCCGATTATCCCGAAGCTGTCCTGACCAAAAGACAAGGAATAACCAAAAGCCACCCACATCACAACGGCAATGCCGATAACCGATACGCTCATCATCATTGTATTGATGACGTTTTTCCTTCTTACCAGACCGCCATAGAAAAAAGCCAAACCAAATGTCATAAATAAAACCAACGCACTGCATATGATCATAAACGCTGTATTGCCACTGTCTATCATTTACCCATCCTCCATTTTTGTCGCCTTATAACGTAACAAAAATATATCATGTTAAAATTATTAAGTCAATAGAATATTATTATTATAATAAGTTAGTTTTATTGCGCTTGTTTCTATTTAAATGAAGTTGTTTGTGCCATTGTTGTTTTACAGCAGCACCTCACGGATGGCAACAATAACATCATTATTGAAATTCAGGCTTCTTCCCGACACCAAAAAACACCTGATGCAAAAAGCGAAGTCACTGAAAAACGGATAAAACTGATCATAAATCACAAAAAAAGCCCCTTGTTTGACCGCGCATATCTGGCGCGAGAAAAACAGGGCCCGCTTAAAATATCGGTCGTTTTTGGGGAGCAATCCAAACCTCAGGAAAACGTCGGCCAAAAACCGCCTTTTCAATCGTCAAAAATACCTTCAATGTATTTTCTTAGCGATCCTCCGCCGCTGGCAATCTGGCTTTTTTCAAGCGCCAGTGCCTCGCCGAGCACGGATTCACCGATCATATTCTTCAAATCAATGACACTGTAACCCAGACCGCTGCCTTCATGGGTGCAGATGGGATAGACTTTCTTCCCGGTAAAATCAAGGCTTTCGACAAAGGCGAAGACCTCCATTGGCATAGTCCCCCAATAATTTGGATACGCCAGAAATACAGTCTGATACCCATCCAGATTGTCAAGATACCTTTTCAATCGCGGCCGGATGTTTTCCCGCTTTTTCAAGGCTGCTTCCTTGTTCACTTCCTTGAAAGTTTCCGGATACGGATCGACCGGCTCGATCCTGAAAAGATCTCCGTCCGTAAGCTTTTGGATATCAAGGGCTACTTCATGGGTTATTCCCACCGGTTCGCTGTGTTCTAAAGAGAAATAGGCAATCAATGTCTTTTTCATGATGTCACCTCTACACTTCTTCTTCATCGGGATGGTAATTCTCGATTTCCCGTTTGATCAAAGTCTGTTCGTAGTTTTCAATCTTCTGGCGCAGGTACGCGATTGTCTCATCGAGTTCCTTTTTTTTCGCAACCAGCTCCACAAGCTGGTTCTCCAGGATCTCCTTGCGCCGGGGGATAGTTTCAAGACCTTCATGGAACAAATCAACATAGTTCCTGATATTCTCAATGCTAAGTCCCGCCGCTTTCATGCACTTGATGAAGTTGATCCGGCGGAGCTCCTTTTCCTGGTAGTCCTTGTTCCCGCTGGCGTCTTTGGCCACAGGATCGATCAGACCGGCCTTTTCATAATAACGGATCGTGTCCACGCTCAAATCAAATTTCTTAGCAACTTTGGATATCAACATATCATCACCTCGTCTTGATATCATTATACAATAACGCTATAAGTCCATGTCAAGCCATCAGCCCACATTTTTCCGGTGCATCATATATTGTTCCAGTTTTTCCCTGGTCAGGGGATAGCTTATATGATGGGATATGAATTTTTCAAGATCCCCTTTGATTTCATCACCGGCGTTGACAAGCAGCACTGGGAGCTCTTTTGTATGCCGGTTGTCTTTCAAACGCTCAAGAAAACTGTATTGGTCATCGTCAAGCTGATGGTAATCAACGACCACCGCAGCGATGTCGGCGATATCCTTTACAGGCAGCTTGAAGTCCATCGGCGATGAGAATATATCGACCAGGTCGCACTCGAAGTCAAGCTGGCTTTTGAAAAAGTCACATGTTACCTGGTGACAACTTAAAAATATTTTTCCATCATTGCTTTTGCTTTGCCCTTCAAGTTCCTTGACGCTTCTGACGGTTATGCTTTTTTGCGACGGCTTGTTCGCGTACATCATCTGGTCGGCTAGCTGATACAGTGTTGTAAAATCCACAGGCTCATAGCCCGTAGTCACACCGCCAAGCGACAGGCTGACTGGAATATCGAGCTGTGTGAAGACAGCCTCTTTTACAACCTGATTGAAATGTTGCAACTTCTTGTAAATCACCTCGATATCATTGATGTTTTTCATCAGCACCAGAAATTCATCCCCACCGATCCGCCCGATGACATCGGTGTCGAGAAAGACCTTCTGGAGCTGGTCGCCAACCGTCTTCAAGACCAGATCGCCGCAATAGTGGCCGTAGCTGTCGTTGATGCTTTTGAAGTTGTCGACATCGATGACAATCACGGCGCAACACGTTTCTGTCCGGTAGTCGAGATATTCCTTGCAGGCATCCTCGCATGATTTTTTCGCCAGGACCCCGGTCAGATCGTCATATGAAGACAACATGATATAGTGGTTCTTCAAGACAAACTCCTTGTAACGCAGCTTGTTCACTATCAAAAAAACAACTCCCGACAAGAAATAGCCGGACATCACCATAAAAAGATCCTCACCGATCACAACATCCGCCTTGAATGCGAATGTCAGGTAGACAAACGCCCCCATTATCGCCGTGAATATCACTGTCGCCTCCATGATCGAGTAGGTGAACAGGGCCGCACTGAGAATCATCATTGAAGCCATCAAGGTACCCGGCTTGTCGGGATAAGGGATGGTGTTGATATAGGCAATAAGAATCAGCGATATGAACGTATAACTGTCAGTCAAAAGCCGGATCGCTTTGACATCCCGCACCTTTATTTTGATCAGGTACCTGGACAGGATTGTGAAAAACAGGTAATTGAGAGCTATAAGGACATGCCCGATTGTGACAAACCACTCCGGAATAAGAAACGGCGTGACCAGACACAAAAGAATGGTGATTCCAAAACCCAATACACCAGACTGGTTGATGATGGCCAGATTGTTTCTGGCTACCTGGTCAGCCCCACCCTTGATCAACGCCTTATTATGATGAAACGGTTTCTGTAATATTTCCTTTATTTTATCAAACACAACTATCTCCCCTTAGTCATTAATAAACAAGATTATCGACACCAGAACTTATTAGACTGATGTAACCTATTGTGAAACTTAACGTACCGTCCGTTAAATTTGGTTACATTATACAACTTTTATTTTTGGTTTACTAGTGTGAAATTGTAAAATAATATGGAAAAAAGG
>JAQVDW010000008.1 GCA_028698185.1 Erysipelotrichaceae bacterium | reverse complement strand
CTTACGCTGTTCCCAAGGGTCAGTAAATCCAGCAAAACGGAATTCAGGCACATCTGAACCTTCCTTAGGAAACATTTTCGATAACATAGTCTGTTTCAGAGTCTTAGTATTATCCAACTCACGCTGATGAAGGGTGATAAGGTCGTCTATGTTCCTAAAAAACTCGCCAATCTTCCGTTGTTCGCCATTAACTGGAACAAAAATTTTCTTGTCTAATAACTCACTTTTGGTAATACCTTTAATGGATGTTCCTTGCACTGAGCGAAGTTCGCTTTGTAATTTTTTATAGCAAGAATATACGCAAAACCACGGATCAACTTTCAATCCACTTAACGATAAGAAGTCTTGGCTTGTAGCATACGAAAATGGCATAAATGCAAGCTTCCCGACCCCTACACGTGTAATGATGGCAATTGAATTAGATGGCACCAGTTTTGTGGCTGAATTATTTAACCCTTGTTCAGTAATCATTTTTTTCGGTTCAACACCCGATACCTCACCATCATTTAAATCAGATGACTGAATCCAAGGTATTCTTCCATTCCAATATTCCTCTACAGATGTCTTTGGAGTACCACCACCAATATATTGTTCAGCAAGATCGGCTAACTTACGCTGTTCCCAAGCTTGAGCATTTTCGCCCGCAAACTTTTTAAATCTCACTTTTGGTTGTTTTATGTTTTTATCACTCATTATATCCCTTTCCCTTTATCTACGGTGTTGCAGCGGCACTATCATTTCATCAATCACTTTTGTATAAGCTGGTTTGATTGCTCTTAAATATTTTAGTTTTGGTAGAGCATCTTGGCCGTATTTTTTTTTATACGCATCATAATCTCTAGATTCATTTAGTTCTTGCTCTCCGAGCTGTTTTGATTCACCTTTACGATAGTTCTTTACTACGAACTTCAATTCATTGTAACCCACACACCAGTGAGAAGCGATTTCATGAACTTTCGCATTTATTGTTTCCTCAATCATCTGATCTAGGATATTACCCACTGATTGACCTCGGTATTTGTCTGGGTTCCACTGCACCCGAAACCATAGATTATTAATTATATCCGCTAAACCTGGATTTGTTTTTCGTAATTCTTCGATATATGTGCTGATTGCTTTGATATCTTTATCAGAAAGTTCCTTATATTCCTTTCCACCTTCAGGAATAAATGCTTGAATCAGTGATAATATGTACTCGTAGTTGATTTCATCAGTTCTTACACTCTCAAGCTCATACATCACGTCAATTGTAACAACATCCGAGTCACCATCAGGCTTGCGCCTTTTTATTTCTTCAATTACATTTTCATACTTTCCTGCAAATTCTTCAATCATTCCAATTGTAAGACCGGCTTCAGCCAAGACTTGCCTACGTTCATAATTGGAATAGACTTGAATTGAAGCAAATAGCTTATCGAACTCTTGATATGCTTTGGCAAAATACTTCAAATCCTCATCAGATGCTGAATCGATATCCGGAACGTCTTCAGGGGTTGGTGCTATTGCCTTGAGTGCCTTCACCTTCTGATCAAAATTTTCCTTTTCTTCTTCCCAGGTCGGAGCTAATACTGAATTTTCCCCTCCATTAGAGTACAAGCGAAGGGCATTATCAACGGCATCCTTGAAGGCATCAGGTTTTTGAAATATTACAATTTGCCCATAGTTTTTAGATTTGTCAAACAGCCGATTAGTGCGGCTAAACGCCTGAATCAAATCTTGTGGTCTCATTGGTCGACGGTCGATAAACAAAGTTGACAAACAAGGAGCATCAAAACCAGTTAATAACCGGTTAACCACAATCACTAAATCAAGCTGTTCCTCGCGAAATTTATATCGGTCTTTCTTTCGTGCCAGACGTTCATTGATGTCATTGTTGTATGATTTGATATCCGCGATTGAAAAATTAGTTCCAAATTCGATATTATAATCTTTAATAGATTCTTTCATCTTGTCTTGATTAGTGGTGCTATCTTCTTCATTTTCAGTTACTGAGTAGGTAATGGCAAACTTAGGAAAATCGGGAAGTGTCCGCTTGGTCTTTTCACTGACTTTTATTTCCTTCTCTCCCCTTTTAACCTGGGACATTAATTCATAATATCTTTGGGCCACCGTGATACTTCTGACCGTCAAAATTGCGCTATATGTTTTGCCGACACCATTTTGAAATCCAAGCTTTCTACGGGAGTGGTTAATGATAGAATCCAATACTTCCAGCATATGCTCTTCCTTATCATATAACTCAGTAAGAAGTTCAGATTCATCTACGTCAGTAATAATTGTATTCTTGTACTCAACCTGAAATCCCAAAACCGCTTTATCGTGGATTGCTTCCTTTACGGTGTATTCATGCAGCCTTTTTCCATATTGTTCTTCGGTTGTTTGAGCTAAATCGCCAACCTGCTCCCTTTTATTCTCGGCAAATATCGGAGTCCCAGTGAAACCATACCAAAGAGAGTTGATAAAAAATTTAGAAATGTACCGTTGGCGTCCAGGCGACACCGCCCGATGGCATTCATCGACGACGAAAGCAACATTCAATTCCTTTATTTTCTTGTACTCCTTTTTGTATCTGCCTTCATCGAATTTCTTCATCATTGTATTGATTTTTTGAATTGTCGTAACCACGACTGTCTTATCTTCAGAATACAATCTCTTTACCAAATTGTGAGTACTTTCTGTTTCGTCGACATCAATCACATCATTCTCTGCATAAGACATGAAGCTTGAGGTTGTTTGTTGATCTAGATCAGTCCGGTCCACGATAAATATTGTTTTTTTGATTGACGGGATTTGTAGCAGGTTGCGGGCAACTTTATAACTAGTCAGGGTCTTTCCTGAACCGGTAGTATGCCAAACATAGCCACTTCTTCGTTGCATACTAGCCTTTTTTACTTCCTCTATCGCATGAACTTGGTAAGGTCGAAGCAAAATCAAGGCCTTCTTGCTGTCATCAATAACTGAATATTGCATCACCATCTGATGAGCTCTGGGAATCGATAACACATGCGCTGTAAAATCATTCAAATTGACAACTGGTCTATTATCTTTATCCACCCATTTGGTCAAAAATTGCTCGTTTATCTTATTCTCCTTGGCCGCAGCAATATACCTTGTCTCAGTAGCATTGGAGACGACAAACATCTGCAAGGTGGAATAAATTCCTCTGAATTTACCTTCCTTGTCGTATTTTTTGATTTGTCGGAATGCATCCATAAAACCAGTCGACCGGTTTTTCAATTCGATATGAATCATCGGCAAACCATTTATCAACAGCGTCACATCAAAGCGACGGTCCGTATCTCCAGCACTGACCTTGGCAACGGATACTTGGTTGACTACTTCATAACTAGATTTACCTCCGGCAACATTGTCGCGCCACAAAACTTCCAACCGGATTGTGCCTAGAGTCGCATCCTCGCGTTGTACTTGAACTTTAGCAATGCCATTTTCTCCGGCAATCCATTTTGCCGCTTCGTAGTAGTTGACAAAATTCAACTGATTCTTAATCTGGTTTTTTTCTTGTTCGGTCAGCTGATTTTCATTAAGAGTTCTTACATTATTTTGTTCCAACTTATCAAAAAAATTGACCCATAGAAGATCTTCGGTATTTAGATCCGGTCGGTATGTCCATTGGCTCTCTCCGCGTGTCAATTGGTCAATCATTTGATTTTCAATATCTAACTCCCCTGTATATTCGACCATGATATTATCCCCTCCGAATGTTTTCTATGGCAAATTTTCACAAATGTTAATAAAAGCTATCAAATAAAATTATAACACTTTGGCAAATATTGTAAACAAGTAATATAGGTGTATATATTTGCTTCTCATCTTTATGTTTACTTTTTTATGTTTACTTTGTTAAAAAATTAATTAATTGTTCAGCTGTCATGACAGAAGTGTTGACAATGGATTTTTTTTGTGTCATGATAAAATCCACAAGGACAGGAGAAAATTATGGATAATTTAATTAATAAAATCAATGAATTGAAAAAACAGCGTGACGCTGTCATTTTAGGGCACTATTACCTGGAGCGCGATGTTCTGGATATCTGCGACTATGTCGGTGATTCCTTCTACCTAGCCAAAAAGGCGACCGAGCTTGAAAACAAGACAATCGTCTTTTGCGGCGTGAGATTCATGGGCGAGTCGGCCAAAATTCTCAACCCGGACAAGACAGTGCTGCTTGTTGACAACAGCGCCATCTGCCCCATGGCCAACATGGTGACCAAGGAAGATATCGACAAGATCAAAGCCGCCTATGATGATGTGTGCGTGGTTGCCTACATCAACTCGAAAAGCGAAATCAAGCGCTATGTCGATGTCTGCGTGACCAGCGGCAACGCCCATAATATCATTCCCAAGATCAAAAACAAAAACATCTATTTCATCCCGGACAAGAATCTGGGTGGCTATCTGGCCAAGCAGTTCCCGGAAAAGAATTTCATCCTGCACCCCGGTTACTGCCCGGTGCACGAAAGGATGAACAAAGACGAGCTGCTTGAAGCCAAGAAACTCCATCCCGGGGCGCTGGTTATGGCCCATCCCGAATGCAATGAAGGGGTTCTTGGCGTTGCCGACTATATCGGTTCGACAACCGGAATCATCGATTTTGTGGCCAACAGCGACAATGATGAGTTCATCATCGCCAGCGAGCTGGGCATGTTCTACGAACTGGAAAAACAGAATCCCCACAAGCACTTCTATCCGATCAAAGCCGACCAGATCTGTGTCGACATGAAAAAGATCACGCCGGCCAAAGTCGCCGCCAGCCTGGAAAACGATTTCGATGGCGTCGTGCTTTCAGGTGAGCTGATCGCGGAAGCGAAAAAGTCGCTCGATCGCATGCTGGAGATGGCCAAATGAAAACAGATGTGCTAATTGTCGGCAGCGGACTCGCCGGGCTGATCGCCGGGCTGGGGCTGGATTCCAGTCTCGATGTGCTGATGATCTGCAACGACAAAAAAGAAAAATCGGACTCTTCCCTCGCCCAAGGAGGGATTTCCACCCTGCTCCACAAGTTCGACTATGAATCATACCTTCAGGACACTCTAAAGGCGGGCCGCTTTGAAAACGACATCGAAGTCGTCAAGACGATGATTGACAACTCCAATGATCTGATCCTTGATCTGATAAAATACGGAGTCGAGTTCGATTTTGACTACACCCGCGAAGGCGGACATTCGGCCAAACGGATCCTCCACCACCAGGATGTCACCGGCAAGGAGATAACCACCAAGCTGCTTATTGAACTGGAGCAACGCAAGAACATCACGCTTTTTGAACAAACCGCAATGCTTGATTTGATCATCGTCGACAACGTCTGCCTTGGTGCGATAATCCTCAAAGACGGGATCATCACACCGGTCTACGCCGGCCAAGTGATCCTCGCCACCGGCGGCATCGGGGGACTTTTCAAACAGTCAACCAACTACACCCATATAAAAGGCGACAGCTTCGCAATCGCCATCAAAAACAACATCGAACTCGACCATCTCGATTACATCCAGATCCACCCGACCCTCCTTTATTCAAAGGATAAGGGACGCAACTTTTTGATCAGCGAATCGATCCGGGGCGAAGGGGCCGTGATCGTCGACAAGGACGGCAACCAGTTTGTCGACAGCCTCCTACCCCGTGACATTGTCACCAAGGCTATCAAGGACAAGATGGTCGAACAAAATACGGACCATGTCTACCTTGATGTTTCCAACATCCCTTACGAAAAGATGATCGAGCATTTCCCAAACATCTACCAGACCTGCCTTGAACGGGGAATCGACCCCTACAAGGACCGCATCCCGATCATGCCAGGGCAGCATTACCTTATGGGGGGCATCAAGGCCAGCGTAAAAGGACAGACTTCCATCAGGAATCTTTATGCCATCGGCGAGACCGCCGGAACCGGCGTCCATGGCAAGAACCGCCTCGCCAGCAATTCCCTGCTAGAAAGTGGCGTGTTTGCCAAGCTGTGTGCGAAACACATCAATGAAAACAAACAGGATCCCAGAGAAATCGGAGTGGACCTTAGCCCCTATGAGAATATCAGCGAATACCAGGAAGCAAACCGGAAAACCGTTCTGGACTATCTGAAGAATAAAAATAAGGAGTTTTACAATGAATGGCTTTTATAAAGATTACATAATTTCAGCTTTAAAAGAGGACATTTCCAGTGAGGACCTGTCGACAAATGCCGTTGTCGCCAAAGAAACAGCCGGAACTGTCGACCTTATCTGCAAAGAAGACGGCATAATCTGCGGACTTGACGTTTTCAATGAGACATTCCTGCTCCTGGACCCGGACTACGAGTTCATCAGCGAATGCAAGGATGGTGATTTTGTCACCAAGGGTCAAAAAATCGGGACATGCAAAGGGAAAATCCGGGCGCTTCTTTCAGGCGAGCGGACCGCCCTGAACTACCTGCAGCGGATGTCGGGCATCGCGACCAACACCCGCAAAATGGCCGACGTCCTCAAGGACAGCCACGTCAGGCTGCTTGACACCCGCAAGACAACCCCGAACAACCGGATCTTCGAAAAATACGCTACCCGCATTGGGGGTGCGGGCAACCACCGATACAACCTGAGCGACGGAATCATGCTTAAAGACAACCATATCGATGCGGCCGGATCAATCACCAAGGCCGTTGCCCAAGTCCGTCAATACATGCGCGTCGTCCAGAAAATCGAAGTCGAATGCGAAAGCCTTGAGATGGTCCAGGAATGTCTTGACAATGGGGTCGATATCATCATGCTCGACAATATGGACAACAAGACCATCATGGACGCCTGCAAGCTTATTGGCAAAAAAGCCCTGATTGAAGTCAGCGGCAACATCAATTCGGCCCGGCTCGAGGAATTGAAGGATTATCCGATCGATTTCATCTCATCGGGAGCACTGACATACAGCGGGGTCGCTCTGGACCTCTCATTAAAAAACATGGTGATTTTATGAATCGGCTCGACAAGATCTACAAATATCTCCAGGAGGCGAACCGGGCCGTAAGCGGCAGCGAACTTTCCGAACGGTTCAATATCTCGCGCCAGATCATTGTCCAGGAAATTGCCTTGTTGCGGGCCAAGGGCTATGATATCATCTCAACCAACCGCGGCTATATCATCAGCGAGAATCCCGTGAGTGTCCGGCTTTGCCTCGCCCATGAAAACGAAGACATGATCAAGGAACTCTATGCGATCGTCGACAATGGCGGGACCATCAAGAACGTGATCATCGACCATCCCGTATACGAGGAAATCGTCGCCCCCTTGAACCTTTCCAACCGCAAGGAAGTCGATGAATTCGTGGCCAAGATGAACAGACACCAGGGATTGCCTTTGAAGCATCTAGGTGACGGGTTCACCCACTATCATGAAATCACGGCACCCTCGCAGAAAGTCATCGACAATATTGTCAACGACCTAAGCGAGCTGGGATTCCTGGTAGAAAAATAAAAATCCTGTACAGGATCGCAGTCATCGATTTGGACAGCCAAATTGGATGCGGTTCTTGCCAGGATTTTTTATTATGTCTGATACTGGTATTTCTTGGTCCTGATGAAAAACAGCGTCACCAGGATTACCCCTTTTGCCAGGGAACTCAGGCTGATCGCCCACCATATTCCGGTGACATTGTGGACAAGGGCCACCAGGAGAAATGCGAGCGGAATCCGTGCTCCCGTCAGGATGATGGAAACCAGAAACGGCGTCCTCGTGTCGCCATATCCTCCAAAAGCTCCCGAGCTCATCAGTTCATAGCACATGAAAAGCTGCGAAAGTCCCAGGATCTGCAAATAGGCGATACCCAGGGGATAGAGACCCGGTTCATGGATGAAGACCGAAAGCAATTGCCCGGGAAACAGTACCAGTAGCATGGTTGTACCCAAACCCCATATTGTGGTTATTTTCAGGGCTTGGAAATAGCCGTGCCGGGCCCGATCGTACTTTTTCGAACCGTAATTCTGGGCGATGAAGGAACTAAGAGCCGAACCGAAACCGTCCGCAGTCATCCAGGATATCGACTCGATTCCGCCGCCGACCCGGGTGATGGCGACGGCGCTGTCGCCAAAACTTGCGGTATAGCGTGAAAGGATCATCGAAATCGCCGCATATCCGACCGACTGCAGCGAAGTGGGAAGACCGATCCGGGCAATTCCCATAAAGCCGCGCAAATCGACTTTGCCCACAAAATGGAGGTCATGGAAAAGGTAGTCATCCCTGCTCATGGTGACAAGAAGCAGCAAGGACACGATCCCTTGGGAAAGTACCGTAGCCAGACCCGCGCCGCTGACCCCCATATCAAATCCGAATATCAACAAAGGGTCGAGGAAGATGTTGATGACAATCCCCACGGTGTTGACAAGAAACGGAGTCTTGGAGTCGCCAGTTGCCGTGAGCAGCCCGGTCATCACGAAATTGAAGGACATGAACACCATGCCCCAGGCGACTATCTTCAAATAGGTGACCGCCTGGAAAATAACATCAGCCGATTGAAAATCGAAAAATCCGATCATGCTTGATGCAAAGACAAAAAGGGCCAGGGCATAGGTCACGCTGGAAAGAAAAGAGGTCTGCAGGACCGTTTTGACATAGTCGCGGGCCCGGGATATGTTCCCTGCTCCAAGCTGTTGAGCCACAAGGACCTGCGCCCCGATCTTGTACATCAAGATCAGACCTTCGCCGATCCAGATGTACATCCCGCTGGCTCCGATGGCGCTGATCGCATTGACCCCGATCCGGCCGACCCAGATCATGTCGATAAGATTGTAAGCCAGCTGGATCATGGATGTCGCCATTATCGGCAGTGCCAGCGCCAGGAGCGACTGGGTTATTTTACCGTTCAATAAATCGATTCTTCGTGCCATTTCAATACTCCTTTGTACCTTCAAACAATATAACACCAAAATGCATCAAAATAAAGACAATTATCGCTGGAAACCAATATTTATCCCAAAAGAAAAACTCCCATATCGGGAGTTAGATCTTGCGCATCGGAATCCGTTTGATCAAAATAGGGGCGATGATGATCGCGACCACCATTGTTGCCAGGTTATACCACAGATTGTAGTTGATTGAATAGACCCAAGCGCCGAAACTGCCTGGGGCTGATCCTTCAGGAAAATAGAAGAACACGCCCGAAAGGACATTGGCCAGAAACCGGATAACCGACACAAGGACGATACCGGTGTAAAGATTGTTTTTCATAAACAGTTTAGGCATCACACAGGCAATGCCGATGATCGTATCGGGAATCAGGTAATCCAGAAAATATTGGGCCGGATTGAGATACCAGCGGTTGAATCCAAACAAAGTGAATCCGACAAACCACCAAAGAAAACCGGCTGACCAGCCTTTTTTCCACCCCAGATGATATGACGCAAGAATGATCGGGATTACTCCCAGGTTGATGCTGCCACCAAGTGGCATTTGCAAGATGGGAACGATTTGGGAAACAGACTCAAGCACCAGGGCAAGAGCGACATACATCCCCATGAAAACTAGATCTTTGACTTTCATTAAAAAACACCTCCATTGAAATGATCGAGGCGCAAGGTTCCAATATAATTGAACTCCCTACGCTAGTCTTAACTAGATCAGGTGATAAGGGTTTATCTCAGCCTTTAGGGCACCCCTGTTCACGCCTGTATTATACAATATTTCAGCGCACTTGTACACTCTAAATCTCGGTGCTTCCGTTCTTCTTGATTCTCGCGATCCCGGAAACCTTGATGCGCTTAGGCAGCATCGTCAGCAATTGGTTGGTCCAGCCGCAGATCTGGACGGGCTTTTCTCGGTTTATCTGTCTTGCCCCTATCCGGGCTACCTTGGCCGGATCCATCGCCCATCTTGGACATTTCTGGTTTGATGCCTGGAAGAGATTGGTCGCTGTCGTGCCCGGGCACAACACTCCGACATAAACACCATTTGCTTTTGCCTCGAAGTTGAGTGCCTGGGTATAGCTAAGGACAAACGACTTCGAAGCGAAATAGCTGGCAGTGAAAGGGCCGGGAGCATAGGCGCCCGTCGAGGCGACGTTCAAAATGGCTCCCTTGTTGCGCTGGTAGAAGTAATCCAAAAAAAGCTTGGTTATTTCCATCAGGGAATATATATTCACCATGACCATCTCGTAATCGCGCTTTGAAGGAACTTGTTCGGCCGGACCGGAAGTGGCGATTCCCGCATTGTTGATGACAAGGCTAACATCAATCGTGCTCTCATTGATGAATCGGGCCAGGCTTGCGAAAGCATCCTGCGACGCCAAATCGAGAGTTATGATTACCACTTCGATCGGGAATTTTCGCTCAAGCTCCATTTTTAGATCATCGAGTCTGTCCCGGTTGCGACCGACGATAATCAGATTTTTGGCGGCGGAAGCGTAATATCTGGCAAACTCCTTTCCGATGCCACTGGTCGCCCCGGTGATCAAAACATAATCCATAGTTGTCTCCTTTTTGACTGCAATCCGTTGAAAATTCAAATATATTGGCCAATTGTCTTATATTGCCAAATCACAATCGCTATTTGTTCGATTATTCCAACTTTTTTATCTTTTATACTGTTATTCTATCTTAATTTGTGATATCATGCTACAAGAATATTTGGAGGATAATATGGAAGAAAAGAAACTAATTATCGACGTCAATGAGCGCCCGCCTTTGAAATCATGGCTGTTCTTGTCGATGCAGCATGTGTTTGCGATGTTTGGCGCAACCATCCTTGTTCCTATCTTGACCGGCTACCCGGTATCGGTGGCCCTGTTCGCTTCAGGGATAGGAACACTTATTTACACCTTTGTCACAAAAGGCAAGGTTCCAGTCTATCTGGGGTCGTCATTTGCCTACATCACTGCAGTGATAGTTGCCGTCAAGGCAATGAATGGCAGCATCGCAGCCGCACAGACCGGATTGATGCTTGTCGGTCTTATCTACTGCGTCGTGGCTTTGATCATCAAATTCGTCGGGAAAAAATGGATTGATGTCCTGCTGCCGCCGGTGGTAATCGGTCCGATGATCGCTGTAATCGGTCTGGGTCTGGCATCAAGCGCCATCACCAATGCCGGTTTCGTTGCCGGGGGCGATCCGAAAAACATGATTGTGGCGACCGTCACTTTCCTGGTTGCCGCTTTCATCTCGGCCAAGGGCAAAGGATTCATGAAGATCATTCCTTTCTTGATTGCCATTATCGTTGGCTTCGGGATTTCCGTTGCCTTCAACATGGTTGATTTTACCGCAATCGCTTCAGCTCCTTGGTTTTCGATTCCGGAATTCTCGTTCCCGGTCAAAATTGGAAACTTCAATAGCTACAAACTTTATTTCGGTCCAGAAACACTGGCTATCCTTCCGGTTGCCCTGGTGACGATTTCCGAGCATATCGGAGACCACGTTGTTCTCGGTCACATCTGTGGAAAAAACTTTTTGAAAGAACCCGGACTTAACCGCACATTGGTCGGAGACGGTCTGGCGACTGCCTTATCAGCCCTTATCGGAGGACCGGCAAACACGACTTATGGTGAGAACACCGGAGTCATCGGGATGACGAAAATCGGTTCCGTCTATGTCACCGCGGGAGCCGCACTGTTCGCGATCATTCTTTCGACCAGCGGGAAAGTTGCCGCGGTCATCTCATCGATTCCAACGAGCGTTCTTGGCGGAATGTCAATCCTGCTCTACGGGGTCATCGCCTCTAACGGCCTACGGGTTCTTATCGAAAACCGCGTCGATTACTCGAAACAAAAGAACCTGATTATCACTTCGGCCATGCTGGTGTTCGGTCTTGGAGGAGCCCTGCTGCCCCTTCCCGGTTCGGCTGTCCTTTCAGGAACGGCTCTAAGCGCCATGGTAGGAATCATCCTGAATCTGATAATACCCGACTAAAGATATCCTTGTGATATCTTTTTTGTTTGGCTTAAGGCATCCACAGTTATTGACTTATGACCGCAAAGGTGTATAATGAACATATGTCAATAATATGGAGGAAAAATTATGAAACTACTTGCAATGGCTGTAAATGAAAAAAACATGAACGCCAAACTGTCGGACAATCTTGCCCGGGCAAAATATTTCGCCTTTGTAAATCTCGATGATGGAGATGTCGAATTCAAAGAAAATCCCGCCTTCACATCAAGCGGGGGTGCCGGAATCAAAGCTGGCCAGTTCCTGCTTGACAACCAGGTTGAGATACTGATCACCAAGCAGTTAGGCCAAAACGCCAGCGACCTGCTGGCGGGAGCTGTGAAGATGTTCACCGGAATCGACTCGTCTTTGGATGAAAATCTGGCCAAGTACAAAAACGGCGAACTCGAACAAGGAACATCAACCCATCCAGGTTTCCATCATGGCTAAAATCGCCATTCTTTCGGGAAAAGGCGGTACCGGAAAAACATTTGTCGCTACCAACCTGGCCCGCATCGCCGGTAAGTGCACTTATCTTGATTGCGACGTCGAGGAGCCCAACGGCAACATTTTCCTGAATGGTCCAATCACCAAGACATGCGATGTCACAGTCAAAATCCCGGTGGTCGACAAAAAAAAGTGCGATGGTTGCCGCGAGTGCGTAAGCTTCTGCCGGTTCAACGCCCTGGCCTATCTTTACGATCGCATCCTGGTATTCAAAAACATCTGCCACAATTGCGGTGGTTGCGCCCTGGTATGTCCCAATGGTGCTATTTCCTATGAAAATATCAAGGTCGGTGAAGTCACCATCGGACAATACCTGGACACAATGGTCGTTACCGGCACGATGAAAGTCGGTACCGAGTCCGCCGTCTCGACAGTTGCCACCACTCTCGAGAATGCTCAACCCGGTCTCAATATCATCGATTGTCCGCCCGGGACCGCATGCAGCGTCATGGAAGCGATTGAAGATGCGTCATACTGCATCATCGTTGTCGAACCGACCCTGTTTTCCTACCACAATTACCTGATGGTCAAGGAGCTGCTTGAAAAGCTCAAGCTGCCTTATGGCCTGGTTGTCAACAAAGACATGGAAAGCACTGTCGAATACACCGACAATGTGATCGCCCGTATCCCCTACCAAAAGGAAATCGGGATGCTTGTCGCTTCGGGGAAACTGGCGGTAGAACACAGTGACGAGTACAAGGGAATTTTCATGGATATCCTCGATACTCTAAGGAGGGAAGCAAATGTATAAGGTCCTTGTGCTAAGCGGCAAAGGGGGAACAGGAAAAACCACCATCGCTTCTAGTCTTATCGAACTTTTTGATTCCAAAGTGTTCGGTGATGTCGATGTCGATGCCCCCAACCTGTTTTTATTGAACCGGCTCGAGGTGACCGACACCCAGGATTATTACGGTCTGAAAAAAGCGATCATCGATCCGGAAAAGTGCATCAAATGTGGGAAATGCGTCGAGCACTGCAAATTCAAGGCGATTGAAGATTACCAGACGATTACTTATCGCTGCGAAGGTTGCGGGGTCTGCGAATTTGTCTGCCCGGCTGGAGCCATAACAATGGTTGACAATGTCTGTGGCCAGACTTTTGAGGCCATTGATGCCAACCGCAAATTTTATAGTGCAAAATTGAAGATGGGTGAAGGCAATTCCGGGAAACTGGTAACCCAGGTTAAGAGTCTTATGCCCGAGCAAGACACGATCTGCATAATCGACGGCTCGCCCGGGGTCGGCTGTCCGGTAATCGCCGCTATGGCCAACGTCGATCTGATCTTGTTGGTGTGCGAAGCGACGATGAGCGGTTTAGCCGATATGAAGCGGACCTATGAACTGTCAAAGTCGTTCAATCTCAAAGCGGCATGCATAATCAACCGCTTCGACCTGTCATTGGAATCGACCGAAATGATCGAAAGTTATCTAAAAGAAGAAAACATCACCCTGGTCGGAAAAGTTCCCAATGATTCGAATGTCGTCAAATGCATCAACCAAGGCCTCAATGTCGTTGATTTCGACATTCCCGCGGCCCACGCAATCCGGGAAACAGCCCGTAATCTAAAAAAAATCATTGAAAGAGGATAAATAAATGAAAATAGCTGTAGCTTGTGACAACAACCAAATCAGTGCCCACTTCGGTCATTGCCGGCAATACCTGATTGCCAACTGCGCCGACAACAAAGTTGTCAGCCACGAATATGTGACCGCTCCGAAACATGAACCAGGAGTCCTGCCTAGATTCCTCCATGAACTAGGAGTCAACCTGGTCATCGTCGGGGGCATCGGTTCCAAGGCAGTCGACCTGTTCAACCAGCGAAACATCGATGTCATCACCGGATGTTCCGGCGATTGCCTGGCAAACGTCAACACGTACTTGGAAGGGTGCCTGCTTTCCACAAATTCGATGTGCGCCGGTCATGACCACGACGAAAACCATCAATGTTCCCACTAAATTAGCGCTTTGACACCCCCATGTCAAATCAAAAAACCTGGCTTGCCATCTTCATTGATGGCATTGACCAGGCTTTTTTTGCCTTTAAACTTTGATTGTTACTTGATTTTGGCGGCGATAAAATCCAAAATCGCCTCAGCCACATCTTCTTTGGCAGCAATCGGACAGGCAATTGTCTCATCTTTCGTGATCAAGGTGACAACATTGGTATCGACCTTGAAGCCGGCCCCCTCATCCATGAGGTTATTCGCGACGATCAAGTCGGCCTGCTTCTTTTCAAGCTTGGCCCGCGAATTGGCGACCAGGTTTTCAGTTTCCATCGAGAAGCCACAGATGAACTGGCCGGATCTTTTATGATGGCCCAGATAGCTAAGCACATCTTCGGTCTTTTCAAGCTCCAGGACGATCTCTCCATCGGCCTTTTTTATTTTCTGGCTGGAATATGCCTTGGGCCGGTAGTCCCCGACTGCCGCCGCCATGATGACGATATCGGCCTCAGGAGCCTTCAACTTGGCGACCTTTGCGAGATCACTTGCGCTTTTGATCTTGATTGTCTCCACGAATGGAACATCGTTTAGGTTGACGTTTCCACTGATCAGGGTGACCTTGGCGCCCCTTTCCATCGCATTGCGGGCCAGGGCATACCCCATCTTTCCGCTTGAATGGTTGGAGATGAAACGCACCGGATCAAGAGCCTCCTGGGTCGGCCCGGCGCTAATAAGAACGCTTTTGCCCGCCAGGTCCTTTTCGCGTCTGACATATGCGTAGATGTTATCGAGCAGTTGTTCCACCTGAGGCAGTTTCCCTTTGCCCTCATCCTTGCACGCCAGGATGCCGCTGGCCGGTTCGATTATTTCCCAGCCGTAATTTCTCAATCTGGCTAGATTGTCCTGAACAATCTGGTTGTTGTACATATTGGTGTTCATGGCCGGCGAGATCATTTTGGGACCGTGGTAGGCCAGTACCGTTGTGGTAAGCATGTCATCCCCGATGCCGTTGGCCAGCTTGGAGATACAGTTTGCCGATGCCGGGGCGACAATGAACAAGTCCGCCATTTTCGCCAGATTGACATGGGGCACGACGATGTCCCCCTCTTCATCGAAGGTGTCCACGTAGCACTTGTTGCCAGTAAGCGTCGAAAAGACGATCGGGCTGATAAATTTGGTCGCATTCTGTGTCATCAATACATAAACATTGATGCCGCTTTTGGTAAGACTGCTCGCGACATCTGCCATCTTGTAGGCTGCGATACTTCCTGTAACTCCTATCAATACTGTTTTCTTCATTGTTGAACTCCTTTGTTTTCCAGTTTGAATCTGTCCGCAAAAACCGCCAGGGCCAAGGCGACCAGATGGTGCCAATTTTCAAAATTTCGTTTGAGATAAAGCCGGTTGGTGCCATCGAACTGCAAATAATAATAGGCAAGATAACGTACCGCCACCACGCTATTGATGCCACCAGACTGAGCATTCTTAGATCACAAGACTCAAGAAGCTTTACATTCCGGCAGGGCCGGAGAGGACTATCTTCTATCCTGACTTCCTTATTGAAGGAAGCCAAGGTGAACCTGACACCCGCAACCACAAGTACAATCAAGACGGCCAGGGCTATTCTTATCATAAACCGGCTCGACACAATAATGGCAATCGTCGCCAATACGATAAAGAAGACCTGGGCGGCAATCTTGAGTTTTAGCTTGCGATAGTTGATTTGATAAGCGAGATTGTCCTGGACCGCCACCACCAAGTGACTGTCATGGATTATTCGCTTATCAAATCAAATAACGGTCCGGGATGGATATTCCCAAAATAAAGACGCTTCCAAAAGTGATCAAGACCAGGATGTCGGCTGTCATCAAATGCCCCTTTGACTGTTTTTTACATTATAACCCATATTATCCGATTTTCATCAATTTTTTTTGGAAACTGTCAAAACAAAAAAAGACCGAAACGGATGTTCGATCTTTGACTGACTTATCAGTCAACAATTATATGGATAAATTTACTATAAGGGAGAGTTATAAGTCTTAGCTTATAAATTGATTATAGCAACAATTGATGAACTAGACACCAACGTTGATCAATATCCTTCACTTTCAATCCCTTTTATAATGTTGATCGCCCGTGAAGTTCCAAGACGGTCGCAACCCAAGCGGACAAACTCCTTGAGATCGTCATAGCTGCTTATTCCTCCTGCCGCTTTGATTTTCACATCGGGACCGATGTGTCTTTTGAAAAGCTCGATATCCCTGAAAGTCGCGCCGCCGGTTCCAAACCCGGTCGATGTCTTGATATAGTCGGCCTTGGCAGCAGTCACAACTTTGCACAGTTCAATTTTTTCCTGCTCATCAAGATAGCAGGTTTCAACAATGACCTTAAGGATTTTTGATCCGCAAGCCTGCTTGATCTGTCGGATTTCTTCCTCGACTTTGGCGAAGTCCCTATTTTTGACATCGCAGATATTGATGACCATATCTATTTCATTTGCACCATCGCTTATTGCCACTTCCACCTCTTTGATCTTCGATGCCGTCGAATTGTAACCGAGCGGAAATCCCACGACTGTGCAGATATTCACCTGATCTTGATAAATGTCATGAATCCTTCTGACATAAGTCTGGGGTATGCAGATCGAAGCTGTGTGATATTCGATTGCGTCCCGGGCAATCCGGTCAATCTGTTCGAAAGTGGCTGTAGGTGTCAACAACGTATGGTCGACCCTTGATAGAATTTCTTCATTTGTCATTGCCGTTTTTGGTTTAAACACCTGTTTAAACATCCTCCTATCCTTTCTTTTTATCTTATCCCAAACTATTCTGACCCATTGCACTCAGATAATCCTGCTCAAACTTGGCGATTCCGGCTGTTGTCAGCGGATGCTCGACCATCTTCGCGATCACCCCAAATGGGACAGTGGCGATATGAGCTCCGGCCTTGGCGCAGTCCAGGACATGGATCGGGTGGCGCACGGAGGCGGCAATTATTTCTGCTTTCAAATCGTGGACACCAAAAATCGTAACGATGTCATCGATAAGTTTCAGGCCGTCAGTGGAGATGTCATCGAGCCGGCCAAGAAATGGCGAGACGTAGCTCGCTCCAGCCCGGGCTGCAAGCAGGGCCTGGTTGGCGGTAAAAATCAGGGTCATGTTGACTTTGATTCCTTCCTGACTCAATGTCTTGCAGGCTTTTAGACCCTCTATGGTCATCGGAATCTTCACCACCATGTTGGGATGGATCTTGGCTATTTCTTTGCCTTCTTCAATCATGGTCGGCGCATCCACGGTCGTCGCCTTCACCTCTCCGGAAATAGGACCGTCAACGATGCCGGTAATTTCCTTGATGACCTCATTGAAGTCGCGGCCCTCCTTGGCAATCAGCGAGGGATTTGTGGTCACCCCGCAGATCACACCCATCTCATAGGCCTCTTTTATCTGGTTCACATCGGCTGTATCAATAAAAAATTTCATATACATTAACTCCTTCTATTTTCATTCTACATTTTTCCTGACAATGTCTTGATTTCTTTGACCAGCCGCTTGCTGGTAAGACCATATTTCTCCTTCAAGAAATCCGGACTTCCCACTTGGCCAAATTTATCTTCAACCCCAATTCTCTTAAAAATAGGATTGAGCCTGTTTTCAACAATCACTTCACCGACTGCACTGCCCAGCCCCCCGATCACCGAATGGTTTTCGAACGTCACCACTATCTTGGCTTTTGCTGCCTGTTCAATTATCAGTTTTTCGTCCAATGGCTTGATGGTGAACATGTCAATCACCCCGACCGAGTAACCTTGAGCTTCCAGGATATCCCGGGCATCGAGAGCATCGCTTACCAGTTCGCCGGCGGAAATAATCAACACGTCCTTGCCTTCAAAAATGAGATTGCCCTTCCCGATTTGGAATGATGATCCGGCTTTATATATGTCCCGGACCGCTTTACGGTTGGCCCGCAAGTAATGGACCCCTTCCATCTTGGCGAATTCCTTGACAATCCAGGCCACCTGGGTGTCATCAGCCCCGTCGCAGATCACGATTTCGGGAATTGCCCGGAGCAAAGCCACATCCTCGAATGAGGTATGGGTTCCCCCGTTGGTGCCCACACAATAGCCCGGATCGGATCCGTAGATGTTGATGGTGTTTTTCGAGTAGCTTCCTGACATGAAAATCTGGTCAAGCACCCGCCTGGTCGCAAATGGTGCAAACGTGTGGACAAAAGGAACATAGCCGACAATCGATATGCCTGCAGCGACACCGACCATATTGGCCTCCTGGATACCCATCTGGATGAAATTGTGCGGCGCTGCTTTATTTATTTTATTGAAGTAGCTCGCGCCACCAAGATCGGCCTCCAAAGCCACGACCTTGTCATTTTCTTTGATCAGTTCCAGAATCGATTCGACCACGCTGGTCCGAAGTTCCCGGCCTTTGGTATTCCTGTTTTCTGTTAGTTCAAACATTTTCCGCCTCCCGGTTCATCAATTTTTCAAGTTCATCCAAAGCCGCCTTGGCCGCCTTTTGATTTTCCTGACTGTCGAACTTGACTGAATGGTTGTCCATCAGCTCCTCAAAATATCCAATGCCCTGACCCTTGACTGTGTCGAGGACAATACATTTTGCGGTTGATCCGACCCGTCTCAAGTAGCTTACAGCGAGGTCGATGGCCTCGAGGTCATCACCTTTGACTTTCATGGTGTAGAAACCAAAGGCCTCCATCTTCTTGGCGATGTCGAAGGGATTCATGACATCCTGGGTATATCCATCGAGCTGCTTCTTGTTGTCGTCGATGATGACGACAAGATTATCGAGACGGTAATGGGCGATGAACTGGAACGCTTCCCAACATTGGCCCTCATTAAGCTCACCGTCGCCGACAATCAGATAGACATGATTGTCTCTTTTTGCCAACTTTAACCCGTAGGCTACCCCGGCTGCCTGGCTTGTGCCTTGTCCTAGTGAGCCGGTGGTTACATCAACACCGATTGTCTTAAGGCGATCGGGATGGGATGGGAAGTCGGTCCCCCCGCAGTTCAAAGTGTCCAGCTGATCATGGGCGAAATACCCCTGATGGGCCAGGGTCGCATAAAGCGCCGGTCCGGCATGGCCTTTGGACAGGACTAGATAGTCGCGCCCGCTCCAGTCGGGGTTGGCCGGATCGTGATTCATCTGCGATCCGTACAAAACACAAAGCAATTCGACAATTGAAAACGAACCACCAAGATGTCCCGCTCCGCACTTTAGCAGCATGTTCAAAATGTCGTAACGGACTCCGGCCGCCATTTTTTCAAGGCCGGCGATTTTTGTATCCCTCATCTTAAAAACCCAGCTTGGTGCCCAATTTTTCTTCAAGTTCACCCATATCCATGATATTGTCGAGAATTATCTTGTTTGGCAGGGAATCGACAAACTCCTCCAGGTCGCCTCCAACCACGAACAGATCGGCCGCATTTTCAACCGCATCGGAAACTGATGAGTGCATAACCTCGATATCGTTCATCCCATGATTTTTCAGGACCTTTTCCACATTCATTCTTACAAGCATGCTTGATCCAAGGCCGGAACCGCAGCAGCACATTATTTTTTTGATTTCCATGATATTTTCTCCTTCGATATAAAAATCGGAAAACCAAGAATTTGCATCTTGGTTTCCATGCAATTATTTTGAATAAGCTTTTTCGTCAGCTTCCTTGTTTACCTTTTTTGGGGCCACCAGATTATAGACAATCGGCAAGGCGAATAAGACCAGACATATTGCCAGCAAGCCATAGCCTTGGACATATTGGGCCACATTCCCGATCAGGATTCCCACTACCGAGAAGTCGGCATCCGAGAATGTCGTATTCGCGAATTGGAGCGCTCCCATGACCGGCATACAGATTGCCGGAAGGAAAGTGATCAAAAGACCATGAGCGAACGAACCGGCAATACATCCTTTAAGACCGCCTTGGGCGTTGCCAAATACACCGGCCGAAGCCCCACAGAAGAAATGAGGGATGACCCCAGGCAAAATCAAGGCAACCGGAATCAGGTTGGTGTTGATCATTCCCAGCACTAGAAGACCAACGATACCACCGGCAAACGATACCAAGAATCCAATCAATACCGCATTTGGAGCGTAAGGGAAGACAACCGGACAGTCCAAGGCAGGTTTTGAATTAGGAACCAGTTTTTCGGCGATTCCTTTGAAGGCCGGAACGATTTCACCGATGATAAGACGAACACCTGAAAGGATGATGTAGACCCCAGCGGCGAAATTGATACCATGCATAAGAGCCCATACAAGCCAGTGGGTTTTCGTGTCACCACCTGCGAACAGAGCCGAGATGGTCGGATCGCTCAAGCCACCGTTCATTACCGCAACTCCTGTTACGATCATGAAAAAGACAATCATTGTGATGGAAATCGATACTGTAGTGTCACGCAGGAATGACAACCCCTTAGGGAAGTTGATATCCTCAGACGATTTTGAACCTTTGAAAAGTTTTCCCACTTGAGCGGATACAAAATACCCGAATCCCCCGAAATGTCCGAAGGCAAGATCTTTTGAACCGGTGATCTTTTCCATTGAAGGCTGGAGCAACGCTGGCGAAATGACCATAACCAGACCCAACAATGCCGAACCGCCGATGATTAATGGAATTCCTGACAACCCTCCAACCGACAGGATGACCGCGATCATGCAGGCCATGTACAGAGTGTGGTGACCGGTCAGGAAGATGTATTTCATCCTTGAGAACCGGGCCAGGACGATATTTGCGACCATCCCGAAACACATGATCAAAGCAGTAGCCTGACCGTATTGGGTGAGCGCTTGAGATACGATCGCTTCGTTGTTTGGAACGACCCCTTGCATTTTGAATGCGAAATTGAACAGTGTTCCAAAATCATTCAATGAACCCGAAAGCAGGTAAGACGCCCCCGCCCCAAGTACTACAAATCCAGCGATTGTCTTGATTGTTCCCTTGATGATCGCCGATGTCGGCTTTCCTTGCAGGACCAGACCCAGCATGGCCAATAGACCGACCAGAATCGCAGGTGTTGACAAGATGTTGACAATGATGTCGATAATAAACATAACTTTCTTTCCTCCTAAATTTTTTTCTTTATGCTACATCATTTGAATTGGCAAAGATGTCATAGACGACATCTTGCGATGTTGTGGCCAGCAGTTTTTCAACCGTCTCGCTGTTGGAAAATATTTCCCCGATCGCCCTCATGATATCCACATGGCTCTTGGCGTCGCTTGCGACCAGGCCGATCAATATCCGCACATCAAATCCGTCGGGTTTGAATCTGACCGGTTCCTTGAGGACGGTCACTGCCATCTGCGTCTCGAGCGCCCCCTGGTTTGTAGCCGCATGAATCAAGGCCAGATTTTCGCACAAGACGTAATAGGGACCGTATTTCTTGGTGTTTTCAAACACCCCATCGATATAGCGGGATTCGCAATATCCCTGTCTGACCAAAGGCTCGATCGCTGTCCTGATCGCTTCCTCCCAGTCGGTGACTCGTTCGACAAAATAAATGTTTTTCTTCTTGAAAAGTTTTTCCATATGATTGATCTCCTCTTGATTACATTTTCAGTATATCTTTGAAAGCGCTACAAAAAAAGCCCAAATCATTGCACATGGTTTGTGCAAAGCTTGGGCGCGAGAAGATTTTCAGATTGCATTCTCGAAAAAAACATTGATATCAGCGACACTTTTGAGATCCCTGACCTGTTCCATGTTTTGTTCCTGGGCAAACAGTTTAATCAGATCCGAAAGCATTTTTAGATGGCTGGTCTGGTCCTGGGCGCTCATGACGAACACCAGATAGGCGGTCTTGACCCTTTCAAACTCGACTCCCCGGGGATAGACGCATAAAGACAGGCCCAGTTTCAATGAACCATGGGATATTTTCGAGTGGGCCAGGCACACCCCATTGGCGATGAACATGTAGGGCCCGTACTTTAACAACTGCCGGACTATGTTCTTGGCGTAAAGGTTGGTCACATGGTTCTTCCTCTCCAAGATTCGAGTCGTATCCTCGATTGCTTGCTGCCAGGATATGTTCCGGTTGTCGATCGCGACAAAATCCGGCTGGCCTAGAAAGCTGCTTGCTGTGGTGGAATCTTCCTCCAGGTTGAACCGGTGGAGCTGGCGGTAATTTAAAAAACGGTACAGCTCATCACGGACCGCTCCTAGACTATCATCCTTGAGATACGGCTTGATTATATTGACAAGATCATTTAGTTCGCTTTGGGGATTGTCAATCTCGTAAACTTTTTTCATGATGGCCATCCGGTCAAGGTCGCTCAGGACCGGATTGACCAGGATGAAATCCGTGAATCTCTCGGCCACCTGGGCGATGGTCGAAATTACGACATCATAGGAATTCTGATGGGCCGTTAGGTTGTCGCTGTTTGTGATTTCGATTATTGCGTCATCCTGGATCAGGTAGGATATTTCGGCTTTTAGCATGTTTGCTGTCGACAAGCCATTGGGGCAGATGACCAGAATCCGCTTCTTCTTTTTGGTAAGCTTGCGTTGGCTGTTCAAGGCACCTCCGAAGTGAAGGGTCAGATAGGCTATTTCCGCATCATGGATGGGCAGCGAAAGTTCCTTTTGCATGAACTGGGTGGCTTTTTTGGTCACATCGAAAAGGTAGCCATACTCCCTTTTGACATCGTCAAGCAAGGGATTGCCGATGATTATGCCATAACGGTAGCGGTAGATACTGTTTTTAAGATGATAATACAAGGCCTGTTCAAGTTCCTTTTGTTTTTGGAAATCCACATTGGCAATCCGTTCGAATTCCTCTACCAGATCGCAGGCCAGATTGTAGATGTCGCCATTTAGCTGGTCATTGAAATCCAGGTTGAGGCTTTGGAGGCGGCTTCCTAGAATATGCAGGGTCAGGTAGACCTTCTCAAACGAGGAGAAATCCTCGAAATATTTGTCAATCAGCCCATATTCTGGCGTTTCGACAATCTTCATCACCAGAACCTGGTCGAATATCAGCGGATCCTTGCGATGGCTGACAGTGGCGAAAAAAACCGACAAGGAGTAGCACACCCCATAAACAAAACGGTAGTTGAGTTCCTTTTCGACCGAATGGAGCCGTTTCTGGTATTCATCGACGACATCCTGCTGGCTTAGTTCGATATCACCGGAAAGATAAAGCTTGCGGATATGGTCAAAGCACAGGAAAAAAACCGCCCGCTTCGTAATCACATTACCCTTGATGTAGTATCCCTTTTTCAAGGTGAACTCCAATTCGAGATTGTAGTTGGCAAGGCTTTCCTGGGCCGACTTGAGGTCGGATTGGATCGTATTCCGGCTGACTTTGCAGATATCCATCAGATCCTCGATTAGAATGATTGAATCCCGTCTGAGTATCGTACAAGTGATTATACGGACCCTGTCGCTTGGATTGAATGCCGGGTTCTTAGATCCCTCAAGCATGTCCTGGCTTAAAGCCTGACGCGTGTTCGCATGGAGATAGATTCCTTTGCCCCGCTCGACGATTATTTTCTCCCACTTGTTTTCAATCAAGAAATCATTGATTCGCTCAAGATCGTAATAGATCGTCCGGCGGGAGACGTTGTTGAACAGGGCTATCTCCTGCAATGTCACGTTGCTGTCGCGATTGAGCAACACTTCTAGTATTTTGATGCATCTTTTGTCAAGGTCTTGAATTATCATTGTCTCACCTCTTTAAAAAACCTATAGGTTAGATTTTAACATAAAAACCTTGAAAACGTTATCATAAATTCAAAAAAAAGATGCAGCCATAGGCGGCATCAATCATATCAGTTTTCTTCGAGCCATTTCATTCACAATTATATTATTGGCTGTAGATGAAAGTTCGTGCTTGTATTGATAAATATCCAACAACTCCACGCCTGACATCCTTTTGACGATTTTAGTAAAATCGTATATTTCTTCCTCATCACTTTCATCCAATTCGAGACCAAATTCATAAGCTAAAACATCTTCATTTTCAAAACCATCTTCATAATCGAACTTTATTTCGCCAAGCCGATTTCTAGTGTTGTAAAAACTCATTTTACTTTACTTTCCTTTTCATCTCATCAATAATTTTACGTGAATATTATTATATATTTTCCCTTAAAAATCAATAACAAATTCGAGAAATGAAATATAATTAAGCGGACTCGGGCAACTTGAATCTGGAGTTTCATATCTTAAAAAAATATTTTTTAAAATATTATTTTCATATCGCTTTAAAGTCGCTGGGACCCCAAACTCAATCCCCGGAATTTAGGAAAAAGAAAAACCTGGACATTGATCCAGGTTTCACTATTACATACCTTCGTGGAAAGTACGTGAGATTACGTCGTTTTGTTGTTCTTTTGTCAGTTTGACAAAGTTAACCGCATATCCACTGACACGCACAGTTAATTGTGGGTATTTTTCCGGATGAGCTTGGGCATCCAATAATGTTTCACGGTTGAATACGTTGACGTTCAAGTGATGTCCACCTTGTTCAACGTAACCATCCAACATATTTACTAGGTTGTCTACTTGTTGTTCGTTAGCCATTGTTTGTCTCCTTCTAATATTTGTCCGATCCATCTTCGCCATATAGCGGCATGTTCGGGATTTTGCAGGCAGTATCGCCGATTTCGCAGTTGCAGCCTTCGGTTATGCTGGCATCCTGCAAATCCACCTCTTCAGGATTTTCAACGATCACATTAATATGTCCAGCGCCTTTTGAGGCAATCGAATCCAACATATTAACCAAATCGTCAATATTTTGTTCCTTAGACATCTTAATACCTTCTTTCTTATTTGTTATCTAAATCTTCAAGATTAAGATCAACTTCAAGGTCACCCATGAATACTTGATCATCTTTACCTAAAGCTCCAGGAATGATTGAGAAAGTGTTTGAAATACCATCTTGAGCATCAGCGAATGGTAATTTGGCAACTGAAGCCAATGAAGATACCGCTCCTGATTTGTCACGACCGTGCATTGGGTTGGCACCTGGCGCGAATGGTTCACCGGCTTTACGGCCATCAGGAGTGTTTCCTGTTGCGTTACCATATACGACATTAGAAGTGATTGTCAAGATTGAAGTAGTTGGTACTGAATTTCTGTATGTGAAGTGAGTTTTTACATATCCCATGAAAGTATGAACTAACCAGTTGGCGATTTCGTCAACACGGTCATCATCGTTTCCGTAAGTTGGGAAGTCACCTTCAACTTGATAGTCAACAGCTAATCCTGATTCGTCGCGGATTACTTTTACTTTAGCGTACTTGATTGCTGAAAGTGAGTCTGCTACTACTGAAAGACCAGCGATACCAGTTGCGAAGTAACGTTTTACTTCACGGTCATGCAACGCCATTTGGATTCTTTCGTATGCATATTTGTCATGCATGTAGTGGATGATGTTTAATGAGTTGACATAAACATCAGCCAACCATTTCATCATGTCCTCATATTTTTCAATTACATCATCATAGTCAAGATATTCTGAAGTTACAGGACGGAATTTAGGTCCGACTTGTTTTTTGGATTTTTCATCGACACCACCGTTGATTGCGTATAACAAACATTTAGCCAGGTTGGCACGGGCTCCGAAGAATTGCATTTCTTTTCCTAATCTCATTGAAGATACGCAACATGCGATAGCGTAGTCATCACCATGAGAAACGCGCATCAAATCATCATTTTCATATTGGATAGATGAGGTTTCGATTGAGATTTTAGCACAGAATTTTTTGAATTCTTGTGGCAAACGAGTTGACCATAATACTGTCAAGTTTGGTTCAGGAGAAGTTCCCAAGTTAATCAATGTGTGCAGGTAACGGAAAGATGATTTTGTTACCAAGTGACGTCCATCAACACCGACACCTCCGATTGATTCAGTTACCCAAGTTGGGTCTCCGGCGAAGATTGCGTTGTAATCAGGAGTACGGGCGAATTTTACAAGACGCAATTTCATGATGAAATGGTCGATGAATTCTTGGATTTGTTCCTCAGTGTAAGTACCGTTATCCAAGTCACGTTGAGCATAGATGTCGATGAAAGTGGAAGTTCTACCCAAAGACATTGCAGCACCGTTTTGTTCCTTAACGGCAGCCAAATATCCGAAGTATAACCATTGGATTGCTTCCTTAACGTCTTTTGCGGGTTTTGAAATGTCAAAACCGTAAGAAGCAGCCATTTCTTTCAATTCTTTCAATGCACGCATTTGTTCAGACAATTCTTCACGCAATTGGATGTTTTCAGGGTCCATACGGACTCTTGTAGTATCTTTTTGCCAGTTTTTGTCTTCGATCAGGCGATCGGTACCATATAATGCGACACGACGGTAGTCACCGATGATTCTTCCACGACCATAAGCATCTGGCAATCCAGTGATGATGTGTGAAGAACGGCAAGCTCTCATGTCTTCAGTATAAACGTCAAATACCCCAGCATTATGTGTTTTGCGGTATTTAGTGAATATTTCCACAACTTGTGGATCAACTTCATAACCATTGTCTCTACAAGCTTGAACCGCCATACGGATACCACCGTTTGGCTGTAAAGAACGTTTGAAAGGTTTGTCTGTTTGGAATCCGACAATTGTTTCTAAATCTTTGTTAAGGTAACCAGCTCCATGGCTAGTCAAAGTAGATACGATTTTAGTATCCATATCAAGAACGCCACCAGCGGCTCTTTCTTGTTTAGTCAACTCCATTACTTGATCCCATAATGTTGTTGTTGATTCAGTTGGACCTGCTAAAAAGCTGTCATCTCCATCATAAGGAGTGTAGTTCTTTTGGATAAAGTCTCTTAAATCGATTTCTTTAATCCATTTACCAGCAGTAAATCCAGACCATTCATTTTTGAAATTCATCTAATTTTAATACCCCCATATTAATTTTTACTAGCACTTAACACGAATTTTCCACCTTGTGAAAAAATTTTGAAACTTGTTTTCCCACTAGCACATACACTATATACCTTTTTCTAAATAATTTCCAGTGATATCGCTTAAATATTTTGAAATTTTCCTTTATTTTTATGAACTAATATATTATAGTGGATTTATATAAAAATTTGGAGGTATTAAATGTCAACCAAGATTATGACAAGTGAGTCCTTTAATGAAGTTAAGAGCAACGTTCAAGAAATTCTTTCAAGTAATGTCGAAAAAAACAACATTTTTTTATCAAGCCATTCCAAGAAAAATTTAGCCACTCATTTAAGCATCACCACGATCCGCATTCAAAACAGGAACTATATCCCTTTGTCAAAAGCGAAAGTTCTCGAATATCAAGAAGATGAACTGTATCCGGTAGCCAAGGATATCTGCGATTCAATCGCCAGCCAGTATGCAATCGAGTTCCCGGAAAACGAGATATCATTGGTGACCATGTATTTGAGAAAAACCAACGCTTTGGATTTGGAAATAACAACCGGAATTGACTTGCTTGATGATCAAACATACACTTACATAAAAACAGCTTTAACTAGAATCAAAGAAAAATACGACGTGGATTTCAGCAACAAACAGAAATTCATCGTCTCAATCGGATTGCACTTGGAACCCGCCCTTGAGCGTCTGCAAGAGAACCGCCAATTGACCAACCCTCTGACTGCCCAGATCAAACAACGGCATATGAGAGAGTTCAACCTGGCCGCAGAACTGCGCGATGTTATCAAGGACGATATCGATATGGAATTCAATGATGATGAAGTTGCCTTTTTGGCACTGCACTTTGTCGTCGTGACCAAACAGAAGTAAAAAACCGCGCCTTTTACGGGTGCGGTTTTTTAGTACATGAATTCATCGTTGCTTGGTTCGTAATTGTCATGATAGACATGCCTGATTGACTCCAGGACCACTTCCCTGTCGCCTGCATAATAGCTTGTCCCTACCTCAAGAGCCATGAACCGTTCCTCGCCTTTGCCCAGGACCAGGATGATATCATCAGGACTGGCGATTTCGATCGCCTGCTCAATGGCGAACTGACGCTGGGATATGATGATCGATGTCGCCTTTTTAAGGTTGTTCTGGACATCAAGACATATTTTCTCGATTCCGCTATTTTCAAGCCGTTCATCCTGATTGGTCAAAATCGCGTGGTCGAGATAGCGGTCGGCAATCCGACCGAGCTGTTCGCGGTAGCGTTTGCCCCGATAGCTCGACGGTCCAAAAACCCCGATAATCCGCCCTTTTTCCTTCACATATTTCCTAGCGAAATCGAATATCCGCTCGTAATCTGACAGTTCCTGACAGTGGTCGACAGCCACATCGAAGCTCTCGTCGAGATCAAGAACCTCATATCGGCCCCCGACGACGTCGAGCGAATTGATTATCTCGCCGATCTTGAGGGTATCGACCTGGCAGGCCTTCATTATCGCCCCCAATGCCAACAGATGATAAAGATTGTACCTTCCCACCAGTTTGGTCACCACTGGGATCTCCTGACCATCAAGACATAGGATGAATTTGCTTTGTTTCAATGACAGGTCAAGATTTTTCGCGTACACATCGCTTTTGTCCGTCAGGGAATAGGTTATTATATTGGCCCTTGTTGCCCTTTTGAACTTGTCGAAATACTTGTCATCCTCGTTGAGTATCGCTTGGCAGTCTTCCTCAAGCTGGCTGAACAATGACAATTTGGCCTCCAGATATTCCTCGAAGGTGCCATGGAACTCCAAATGGCGGGGTTCGATCGAGGTCATCACCGCGATGTCAAACTGGATATCCGTATACCTCTCAAGAACCAACCCGATGCTTGAAACCTCGATTGCCACCAACTCGACATCACGCGACACCATCCGCGAAAGATGCTGGTGGAGATAGATGACCTCGGGGGTGGCCAGGGGCTGGCGCAGATCCATCCCGTCATAGCTAAGACGGTCCGAGCCGAAGTAACCGGTCTTGAACTTGTGGGCCAGGGCCTGGTCGATCAATGTCGCCAGGGTCGTCTTGCCCCCGGAACCGGTCACCCCGATTGTCTTCATTTTGGTCGAAGGATAGTCAAAGAAGATGTTGGCTACCCGGTTGAGTTGGGCTTTGACGTCATCGACCTTGAGATAGATGATGTCAGAGCGATAATAAGGAAGCTTTTTGGAATGAACTATTGCGATTGCACCCTGGAAAATGGCGTCATCGATATACTGATGGCCATCGACGGTCAATCCCTCGATGCAAAAAAACAGCGAGTTTCTCTTGACATAGCGAGAATCCGAATGGATCGAATAGATCTTCGCATCGTACTCACAATCGAACAGCTCATTTAGTTTTTTCATTTCACTATCTCTCCAATCAGCTCATCCTCGATATTGACCAGGCGGACCGGCACGATTTGGCCGATCAGATAGGCATCGGTCGCCACCTTGATTTTCAGATAATTCGAACTGTGGCCGACAAGGTAATCGCCTTCGCGCGACTCGAACAGGACATCCTGGATAACATCAAGATTCGCCCGGGCATACTTGGCGGTCAGCTCTTTTGAAAGGGCGACAAGTTCGCTGACCCGCCGCTTCTTGACTTGTTCTTCTACCTGGTTTGCCATATTCGCGGCAGGGGTGTTTTTTCTTCTCGAATAAGGGAAGACATGAAGCTGCATGAAATTGATCCGCTTCAATGTTGCCACAGTCTTTTCAAACAACTCGTCGGTTTCCCCGGGGAACCCGACAATGATGTCGGTCGACAGGGCCATGTTGGGCACCTTCTCGCGCAGGGCGGCGATACGCTCCTCGAACTGCTCAAGGGTGTATTTGCGGCGCATCTTCTTGAGAATCTCGTCGCTTCCGGCCTGGATTGGCACATGGAGGTGGTCGACAATCACTTTGTTTTCGCTGATAAGCCCGACAATCTTGTCAGTAATCTGGCTCGTCTCGATCGAGGAAATCCGCAGTCTTTTCAACCCGGGAACTCCGGAAAGTTCTTCAAGCAGATCGCCAAAATCGTAGTCGCCAAAATCCTCGCCATAGCCGGCGGTATGGATTCCGGTAAGGACGATTTCCACAAACCCCTTGGAAACTAGCTCCTTGGCCTGGGCCAGGACGCTTTCCCGGTCGCGGGAACGCAGCTTCCCACGGCTGTATGGGATGATGCAGTAAGTACAGAAATTGTTGCAGCCATCCTGGATTTTCAAAAAGGCCCGGGTGTTTTTGAAATTGTGGATCTCCAATTCCTCGAACTCACTTAGACGCAGCACATCATCTATCTTGACAACCACTTCCCCGGTTCTTAGATGCTCATTGACCAAATCGACAATCCCGTCCTTGTAGCGGGTTCCGATGATAACCCCGACACCTTCGATTGCCAGGACCTCGTCCTTGGACACCTGGGCATAGCAGCCCACAACACAGACTACAGCATCCGGGTTGCGCTTGATTGCCTGGCGGATTATCTGTCGGGATTTCCGGTCACCGGTGTTGGTCACGGTGCAGGTATTTATTATATAGACGTCGCTTTCATCTTTGAATTCGGCTTCCTGGTAGCCTGCTTCTTTGAACAGCTCGAGCATCGCCTCTGATTCATAACTGTTGACTTTGCAGCCTAGGGTATGGAAGGCTACTTTTTTTACTTTCTCCATTTTTTCTCCGTTTTCTTGATAAATTTGTCGCTCAAAAGATTTTCCTGAGCTAGATAATCGTAGATAAGGATATCATCCTCATCACTAATGATCATTCCTGCCAATGTTTCGATCTGTTCTCTTGTATAATCGCCTTTAAACCACTTGTCCTTGAGGACGAGTTCCTGGATTTGAAGGTCTTCTTTCGAGATGAAATAGATCAAATTGAACTCCCGGGAATAGAAGGCAACCCTACCATCATTTTCACCTAATCGCTCCAGGTCGCAAAAATCACCGGCATATGGCGCCAACCCGTAATGTTTGAAAATATCCAGTTGGTTGCGGTCCGGGTTTTTTAGGATCAGCTGATATTTTTTCAAGCCCAGGGCTTCGTAGTCACTCACAATGTACTCGTTGACTTTGCGGTTGTAATAAGGAATGTAGATGTCGCACCCATAGCTAAAACAAGGGAGGTTTTCGACAATACGGCCGATTTCCTGATGAAAAAAACGCTGGCGTTCTTGATAATTCAAATGGCGCAGGACGTCCTCATTCTGGTTTTTGAGCAGGTTGATGGCGTCATTTATCGCTTGTTCGTTTTCAAAACCGCGAGATATTATCTCAAAGGTATAGAGATCAAAGCTGTTTTTGATTTTGAAGTCAAAACCATAATCCTTGAGCAGCTGTCGCTTCTTTCGATACGCTCCGTGCAGCTGGGACTTGGTAAAATCATGGCTGCGGGCATAGTGGTTTAGAAGCTCAATGATCATCTTACCACCTCGCGAAACAGGCCGATGGCGCTAAGGATATAAAGGGGCGCTGTCTCGGATCTTAGGATACGCTTGCCAAGCGAGATATTGTTGTAGCTGTTGTGGTTGAAATAGTCGACCTCAGCCTGGGAAAATCCTCCCTCGGACCCGACGATCACATTGATTGTCTGTCCTGGTTCCACATTTTCCAACACTTCCTTGAAACCGCCATGGACCTTGTCTTTGGCCGTCTGTTCATAGGCAACCACATTGTAATCACCCTGGTATTGTTTGACCTGCTCGACTGTGATCAGATCGTCGAGGACCGGGATTAGATTCCGGTGCGACTGTTCGCTGGCTTCTTTGAGGATCTTTTCATAACGTTCCCGTTTTTTGTTGAACTTGTCCTTGTCCAGGCGCACCACGCACCTTGAAGTAATCAAGGGCACGATCCGGCTAACGCCAAGTTCTGTCGCCTTTTGCAAGACAAGATCGAACTTCTCGCCCTTGGCCAGGGCATAGATCAGGGTGACCTTGACATCTAGCTCGCTGTCATTTTCAATTTCTTCCATCGTTTTCAAAACATTGTTGTCGATATCTTCAATCACCGTCAAAAAATTGCTGCCCTTGCTGTCGATCACGACAACCTGGTCATTGTTTTTATGACGCATCACTTTTTTTAGATGAAAATAATCGTCCTTATCTAAACAGAGCCGTTGCCCCTGTTGCAAATCTTCCCTTACAAAATACCTTTGCATATCTGTCACCTCTACCATATATAATATCACTTTTGGATGCTTTAAAAAAGGCTCAATCCACCTCGGGATGAACCTGACTACTATATTATAATATCGCTCCTTGAATAGTCAATAATTATGTGCCTTCGTCCAGGTGAAATCAAGCCGGGTCAAACGGACTTATCCTAAGCTTGAGCCATATTGAAGATGAAAAGGCCCCCGCAGCAAATGCGGCTGCGCAAGGCCTTAATAACTATTGGTTTTTAAAAAATGACAAATTCGCCATTTGCATAATCAACGGTCACTTCACTGTTTGGCTTGATTGTTCCAGCGATGATTGCCCGGGCAATCAGGGTTTCGATATTGCTTTGGATGAAACGCTTGATCGGCCGTGCCCCGTAGGTCACATCATAACCCTCGTTGCGGATTTCTTCCTTGGCAGCGGCGCTAAGGGCCACCGCGATGTTTTTTTCCTGAAGTCTTTGTTGGAGCTGGCTGATGAACTTGTCGATGATGGCATCGATCACGCTTTGGTCAAGTGAGTTGAACATCACCACATCGTCGATCCGGTTGAGCAGTTCCGGTTTGAAGTAATTCTTCAACTCGGCGCTTACCATCGCCCGGGTGTTTTCATCATTTCCTTGAAGCAAGTATTGACTTCCGATATTCGAGGTCATGATGATGATTGTGTTCTTGAAGCTCACAGTAACCCCTTTGGAATCGGTAATCCGGCCATCATCAAGGACTTGCAGCAGGATGTTGAACACGTCGGAATGAGCCTTCTCGATTTCGTCGAGCAGGACAATCGAATACGGATGGCGCCGCACCGCTTCGGTGAGCTGCCCCCCTTCTTCATAACCGACATAGCCTGGAGGTGCCCCGACCAGACGGCTGACTGCGAATTTTTCCATATATTCGGACATGTCGATCCGCACGATATTGCGTTCGCTGTCGAACAGCTGTTGCGCTAGTGCCTTGGCCACCTCGGTTTTCCCGACCCCGGTAGGACCGAGGAAAAGGAATGATCCAATCGGCCGGTTTTCATCGTTGATGCCCGCCCGCGACCGCAAAATCGCATCAGTAACTTTTTCAATCGCCTGATCCTGACCGATGACCCTTTGCTTCAGGGCCTCATCAAGGGCGAGCAGTTTTTCCCGTTCCGATTCCATCAGTTTGGTTACCGGGATACCGGTCCATCTTGAAATGACCTGCGACACGGTGTCGACATCGACCATTTCCTGGAGAAGATTGTCTTCCTGTTCCCGCGCCTCAAGATCCTTGATCTCATTCGAGATTGCCGGAAGGGTCTCATATTTTATTTTTGCAGCCTGGGTGAGGTCGCCATCGCTTTGGTATTTTTCCTGCAAGGCTTCCAGGCGGACCCGCTGTTCCTTTAGTTCCTTGAGACGATCGATGCTGGCCTTTTCGTTTTTCCAGCGGTCTTCAAGGACGCGTTGTTGTTCCTGCAATGATGCGATTTTAGCCTGGATCTGGTTCTTGCGGGTCATCGATGCTTCATCATTATCCTTGCCAATCGAGATTTCTTCCATCTTCAGCCGGTTGATTTCCCTGGTAATCGCATCAAGTTCGATCGGCATCGAATCGATTTCCATCCTGATAAGGGAGCAAGATTCGTCAATCAGGTCGATTGCCTTGTCGGGCAGGAACCGGTCGGTGATGTAGCGCACTGACATGTTTACCGCCCCGATGATCGCATTGTCGGATATCTTCACCCCATGATGGGATTCGAAGGAATCCTTAAGCCCCCGGATGATGGCTATCGTATCGTCGAGAGTCGGCTCATCCACTTGAACTTTCTGGAACCGCCGCTCCAATGCCGCATCCTTTTCGATATATTTGCGGTATTCGTCAAGCGTCGTCGCCCCGATGCAGTGCAGTTCGCCCCGGGCAAGCATCGGTTTGAGCAGATTGGCGGCATCCATGGCTCCATCGGATTTCCCTGCTCCAACCAGCTGATGGATTTCATCGATGAACATGATGACCTGACCTTCAGCCTTTTTGATTTCCTGAAGCACTGCCTTGAGTCTTTCCTCGAACTCGCCGCGATATTTGGCTCCCGCCACAAGCGATCCTAGATCGAGTTCATATATCATTTTGTTTTTCAGTGTGGCCGGTACGTCATTCTTGAAAATCCGCCATGCCAGACCTTCGACAATCGCTGTTTTCCCGACCCCCGGTTCCCCGATAAGAATTGGGTTGTTTTTCGTTTTCCTAGACAGGATCTGGATCACCCGCCTGATTTCATCATCACGGCCGATGATTGGATCGATCTTGCCGTCTTTGACATCCTTGATCAGGTCCCGCCCGTATTTTTCAAGCACCTCATAAGTGTTTTCCGGATTGGGATTGTCAACTGATTTGCCTCCACGCATATCCATAATTAGTTTCTCCACCTCGTTTTTGTTCAGGCCGTTTCCAGCCAGGATATTTTTTATTTCTGTGTTCTTGCAATCGAACAAGGCCATAACAAAATGTTCGACACTCAGATACTGGTCCTTCAGGGACTTCATGTATCTGTTGGCATCCTGGATCAGCTGGTTGAGATCGTAGGACATCCGCATCGAATTTGCATCGGCATTGTCGATTTTAACTTTGGTTTTCAAATTGTTTTCAAAATCATTCTCAAAATTGGTGATGTCGACATCGGCTTTCTGGAGAACTCTTTTCAAGGTTCCCTGTCCGTCTTCCAACAGGCTCAAAACCACATGGGCGATATCCACAATCTGGTTGTTGTTGTTCAAGGCTAACTGACTGGCGTTGTACAGCGCCTGCTGCATTTTTTCAGTCATCATCTCATTGTTCATAAGGCCACCCCTTTCATTAGCACTCACATTCCACATGTGCTAAGCATATTATAGCACTCATGTTAGCACTGTCAATATCCAAGTGCCAAAAAATGAAAAAATATCGGTTTCAGGGTATTTTTTCAACCATACCAGCCTGTCAAAGAACGGCCACGGGGCGTCGCCAAGCGCCACTTGCCAGCCAATCAGGGTTGGATGAGACGGATTCCGTGGAGTGATGGGCAGTCCAAAAATACCTCCTTGCAATAAACCACTTCGATTGATTTTGAAAATGAAATTGATTACAATTGTGTTATAAGATTTTGGAGGTAATATATGGACGTAATCAAAAGGAACAATACCGTAACACCTTTCCACAAGGAAAAAATTTACAATGCGATCATCAACGCCATGAACGAAACTGTCAAGGGGGTCGACGAGATCTTAGCCGCCGACATCGCCAATGAAGTTGAGGAGATCCTGACAAGCTACTATTCGCCTTTTAGTGTCGACATCATCCAGGATGTCGTCGAAGGCCAACTTATGGCTTCCTCGCGCAAGGATGTCGCCAAAGTTTACATGATCTACCGCTACGAAAGGGACAAATCCCGCGAAAAAAGGGCACGCGAGGGTGACAAGCTGCTTTTGAGCGACGAATTTCTATCCAACTACAAGCACGTCCCTTCGCCGCTAAAACAGCTGGGTAACTTTGTCTACTACCGCACCTATTCCCGCTGGCTCGATGAGGAAAGCCGCCGCGAATACTGGTGGGAAACCGTGGCCCGGGCCGTCGAATACAACTGTTCGCTCGTTCCGACCACCCGTAAAGAGGCCCAGGAGCTTTTCGACAATATCTTCAACCTCAAGCAATTTCTAAGTGGCCGGACGTTCTGGGTCGGAGGCACCGATGTTTCCAAATACTATCCGATGGCCAACTTCAACTGCGCCTTCGAGGTGATTGACAATTTCGAAGCCTTCAAGGATCTTTTCTACTTGCTGATGATCGGTTCGGGGGTCGGGGTCCGCATCCTCAAGGATGACGTCGCCAAGTTGCCTAAGGTAAGGGTCGACTTCGAGGTAATCCACGAAGACTACAGCCAGATCAAACGCAAGCAGCGTGAGAATTCGACTTCGTTGAATTTCATTCAGAAAAACATCGCCCGCATCATCATCGGCGATTCCAAGGAAGGCTGGACCCAAGCCCTGGACTTCTTCTTCAAAATCATCTACTCCAGGGAATACCGGGAAATCAAGACAATTATCATCAACTATTCCAATGTGCGACCGCGTGGAGAAAGGCTATCCACTTTCGGCGGAACCGCATCGGGTCACGAATCGATCAAAAGGATGTTCGAGAAGATTGTGACCGTCATCAAGAAACGTGGAGTTCTCGACCATTACTCATTGGTTAAACTGATGCCCATTGACTGTCTTGATATTGCCAACATCATCGGCGAGAATGTCGTGGTCGGAGGAGTTCGCCGGACCGCCGAAATCGTCCTGGTTGATGCCGACGACAAGGAATGCATCGAAGCCAAAAGCAATCTCTACAAACAGATCGACGGCCAATGGCTTGTCGACAAGGACATCATCCATCGGCAGATGTCGAACAACTCAATCTACTACCGCGAGAAACCGACCCGCGAGCAGCTCCACTGGCAAATCGAACAGATGCGCTTTTCGGGCGAACCGGGCTGGGTCAATGAAGTGGCCGGGCTCAAGCGCCGTCCGAACATGAACGGGGTCAATCCATGCGGGGAAATCCTGCTCGATTCAAAGGGATTGTGCAACCTGACCACCATCAATGTCTATGCATTTGTCAATGAGAACGGAGAGATCGATTACGAGGGTCTCTATCAGGCCCAACGCTACTCGGCCCGAGCCGGATACCGGATGACCTGCACCGAACTGGAGCTGCCGGCATGGAATACCGTTCAGCAACGCGACAAGCTTGTCGGATGCTCGCTGACCGGATGGCAGGATTTCGCAAACAAGGCCAATCTATCAATGGAAAAACAGGCCGAGATCCTGAAAAAACTGCGGTCCGTGGCCCATGAGGCCGTAGCTGAATACTCTTCGCAGATCGGTCAAAACGCGCCACTACTGGTGACTACCGTCAAGCCGGAAGGAACCCTGTCGCAATTGCCGACAGTTTCCAGCGGGGTTCACTATTCCCACTCGCCTTACTATATCCGCCGCATCCGAATCAATGCCACCGATCCATTGGTGAAAGTCTGCGAGGAATTGAATTATCCTATCTTCCCGGAAGTCGGTCAAACAATGGAAGAATGCTCGACCAAGGTCATCGAATTCCCGGTGAAGGCCCCCGAAGGCAAGACCAAGTATGACGTTACCGCCTTGGAACAGCTTGAAAACTACAAGCTGTTCATGGACAACTATGTCGACCACAACTGCTCGATCACTGTCCATGTGCGTGAACAAGAATGGGACGGCGTGGAACAGTGGGTCTATGACCACTGGGACGAAACCGTTGCCCTTTCTTTCCTTTCATTGGATGACAGTTTCTATCAACTGCTGCCTTATGAAGCGATTGACGAAGCCGAATACAAACGGCGCGAAGGGAAAATGCGCCCATTTGTTCCCAGCCTGCTCAAGAAATACGAACGGCAGGAACAGGAACTCGATGTGGGCAACGATGGCTGCGAATCTGGAGTTTGTCCAGTAAGATAGCAAAAAAGGTCTCTAGCATGATGCTAGTAGACCTTTTTTGTCGTTCGATAGAATTATGTACAGCCCCTTGCTGGAAACAATCTCCACCACCCCATCGAGCGGTTCATTGGAAACACAAAGAGTGTCGCCGATTGTCAGGAGATAATCGACCAGAGGGTATTTCGCATTGTTGACCGTGACCAGGTTGTCCTCGAAGCTAAACAGCGAAAAATACTTGTAACCGGTGTTTTCCAGGGTGTTGAAACAATCATTGCCATAGTAGATCAGATTCTGATCGTCCTTGATGATGATATTGTAGTTGCTGTATCTGTAAAGCAGGTTCAAGACTGAAAGAAAATGGTCCAGCCGGCCTCCGGTGACTCCGTAAAGGTAGATTGTCGAATAGCCCCGGGCGATGGCCTCCTGTAAAGCCACATGCAAGTCCGTATCGTTTTTGACCTGCGGGAGCGCGATTGCCTGATATTTGTCTATCAGACTCCTGTCTTCCAGGGAGTCGAAATCGCCGACGATGAACTTGGGCTCGATGTGTTGCGACAGAAGACAGCAAAGGCCATTGTCCACGGCAATGTATTCCAAAGAGCGGTCGAGCACAGAACAATCGCCCGCCCCGACAATACCGATTTTCATTATTTCAACGACTCGATTGCCTGTTGGTAATTGTCGCTGCCAAAGATATATGATCCGGCAACAACCATCTCCACTCCGGCTTTTTTTACGCTATCGATGGTCTGGCCGTTGATTCCGCCATCGACTTCGATAATATACTTGTAACCTTTTTCTTTTTTTAGCTTGGCCAGCAGCTCGATTTTTTCAAGAGCCACCGGATTGAAAGCCTGACCGCCAAATCCTGGTTCAACCGACATTACCAAAACAAGATCAAGCTTGTTCAAATAAGGTTTGATGGCATCGACCGGAGTCGAAGGCTTGATTGAAAGACCGGCTTTGACACCTTTGATATGGAGATAATCGATCAGTCGGGCGATTTGTCTCTCGTTAGTCATCGATTCGATGTGGAAAGTGATGTAATCAGCTCCATTGGCAATGAATTTTTCCACGAACTCGTTCGGGTTTTCGACCATCAGGTGGACATCGAGAGTCAATGAAGTTACTTTCCGCACGTCATTGAGGATTGAATATCCAAATGAAATGTTTGGGACAAAATGGCCATCCATTACGTCATAATGAAGCCAGCTTGCTCCTCCGTTTTCAACCTTGGCAATTTCCCAAGCCAAGTTGCTAAAATTCGCCGCTAAAAGCGATGGTGCTACTCTAACCATATTTCTTTTCGTCCCTTTCTCTTGCTTCTTGTAAAAGTGTTAAATAATTTTCGTAACGGAACCTGGCGATTTCGCCCTGTTCCACAGCCTGTTTGATGGCACAACCCGGTTCCTGGTCATGCAGGCAACCCCTGAATTTGCATTTCGATGCCAGCGTATGGAAATCATGACAGGCGATTGCCATTTCCTGCGGGGTCAAGGCAAGCTCCAAAGAGGAGAATCCCGGCGTATCCCCGACCAGGCCGTTGGCGACTTCCATCAGCTCAACGTGACGCGTCGTATGCTTTCCGCGGCCCAGGGCCTTGGAAATCTCGTTTGTCTGTAGCGCCAGTTGGGGATCGAGCTTGTTGAGCAGGCTCGACTTGCCGACTCCCGACTGACCGGTAATGACACTCACTTTATTTTCCAGAATTGCGGCGATTTTGTCAATACCCATGTTGTCTTTTGAAGAAAAAGGAATGACTTCGTATCCGGCTTTTTGATAGCTGGAAATGATTTCCTGGATATCTTGGTCGATTCCCAAATCAGCCTTCGACAGGCAAATTACCGGCTTGATCAGGTTGTGCTCCATCAGGATAATGAACTTGTCAAGCAGGAGGCTGGAAAAATCCGGTTCCTTGATTGAGCTTACCAGCAGGGCCTGGTCGACATTGGCGATTGGCGGACGCAAAAGAAAGTTCTCCCGGTCTTTAATCCGGTTGATATATCCCTCACTGTGGTCACGGTGCTCGAATTCGACAAAATCACCGACAAGAGGCTTGATGTCGTCCTTGCGGAACTTGCCCCGTGCCCGGCAGGAAATGATTTCCCCGGCGCTGTCGCTTTTGACGTAATAGAATCCCGACAATGCTTTGATTATTCTTCCGCTATCCATTGCAATCTCCTTTATTCATATTGAGGCAGGTGATCATAATAAGTAAGAGTGATTTTCGTCCCTCTTGTCGTGACTACCGTGTTTTGAGGCAACGACTGGGAGATCACCGTATTTATTTCAATCGAATTGGCTTCGGTCTCGGTGAGACTAGAAGGGTCAAGCGCCACGAGATTCACGACAAAACCTAAGTCGAGCAGATCGTTGCGTGCTTCAAAAACATCGCCGCCCAAATAATTGGAAACAGTAACTTCATACTCATCCTTCTTGTTTGGCTTGACGTCATAGTATTCCAGGGTGATTGAAGTTCCCTGTTCACTAACTATCGTATTGGGTTCGATCGACTGGCTGACAACCTCGTCAACGACAATGGCATCGATTTGCGCATTGGTCATATCATCTCCACTAAGCGTCTTCAAGACTACAGTGAATCCTAGATTTTGCAGTTCCGTTTTGGCCTCTTCGACATTGATCGAGATCATGTTTGGAACTTTCTGCGACCATCCTTTGGAAACACTCAGGGTCAAAACATCAGTACCGTTTGGATCGACTTTGGTTCCCTGTTCAAGGCTTTGATCAACGACCTGACCCGCATCTTCGGTGTCTATGACTTCCTCAATCAGGTAAGGAAGTTCGTTTTCAGCCAGGATTGCCGTGACGTCATCGATATCCATGCCCACGTAATCCCCCACAATGATGTATTTGCCCGAAGAAAGGGTGAAGACAACCTCATCACTTGCCGATACAGTCTGGTTGGCCAGTGGATCGGTGGCCACAATCAGTCCCTCGTCGATGTCGTCGGTGAGCTGATATTCATAATCGACAGCCACACTGCCACCGTATGATTCAATAATTTCCCGGGCCTCTTCGACCGTCTTGCCCGACAGGTCAGGCATGAGATACGTCGTTGGCCCCTGGTTTAGCAGCATCAAAATAGCCACCACGATGAGTACCAGCGCCCCCACTACGGCGCCGACTATGATTTTTTTCTTCCTGCTCCAAGGGGCATGCAGGAAAGACTTCAGCCCGCCTTCAGGCTTGTGGTCTTGGGCCATATGCACCCTAGGCGTTTTTTCGCTTGGTGCATGATGGGCCGGGGCGATTATTGTGGCCTGATCGTCATGATCAGCCATGGCAAAAGTTATTTTGGGCTGGTCGGGGTTGGCGATGCAACCTTCAAGATCCACCAGCAGCTCATCGGTTGAATGATAACGGTCAGCCAGGTTTTTTGCTGTCGCTTTGGTGATGATGTTTTCAATCGATTGCGGGATGGTCGGATTGAATTCCCTGATTGCAGGGATTTCCTCTTGCATGTGTTTGAGTGCGATATTGACTGGAGTATCCGAGCTAAAAGGCACGTCGCCCCGCAGCAATTCATAAAGGACGATTCCCAGGGCATAGATATCCGACTGGACCGTCGCTTTTTCCCCGCGGCACAACTCAGGTGCAAGATAATGCAACGAACCCATTATGACATCGGTCTTCGTTACCTGCGCTAGCGATTCCATCGAAGCGATCCCGAAATCGGCGATTTTTGCGATGCCGCTGTCGGTGACCAGGATATTTTGCGGTTTGAGGTCGCGGTGGATGATATCGAGACGGTGCGCCGCCTTGACTCCGGCCACTGCCTGTTTGAAAATATTTATGGCTTCTATAAAGTGCAAGGCACCTCTTTTGTGGATGAGCTCCTTGAGCGTCACGCCGGTGACATACTCCATGGCAATGAAATACTCGTTGTTGTCCTCACCCACGTCATAAATCTCGACCACATTCTTGTGCGAAAGACTCGCGGCAGCGCTCGCTTCCCGTTTGAAGCGGGCTACGTACAATGGATCCTTGGCCAGGGAAGTCCGCAGGATTTTGACTGCCAGAGCCCGGTTCAAAATCGTATCCTTGGCAAGGTAAACATCCGCCATCCCGCCTTGGCCGATCAGTTCTAGAAGCTCATAACGGCCCGCAATTTTTCTAGTCATGGACAACCTCCAAATTATCAATCAAGCAAACCGAAATGTTGTCGTAGCCGCCATTAAGGTTCGCTTTTTTTATCAGTTGCTCGACCTTGGCCGGCAATTTGTTTTTGGATTTGAGTATCTTGATTATATCCCGGTCCTCAACGCAATTGTAAAGGCCGTCCGAACAAAGCAGGCACATCCGGTTTGTGAAATCATGAGTGGCGATGGCCGCTTCGATTTTCTCACTGGCCCCGATTGCCTGGTACAGGACATGTTTTTTCGAATGGTTCTTGGCTTCTTCGACGCTGATTGCCCCAGTGCGGACCAGCTCGTTGACCAGGGTGTGGTCCGATGTTACTTGTTCGAGGCTGGTACCATCGAACAAGTAGGCTCGCGAATCACCCACATGGGCGATATGGATTTGGTTTTTGATGGCAACAGCCATGGCGATTGTGGTCCCCATGCCCCGGTGCTCGCTGTTGGTCTGGGCCATTTTCTTGACGACCTCGTCGCTTTTGGTGATCGCATCCTCGATAAAAGCCAGCGCTTCCTGCCCGTTTTGAAACGGAGGAGTGGCATTGAAGTAGTTGGCAATATAGTTGGTAACCGCTTTGGAAGCAATTTCTCCTGCCTTGTGGCCGCCCATGCCGTCGGCGACAACCGCGATCACCTGATCTTTGAGGTTGGCATCATAGAATACGCAATCCTGGTTCTGTTCCCTGACCAGGCCGCGATCGGTCTTTCCATAATAATTCATCGATTACAATACCCCGCTTTTTTTCGCCCGCAGCTGTCCGCAAGCCCCGTCAATGTCACCGCCGTGCTCCTTGCGCTGGGTGGTGTTGATATGGAGACGCAGTAATTCCGCCTTGAATGCCGCGGTTTTTTCCGGTGACGAAGGCTTATAATCGTTGTCGGCCACGGCGTTGTAAGGAATCAGATTGACATAGGCGTTTAACCCCCGCAAATAGTGGGCCAATTGCCGGGCATGGATCAGTTCGTCGTTCACCCCGTCAATCAGGATATATTCGAATGTCACGCGCCGGTTGGTCATGGCGATATAGTTGGCCACTGCCTCGCGGAGCTTGTCCATGTTGTATGTCTTGTTTATCGGCATCAGGACATCACGGATTTCGTCATTAGAGCCATGGAGCGAGATTGCCAGATTTGTCTGGATTCCCTCATTGGCATATCTTTCAATCCCCGGTACGATACCGCAAGTTGAAATGGTGATGTGGCGCGCTCCGATCGCCAATCCGGCCGGATCGTTGATGATTCTCACGAAATCCATCACATTGTCGTAGTTGTCGAATGGTTCGCCCGTTCCCATAACGACCACATGGGAAATTCGGACGTCAAGATCATGGGAAACTTTCATGACCTGTCCGACCATCTCCCCGGGAGTCAGGTTGCGGACCTTTTTGAGCAAGCCGCTGGCACAGAATTTGCACCCCATGTTGCAGCCGACCTGGCTGGTCACGCAAAGGCTCAATCCGTAGTCATGGACCATGAGCACGGTTTCAATCAGGTTGCCATCAAGAAGCTCGAACAGGTACTTGACCGTACCGTCTTTCGACATCTGTTTGTCGGCGATCTTCAGCCCGTCGATGACAAACTCCCGGCTCAGGCTGTCGCGCAGATCTTTGGAAAGGACTGTGATGTCCTCGAAGCTGTTGGGCTTTTTGGTGTAGAGCCAGCCAAATAGCTGCTTGGCTCTAAAAGGTTTCTGGTTTATTTCCAAAAAATATTCTTGCATCTTGGCAAGAGTTAAATCATATATCAGTTTCATTGTTTACTCCTTAGTTATCTTGCATATATAAAACCCGTCACTCTGGTATTCAAAAGGAAGGATTGTCCGTTGATATTCGATCTGGCAATCGGGATGGCGGGCGATGAAAGATGCCACCATCTTCTCGTTTTCCTTCTTGTTTAAGGTGCAGGTGCTGTATACCATTTTACCACCTTTTTTCAATAAATAGTATCCATTTTCTAACAATTTCTCCTGGATCTTTGCCACCTCGTCAAGCACGGAACTGTCATTGTAGCGGATTTCCGGTTTGCGACGCATAACGCCCAAACCGCTGCATGGTCCATCTATAAGAATCTTGTCGTATGACTCACGTTCCAGGGTGTCCTTGAGTGTCGTGGCATCCTGGCAGAAAAGTTTGACATTTGCGATATCAAGCCGGTTCAAAGCTTCCCTGATCAGTTCGAGCTTGTGCTCATAGATGTCGTAGGCGTGGATCTCACCTTGATTTTCCATAAGCATCGCCAGATGGGTCGTCTTGGATCCCGGAGCCGCGCACATGTCCAGGACCAGATCGGTTTTCTTGGGATCAAGCACTCGGGCAACCAGCTGCGAAGATTCATCCTGGATGGTTACCAGGCCTTCCTGGTATTCCTTCGTGTTGGCGATATTCCCCGCCTTGAAATACAGCGCATCGGGCGCCAAAAGGCCCATGGTAAAGTCCGGATTGGACGCGCAGATATCCTCACGGGTGGTTTTCAAGGTATTTACCCTGGCAGTCCGGGGCGGCGTCTGGTTGTTTGATTCCAGGATCGCTTTGGTGGTGTCCAGGCCATATTGGGCCTTGAACAGCTTGACAATCCACAAAGGATGGGAAGTGGTGATGGAAATACGGGTATCCTCGTCTTCATTGTTCACATCGGGCTTTTTTCCGGCGAGATACGAGTTCAGGATCGCGTTGACGAACTTACCGGCATTGATCGACTTGGCCTTGGCTAGGTTAACACTACTTGATACAACCGCGTAATCAGGGATTGAATCAAGAAATTCCAACTGGTAAAGGGCCATAAGCAAAATAACCTTGTCGCGCATCTTGACTTTCTTGCCCTCGATCAAGGGGGCGAGAAGATATTCGAGATAAAGCTGGTACTGGACCACACCATAAACGACCTTGGTGATCAGAACCTTGTCCTGGCGGGATAGCTTCTCGTTTTTTAGTTCCTGGTTCAAAGACAGATTCAAATAGCTGCCTTCCAAAAAATATCTGGTTAAAATCTTCAACATTATAATTCGTGCCATAATTTCTCCTAAATTTGATTGTATGGATTGAAGTCGACAACCACCTGGACAAAGCGGTCATTAAGGTATTTGGCGACAACGTTTTGTAAGCAGGGGTAGATCACCTTGGAATCTTTGAATTTGACCATTATCCAGTAGCGGTAATGGTCTTCGATACGGTGGATAAGCGAGGGAGCCGGACCGAGGACCTCCAGGCCGGACGTCTTTTTCAGGTAGTTCGCAATCAACTGGCTCTGGGTTGCTGCATTCTTTTCGCTCTTGCTTGTGACAAGGACACTGGCAAGATGGACAAACGGCGGATAATTGGCCATTTTCCGGATCCGCATCTCCTGGACAAAAAACTGATGGTAATCGTGGTTCAAAAGGGCCTTGTAAACCGGGTGGTCGATGTCATATGACTGGATTATGACCTCCCCTTCCAAGCTGTCGCGCCCCGCCCGCCCGGATACCTGTTCAAGCAGGACAAAGCAGCGCTCGTTGGCCCGGAAATCCGGGAGATTCAAAGCGGCGTCCCCGTTCAGCACTCCGACCAGTGTCACATCCTTGAAATCAAGCCCCTTGGCGATCATCTGGGTCCCAAGCAGAATATTGGCTTCCTTGTTCTCAAACTGTTCCAGAATTTTTTGATGGCCGTCCTTGTTGCGGGTGCTGTCGACATCGAAGCGTAGCACCTTGGCCCCTTCGAATTCGGCTTCGATCAGCTCCGCCACCTTCTGGGTGCCCTCGCCGGTTAGTTTGAGCGCCGGGCTATGGCAATCGGGACAGCGGCCCGTAAAATCAACCTGATAATCGCAGTAATGACACTTCAACTTGTTCTGGTCCTTATGATATGTAAGGGACACATCGCAGTGTGGGCATTTGATGACGTGACCGCATTCAAGACACTGGATTGCGGTGGCATAGCCCCGCTTGTTCAAAAGGAGGATGACCTGTTGACCCTTGGCAATTGTAGCCTGGATCTTGTCTTTTAGCAACTGCGAAAATATGCTGTAATTTTGATTTTTGAGCTCCTTTTTCATGTCCACCATGGTGATATGGGGCAGGTCCCGTCCGTTTATCCGGTTGGTCAGCTCATAGAGGTCATAGACGCCGTTTTTCGCCCGGGCATAGCTTTCCAAAGAAGGGGTCGCAGAACCGAGAACCAGGGGACAGCCGTGAAACCGTGAGCGCATTTTGGCGACATTCAAGGTGCCATAACGCGGACTTTTGGCGTCCTGCTTGTAGCTGGAATCATGTTCCTCGTCCATTACGATCAGTCCGACATTGGCCAGCGGGGCGAAAATCGCCGAACGCGCCCCCACCACGATATCCACTTCCTGGTTGGAGATCCGGCGGTACTCGTCATATCTCTGGCCGCTCGACAGCCGGGAATGGATGACAGCCACAGTGTCGCCAAACCGGTTCTTGAAAGCTTTGACCATCATCGGGGTCAGGGCGATCTCCGGGACAAGCATGATGACCTGGCGGCCGGACTTTATCGTAGCCGCAGCCAGACTTAGATAAACTTCCGTTTTCCCCGAACCGGTGACACCATGGATCAGCGCCGTAAAACTGGTGTCCTTTTTAAGCATGATCGCCTTGACGATTTTGGCCTGGTCTGGGTTCAATTCGGGTGCTGGTATTCCTTCTAGTTTCACTGCCATCGCCTCGCGGTAGATTTCCTCTCGCGTTTTTACGAGCAGCTCGAGGGCAATCAGCTTGTCGACAATAGCTTTTGAATAGGGAAAGTCAGTCAGTTTCACCTTGCCCTTGTCCCTGACAAATTCGTAGCCTTCCTGCTGTCTTTTTGTCAGCCTTTCGGGCAGCTTTGCACTCACGCTTAGATAAAGCTGGTATTTTTTTCCCACCGCCTGAACCGTCGCCGGTTTGAGCTGTTTTGGCAGCATCGTCTGGATGCAGGCGATCTTGCTTGAAAAGCTCTGGCGGGCCAGGTTGAAGGCGATTGTTTCAAGCTCCTCGTTTAGCAGCGGCGATTCGTCAATGACATTCTTGATATAGCTCAGCCGGTAACCAAGCCGGGCTTCAAGTTCCCCCTTGGTAAGGTCAGTTTTTTCGACCTTCGTGACATATCCGATGACATTGCGACGGTTGAAAAGGATATTTACCCGCACCCGGGGCGGTATCTCCTTGACGCTTAGATAATCGAATTCCTGATCCAAAGCCAGGGCGGGCATCTCGACTAGAACTTTCACTAAATGCATAAATCCCTCCGAATAATCAAAAAAGGTAATTGAAAATAATTACCCCTGTGCTTTTAAAATATCTTCTATTTCTTGAGCTGCTTGTTCAACAGTATTATTTACGACAACAAACTTGTACTCGTCTTTAGTCGCCATTTCTTTGGCCGCCTTTGACAGCCGGGCTTGAACAACTTCCTCTTTTTCCGTTCTACGTCCGCGAATGCGCCGTTCGAGCTCTTCAAGACTAGGTGGAACCAGGAAAATTGTCAGGGCCTCGGGACATTTCGCCATAACTTGCAAAGCCCCTTGGACTTCGATTTCCAACAGGACGTTGATACCTTTTTCTAGAAGTGAATCTACATAAGCTTTTGGTGTGCCATACTTGTTTCCGACAAACTCCGCCCATTCCAACAGTTCGTCTTGGGCAATCTTTTTGTCGAATTCGTCATTGGAAACAAAAAAATAATCGACCCCGTCCTTTTCGTTTGGGCGCGGCTGACGCGTTGTCATCGAAATCGAATAACCAAGGTTCAACGACTTGTTTTCGAACAATTTGGCGCGAACAGTACCTTTACCTACCCCGCTAGGGCCACTTAAAATAATCAATTTTCCACTCATGCACTTACACTCCTTTATCGCCATAATTTTATCTAAAATATAAGTTAATGTCAAATATTTTTACAGAATCCTAAGATAGCGTTAAAATGGACTGTCCTAATTAAAATTATCGCTTGTTTCTTTTGAGGTAGAGCTGTGCTATACTGTTGATGGTGATAAAATATGGTATATGATGGAATATTGATGAGTCGTGTCATCAATCAAATAAACAACACGCTAATTGGTGGCCGGGTCAACCGGATCTACCAGATTTCCGCTTATGAATTGCTTATGACAATCCGGGCCAACCGCCAGAATTACAAACTCCTGCTTTCCTGCCATCCGATGTATGCGCGATTGCAACTTAGCGACCTGGATTTCGTATCTCCCCAAAGCCCGAGTCATATGACGATGCTTTTTCGCAAGCATCTCGAGGGCGGATATCTCACAAAAATCGAACAGGTCGGGCTCGACCGGATTGCCCGGCTTGATTTTTCGGCCTTCAACGAACTAGGCGACAAGGTCAATTTTTTCATGTATGTTGAAATAATGGGCCGTCATTCGAACATAACGCTGACCGACGAAAGCAACAAGATTGTCGATTGTCTCAAGCGGATCTCGCCTTCGATGAACACAACCCGCATCCTGCAGCCAGGAGCCAACTATCAGCTCCCTCCCCTGCAAGACAAGATGGACCCTTTTAAGGCGGATCTTGTTCCGGGCAACAACCTGACAAAAACATACTCAGGATTCTCACCGGAACTTTCCCGGGAAATCCTTTATCGGATCGACCACGGCGAAAACTTCAGGGCGATCATGGATAACATCAGCGAATCGGACAACATCTACCTGTGCAAGGATGAAAACGGCAAGGAATACTTCCATGTCCTGCCCCTGACCACGGTCGATTCTAAATGCGCGCCCTATTCGCTAAGTGGCGGACTCGACGAGTACTTCGGCTTCATTGACCAGAAAGAACGGATCAAGCAACAGACGGCCAATCTCGAAAAATTCGTGTCCAACGAGTACCAGAAAAACGAGACAAAACTCGCCAAGCTCGAACAGGAACTTGAAAGCAGCTACAACTCCGATGAATTCCGGATTATCGGCGATCTGATCTACAGCAATCTCCACCTGATCAAAAAAGGGATGACCCAGGTCGTCTTGGACAACTATTACGACGACACCAAGATCACGGTCACTCTCGACGAAAGACTCGATGGCAAAGGCAATGGTCAGAAGTATTACAACCGATACCAGAAAGCCAAAAACGCCAAAGACCATCTGCTTGAACAGATCGAACTGACCAAAAACGAGATCGATTACTTCGACAGTGTCAAAACCCTGCTTTCGAACGCGAACTATGTCGATGCCCTGGAAATCAAGGAGGAGTTGGAATCCTTGGGCTATCTCAAAGCCCGCAACAAACAGAAGTCCAAAAAATCCAAGAAGCCGCAGTTTACGACCCACTTCACAAAGGATGGCATCGAGATAAACATCGGCAAGAACAACCTCCAGAACGATTATGTAACTTTCAAATACGCGTCGCGGTTCGACCACTGGTTCCATGTCAAGGACATTCCCGGGTCCCATATCATCGTCCACAGCGATAATCCGGATGAATACACAATCCGTCTCGCGGCCAATTTGGCCGCATACTACTCGAAGGCCCGCAATTCGTCATCGGTTCCGGTCAACTACACCTTGGTCAAGAACCTGAAAAAACCTGGCGGATCGAAACCAGGTCAGGTAATCCTTTCCACCTACAAGACGATCTACATCGATCCCGATGAAAAGCAGGTCAAGGAGTTTGAAAATGGAAAAGATTGAATACTTTGATTTGCATCCCGATGTTATAGTCGGAACGTCGACCAAGGCGTTGGGTTCGTGCCATCTAGAAAACAACCGGCTGGCCAACCATGAGAACCTTGCCTTGACATTGCACGTGGCTTTCGATGACCTGGTGGCTCCAATCCAGAAACACACCAGCATCTTTGCGGTTGTCGACTCCAGCGACCGGGGGACCAATGTGACCGGAAACTTCGGCCATCTCGATGGGGTCGACGCACTGATCAGCCAGGATGATCTTGTCCTGCTTAGCTTCCATGCTGACTGCACTCCGGTGATGATCTATTGCGCCGACAAGAAAATCATCGCCTCGATCCACTCCGGCTGGAAGGGTACGGTGAGCGAAATCACATCAAAGGTCACAGCCTATCTGATTGAAAAATTCCAGGTCGATCCCCTGAACGTTTATGCATACATCGGACCATCTCTTGGCAAAGGGCATCTCGAGGTCCAAGACGATGTGATTGATCTGGTCAGGAAGATGAGTTTTGACACAGGCGATTATTACCGTGCCAAAGACGAACTCCACTATCTCCTTGACAACAAGGGCCTCAACAAGGCGCAGTTGCAAAGATTTGGGGTTCCATCCGGAAACATCAAGGTATCGGATTTCGACACATTCGATCACAATGACATTTTCAGTTCGCACCGCCGCAATCGCGACGGCAGCCGAAATGTCACGTTCATAAAATTCAAATAAGAAAAAGCCAGATGGGATCATATTTTGATTCCCGCCTGGCTTTTTTATCGGCTGTATTTAAGATTGCAGTCCTCGAATTCTTTCAAAACTGCCGGTATTTTTTCGATGACCTGGCTGGCTACGGCCATATAGCTGGTCAACGCGACCTCTTCCCCCGCCTGGCCATGGCAATAGACCCCGAGGCATGCCGCATTAAGAGGTTCGTAGCCCTGGGCTAGAAACGAGGAGATCATTCCCGCAAGAACATCGCCACTTCCGGCGGTGGCCATAGCCATCGAACCGGTCGAATTGCGGTAGGTTGTGTTGCCGTCGGTGATGATGGTGTTGGGCCCTTTCAAAACAAGGATGATTCGGTTTTCCCTGGCGAAACTTACCGCTTTGGCCATAACGTCGTCACCATCTTCAAGATGGCAAAACCTTTTGAATTCGCCGATATGAGGCGTGAGCACCAGCTTCGTTGAAATCTCTTTCAATATCTCCTGCCGTTTGGCTAAAATCGTCAGGGCATCGCCGTCGATAACAAGTGGCCCGCGGGCGTATTCAAGCACGCCAAAAACAGTCTTGATGGATTCAAGCGATATCCCCAGGCCACTGCCCACAAGGATCGAATCGTATTTGGCCAGACCTTGTTCCATTGTCGTTCCCTCAAGGAAATCAAACACAACTTCGGGAACATTGTTGCATACCGCCTGTTCCACCAGAGCGACGCTGCTCAAAGCCACAATTCCGCAGCCGCTGTAAACCGCCGCTTTGGCTGCCAAGACACTGGCGCCCCGGTATCTCGAAGATCCGGTAAAATGGATCGCCATTCCGTTTCTATGCTTGTAGTCGTCGTAATTCCTCTTTTTCATGATCCTGACCATGTCATTACGCTCAAGAATTCTCGCAAATCCCAGCTGCTTATGGAAACTTTGAGCGTCCAGGTATTCAAGTTGGATTTTTCCGGTGTATTCCTGACTGGCCGGATTCAAGAAAGACTGCTTCAAAGCGGTCAGAGTGACGGTCAGATCGGCCTTGATAATGGTATCGCCGCCATTGAAAGTGTCGCAATACATTCCGCTTGGAATGTCGATTGCCACGACATCGCTGTTGCATTCATTGTTTACTAGCTCAGCCACATCTTTATAGATCCCCGCCATCGGTTTGTTCAAACCAAAACCAAAAAGGCAGTCGACAACGACATCATACAAGTTTAGCTCTTCCTGGAAAGATTCAAGATTTTCCTGATCCATCTTTGCTACGGGAATGGATAGCTGGTCTACCTGTTCAAGGTAATGCGAATTGGCAGGGGAATGATGAGTGGAAAAACAGTAGAACTGGACTTCCTTCTTGTTCAAGGCCAACTTCAGCCCCAAGCTTAGACCGTCGGCACCGTTGTTGCCCGGTCCTATTAAAAACGCATATGACTGGTATTTATCCAGATGTCTATACAAAGCATCGCTAGCCAGGTCGACCAATTCCTCAATCCTGTTTCCCTGCTCGAGCAATGCCTGATCATATTTCTCAAATATCTTTTTTGTTCCTACATACATAAAATTCACCTCGACTTATTTTAGCATAGCCAGAGTCAAGAAAAAATAAAAAGGTTCGTTTTCCCGGAAATTACCGAAAAAGCAAACCTTTGATCATCAGTATCTCACCGCACAGGTGAATGAGTAAATTCCACTATCCACCCGGACATAGGCTCCGGTATGGGGCGCATGGATATATGAGTTCCCCCCTACATAGATCGCCACATGTCCCGAACGCCATAAAATGTCACCCGGACGCGCTTGCGAAATCGAAATCACCGTTCCTCCGGTTTTTTGGGCGGTTGAAGTTCTCGGGATGGTTTTTCCGTTTTGGCGGTAAACCCATTGGGTGAAGCCCGAACAGTCGAATGCGTTCGGTCCGGTAGCGCCATAAACATAAGGCGTCCCGATTTTGCTAAAAGCGACATCGACAATGCGATTACCGGTAACACTTGAGTAAGTCAATGGTGCCACAACGCGGACTTTGAGCTGCGCCGTAGCCTTGTTTCCAGCCTCATCGGCCACCTGGTAAGTCACGATTTTCGTACCGGCACTTGAAGTCGAAATCGTGTTGAAGCTGACTTCTTTGACCACATTGCCGTCCTTGTTGTCAGTGGCGCTGGAAACATATGAAGCAAGATTCAGGCTGTCATTGGTGCTGACAGTAATCGAGCTGTTTTTGAGCTTCAAGGAAGGGGCCTGGTTGTCCTCCACGACGAAAGTCATCGTCTGTCTTGTTTGGTTTTCCGAGCTGTCGGTGACAACGATTTCGACAGTCTGTTTTTCCTGATACTTTTTGACATCGACAGCACCGGCAGTTTCAACTTTCAAATTGCTTTCAAAGTTGTCGGTTGCCTTGAAATAGTCATTGAGATTGAAGTTTTGATTATACTCAAGAACAACGTTGACACCTTTTGGCAGGTCGATTTTGGGTGCCTGAGTGTCGGTTACATTGAATGTATAAGTTGTTTTTGTCACATTGGCAGAGCTGTCAGCAACAGTCAACTCCAATGTCTGAAGTCCCAATTTGGCGGTATCGAGTTTTGCAGAAGACTCGATGAACGGTGTGACGTCACCGTCCACATCGTCACTCGCGAGAAGGTAATTGCCTAAATCGTTGCTGCCTTTTACCGGCACATTGATCACGTAGCCTTGGATTTGGCCAAGTGGTTCGATTGTCGGAGCAGTCAGATCGACAACGTTGACTGTCACTTCCTTTTGGGCTTCATTGTTGAATGAATCCTTTGCAGTTACATTTATAGTATATGAACCTAGTTGGTTTATATTAAGGTTGTTTTCATCGATCGAAACGTTGAGTGTGGCGGGTTCATCACGGTTGTCGCTGACATTGATCATATCCAAAGTCAGACTTCCTTGGTAAACCAATTCAACAGTATTGGTTTCAATCACCGGAGCTTCCTTGTCCACCGCAGCGTAACCAACCAACATGAAGGTTGAAACGCACACCAAAGGCAGGAACATCGCTTTTCGTGCGATCACTTTATTTTCAAGATAATCCTTTATCCGCATCAATTTACTGGCCATAATTTGCCCTCCATAAATAATCGATGACATAATTATACTATCCCTCAACATAAAAATCCACAACAATTCGTATTTTTCTCGACTTTTAACAAATTGATAGGTTACTTATATATAATATTGTAAACTTTTATTTGGAATGGTAACGTTTACAATCGGGCATGTCGCTTTCTTGACACATTTTTTTACACACTTAGTTTATACATGGGTAATATATCCTTTAGTGAATTCCTAAATCATCCGGATGATTTAGGAAATGCTCGAATTTCATTGGAAATTTGGATTTTTTTTGTAATTATTGTGTTAATTTGGTAGTATAAGGTAAAGGAGCACTTATATGAAAATTATGATCATGTCGGATTCCCATTTTATGGAGCAATCCAAAATCGAGAAAATCATGAAATCACATTCCGTCGATTGTTATATTCATTGTGGTGACATCCACTACAATTTCCAGCCTTCCAATGCCAGAAACTTCTATATCGTTCTTGGCAACAACGATTATTATCCCGGCCACCAGGAACTGCTGGTGACAATCGACAATCTTGTCTTTTTCATCGTCCATGGCAACCGCCACGATGTCAACTACACCCTTGATTACCTTATTGAAACCGCCCGGAACAAACACGCCGATGTCGTATGCTTCGGCCACACCCACATCGCGTATTTTGACGAGGTCGATGACCTTACCCTGATCAACCCCGGTTCGCTTGCCTTGCCTCGAGGCCATTACCGCAAGGGAACCTTCGCCATTTTCGACACGACAGAGAGAAGCTGCCGTTATTACAATGCCGACGACTTCCAGGAATGCAATCCATTCGACCACACCAACAAATCCGGGTTTATGGGATATTTGAAATCAGTATTCAAATAAAAAAGGATAGCTTGCGTTATCCTTTTTTTGCCTCTATACCATTTTTCCACGGCAATAAACCGCCTGAATCGAATAGTCCGGGTTCAAGACAACCAGGTCACCGTCGTAGCCGGCCTGGATTTTTCCTTTGAAATCGTCAATCTTGAGATATCGGGCCGGATTGATTGTCACCATGTTTATCGCCACAGGAATCGGAACAAGAGCCTTTTCGATCAGGTTCGCCAATCCCTCGTTGAACTTGAGGGAACCGCCGGCCAATGTCTGAGTGTTGACGATGTAGCATGACCCGTTGTCGCGGACCTCCACTTCATAATCGCCCAGCTGATACACTCCCGGTGCGCAGCCTTTTGCCGCCAGAGCGTCGTCGACCATAATGCAATTGAGATTGTTTCGGGCATCCACAAGCCCCTTTAAGGCCGGCCAGGTGACATGATTGCCATCGCAGATCACCTCAACGAAGATATCATCGAGATTCATCGCGAGACCCACCAGCGAGGGGTCGCGGTGGTGTAACGGATTCATCGCATTGTAACAATGGGTGATTCCGTTGGCCCCATTGGCAACCGCCTGGTAGCCTTGTTCAAAAGTCGCATTGGAATGGCCAAGAGCCACTTGGATTCCCTGATCGGCAAGATATCTGGTGAATTCGAAACCATCGTCAAGTTCCGGGGCCAGGGTCACGATCTTGATATTGTTTTTGGCCGCTTCATTGATCTGCTTGAACGTTTCAGGATCAGGCTTCAGGATATGTTGGGGCGGCTGGGCTCCTTTTTTTTCGGTATTGACATAAGGTCCCTCGAGATGGATTCCCACCATTTGGGCCCCGTAGGTTCTCTCGTCAATTATCTTGGCCACCACAGCAACCGCGTTTTTCAGGGAATCGACCGAATCGGTGACGGTCGTCGGAGTGAAGGAAGTGATTCCTTCTTCCAACAGCGCCTTTGACCAGGCAATCATACCCGGTTCGTCAGCGTCGTTGGTGTCAACCCCGATCCCTCCATGACAATGGACATCAATCATTCCCGGAATGATCATCCTGTCCCCGTAATCATGGTCGGGTGTCTCGCTTCCATAAGGCAATATCCGTTTGATTTTTTCATTTTCCATTTCAATAATTCCAGGCAGAAACATCCCCGCCAGGTAAATCCGCTTGCTTTGAATTTTCATGATCCATCCTCCTGATTCAATATTAGCACAAAATATCCAAATATGAAAATATATTTTTATAATATGAAAATGAATTGATGCTGGTCTATCTGATTCAATTATACCGCAAAATTGACAAAAAACAAAAAAGAACGGCTTAACCGTTCTTCAATGCGTTGCGGATGTTGAGTTCGATGTCATCGACATATATCGCCAGGCGGTTGAACGCCAGTTCGGCTTTGCCAAGATAGTCCAGTGAATCGAAAAATGACGTGAAATAGATCCGTGTCGACGTTTCGTTCAATGAAGCCAACTGGATTGACAAAGTCCCTTCCTGATGGATGCCCTTGAAGTGGAATACGACCATCAGATCCTCAATCAAGTTGGTCACCTGGATTGTGAAAATTTCTTTACCGTTGACGTAGTAGTGATAAAACTGGCCATCGATCTCTTCTTTAGCATCCTTGATGCCAGATATTATTTGCGGGAAGTTGCATATTATCTTGTATACCTCGGTCGGTGTGCGGTTCAAGATGTCTGCCTGCTTGATTACCTGCTTCATCCTATTTTACCAGGAAGAAATAAATCAATACCAGGGCCCCGACCAGGATCCGGTAATATCCAAAGACACTGAAGTCATGCTTCTTGATATAGCCCATCAAGAATTTGATTGCAAAAATTGATACGACAAAGGCGACAGCGCAGCCAATCAAAAGCATGGTTGCTTCCGCCAAAGTGAATGCCAGACCGAATTTAAAAATCTTGAGCAAAGATGCCCCGAACATTATCGGTATTGCCAGATAGAAAGTGAACTCGGCGGCAATTTCTCGTGATGTACCCAATAGAATCCCTCCAATTATGGTCGCTCCAGAACGACTAGTTCCCGGAATCAAAGCAAGAATCTGGAAAACCCCGATTCCCAAAGCGGTTTTATAATCCATTTGCTTCAAATCATTGATTCTAACTTCTCTATCTTTATTATAGTATTCAATCACAATAAAAGCAACACCATAAACTATCAGGGTCAAGGCGACCACAAGCGGATTGAAAAGCTTCTCTTCGATCAGGTCATCGAAGGCCAAGCCAATCAAAGCGGCCGGCAGGGAAGCCACCAGAATCTTCGACCACAATCTCAGCTTGCTGGGTATCAGCTTGATTTTCCCCTCATGCCTGGTCAGGGGCATCAGTTTGGAAAAATACAGGGCCACAACCGCCATTATCGCACCCAGCTGGATAACAACTAAAAACATCGACAGGAATTCATCGGTGCAATTAAGCTTGACAAACTCATCGACCAGGATCATATGGCCGGTCGATGAAATCGGCAACCATTCGGTTATTCCTTCAACAATTCCTAGAAGCACTACCTTAAACATTTCAAGCATCAAATTTTCCCCCTACAAAAAATAGCACTATAAAAGTGCTAGATTATTTATTTAATTGTGCTTTTGCTTGGTCAACAATTGCGCTGAATCCTTTTGGATCTGCGATTGCGATTTCAGAAAGCATTTTACGGTTGATTTCAACACCAGCCAACTTCAATCCAAACATCAATTTTGAATATGAGATTTCGTTCATTCTAGCTGCAGCGTTAATACGAGCAATCCATAATTTTCTCATATCACGTTTAACTTGACGACGGTCACGGTATGCGTATGCATATGAATGCATTACCTGTTCATGAGCCGTTTTGTATAATTTATGTTTCGCTCCAAAATATCCTTTAGCTAACTTTAAAACTTTTTTTCTTCTGCGTCTAGCAGTGTATCCACCTTTTACTCTTGCCATTTAAGTTTCCTCCTATTATTTTGAAAGTCTAGTTTTAATTCTCTTATAATCTGATTTGCTTACCAATCCTGATTTAGCAAGGTGTTTCTTTTGCTTATGAGATTTGTTGTGAGCTAAGTGAGAAGTATAAGCGTGAGATCTTTTCAATTTACCTGATCCAGTAATTTTAATACGTTTTTTTAATCCACTGTGAGATTTCATTTTTGGCATAACTATATCCTCCTAAAATTATTTTTTCTTTGGTGCAATGATTGCAGTCAACGTTCTTCCTTCTAGTTTGGCTGGTGATTCAACCGTACCGAATTCCGCACATTCAGCCACAAAATCATCAATGACTTTCTTTCCTAAGTCCATATGAGCCATTTGTCGACCTCTGAACCTGATTGCAATTTTAACTTTGTTACCTTCCTCAAGCCAAGCCAATGTTCTTTTCAACTTCACGTTTTTGTCATGAGTATCGATAGTCACTGACAACTGCGTTTCTTTAAGGGTAACAGTTTTCGAGTTTTTCTTCATTTCTCGAGCCTTTTTTTGTTGCTCAAAACGATATTTTCCAAAGTCCATAATCCGGCAAACTGGCGGTTTGGCATTTGGGGCAACACAAACCAAATCTAAATCACGGCTATACGCAAGATCGATAGCCTCATTTTTCGATTTAACTCCAAGCTGATCACCATTTTGATCAATAACCAAGACTTCTCTGAACCGAATCTTCTCATTTACTAACTCATCAGGTTGTTTTGGTTTTTTGGTATCATATTTTCTAATAAAAGTCACCTCCATAGTAGTTTAAAATAAAAAGCGAGTACAGATTGCACCCGCTATAATCTCATTAAGAATAAATTCTTTGTGACATTGGCCTAGCGATAAGTTCACTCAGGCGAGAAGCAGGCACTTCTTCTTTCCACTACTTTTCATTTACTGTCATACTATAACAGTTATCTAGCTACTTGTCAAACCTATTTTCATTTTTTTATTTGAAAACCCGTTCGAACTCTTCAGGAATAGCTGATTCAAAATAATACTTCTTCATGGTTATGGGATGAACAAAGCCAAAACAGTAGGCATGAAGACCGAGCCTTCTGATCGGGTTGGTCACGCTGCCGTACTTCTTGTCCCCGACAATTGGGCAGTTGAGCGATGAGAGCGTCACCCGGATCTGGTTCTTCCGGCCGGTCTGTAAAAATATCCGGGCCAGGGTGTTGCCCTTCGAACTTTTCATTACCTCGTAATCGGTGATCGCCTTTTTGCCGTCTTTGGCAATGTATACCTGCTGGGTCTTGGACTCCTTGAGATAGTTGACGATCCGGTCTTTTTCCTTGGGCAATTTGCCTTCACACAGGGCATAGTAACCCCTATGGGTGACGATATCATTCCATTTATCCTGGAGCAGCTTCTTGATTCTCTCGTTTTTCGCGAACATCAGAATTCCCGAAGTGTCCCGGTCGAGCCGATGCAGGACGAAAACCCGGGCCTTGGGATTTGTTTCCTTGAGGTAGAGGGAAACCTGGTGGTAGGCAGTCTGTTCCTTCTCGTTGCCTCCGGCAATTGACAGCAAGCCGGCCGGTTTGTCGATCACCACCAATTCTTCATCCTCATATATGATGTCCAGCCCCGTCTTGGCCGCTTCCTTGATTTCGACCTGGTCCCCGGGCTGGCAAAGCGTGTCAAAACGGACTTCATTCGAGCCGTTGAGATGGACCTGCTTGTATTTGAGATATTTTTTTACATTCTTCTTATTGTAGAAATTGAGCAGGAAATCCTGCAGCTGGGTCGTCTGTTTTACAATCAATGGTCTCATGATAAGTTCACTATCCTTTTATTGATCAAAATTACAGCGCCGCTGATGATAACGTCGATAGCCACCGCGAGCACCCAAGGGATGATATTGGCGACAGCCATGATGAAAATGGCCACGACCCCGACCAGTCCCAAAAAGCCATATTGATAAATCACATGGCGGTAGCGTTTGGACACTAAAAAGGCGTTTTCCATCGTCTGTTTCGATGAATCTTTCAGCACGATGTCGCTGTTGCGGATAACCCTCTTGGCAAGGATCCCGCCCCGGGCAATACCGACATTGGCACTTTGGAGCATGACGATATCCTTGGTCGAATCGCCAATATAACATACCGCATTGTGTTTCTGGTAATCAGTGATAACTTGCAGTTTTTCTTCGGTTGTATAGTTGTTGCGAACCTGATATTTTCCGGCAATGAGGTCCTGAGGTCCGTCGTTGAAGATAATCAGGATCTTGTTTAAAGAGTGGAGATATTCGATCAGCTCGAGTTCGTCAAGACTTACCGGCTGGTCATCGATCCGGTCATAGATAATCACATTGCATGAATGGAGCCGGTAAATGCTGTTGGTGTTCTTGATGACTATATTTTTAACCAAAGCGTTGCCAACCACACCCAATGACGAATATGAAATCGCCTGGACGTAAGTCGCATTGGAGCTGATTGAAAGAAGGATTATTCCAATATATACATACGCTTCATCAATCAGCCTGAATCCGCCCCCAAAGACGATCATCAATGCCGCCAGGACGATCAAGGTGATGGTGTATCCCTTGGCGAACAGCTGCATGAACTTGAACATCTTCGATTCGCTCAAGGCGTAGCTTGTCGCTCTTGATGCGACCAGGTTCAATGCCGAAGACTGGTAGATTTTCTTGACCCTGACCTGGATGGTCCCTTGCAGGTTGGTGCAACCGGCCCGGATGGGATCCCCGGCATTGATGAGCTTGTCACTGTCATCGCCATCTACCGCATAAGAGTTGACAAACGCCTTGGCGTCAACCAGCTCACTGTCGAAATTTATGGCTTCATTTTCGTGCACCACCACAATATCATCAATGTCGATGCTGCTAAGAGGAACTCTGACAACACCCTGCTGTGTCCGCAGGTTGCCATATTCGATCGACTCGAGTTTCCGGTCGATATCATTGATGATCCAAGTCCCCAGGTTGATCAACAATTCCTTGGATGCCAGATAGATGATGACAACCAGGACCATTTCGAAATAGAACCCAAAGGCCCAGCCCAAAAATCCAGAAAGGATCATCAGATTGTCCTCGGTGAAGTAACGTTTACGTTTGATGTCGATCCAAGCGGTCTTGAGCATGCTCGAAAGAAGAACCGCCAGGGTAACCAGCCAGGCGATTCTGGTGATGATTGTCGGCTCGCGTCGGGTTACGACGGCAATCCCGAACGCCAGGGCCCCGACAAGAACCATGATGAAATACCTGCTGAAGGTCCGATTGAAAAAATCCTCTCCCTGGAATGGACGGTTATAGTTGATGATACTGATATTCGGTCCGATTTTTGCAACAATCCGTTTAAGTCGGGCCAGAACATGATGGTCGTTGGTTGTGAGCTTGAGCAATTTGTTTTGTCGGTTGAGCGATACGTTGGTGTAACTCGAATAGGAGCTCAACACGGTCAGAACCTGTTCCATTTCATCCTTCGAGATGTTTTCAAAAAGGAAGAAATACTCTTTTGGTTCCGACTCCTTTTTCAGGTCGATTTCCTCTTCGTCGACGATCTCCTGGATTTTCAAAGCAGGGTCGATCGCTTCGACTATTTCGACAATGCCCATGATGTCGATACTGTCGAACTCGACGGCATTGTCTTTTACCTTTATATGAGCAACCTCGCCAAGGCTGTTGAGCTTGAGCGAGAGCTCATTGAATGTTTTGACGTCGTTGATGTTCTTGATAGTAAAATGTCTGATCATAAATATGCCACCTTTACTTTTTATTGATCAATACGAAATACGTATTGAACTCTTTGTGGGTGCAACTTAATGCGTATTCTTCACCATAAACCTTATAGTAAACGGGATTGATGCCATCATCTTTAACAACACAATCATAGATTTGTCTTTCGAAAAACAGCACTTCTTCTTCCTTGCCGATTTTCATCTCCATGTTTTTGAAGCAGCGGCAGCTAAGTCTTTTTCCAACATGTGCGATAAAGCGTCACCCCCCATTAGAGAATATTTTATCACAATTTGTCATTTTTGCACATTAAAAACTGCAACAAGAAAAGATTCCTCCCGGGCCTTCGCTTCTAAAGGGCGTTGCCACAAATGAGGAATCTTATTAGACACTAGTTTTTCGAAAAATCGCGCAGGGTCAGATTTGGGTTCTTGTCTCTTGCCCAGTTGACACCCCAAGACGAGGTGAAAAGCAACAGGGTGTTGCCCCTAAGATCCTGGACCGCCCGGCAGTCCGATGGCAAGTTGAGCTCTTTCAAGTTGGCATCGTTGTTGATCCAGCGGATGAACTGGTATGGCAATCCTGACGATACGATTTCCACATTATATTCGTTTTTCAAGCGGTGTTCGAGAACCTCGAACTGCAAAACTCCGACCACGCCGACGAAGATTTCGTCCATGGCCCCGCCCATTTCGGTGAAAATCTGTATCGCACCTTCTTTGGCTATCTGTTCCACGCCTTTTACAAATTGCTTCCGTTTCATCGTGTCCTTGTTGCGGATAAGGCGGAAGTGTTCCGGCGCGAAGGTTGGAATGCCTTCAAAGGCGAATGGCTTTTTGGCGTTGGTGATGGTATCCCCAATCGAGAAGATTCCCGGATCGAAAATCCCGATTATATCCCCCGCATAGGCCTCGTCAACCTCGGAACGCTCGTCGGCCATCAGCGATTTCGACTGATTGAGTTTGATTTTGCGTTTGCCTTGGAAATGGTAGACCTCCATCCCTTTGGTGAATTTGCCGCTGCAGATCCTAAAAAAGGCCATCCGGTCGCGGTGATTCTTGTTCATATTCGCCTGGATTTTGAATACAAATGCCGAGAAATCCTCATCGGTGGGATTGACTTGTCTGCCCTCGGCAACCCGTGGCAGTGGCGGAGTCGTCATGGCCAAGAAATGGCGCAGGAACGGCTCGATTCCAAAGTTGGTCAGTGCCGAACCGAAACAAACCGGTGACAGCTTCCCGTTGTGGACCGCCTCGAGGTCGAACTCGTTGCCGGCGATATCCAGAAGTTCGATATCTTCAAGCAGCTTTTCGTAAAGCTCCTGGTCAATGGCGTCCTTGAGCATCGGATCATCGATTTTGATGGTCTCACTGCTTACCGCCTTTTTACCACCGGTGTATTCCAGGAAGCGGATGATCTCCTTTTTTTCCCTTTCGTAAACCCCGGCAAACTGTTTGCCGCATCCAATCGGCCAATTGACCGGAGTGGTCTTTATTCCCAACTCCTGTTCTATCTCTTCTAAAAGCATGTAAGGATCTTGAGCTTCACGGTCCATTTTATTAATGAAAGTGATGATTGGGATGTTTCTCATTGTGCAAACCTTGAACAGCTTGCGGGTCTGTTCCTCGACCCCTTTTGAGGCATCGATTACCATGACCGCGCAATCCGCCGCCATAAGGGTCCGGTAAGTATCCTCCGAGAAATCCTGATGGCCCGGAGTATCCAGGATATTGATGCAATATCCGTCATATTCGAATTGCAGCACGGATGAAGTTACCGAAATCCCTCTTTGTTTTTCGATTTCCATCCAGTCGCTGGTCGCGTGGCGCGAATTCTTTTTTCCTTTAACGGTACCGGCCAGCTGAATGGCCCCACCATATAACAGGAATTTTTCGGTCAAGGTCGTCTTCCCGGCATCGGGATGGGATATGATCGCAAATGTCCTGCGTCTGTTTATTTCATTGATAAAATCACTCATGTTCAATCCTCCAGTATTCCTTATATTAGCTAAATTTAAAATCGGTGTCAACACTTTATCCCCTTAAAGACAAGAAAAAAAGGAAATCAGCTTTCCTTTTTTCCATAGCTATTATTTTCATTGTCAAATTGAATATCATCACAAAAAATTTCGAGAATCCCGAGGTAACGGATCACTTCAGCATTGTCTAGCCCGGTCGTCTTTTGGATCTGTTCAATGCTTCCAGAATTGTTTGAAAGATAATTGTACACTGCAATAGCCTTGTTCATGCTGTCGGCTACACCCAGCTCGCGTTTGGCTTTTTGGAAAGATTTCTTGATCAAGACGCTCAATTCATTTTCAATCCCTTGAAAACTGTTGAACGATGCATAGTTCCCTTTCTTGCTAAGCTCTTTTTTGTCAATATCAATAATAACCTTTGTCGCCAGATTCGGATCCACATTTTCAAGATAATCGCTGTACTTTTCCAGTTCCTCACTTTTGGCATTATTGACATCCAAAATCGCCAGGAAATAATCCGCATGATAAATTTCTTTGAGGTATTTGATTTTGACTACATTGACCTTGAAATCCTGGCTTGCCCGTTCCACCATGTTCATTTCGCGCTTAGTTAAGCCATAAACGACGATAGTTTTATTGTCCAACATTTTATCGCCTCCATTTCTAAAACCATTATACTACCTCCAAAGCCAAATTACAATATATGTACCAAGAAAGTTTACATTGTAACAATAGATACACACATTGTAACAATAAACATTTTTACGATATTTTTTTAAAAAAAATTGGCATGAAATCACTATTTATGTTATGATGTTGCAGTTATCGCTTAAGGAGGTACTGATATGAATTTTACTTACTCTCAAGTAGAACTGGACTATCTATCAAAAAAAGACAAAAAATTTAAAGAAGCCATTGAACAAATCGGTTTCATCCCGGTCGGAAATTCTAGCGACCCTTTTATCAAGGTCATCCAGAGCATCCTGGCACCTTTGGACAATGGCCATGAGCTTTTCGAAAAGCTGGAAAAAAGCTTTGAGAAACTGACACCATACACGCTGACAAAGATCAAGGAAAAGAAGCTGCATGCCTTGAAAATCCCCCAATTTCAAGTCCTGTGCATCAAAGACTTCGCCGCCCGCGTTTACCGCAACCAGTATGACCTGACCCAACTTTCAAGCACCGATGAAGGGTTGCTTGAAGCAAGCCTTTGCGCCATCCCAGGTCTGACCTTTGAAGCCATCGAAGAATTCAAAAAATCCCCATCAAATAATATCGAGCCCCTCGAACGGGAAAATGAAACGATCCTCAAAGGGATGCGGATGCTTTACCGGCACCGGGCAATCGACGATGCCAAATTCGATCGTTACTCAAAGAGATACCAGCCCCATGGTCAAGTGGCCGCCCTGTATCTTGCAGCAATCGCCAATGGAGCAATTGCGGATTTGACCGATCCCCAGCCCAAAAACAAAAAATAACAAAAAAACAAGATGAAGCCGCAGGGAATCATCTTGTTTTTTTGATAGCTATCGCGATATCAACAAGTGCTATTAAAAGGAGTTACAGCCGGTATTGTCAACTAGCAAGAATAATGGTGTTAAATTCTTATAACGCTCACAGTCTATCACCCAAAAGTTTGTATTACAACCGATATGGTTTTCTGCTGCCTTTCGTCAATTTTAAAAAAAGCTGATACGATATTTGGCCGTTTGCTAAATATGATTGACTTGGATGTGATATTTTATTAATATTTAGTTATCTATTTTAGATAATCAAGTGAGAAAGAGAAGGAAGAGAATATGAAGAAAATATTCAAGTCATTACTGGCATCTTCATTGGCGCTTGGATTAGCTGCTTGTGGAAGTTCCACATCCGCAGACACGCAGACAGTTGGAATCATCCAGCTAGTCCAACATCCGGCCCTTGATGCCACCAATGAAGGATTCAAAGACGCCTTGGAAGAAGCGGGCATCGAAGTAACATACGACGACCAGAACGCTCAAGGCGATATCGCCAACTGCGATTCGATCGCATCGAAATTCGTCAACGACGGCGTTGATCTGATCTACGCCATTGCCACTCCGGCAGCCCAATCGGCGGCTTCAAAAACAACCGATATCCCTATCGTTGTCAGTGCCGTTACCGATCCGGCATCTTCAGGACTGGTTCAAAGCAACGAAAACCCTGGGACAAACGTCACTGGGGCATCGGATCTGACTCCTGTTCAAGAACAGATCGACCTGCTCAAACAACTGATCCCAACTGCCAAAACTGTCGGGGTTATGTACAACTCGTCAGAGGACAACTCAATTTTCCAGGCAAACCTTGCCAAAGAAGCAATTGAAGCGGCAGGAATGACATATAAGCCATACACTGTATCCGAATCAAACGCGATCCAACAAGTTGTTGAATCGGCTGTAGGAAAAGTTGACGCCATCTACATCCCTACCGACAACTTGCTGGCTGACGGAATGCAGACAGTTGCCATGGTATGCAACGAAAACAAGATCCCTACTATCGTCGGTGAAGCCGGAATGGTTACCAACGGGGGGCTTGCCACTTATGGAATCGACTACTATGAACTTGGAAAACTGGCTGGTCAACAAGCTGTTGAAATCCTGAAAAACCAAGCCAATCCGGCATCTATGCCAATCGTATATTTAAATAAAGAAGAATGCGAACTTACAATTAATCAGACTACTGCTGATGCGCTTGGAATCACAATTCCCGCAGATTTGAGTTCCGAAGCGGTAATCGTCGAATAATGCCTTTTTTACTTGCTATTCAAAGCGCTGTAGGTCAAGGTATCCTTTGGGGTATCATGGCCTTAGGCGTTTTTATTACTTTTAGACTTTTGGACATTGCTGATTTGACGGTAGACGGCTCTTTTGCCACAGGCGGAGCGGTCTGCGCAGTAGCGTTGACATCAGGAATCAATCCTTTCGTCGCCATTTTGATGGCCACGGTTTCCGGTTTCATTGCCGGAGGAATAACCGGAATCTTACACACCAAATTCGATATTCCCGCCATCCTGGCCGGGATATTGTCACAGATCGGGCTGTACTCGATCAACCTTCGAATAATGGGGAGATCGAACATCCCATTGCTCAACACCCCTAACCTGTTCAAGGACTTCCCGATTGGCGGGCTGTCAAACAACTGGATCGTTTTGATAATCGGGCTTGTGATTGCAGTGGTCATCATCATGATCAGTTACTGGTTTTTTGGAACCGAACTGGGAAGCGCGATTCGGGCCACCGGAAACAATGAGAAGATGGTCCGTTCGCTTGGCGTGAACACCAACTCGACAAAGATCATCGGACTGATGATTTCCAACGGCCTGATCGCCCTTTCGGGCGGACTTGTCACCCAGGCCCAGGGTTATGCCGACATCAAAATGGGGATCGGGGCGATTGTCATGGCCCTGGCTTCGATTGTAATCGGTGAAGTCCTAATCTCTAAGGGAACCAATTTTATGGTCACCCTAGCCGCGATCATTTCCGGTTCAATCATCTATCGGATCATCATCACCCTGGTGCTCCAGGCCGGACTTTCGACCGATGACCTGAAACTTTTCACCGCCATTCTGGTTGCCGTGGCTTTGGCCATTCCGACCTATCTGGCCAAACGAAGACAGGTCACCACATACAAAAAAATGACAAAGGAGCTTGAAGATGCTGAAACTAAGTAACATTTCCAAAACGTTCAACTTGGGAACAATCAACGAGAAAAAGGCCCTTCAAAACATCTCCTTGACAGTCAATGACGGAGATTTCATCACGATCATCGGCGGCAACGGAGCGGGGAAATCGACTTTGCTCAACACAATCGCCGGGGTCTACAGCATCGATTGCGGCCATATCTATCTCGACAACAATGATGTTTCGCTCAAAGGCGAACATGAAATTGCCGCAAACATCGGGCGGGTATTCCAGGATCCGATGATGGGTACCGCAACCAATCTGGAAATCATCGAGAATCTCGCCCTGGCCAACCGCCGCGGCAAAAGAAGAACCCTTGCATGGGGAATCAAGGCCAGCGAGAAACAACAATACCATGAAGTATTGAAACGGCTCGGGCTAGGCCTGGAAAACCGGATGACTTCTAAAGTCGGGTTGCTTTCAGGCGGGCAGCGCCAGGCCTTGACGTTGCTTATGGCGACCCTGCAAAAACCAAAGATTCTCCTGCTCGACGAGCATACGGCCGCACTTGATCCAGTCACCGCCAAAAAAGTGCTTGAACTGACTGAAGAAATCGTAGCCGAACAGAACCTGACCGCGTTGATGGTCACCCACAACATGAAAGACGCCATCGCCATCGGCAACCGGCTGATCATGATGAACCAGGGGCAGATTGTCTATGACGTTTCCGGGGAAGAAAAAATGAACCTTACGGTCGAGGACCTCCTGCGCAAATTCGAAGAAGTGTCCCACGAATCATTCGCAAACGACCGGATGCTCCTTGTCGATTAAACATCCTTTCATGGATGTTTTTTCTTCACGCAAAAATTATTAGGGTTTACTTTTCTTTCAATTGTGTTATAGTGGAAACGTACATTTGGCTTTAGATCTTTTAAATCTTTTAGCTGCGATTTAATGGAGGAACATATGGAAAAAAAACATGTACTTGTAGGCATGAGCGGTGGCGTCGATTCATCGGTTACTGCCTATCTATTATTGCAACAAGGATATCATGTCACCGGTGTGCACATGATAACCCTGCCCGAGTCGCAAGGCCAATCGGCCGAAATCGAGGATGCCCAGAAGGTGTGCGACACACTAGGTATCGAACTTATCGTCATCGACAAGCGAGCGGAGTTCCAGAAGGAAGTCATCGAATACTTTGTCGATGAATACCAAAGAGGCCGGACCCCGAATCCGTGTGTTGTCTGCAACCGCAAAATCAAGTGGCCGATGCTGCTCCACAACCAGGAACAGATAAAGGTCGACTATATCGCGACGGGCCACTACGCCAAAATCATTCAGATGGAAAATGGCCGTTTTGCCATCAAACATGCCAAAACAGCCACAAAAGACCAGACTTATATGCTTTTCAACCTCACCCAGGAACAACTTGCCCACACGCTTTTCCCGCTGGGAGATTACGAGAAGGAAGATGTCCGGGAAATTGCCAAGAACATCAATGCGCGCATCGCCGCCAAAAACGATTCCCAGGAGATATGTTTCGTCAAGACATCGGATTACGTGACCTTCATTGAGGAGTTCACCCATAAGGAATTCGTCCCTGGCAATTATGTCGATACTGATGGCAATGTCATCGGCAAGCACAAGGGAATCGCCCGCTATACCATTGGTCAGCGCAAGGGACTGGACATCAACCTCAACAAGAAGGCCTTTGTCGTGGACATCGATGCAACGACCAACGAAATCACTTTAGGCGATAACGAAGACCTTTATGCCTCTTCGTGCCAGTTCGACCAGATCAATTTCATGGGGATCGCATCGATTGAAGGCGATCTTAAAGCCAAGGCCAAGGCCCGCTATTCCCAAAAGCCTAGCGACTGTATCATCACCAAAATTGACAAGGACAACTATCTATGCACCTTCACCCAGGCCCAGCGGGCCATGACTCCAGGTCAGGCGCTGGTCTTCTACGATGACCAAGGTGTCATCCTCGGAGGCGGATTGATCAATAAAATTATCCACTAAACTGCGGCAACAGCTGCAGTTTTTTTATCCCCTGATAAATTCCAGGATGGCGGATACGGTTAGAACCTGTTGTTGCTGCGAGGATATTTCTGCCACGCCGTCGCCTTTTTGAGGTCCGTAATCGCCAAAGCCGCTGTGATTGCCTCCATCGATGACGACCACATTCGAGGTGTAGTCAATCTTGGAGCGGTTGAGGACCAGGTCATTGCTTCCGTAAATGGTGAGCTGTGATTCCACAGGATAGCTGCCGTAAAGATAACTGCCAAGAAGGATCAATCCAGCGACATCGTCCTGATGTTCGCTCGCAAAACTGGAAGCCATGGCGCCGCCAAGCGAGTGGCCCATCAGATATATGGAAGTGTCACTGTCAAACCGGTCGAGATATTTCTGGGCCCGATCCTTGTCGAATACCGCCAGATTGAATGGCATCCTGCAGACAACAACCCCAATCCCCTGGTCGGCGATCATCTTTGCCATGGGCAGGTAGGCCTCATATCCGACCTTACCGCCCGGGTAGAATATGATCAGCTTATCGCTGCCACCGGCACCCGCCTCCAGGTAGATGTCGCCGTTGTCAAATCTTATAAGATCAGGGTCATCAATCATTGCACCGGCAACAGGACCGCAGCGGTAATAGTCTCCGGCATAGACTAGAAACCCACCCAGCGCAAGCGCAACTGCCAAAATCATCCCGCCGATAATGTATTTAAGTCTTGTTTTCATAACCCCAATCCTCCCTTGTTATCTAGATTTTACCCCATTAAAAAATATATTGCCACATAAAAAGACGACCCGATAAGGATCGTCAGTGTCATTAATAAGTTACGTTATAATGATCGAACAGGATTTTTTCCGCTTCGCTGCTCCATAGTCCGCGGTTTGCCTGGCAGGCTTCATCGAGCTTCTTGAAAAGAGGATCGGTTTTTCCTAATTCCTTGAAATCTTCGATTGCAGTCAGAGGCATTTCGAATTGGGTGTAAGTCAGCTTTTTCCCACCTGGAATATTTGGCAAGTCGAGAGTCGCTTGGGCAATTGAATCAATACCACCGACATGGGTTACCATTACGGCCGGTTCGATCAATTTTTTCGATGCCAGTTCATTGGCTTCGATCAAATCATCGTTGTTCCCACCGGTCGACCCGATGATCTTGCTTGCGGTGTAGTGGACATTGTAAAGGTTGATTTTGGCTGAGAAATTGCTGTCAGTCGGTCCGGCGAAGAAGTTCAAGCAACCATCGAAGGCCATAAGCTGGTCACCTAGTTCCGCCACTTTCTGGTTCGGGATGTAGACAAAGACATCATCATAACCATGACCGTCGGTAAGATCTTTGAGTTCCTTTACTTGGTCGGCCATTTTGGCTGTATTGACATAGATCAGTTCGACTCCGGCCTCCTTGGCTTGCTGTTCGCTGATAACTTCGCGAGCTCTTTGGATTTTCGCATCGTCGATATCCGTAACGACAATCCGTTGCGGTCTGTTTTCGATTTGCAGCCCGTAAGAGATCGCACCCAGACCCATCGGTCCACAACCTCCAAGAATGATGATGTTCCCGTCTTTTTTGGTTCCCATCGCATGCTCGTAGTTCTGTTTGTTTGTATGGTAGTTGGCATGGTAACCGCCGATGATACATGACATCGGTTCCCCCAGTGAAGCTTCGAAGAAACTTTCTCCTTTATATTCCATCAGACATCCCAGTTCCATTACTTCTTGTGGGATGATGCAATAAGTGCAGGCTCCCCCGAAGAATTCATATGAATAACCCGGTGATGCCAGAGAACCTTTGTAGTTCAATGCCGGCTGTTGCGCGAATTTCATTCCCGGTTTGAACTGGTCCTGCCATTTCTTTCCGACTTCAACGATAACTCCCGCGAATTCATGACCGATGATGATCGGGTTGGTATCGATATTTTTGGGTGCTCTCTTGTGTTTTTTACCTTGGATAGCCAATTTGTAGGTTGACATGCAGATACTGTCAGACATAACCTTAACCAGGATTTCATCATCCTTGATCTGTGGCAATTCAAATTCTTCCAAGCGTAAATCATTTTCTCCGTACATTCTAACTGCTCTAGTTTTCATCTTGTTCTCCTCGATTTTCTATCTTTTTTTATCTATCTATAACATTTCAATTTTCACTTGTTTTTTGAGCTCGTTGACCAGTTCATTCGTTGGTGGCTGGGTTCCATGGGTCGTGACTGCTCCAGCCGAAGTGGCGATTGCCAGCTCGATCAGGTCTTCTAGTTCAAGTTTGTGTTCGACACTGTAAGCCAGCGCCCCGACCAGCGCGTCACCGGCGCCGACTGTCGATTGGGCAACTACCTTGAGTCCTGGCACGAACGCATTGCGTTCCATCAAAAACAAAGCCCCTTCTTTGCCCAGTGAAATCAGGACATTGTCAATACCCTTGTCCTTGAGTCCCTGACCGATGGCGATCAGCTCCTCTTTTGATGCCTCGTGGTCCAGCCCGGCGTATTTTTCCAATTCCTCGCGGTTTGGTTTGATATAGTCGGGATTTGAAGGCAGCGATTCCCGGAACAGGTCGCCGTCCGCATCCAGGATGACCTTGGCCCCGTTTAGATGGGCGATGTCGACGATCTTTCCGTAGATTCCTTTGTCCACTCCAAGGGGAATCGATCCCGCAAGGACAAAGACAACGTCTTCTGCCGCATATTTTCTGACCTTTTCCAAAAGCAAGTCGACCATTTCCCGGTTGATGATCGGTCCAGGTTCATTTATTTCACTGACCCGGCCACTGTTTTCAACCACCTTCGTGTTAACCCGGGTATTCTGGTCCAGGTATACAAAATCATGTCTGATGTCCAGTTCATTCAATGCCTTGACAATGAATGTTCCGCTTTCGCCTCCGACAAATCCCAATGCCAGGGATTCCCCGTGCAATGCCTTGATTGTCTTGGAAACATTGATTCCTTTGCCACCGGCGTCCTGCTTGATTGATTTGACCCGGCTCAATCCGCCCAGTTCTAGCTGGTCGAGTGTTATTGTCTTATCCACTGCGGGATTCATAGTAATTGTGATTATCATCTTAGGCCTCGCTTGTCAGTATGTCGTAAATGGTGTCCTGGTCACTGGCAATCAGCTGTTCGCAAACGTTGATGTCGATCAGCTTGGTTGCTATATTCGCCAGGATGGTCATGTGTTCGCCGCCTTTGCCGGCGATGCCGATCACTATTTTGGCATCGTTGCCGTCCCAGTCGACACCATCCGGGAAGATCATGATTGCGATTCCGGAATTGACGATGGCATCCTTGACCTGTTCCACCCCATGGGGCAGCGCCAGATAGTTGCCCATGTATGTCGCGAAGGTCTTTTCTCTTTCGTGCATACCCTGGATATATTCTTGCAGCACATAGCCGCTATCAAACAAAATCTTTCCGACCTGGTTGATGGCATCGTCTTTGTCGGCCGCCTTGGCGTTGATTATGATATTTTCTTTTTTCAGTAAGGGCGGTTTCTCTACCGCCTGTTTATTTTTCTTAAAAAACATTTCGGTGCTCCTTTCTTTCTACAAGTCCATTATCCTATGTAATCGCTTGTAATTCAATTTATTGCAAAGTTGATTTGGCCCCATCAATTAGTGCCAAAACTGCTTAGGGTAGAAAAAACACCCAGACCTGAACAATCCAGATCAAGGTGCAAAAGGAATCAACTTAAATAACTTCCCTGGCTTAAACATGTTTTCGTTTTGGATAGCGATATCTTCGATTTATGGCGATTGTATCAAGATAAATTAACTTATTGCCGTCAAAATCAAGTCTTATAATGGTAATGGTATACTGCAGGTAGGGCCATCCGCGTTGCAAAACCATTCAAGCCTTGCCAGGATAATTTGCATGGTAGTCCTAACTGTGAACCTGCAAAGAAAGATTGTTGCAATGAGAACTGTCTGAGTGCAAGCAACGGATGAGACACATTTTTTATAATCTTCAAATGTCGGAGTTGACCAAACATTCAGTGACGAGTGATAGCCAATTCCTGGAGGCTCGATGATGTTTGAGTTTCTAAAAATCATTTGTCAGATCACCCGCAAACTGCACAAACAAAAAAGCCAACTCAAGAAAAAATTCTTAAGTTGACTCCATTGTGATAGATCAAGGCGACTCTATTCTTTAATTATCATGCGCCCTTCGATTTTCTTCGCCTTTTCATTTGGTGCGCTCTCGATCGATCCAAAAGGCATCTGGGCGATCAGCCTCCAGCTTCGATCAAGATCGTACGCCTGCCACACCGCCGTTTCGATTACTTCATTGTAATGCTGGAGCGAACCGCCAAGAGACATCACCCCCAACCCGACCCAGATTCCATACTGGACCATCGCATTGGCCTGCTGCGCCCAGATTCGGAAGTTTTGGGCATAGCTGGGGTACTTTTTCACCAGGTCTCCGGTTATGCTTTCATCTTCGAAAAACAGGACGGTCCCAAAGGCCTTTTTGAATCCTTCAATCTTTTTTTTGGTGGCTGGAAATCTTTCCGGAGCGACGATCTTCTCAAGTTGGTTCGAGACCAGGTCCCAGAAATCGTCATGTTCCAAATCATAAAGCACGATTACCTTAGTGGACTGGCTGTTGTATGATGATGGGTTGTGATGGACGACAGTGGCGATCAGCTCATTTATCTCTTCCTTGGTGGCTGTGACATTGCGACCAAGGTCGTAATTGGAGCGGCGCTTTTCAATCAAATGCAGATATTCGCTCATATTTGAATTCTCCTTGTCTTTTCTTTATGGTATAACCATATCAAAAAAGACTTGCAAATGCAAAGATGACGACTTTAAAACCATCATAGCAGGTTTTTAGCCAGGAAAGTCTTGAAATGGAGCGAGAGCTTCTCGACTATTTCCTGTTTTTGACCGGTGGCAAATACGTCGATTATCGATTCGTCTTCGACGAGCACCGATGAAATATGGCCCAGGATGTTCGAATTAAGATTCTCGTATTCATTTTTTGGCATAAGCAAACAAATGACAACCTTGACTCCTGCAAGATAGTCATCCACAAAAGCCGGCCCGGATTCAGGCAAAATCAGGATGATTTGAGGTCTTTCAACCCCGTTAGTCTTGGTATGTAGCAGGCCAAACGATAGCTGTTTGAAAATCTGGCTGCCTATTTTTTCCCGGGCAATAAGGTCATGGCGCACCGTAGCAGCCATTGTTTCATCCATGGAATCAGTTGAACGGGCGACAAGGCCACCAAAATCACAGTCCGCTCGAATCCGGGTGATCCGGATGTTTTCGAGAATATATTTGATTGTGCCCACATAGTAGTCGAATTCGCTAAGCTGTTCGATGAAACTGTCCTGAACGGTGGTATTCTTTACAGGAAGGTAACAATGCTTTTCAATAAGCGCGCCAATGGCATCAAGGTCCTGATCATTCAATATCGGGTTGACGTAAAGAAGATTTTCATGGTAGCCATCCATCTTTATCGATGAAAGGTAGAAATCAATCACATCAGCGCTAAAAGCATCGGCCTTGGAAAAGGGGAAAACCCTGATCCTGTCGCCATATATCTTTTCAAGACTTGCCCCCATCAGACGTGACAGCCCGATTCCCGTCGCACAGATGACTCCGACATTGACCCGGCGTGCTTTTTTGGTAGCGAGTTTGAGCCGGATGCCGGCACTGCCAAAATGCATCGCGAGAAATCCGATTTCGCCCGAAGGCACCTTCTTGTGGGTGAAATCCTCGAGGACCTGACCCACATTCAGGCATTTTTCGAACTCGCGAGGATACTGTTTCTTGATCTGGTCAAGCAAAGGATTTGTTATGACCATGTCATTGACAATCCTGATCAAAGTAGGCTGCAAATGGGTAAGCAGGCCGTTGATGAAATGGTCGTCCTGCTTCAGTTCAAAGGCGATAGCCGGATCATAGGCATCGATCATCTTGTTGATCAGGCGCTTGATGACCTCGTTGTCCATTTGGATATTCTCGATATTCATGGTCTGGTGTTTGGTTCCCTTGAGATGGAGGTTGATGTAATACAGTTCCATCTCGTCGATCACAATATCGAACTCCGCCATTAGAAATTCGCCAATCAGCTTGGCGATCCGGTAATCCTGGTCGATGTCGATGCTTTTGAGCAGATCACGGTCATAGCTTATCTGCTCCCCGCTTTGGATCCTTTTGACCACTATGGCCAGATGGATAATCAGGCCGATATAGGAACTTTCGGTAAGCTCCCTGATCTGGTCGCTGGAAATGTCCTCAAGACATTCGATCACCCTTTTGAGGATGTCCTCATCGAGCAGCTGGGATATGCCTTCACGATTCTTGACCATGAATTCCTTGATTTCATCAAACCGACCTGAGCCGCTGCTTTCCGGGGCAAAATCACTGAAGTAGGCACGAATTGCCCGACGCAAATTGGCCTCGCTGCCCGACATCCTGACTCCTAGGCCCGGTGTCTTTTCCAGGACAAGGTCGAACTTGTCAAGCCACTTTTCGATTTCCATAAGATCGAGCCTGATTGTCGCTTCTGATACATTGATCAGGTTCGCAAAGGATATTATCTTGTGGATGTCCTGTGATTTGAGCAATTCGAGCAGGATCCGGCGCTGGCGGTTTTTGGCATCGAAACTGTCGAAGGTGTTGTCCTTTTCAATGGCACTGTAAAGTTCAAGCTTGTTTTCCTGGGACCCTTCAAGCCAGACGCCCTTTCCGGTCTTGCTTTGGAACACCAGATTGTACGGTCTTAAATCATCGTCAATGTAGCCAAGCTCTCGCTGGATAGTCCGTTTGGATACCCCGACGCGCTCAGCCAGCTGGGAAATCGAAAGGTACTCATCCTTGAGCAATTCCAGAAGTATTTTTTTCATTCGTGGATCAAAGTTCATTATTCCTGTTCCTTTCTTCCAACATTGCAATAAGTTCGTCATAGCTGCCATTGTCCAGGAATTCATTGACCGGATATATTTCCTTGTGAGGATACTTTTCCCGAGCCATCTTCTCTAATCCCGTCTGGACGACAATCAGCGAGACATCTTCATCGATATTATTTATTCCCTGAGCCTTGACCGTCAGGTTGAAATCATATTTCTTGATTTTGCGATTGAAAAGGGATGCACCCATCACCGACGATCCGAAGCCCCCGTCGCATGTGAAAACGATCTTTTTGATCGGTCCCAATTTTAGGACGGAACTTTTCTTGCCCCCATGGGAAGCAGTGGAAATCTGGAGGATTACAATCGCGCTAAAGAATGAAACCAGCAGGGAAATCCCGATTGGTGCCAGCACCAGCAGGCGGTCGGAATTGCTCGCATTGAGCATGATCGTAAAGACGCTGCCGGGACTTACCGGACTTATCAGTCCGAGATCCATGTTCTCCATCGTGATGATTCCGGCCATCCCACCCATTATCAGGGCGATGAATAGCTTCCTGAATTCCAGGACAAGCGGGAAGTAAACCTCATGGATTCCGCCTAGAAACTGGACCGTGAAATAACTAAACATCTGCCGGGCCTCCCTTTTTTTTGCAAAAAGCAGGGCCAGGATCACCCCGGCACCCGGTCCGGGATTTGTTTCCAGGAAAAAAAGGATCGTGTCTCCCATCTGATTGACCTGGGACAGACCCAGGGGGATCAGGATTCCATGGTTGATCAGGTTGTTCAAGAAAAACACTTTGGAAACCTCGATTACCACCGCCATCAGAGCGATCAGCTCGTTGTTTAGCAGGTATGTGATAAATCCGTTGGTAACAACGCTAAAAACATTCAGCGTTGGAATCATCACCAGATTCACCAGCATCCCCAGTCCAAAACCGAAAACGCCGATAATCAGGTTGGTAAACAGAAGCTCGAATCCCGGTGGAATCCGCTCTATGAGCCGCTTCAAAAAATGCCGGTTGACAAGCCCGGCGCAACTCCCAATCACAAAGGCGCCGATGATGCTCGCATTGTTTGGTGTCACAATCAAGGCTACACTAGCCAGAAGTCCGATTATTCCACCGGTATGGTCCGATATCCTGGTGGCCGCCAGGTAAGCTATGGTCACCGGTAGAATGATGTTTATTATCACATGGATGCTTTGGACCAGGCGTTCATCCTGGTAGAAATTCGACACTATATTCAAAATGCCCAGAAACATGAATACGCCCATGCAGGACATGATAATCGAGGCATAGAACTTGATAATTTTCTTGATTTGTTTTTTCATTAATATCACCCGTAACCATTATACCAAAAAACAGGTCACTTAAGTGACCTAATTTTTATGGTTTTCTTTTAGGAATTCGACTAGCTCATCATACTCAGGAGCCTGCAGGAAGTTTGTGATCAATACCAGCTTGGCATCCGGATTCGAATTGGCCGCCCGTTGCGCCAGTGACTCATGGGTGACAACGACCTGGACATCCCCGGGGATTGTCGAAACCGACGTATGGATGACTTCGATTCCAGTTAGGCCCGCATCCTTAATCTTGTTTTTCAAGACTGTAGCTCCCATCGCGCTTGATCCCATTCCGGCATCGCAGGCAAAAGCGATTTTCGAAATTTTTCCGGTGATTGCTTTTGTATCCTGCGCAGGATTTGCACCTTTCAATTCCTTGTTTTTTTGTTTTGCTTCTTCGAGACTAGTTTCTTTGTTTGAGAATTTCAGGATTGGCAGGGCAATCGCCAGTGCCACCAGGGCCGCTGCAGCCACACCCAAAACCAGACCGACATAGCTGTCTTTAGAGCACATCATCAATAATGCGAAGATTGAACCCGGTGAAGCTGGAGCAGTCAGACCGACATTCAACATTTGGAAAGTGAAGACACCGGCAGCTCCCCCACCGATAGCGGCGAAGATCAACAATGGATTCATCAATACGAATGGGAAATAGATTTCATGGATACCACCCAGGAAGTGGATGATTATTGCTCCTGGCGCTGATGCTTTTGACATCCCTTTTCCGGCAATCATATAGGCCATAAGGATTCCTAGACCTGGTCCCGGATTTGCCTCAAGCAGGAAGAAGATTGATTTTCCAACTTCTTCGACTTGGGCGATTCCCAGAGGCGAGAAGATTCCGTGATTGATTGCGTTGTTCAAGAATAGGATTTTTGCCGGTTCGATGAACAGTGACGCCAATGGCAACATTGAGCGTTCAACGAAGAAGCCAACTCCAGCCGCCAATGCGTTGTTTACAGCTACGACCACTGGCGCGATTGCCAACATGGCAAGCAATGTCAGGATCAGACCGATGATTCCGATTGAGAAGTTGTTTACAAGCATTTCAAAGCCGGGTTTTACTTTACCTTCGACTCTTTCATCGAATTTTTTCAAGATCCATGCAGCCAGAGGACCGCAGATCATCGCCCCCATGAACATGATTGTTCCAGAACCGACGATAACGCCCATGGTTACGATTGCTCCAATTACCCCACCGCGGAAGTCATGAACCATTTTCCCTCCGGTGAAACCGATCAATAAAGGCAACAGATAAGTGATCATTGGTCCGACCAATGCTGCGAATGTCGCGTTTGGCAACCATCCTGTCTCAATAAAAAATGCAGTGATCAAACCCCAGGCAATGAATGCCCCGATATTTGGCATTACCATGCCGCTTAAAAACCGTCCGAATGTTTGGACTTTTTCTTTCATAATAGCTCTCCTTTAGATTGTAGTTTGAAGTAATGGCCAATTGCTTCTGTGTTTTACAAGCTTATTATAAGCGCTACCAAAACATATTTTCAATCAAACCCAAATTAGATTTGGCGTCCGACAATAGTGCCAAAATTAATTTGGGGTGAAAAAAAGAACACCGCTAAGTGTTCTTTTCTTGATTTTTATCCGATGCAATCAGGTTTTTTAGGGCGGCAACACCGACCTCGATAGCCTGTTGGGTATTGTGGACAACCGGATTATTCAGCCCGGCCTTCTCCCTTTCCTGGTTGGCTACGACCATGAAACATGATCCGACCCGGACTTTCAAATGGCTGGCAACCACAAACAAAGCCGCCGATTCCATCTCTGAAGCCAGGACACCCAACCGTTTCCACGCTTCCCACTTGTTTTCAAGCTCGTAGCTAACCGGCATGATACTTGGCGAATGTTGGCCATAAAACGAATCCTTGCACTGGACCACCCCGACATGCCACGAAGCACCCTGTGATTTGGCTCCAGCCACCAGGGCATTGGTCACATCAAGGTTGGCCACGGCCGGAAATTCAATTGGGGCATATTCCTTGGATGTTCCCTCCATCCGTACCGCTCCGGTCGCTACGACGACGTCTCCGCTTTTGACGCCGATGTCGATTCCTCCGCAGGTACCGACCCGAACAAATGTATCGGCACCGCATTTCACCAACTCCTCCATGGCGATGGAAGCCGAAGGCCCACCGATTCCCGTCGAGGTCACACTGACTTTGACGCCATCGAGATAGCCCGTGTATGTCACAAATTCCCGGCTGTCGGCGATCAGTTTGGGATCGTCAAAGTACTGGGCGATCTTGGCGCAGCGTTTGGGATCGCCGGGCAGAATGACGTAGCGGCCAATTTCACCCTGGCCGACTTCGATATGATATTGTTTTCCTTCTTGTGCGTATTTCATGTTGATCTCCTTTGTATTTGTCGTTTCAATTATACCACCATCGGGTGTTGTGACAACGGAACTTCTTTAATTTGAAAAAAGAGGACTAAAATCCTCTTTTTCCTATTTTACCGGACAGTCGCTTTGTTCATCGGACAGTGAGATGCTCAAGGCCTGCGCCGACAGGGCTATTTCCAGTATGCAGATGACAAGCGAAACCAGAACGAATGCCAGTCCCGCCAGAAATAAGGTTGGTACCATGAAATCGAAACCCAAGGCAATCAGGATCATCGTCAAAATGTTGAGCGAGAATCCGACCAATGCCGAAATCTGCATGTTCCGGATGTATTTGACCCGTTTCATCAGCGATTTGATCTGGCAATCTATCCGGCCTTCACGTTTGGTGCCGTTCTCGTTAAGCTGCCGGATGACCTGTGTAATTGCCACATAACGGCTGGTGTAGGCTATCATCAAAAGTGAGATCGCCGAAAAAACATAGGTCGGCGTTTGTAATGTGTACATAAGTTCCTCCTGAAAATCAATAATGATGTTGTACTACAATAACATCCTGGCGTGATTTCCACAAGGGATGAAACTTGTTAAAATAAACACTAAGTCACAATCCGATCCCTGCCTAGCTGTTTGGCGTAATAAAGCCTTTTGTCGGCCAAACCGATCAGCCTCTCGTTTGTTATCGCTTCAACATCAAATTCACTGCTGTCACATACCCCGGCGGAGAATGTGAAGCGGATAATGGCATCGTGATATGAAAAGGTCCTGTTCCGGACTTTTTCTAGAATCCGTTCGATGATCAGCGCCGCTTCGGCTTTGTCGCTGTCATACATGATGACCACAAATTCCTCACCTCCGTAACGGCCAAGTATGTCGTATTCGCGCAGGTTGTCCTGGATCAGTTCGGTGAATTCTTTGATGATTTGGTCCCCGGCAAGATGGCCATGGCGGTCGTTGATATCCTTGAACCGGTCGATATCCAGGATGGCAAGGGCGAAAACCGACCGATGCCGGGCGAATCGTTTCAGATCCTGCTCCAGTCTTTCATAGACATAACGGCGGTTGTAAATATTGGTAAGAGGATCCCGGATCGACAACTCATTGATCCGGAACTCGAAATCCTTCTTTTTGGTTATGTCCGAATGGGTGCCGTACATCATCAGGGGATGGCCATTTTTATCGTATTCGATGACCTTGCCCCGATCATGGATCCAGACCCAGCTGCCATCTTTGGCCTTGGCCCGGACTTCGACATCATAGAATTCAAGTTCACCATTGAAATGTTGCTGCAAAAGTACCTGGGCATTGATGATATCTTCAGGATGGACGAGCAGAAGCCATGTTTCAATCGAGACAGGCTCCAGTTCCGCAATCGTATATCCCAACATGGCGGCCCAGCGCTCATTGAATTTTGTTTCCCCGGTCTGGATGTTCCATTCCCATGTCCCCAGTCTGGTTCCTTCGATGATGCTGTTGAGCCGTCGAGTCTGTTCATAGTAGAGGTTCTGGATCCCTCTTTGGCTGGTGATGTCAATCATCACCACAAGGAGCAGACGTTCCCCAAAACAGTAGACTACTTCGGCGCAAAGGAGCACTTCACTGATGGTACCGTCTTTTGATCTTAGCTGGACTTCGACATTTTCAATCAGCCCTTTGCTCTCGATCTCATGTATTACGGTCTTGACCTGTTCGTAATTGGCAATCAATCCAAGTTCCATCCAGGATTTGCCAATCAGTTCCCCGATCTGGTATCCGGTTGTTTTCAAGAAGGCGCTGTTGACATTGATGAATCGGTGGTCGGGAAGGGTGTTGATTGTCCCAATCACCGGATTGTTTCTAAACAGACGGGTAAACCTTGCCAGCTCCTTGGAAAGTGATTCTACCTCGCTGAAAATCGCCAGGTAACATTCCTTGTTTTCCAGATTGCAGCGGGCCAACTGGCCGGTCAGGTTGATCATTTCGCTGTCCGTTCCCACCAGGGAAAGCGACAGATTTGTTTCCGGAACGCCAATCAGGCTTTCATAATGGTTGTCGCAAGAGGCACTTGATATATTTTTGAGAAAATCGTCAACGTTCCGGTTGACCAGATCCTCGAGGCCATAGCCGGTTTTCATGCGCAGGTGGGTGTTGGCGAATATTATTTTTCCCGCCTGATCAAAGATGAACACATAACGGTCGACCGAATTGACGACTTTGGCTCCGATGTTTGCCCTATGCGACGCCCCAGATCTTTCCTGGTTTATCAGATTGGCACAAATTGTGCCAAAACATCGAATTGCCTTCCGATTTTTTTTTGAAATCCTGCCTTCAGGCATCCTGAAAAGCAGCAGTCCCATAATCCGGTTGTTTGTCTTGATTATGGTTGCATGATGAGCAGGGCCTTGGACCTCCTTGTCCAAATCAACACAGACAGTCGCCCCATTTGCAAGATTCTTAAAAGTTTCAATCCATTCCCTTGTGATTGTTGGCCCTGAATTTGCACCTGATCCCAAATTGAACGGTAACGCTTGGTCCTGGTTTTCATTCACCAGGTACAGGCTGGTGTCTTCAGCCTTTATAAAGCGCGCAAACAGGTTCAACAGCTTTGACAATTTTGTCTTGATATCATCGCTTTGCGATGATATCAATGTAGCTTTT
>JAQVDW010000007.1 GCA_028698185.1 Erysipelotrichaceae bacterium | reverse complement strand
TTTTCTTTAAGACGGAATTGGTTTTAACTTCCTCTTTACGGACTTTATCTACTGCTTCATTTGCGTGTTTTACTACATGGAATTTGTCGATAACTGTATTGCTGTTTTTGAAGTTTTCTTTGATGCCCTTTTTGAAACCTAAAGACATGTCGCAGGTTATGATGTTAATCATGCCGGGATTACCGCCGTGTTTCGTGAAATCCTCAATGAAATTATCCACTGTTTTAGAGTCTTTTCCTGGGGTTACGTTAATTACTTTACGCTGTTTAAGATCAACTGCAACAGTGATATAGTTATGACCTTTCTTGCTTGTTTCATCGATGCCAATGGCTGTGACATCGCTATAATCTTCGAGTTCTCGTGCTTCATTTACGTAATGTTTGATGAAGCGCCATAACCGTGTATCATGTTCATCAATCATCTTGGCGATTCGAGATACTGTTAGATGCTTTGCCAACTCAACCACCCAACCTTCAAAAAGTAAGGTGAAACCTGATCCGGGTCTTGCCCATGGGACATGGACTGTTTGAACTCCATGATCAGGACATTTTGTTCTAGGCAAGTCAGCGTGGATAAATGTCTTATATTGAAAGAAGTTAAGATGGCGCCAAGTTCTTCTAGTAGTGTCATATGCAGTCGCAGTTTCTTGGCAGTTATCAACCGGGCAAGAGAATTGACCGCCCTTTGTAAACCCAATATAAATATGAAGCTCCATACCTTTATCCGTTTCCAAGAAGTTGACATCGCTAACCGTCCAAGGTTCATCCAAGTTCAAAGCAGTAGTAAATAAGTTCAAAGTATCCATCATAATTACCTCTCAATCGTTAGTAGTATATGGATACAATTTTAGGTCATTTTCACAATAACCACAATAGGCTATTTACCTGCTAACCCATAGTAAACAGCGAAAGGCCAAAATAACACTTATGACACTAGTGTGATTTTTACATATCTAAACTCGGGATATACTGAAAAAATTGAATTTATTGACGAGAGCAACGCTATTTACTATTCCGTTGATGGAAATACTCACACATTATACTTCGAAGCAAATGGTAGTATATACTATGACGATGAACTGGTTGCTAAGTCGGAAGAAAGTACAACATCATTGAAAAAAATTGACGGAATTGTAGTGAATTATGTTCCTGAGCTCGATCCAATTTCAAGTTACTGGGGAAGTTATTGGAGCTATATAAGTACTCGATATTCAAATCAGAAAGTTTATGATGATGTCGGCAATATTGCGATGGGTATAATCGGGTTGGTACCAGGCTTAGGTGTCTATGTCTTTATGGCATCAGTAGCAGCCATTGTTTTAAACATTGCATCAAGCCAATACCAAATTATGTATTACAAAATTGAACAATTCATTTCCGCTAATCAACATTATGTAAGAGAAAGAGTTTGGATTACCAAATATTCTTCGTATAATTATTTTTCAGGATATGTAGATATGGCGCTTCGAAGTATTTTTTAGTTAATAATGAATCATGATCAGACTCTACTAGTTCCACAAATTGAGTCAGTCATGGCATAATTATGATTTGAATGATTCTTTTTTTTGGGACTGAATCCTGTATTCTACGGGGCTCAGTCCTTTAAGTTTGTCATTTCTCCATAAGCGTCAACTATATGACACCAACTTAAAAGTTACAATACAATTAGGTTTGTTGCGAAATATACAAATTTTGAAAATCGGTTTCATATTCAGGAAAAAATGATCCACCGTCAAGAGGGACTCCGGTTTAGGGGTTGTTAAGTAAACATCGGATAATTGTGATATTTTTCACTGATAGGGTTTACATTTGGTTTGGAATCGGGTAAACTAGGGCTATGTAACTTGGTCAAAAGAGTGATCTGCTGATTGAGCGACTAGACAATTGTTTCTGACACTGAATATATTTTATGAAGTGGAAGGTCGACAATATCCATATCTATTGGGATTATTGCGCCTTTTTTCGGGCGCTTTTTTTGTGGGAGGAATTATATGGAAACCAAAGTAGCAATCATTGGCATCATCGTGGAAAATCCGGACTCGGTGGAAAAGATGAATCGGATCTTGCATGACTATGGCAAATACATAATCGGCAGGATGGGGCTGCCTTATCGGGAAAAAAACATAAGCATCATCTCCATCGCCATCGATGCGCCCCAGGATGTGATCTCGGCCTTGTCCGGCAAACTGGGAAACCTGCCCGGACTGTCGACCAAAGCGGTATATTCAAAAGTCAATTTTAAAAAAGAGGATGAATGATAGTGAAAACACTGATCGACAAATTGGAGCGAAACCAGACTCTCGCTCCTGAAGAATTCAAGCAACTGCTCGAAAACCAGAGCCCGGAGCTTTTTGAATATCTGTTTGCCAGGGCCCGGGAAGTCCAGGGGGCCAATTATGGCAATGATGTCTATATTCGGGGGCTGATCGAGTTCACCAACTATTGCAAGAACGACTGCCACTACTGCGGGATCCGCAACTCCAACCGCAATGCCCGCCGCTACCGGCTGGACAAGGAGCAGATCCTGGAATGTTGCCAGGCCGGCTATGAACTAGGCTTTAGGACCTTTGTGCTCCAGGGGGGCGAAGACCCGTTCTACACTGATGAAACAATGGTGGCGATCGTCAAGGCCATCCGCGAAGGTTTTCCGGATTGTGCCATCACCCTGTCCCTTGGCGAAAGAAGCCGTGCGAGCTACCAGGCGCTTTTTGATGCCGGAGCCAACCGTTATCTGCTGCGCCACGAGAGTGCCAACGCAAATCATTACGCCATGCTCCATCCCGAGGCCATGACCCTGGCAACTCGCAAACAGTGCCTGTACGACCTGAAGGATATCGGCTATCAGGTAGGCTGTGGCTTCATGGTCGGCTCACCCAACCAGACCATCGAAAACCTGGTCGAGGACCTTATTTTCATCAAGGAACTTGGGCCCCACATGGTGGGAATCGGACCATTCATTCCCCATCATGACACGCCATTTGCATCACAGGCCCCCGGAACACTGGAACAGACACTGTTCCTGCTGGGAATCATCCGCCTGATGCTTCCCGAAGTGTTGCTGCCGGCCACTACCGCTTTAGGGACCATCAGCCCCAAAGGCCGGGAGCTGGGCATATTGGCGGGAGCCAATGTCGTCATGCCCAACCTTTCTCCAGGGAGCGTGCGCAAGGATTACATGCTTTATGACAACAAGATCTGTACTGGCGATGAGGCGGCCGAATGTCGCAGCTGTATGGAGATGCGCCTGCGCAAAATCGGCTACCAGGTAGCCGTAGCCCGGGGCGACCACAAATCAATCAATGACAAACCAACTGAAGGGGAAGAATAGTCTGACCCGCTAAGAAAGGAAAATACCCATGTACAATGTGAAATCACCCAGAGCCCAAGAGTTCATTTCCAATGAGGAAATCCTGGATACCCTGGAATATGCCAAACAGAACAAAGACAATGTCGAGCTCATCGATGCCATCATCGCCAAAGCGAAACTGTGCAAAGGACTGAGCCACCGCGAGGCGATGGTCCTGCTTGATTGCGAAATTGAAGAAAAAAACCAGGAGATCTTCGCCCTGGCCAAACAGATCAAACAGGATTTCTATGGCAACCGGATTGTCATGTTCGCGCCGCTTTACCTTTCGAACTACTGTGTCAATGGCTGCGTCTATTGCCCATACCACCAGAAAAACAAGACAATCGCCCGCAAGAAAATGACTCAGGCGGAGATTGAAAAAGAAGTCATCGCCCTTCAGGACATGGGTCACAAACGGCTCGCACTCGAAGCCGGTGAGGATCCGATCAACAATCCGATTGAGTACATTCTCGAGTGCATCGACACCATTTATTCCATCAAACATAAAAACGGAGCAATCCGCCGGGTCAATGTCAACATTGCCGCGACAACCGTGGAAAACTACCGCAAACTTAAGGATGCGGGAATCGGAACGTACATCCTGTTCCAGGAAACCTACAACAAGGAAAGCTATGAGAAACTGCACCCGACCGGACCGAAACACAACTATGACTATCATACTGAAGCCATGGACCGGGCGATGGAAGGGGGCATCGACGATGTGGGCTTGGGCGTTCTTTTCGGCCTTGAACTTTACCGTTATGAATTCGCCGGTTTATTGATGCACGCCGAGCATCTTGAAGCCGCATTCGGGGTTGGACCGCACACCATTTCCGTGCCACGGATCCGCCAGGCGGACGATATCGATCCGACTGAATTTGAAAACGGAATCGATGATGGGATTTTCGCGAAAATCGTTGCCTGCATCCGGATCGCGGTACCTTATACCGGGATGATCGTATCGACTCGCGAATCGAAGGAATGCCGCGAAAAAGTGCTTGAACTGGGCGTTTCGCAAATCAGCGGCGGATCGAAAACAAGTGTCGGGGGCTATGCCACTCCCGAACCGGAAGAGGAAAATTCGCAACAATTCGACACCTCCGACAAGCGGACTCTCGATGAGATCGTCAAATGGCTGATGGATCTGGGTTACACGCCAAGTTTCTGTACGGCGTGCTACCGTGAAGGGCGCACCGGTGACCGGTTCATGGCCCTGTGCAAAAGCGGCCAGATCCAGAATTGCTGCCATCCCAATTCCTTGATGACCTTGAAGGAATACCTTGAAGACTACGCTTCGCTAGAAACAAAAGCGACCGGGGAAGCTTTGATTGACCGGGAAATAACAAAGGTGCCAAACGAAAAAGTCAAAGCCATCGCCATCAAGAATCTCGAAGATATTGCTGCCGGGCGGCGCGACTTCAGGTTTTAGGAGGATCAGTCATGACTATGAATTCGACGCCGCGGGCCAACCGGGTCCATATCGGTTTTTTTGGCAAGCGCAATTCAGGCAAATCGAGCCTGGTCAACGCGATAACCAGCCAACAGCTCGCGGTTGTTTCCGATGTCAAGGGAACAACGACCGATCCGGTCTACAAATCGATGGAACTGTTGCCAATCGGCCCAGTGGTCATCATTGACACGGCCGGAATCGACGATGAGGGGGCTTTGGGCGAGCTGCGGGTCCAAAAAAGCCGCCAGGTACTCAACAAGACCGACATCGCTGTGCTGGTCATCGATTCGACACTGGGAATCGATGACTATGACCAGGAACTGATCAAGCTGTTCAATGAAAAACAAATAAGTTATCTGATTGTCTACAACAAGATTGACCTGGAGCCACTGCTTGATCTAAGCGAACCCAAGTCGATCGCCGTGAGTGCGACAACCGGAGCCAATATCGAGGAGCTCAAAAACCGGATTGCCAAATTGGATCACGGTGCCCAGACCAAACTTAAAATCGTCGGGGACATCATCAACCCCGCTGATTTCGTGGTCCTGGTGACCCCAATCGACAAGGCGGCGCCCCAAGGCCGGCTCATCCTGCCCCAACAACAGACGATCCGTGACATTCTTGAAGCCGATGCGACAGCTATTGTCGTCAAGGAACATGAACTCCGCGGGACGCTGGAAAACCTGGGCAAGGCGCCCAAGCTGGTTGTCACCGACAGCCAGGTATTTGCCAAGGCTGCCGCCGACACTCCGATTGATGTTCCCTTGACTTCGTTCTCGATTCTTTTCGCCCGCTACAAGGGAGTATTGAAAACCGCCGTCAAAGGTGCCAAAGCGCTGGATTCTCTTGAAGACAAGGCGACCATCCTGATCAGCGAGGGCTGCACCCACCATCGCCAGTGCGATGATATCGGGACGGTAAAATTGCCCCGCTGGATCAAGAACCATACCCAATCCAAGATCAATTTCGAATTCACTTCCGGGGGCGAATTTCCCGAGGATCTAAGCAAATATCAGCTGATCGTACATTGCGGAAGCTGCATGCTCAACGAACGGGAAGTAATCTACCGCCAAAAATGTGCCCAGGACCAGGGGGTTCCCTTCACCAATTATGGGACTTTGATTGCCTACATGCAAGGGATTCTAAAACGCAGTGTGGCCATGTTCCCGGAAATCGCCATGGAACTGGAGGACTGATTATGCGCAATGAACACGACCATCTTGGAACCCTGAAACTGGACGATGAATGTCGCTATGGGCTCCAGAGTGCCCGGGCCAAGGAAAACTTTGCCTTGGACTACAGGAAGACCAACCGGCATCTGATCCATGCCATCGTCAAGGTCAAAAAAGCCGTGGCACTGACTTATCGCCAACTTGATATCAGACCCGACATCTATGATGCCATTGTGGTTGCCTGCGACCAGGTCCTTGAAGGTGGTTATGACGATGATTTTGTCGTCGATGCCCTCCAGGGTGGGGCGGGAACTTCGACGAATATGAATGTCAACGAAGTGCTCGCCAACCGCGCCCTGGTCAATCTGGGACACAATCCCGGCGACTATCATCTCATCCATCCTCTTGAGGATGTCAACCGGGGCCAGTCGACCAATGATGTCTATCCCACGGCTTTGCGCATTGCCGCAATTGAGCAGTTGCGCGAACTTAGCGCGGCCTGCGAGAAACTCCAGAGTGCATTGCAGGCAAAGGAAATGGAATTCGACCAGGTTGCCAAGCTGGGCCGGACGAAACTGATGGATGCAATCGAGATCACATTGGGTCAGGAGTTCGGAGCCTATGCCCAGGCAATCACCCGGGACCGCTGGCGGCTCTACAAGGTCGAAGAACGGCTGCGCCAGATAAACCTTGGTGGTACGGCGGTCGGTGTGGGATCCAATGCCACGCGCAAATACCGCTTCGGGGTGATCGAACAGCTGCGGTCACTTACCGGTATCGGCCTGGCCAGTTCCGAGTATCCGTTGGACATCACTCAAAACAATGATGTCTTTGTCGAAGTTTCCGGTTTGCTCAAGGCCCTGGCGGTCAACCTGATGAAAATCGCCAATGATCTGCGGCTGATGAACTCCGGCCCTCATGGCGGATTGGGAGAGATAACTCTGCCGCCGATGCAGATGGGCAGTACCATCATGCCGGGCAAAGTCAACCCGGTCATCCCTGAAATGGTGGTCCAGGTGGCAATGAAAGTCATGGCCAACGACAGTGCGATTGCCATGGCCGCAGCCCACGGTGAGTTCGAGCTCAATGCCTTTTTGCCTTTGATTGCCGACTCGTTATTGGAAAATCTAGGCATCCTGATCAAGGCCGTCGGACTGTTCCAAACCAAATGCATCGAAGGCATCAAGCCCGATACCAAACGCTGCCAGGAATTGCTTGAACAGTCATATGCGTTCGTTCACGACCACGTGGCCCAGCTTGGTTACCGGGCGATCGCAACGCTTATCGATAAGGCTGCCGGCGATCCCCAAAAAGTCAAAGAATATCTTGAGCAAATGGCAAAAGAACCAGCTGGTCAAAAATGAAATCATAGACATAAAAAGATGGCACTTCCTGAAAACCAGGCAGGGCCATCTTTTTTGTGTTGGAATTGATCGGGAATGCGCTAGACAATCCGGAAGTCTTGCCACTTGCCCCCATGATAACGTTTCATGATCAGGGTCGACTTGACCGCCCAGTCGCCAACCATGGCGATGGCGATCCCGGTGACCCCGAAATTGAGGTAGACCCCAAAGAACACGGAGAAGGCCACCCGGCAGATGACTGTGGAAAAAATCGAAGCGTACATTGTGTATTTGACATCGCCAGCCGCGCGCAATCCAGTCGACAAGGCGAAGGCGGTCGGGCAAAGCACGGAGTTGAAGGTATTGTGGATTAGACAGAGAATAATGACCAAGCTGATCGTTTCTTGAGGCAGGTCGTAAAGTTTCAAAACAAAAGGGATGATCATCAGGAAAAATGCGTTCCAGGCGATACCGCCCATGTAGGTGATGCGCAGCAGTTTTTTCATGTAATAGGTTGCCGCTTCATAATCATTGGCGCCCACACATTGGCCAATGACGGTGATGAACGCCGGTCCCATGGCCATGATGAACAAGGCGGCCATGGCCCAGAAACTTTGGGCGACTCCGTTGGCGGCAATCTGGGCGGTCCCGAAAAGGGCGACAATCGAACTCAAGGCGACTTTGGCCAACTGGAACAGGCCGTTCTCGATGCTGTTGGGGATTGCGACACTTAGAATCCGGGCAATCATCTTGTTGTGCCATTGCTTGAGGTTTCTCATGCTCACATGAATGACATTGGATTTGTTGAACATGAATCCGAGCATGATCAAGGCGGCGATGCAACGGGAGATCAGGGAAGGATAGGCCACCCCGGCCACTCCGGCGTGGAAGACAAAGATTCCAAAGTAATTTCCGACCACATTGATCACATTCATCAACAGCGAGACATACATGATGGTCTTGGTCTTGGCCATGGTCCTAAACAAACCGGCACAAGAGTTATAGACAGCCAGAGCCGGGAATGAAAAGGCGGAAATAGCCATATAGGTCATGCAGGCATCCATGACATCTCCGTCGACCCGACCGAAGACAAGATTCAACAGGAAATGGTTGCCCATCAGGATGACCACCATCATCAAAATACTGATCAGGGTTGTGACCATAAGTAATTGACTGGCGGCAAGCCCACTGTTTTCCTGATCCTTTTTGCCCAGATACTGGCTGGCGACAACGGCTCCTCCGGCGGCCAAAGCGGCGAAGATCATTATGAACAAGGTGCTCAGCTGGTTTACCAGGGATACCCCGGAAATGGCAGCTGGACCGGCGTAAGACACCATCAGGGTGTCCGAAACGCCCACAAGCAACACAAGAAGCTGCTCGATGACCAAAGGAATGATCAGATTCCGTAACTTGAGGTTGGAAAATATCTGCCGATCCTTGTCCAGCTTGACTTTAGGTTCAATCAATTGTGCTATCATAAATACCCTCCCTGAATTTCTATTGTTTCATAATAGCACATAAAAAAATATTTTGGGCAACAAACTGAGGATTTGAGCCGTCTTTCAGGATTTGAAAAAGCAGATGTTTTTTCAAATGATGTCAGGCCGGATAGAAATTGATCAGGACGGCTTTTACCATTTCTATTGAAGAAGCCTTGTAGCTGTGGGCGTTTGCGGCATCGAAATTGATCGCTTCGTCTTTTTTAATCGTGTGGATCTGGTTGGCAACCTCAAGAGTCAGTTCGCCTTCAATAACCATGATGAACTCCTGGGTATTTTCGCCGTGTCCTGCGGATTCATGGCGGTGGTTAGAATCCAGTTCAATCTGGAACAACTCGAAGTTGCGATGGGGCGTATTGGGGTAAAAGCAGTATATCCGATAGTGGTCCTGGTCATCCACCTGGGGCGTCAGCTGCGCCTTTTGGACAATCGATGTCTGTTGGGCAGGCTGTTCGAGCAGGGAACTGTAGGGAACTTTCAGGCCGTTGGCGATTTTCCAGATGGTGTTGATGGTCGGGTTGGAATCACCCTTTTCAATCTGGGATAGCATTACTTTGGACACATCGCATAAATTGGCGAGCTGCCCGAGGCTGAGATTCCGTTCCAGTCGCAGATTTTTCAAGTTGGTGGCAATGATCTGGTTGATTTCCATAATGGGGCTCCTATAAATTATAGTTTACATATTGACAAATAAAATTAACGGTCGTATAGTTGTGTGTGTTAAATATATGGTACAAATGTTAAATAAATTATATTACAACCAAGTTAGGAGTGCAAGATGATATGGAACAGTTCTAAAAAACGCCTTCAAGGCGGCCTGGCCCAAGACGATTCCAATCTTCACCGGATTTGTGTTTCTGGGATTCACTTATGGCGTGCAGATGCGCTCCCAAGGCTTCGGGGTGTTTTTCCCGATTCTGATGAGTCTGACTATTCTGGCGGGTTCGATGGAATTCGCTACGGTCAGCCTGCTTCTTGGCGGCTTCGCCCCGCTCAATGTCTTTTTGATGACCCTGATGATCAATGGCCGCCATCTTTTCTATGGCATCTCGATGCTGGAAAAATACAAGAACACCGGACTAAAAAAGCTGTATCTTATATTCGGTTTGTGTGACGAGACTTTCTCCATAAATTATACAGCCAACGTTCCTGAAGGAGTCGATGAAGGCTGGTTCATGTTTTTCGTGACGTTGTTGAATCATTTCTATTGGGTATTGGGAGCAAGCTTGGGCGCTGTTTTTGGCAGCTGCCTTCACTTTGATTTTGAAGGTCTGGAGTTCGTGATGACCGCCTTGTTTATCGTGATTTTTCTCGAGCAGTGGAACAAGGATGACAGCCACCACAGTTCAATCATCGGTATAGTCAGTGCGATTTTGTGCCTGCTTGTCTTTGGAAGTGAAAGTTTCATGATTCCGACCATGATTGTGATCTTGAGTGTCTTGTTGCTTTTACGCGGCGGCAAAAGAATGGAAATACGGGGTGATATCCATGAGTCTGCTTGAACAAATAATGACAATCGGTGTGGTGGTAATCGCAACAATGACCACCAGGTTCTTGCCCTTTATCATTTTTCCCCCGGACAAAAAAATCCCGGAGATTGTAAGCTATCTCGGGAAGATGCTCCCGGGTGCCGCTTTGGGGCTTCTGGTTGTGTACTGTTTCAAGGATGTCAATGTGTTTGAAAACAACCAAATACTTCCTTCGTTGCTTGGGGGAATCATGGTGGTGGGACTCCATCTTCTAAAAAGGAACATGCTTCTTTCCATCGCCGGAGGAACCATCTTCTACATGGTTCTGGTCCAGGTGGTTTTCTGATCATACTGGTTGACTACAGGTATGAATCGGCACAATAAAAAAACCGATAGGATGCAACTTCATTGGTTGGTCGCTATCGGTTTTTTTATTTTGATTTGGTCTGATTCCTCAGTCATTGCCCATTTTCTTGTTCATTTTGGCAAGCTGGTCGATGATCAGCCAGTTCTGGTTGATCAGGATGCTCATGTGGGCTTCGAGCAGGCGCACCCGGTAATCCGATTCGCCTTCTTCAAGAGATTCTTCGAGCATCTTTTGAATATGGGTTATTTCATTCAGGGATGCGCTGATGCTCGCACTCACGTCTCTTTCAAAATCTTTCACTTCGTGGCTGTCCAAAATCTTAGCAGCTTTTCTCATGGCTGAATCCTCCTTGGCTAATAAAATAGCTGTGTCTTGCAATCATTACGATTGCTAATCTATTATCATCTTATCACGATTCGAAACAAATGGCTCTTAATTTAACCGATTACTTGCATTATTTGCCTACAAGATTCATAATAGTGACGAAATGAAGATCTAAGAGTATTTCCAATTTGAGTTGTTTTTCAAAGACAGGGAGGACGATTGAACCAATGAAAAAATTGAAATTGTGGCTGACTGGAGTTTTCATCTATATTTTAGGTACCTATGCTTATTTTACCTTGAGCATCAAGATAATACCATTGTTTGATTTTGGGAGCATGGCTGAACAAAACAAATGGGAACTTGTGGTGATCATGGGCTATGTGGCAATATTTTTGCCGTTTTTGTTGTGGAGTGTCCACAAACTCACCCGATTTCACGAAAAATAAAATTGGGGTTGGATATGCCCCCCCGATCCATTTGAAATTATCAAAAAATACATAAGGAGATTGATGAATATGCTTGAATTCAAACAAGTGACAACTGTCGATGTCCAAATCATCGAGATAATGACTGACTGGTACAACGACGAATCCATTCGCCATTTCATCAGGCCCAACTTAAAAGAGGCACCTTATGAAGAGTACCCGTTGAAAATGATCCAAGAGTCACTTGGGGAGAAAAACAGATACTGCTACATCGCGTATGAAGGAAAAACACCGCTAGGTGAGGTTACAATTCTAGTTGATCACCCATACCTGGCAAGAAAAGTACCAAAGACAAGCTGGATCTCAATTATGATTGGAAATCCAACCCATAGAGGCAAAGGCTTTGGAGTCGAGATGATGAAATTCCTGGAAGAAAAATCCCGGGAAATGGGTATGGTCCGGATTGAGCTGGGCGTTTTTGACTTCAATGTGAATGCGGTAAAGTTTTATCAAAGGCTTGGCTATACGCCATTTCATGAATTCGAGAACTTTACCTATTGGAACGGCAAGTGGCATAAGGATATGAGGATGGAAAAATATTTGTGACAAAGACCAATGGCTTATTGCGCGCAGGAATTTTACCCGTGGCAAGAATCACAAATAGAGTCACAGATTTTTTGTACTAAAAAACCCCCTAAAATAGGGGGTGGGATATCAAAACAAATGGTGCCGATGACAAGATTTGAACTTGCGACCTGACCCTTACCATGGGCCTGCTCTACCAGCTGAGCTACAACGGCGTAAAAACATTATAGAACAGTCGGAAGAAAATTTCAACAACAAAATGACTCAACAGCAACATTTTATTTTATGCCGATTTTCTGTCCAAAAGGAAATGAAAAGTGAAACACTCAGGCTTCACTTTCTTCATAAACGGGTTTGGTGATGGAATTTTCAACCACTTTTTTGAAGTAGCTGTTGAACAGGCGGCTGTATGCGACAATGATGTTGCCAATCAGTGCGGCCGAGACAATCGTACCTAGGCCGATGCCGATCAACCGGTGGGCGAAGACAAGACTGATCGTTATCGTGGTGGCTATCATGCCGCAGTCGAACATCAGCTTGGTCTTGCCAAATTCCTTGCCAATTGCCTTGGCGATGGCGTTGACAAGGCCATCGGCAGGATTGGGAATCAAATCCATGGCCACCATCATATAGGCCCCAAGAGCTGTAAGCAGGATTGCACCTAGAAGCAATGCCAGGGCACCGGGCAGGGCGGGGACACCAAAATCAAGAATAGTGTCGTAAAAGTCGATGATCATCCCCATCAAATATGAAAAAGGTATTTGCAAAAGGACCTTGAGCGCAACTTTGCGGTAGATAAGCAGCTGGGCCAAAATGAAGGCGACATACAATATGGTTGTCGCATTGCCCAATGTCAGGCCGCTCATCTTCGATATGGCAAAAGGAAACGAATTGATGGCCGCAACGCCCAATCCGGTTTTCGTATTCAAAACGATGCCAAGACCCAATATCAAAACCCCGGCAAAATAGAAAAAGAGTCGTCTAATCATAAATACCTCCATGTGGGACCATTATAGACCATTTGGCTGTTTTCAGCCAATAATTTCTCGAATTGAAAATCGTTTGAAATATTTCCGGCTGAATCGGGCTTTGTGTGATATCTTGACTTGCAATTGATGTCCATTAAAAGTACAATTTTGGTAGAGAGGTACTGATGTTCTAAAAAACCTGGATGAATGTGAAAAGGAATGGTGAATATGAGTCTGGAAAAACAAAGAGCTTTTATCATCCGTTTTGTCTATATCGTAATTTTGCTGCTTATTGTCTATGTCGGGATCAAATATGTCCTGTCGTTTGTCATGCCCTTCATAATCGGGCTTTTTATCGCGATGGTTTTTCGCAAGATAATCGACAAGATTCAGACACGGTTCAAGATCCAGCGGGCAACGGTCTCGATCGGGGTGTTGTTGGTGTTCTATGTGTTGATCGCAATGGCTTTTGCCATGGCCGCATTGAAAGTGATCAGCTTTACTCAGCTGCTTTTCAGGGACCTGCCCGATATTTACACCGCCACCGTTTTGCCGGCCATCAACATCATCGCCGGCTACTTCACCGCCAGATTGCCGGTTCTGGCCCCGATGGTCGACAATATCCTGACCAATTTCGACGAGTCGATTTTCACCATCATCTCCAGCGTTTCCTCGACTGTGGTCGGAATGCTTACGGGGGTGTTGAGACAGGTGCCATCGATGCTGATCAAATTCGTCTTCACGATTGTCGCATCGTTTTTCTTCACTATCGATTACTACCGGATCATCGAATTCATTTCCCGACAATTCGGTGCAGGGCGCCAGGTCCTTGTCAACTCTGTGGGCCGGCACACTTTAAAGACCTTAAGCCAGTTTTTCAAGGCTTATGCGACCATCATATCCATCACCTTTTGCGAGCTGACGGTGGGTTTCTTGATCGCCGGAGTGCCGACGCCATATCTGTTTGGCGCCCTGATCGCTTTGGTCGATATCCTGCCGGTGCTGGGAACCGGAACGGTTTTGATTCCCTGGACAATCATCGCTCTAGTCAGCGGGCACACCTATATGGGCATTGTGATCGGCATCCTGTATGGGGTGATCACCATTGTCCGTCAGGTGATCGAACCCAAGATCGTCGGCCACCAGATCGGACTTCATCCTTTGGTCACACTGATTTTGATGTATGTCGGGGCCAGGCTGATGGGGTTGTACGGCTTGTTGATTCTGCCGATTCTCGCGACGGTGCTGTACAAACTCGACCAGGAGGGCGATATCTCCATACTCAAGAAATAGCGACGCCAAACCTGCGGATGATCCGCAGGTTTTTCAACATTCAAAAATCGCGCATCCAAATGTATAAATGTGTTAGAATTAATGGACAAAGATGTAAAGGAGATCAACGATGACTATTTTAGAGAAACTGCAGAATTCAAAGGAATTCACAAATGTCGAACAGGAAGTTGTCGCCTATATTCTGGCAAACAAGGATACGATCATCGATTTGACAATCCTGGAATTGGCCAATGTTACCTTCACCTCAAATGCGACGATAATCCGCCTTTGCAAGAAGCTTGGACTCAAGGGTTTTCGCGAATTCAAGCTGCAGCTAATCAAGGAGCTCGAACGCGCCCGCAAGCACCAGCGCGAAGTCGATATGGACTATCCCTTCGATCCGGACCAGACCAGCCAGGAGATAATCAAGACAATGGCCGATTTGACCAAGGAATCGATCGATGTGAGCTACGAATCGATCGATTACCACGAGCTCGAAGAAGCAATCGAAATCATCCTCCAGGCCCAACGGGTCTACCTATATGGCATCGGGGACTCCCTGATCAATGCAATCGGTTTTTCCAACCGCCTAGTCAAGTTGAAGATTCCGGCCATAATCGCCAACATGTATGGGGAACAGACGACCCATCTTGATTCTATGAAGAGCGGGGATGTGGGGATCTTCGTCTCATATTCGGGAAACATCAACAACCCGATTTCATCGATCGTCCAGGCCAGAAGACGAGGCTGCAAGTTCATCATGATAACCTCAAAGCAGCCAAGCGGCCATTTCGATTGCACCATCACCTTCCCGTCAAAGGAGTCGATCGACGACAAGGTGGCAACCTACTATTCCCAGATCACCATCAACTTCATCTTCAACTGCCTCTATGCCCTGCTTTTTACGAAAAAATAGAACCAAAAGTCCGGAATAGTTCCAAATCGGGGCAAATTTAGGGACTTTAGGTTCTGTTTTTCTTTTGAACCTGTTTTATCGCTTGGATATGTTACAATTACGAAGTAGCAAAGGCAGAAAAACCGCTGCCAGAACGAAAAAAGGAGTCCATATGAAATTTGGAATAATCGGATTCGGGAAGATCGCCCGTAAATTTGTCGCCAGCATCAATGCCACATCAGGGCAGGTGGTGGCCGTAGGATCGTACTCGCTGTCTGCAAAGGACAGCTATCTTCAAAACAACCCGGCAGTAAGACTGTACCGGAACTATGATGAACTGCTTGATGACCCGGAAATCCAGGCCGTCTACATCGCGTTGCCTCATGCCATGCACCGCGAATGGATCATCAAGGCACTGACCAGGAAAATTCCGGTGCTTTGCGAAAAGCCGGCGGTTCTTAGTGGCGCTGACATGGCCGAGGTTCTCGATGAAGCCAGAAAAAATGACACTTATTTCCTCGAGGCGCTCAAGACCATTTTCAATGAAGGGACCCAAAAGCTCGTCGAGGACTTGCCGTTGATTGGCAAGCTCGAGAAGATCGAGGCGAACTTCTGCTTCGATGCCACATTCATGAAGGGATCGAATTCGTACCTGTTCGACCAGGTCCAAGGCGGGGCCCTCAACGACGTGGGACCTTACCTTATCGGATTTGCCAATGCCCTGAACAAACAACCGGTCGTTTCTGTCGATTCGACCTGCTCCAAGGATGGGAAAATCGTTACTTACTTCAATTCGACCGTGACTTACGCCAATGGTGTCGTGGCAATACTTGAAGGAGCCATCGACCAGACCAAGGACCGCTACGCATTGGTGACCGGTGAAAAAGGGACAATCATGATTCCGATGTTCAACCGGATCACCCATTACCAGATCAACCTTGATGACAAGAGTGTCATCAGCCGCGATTTCACGATCAATGGAGATGACATGACAATGGAAATCCAGGCGCTGATCGATGACGTGACCCAGGGCAAAACCCAAAGCGGCGTCTATGGTTTCGAGGCCCATCAAGAAAACGCCAAGCTGCTCGAGCAAATCAATGACAGCTTTGACAGATAGTTGCCTGTCACTGCCAATACAACCAGGAGGAACGAACATGAACATCGCCTATATTGGAAACGGCAAAAGCACCAACCGCTACCACTTGCCGTTTGTGCTTCAAAGAAAAGACCGGATTACGGTCAAAAAAATATATGCCCGCAACCTCGCCAAGAGGGAATGGGACCGGGTGGCAGGGGTTGAATACACCGACAATATTGACGACCTGTTGCTCGATGATGATATCGATCTGATCGTGGTTTGCACCCGCCATGACCAGAATCTCCATTACGATTATGCCAAACTGGTTTTAAACCACGACAAACACTGCCTGGTCGAAAAGCCGTTCATGGAGACCAGCGCCCAAGCCAAGGAGATCTTCGATCTGGCAAACCAAAAAGGGAAAATCGTCCAGGCCTACCAGAACCGCCGGTTCGACAGTGACTTTTTGACCGTGATTGACGTGATCGAAAACAAAAAGCTTGGGGAAGTGCTGGAGATGGAGATGCATTTCGATTACTACCGCCCCGAGGTGCCCCAAAGCGTCGACTCTTTCGATCCCGCGCTGTCATATCTTTACGGCCATGGCTGCCACACCATCGACCAGGTCATCAGCTATTTTGGCGCCCCAGACAAGATCCACTATGATGTCCGCCAGCTGTTAGGCGAGGGCCGGATGAACGACTATTTCGACCTAGACTTGTATTACGGGGTGTTGAAAATCTCGGTCAAATCAAGCTATTTCAGGGTCAAGGAAAGGCCAAGCTTCATTGTCTACGGCAAGAAGGGCTGCTTTGTCAAAGAGAAAAAGGACCGCCAGGAAGAACACCTGAAGCTGTTCCATATGCCCGACAATCCTGATTTCGGGCTGGATTTGCCTGAACACTACGGCACCCTGACCTACTATGACGACCAGGGTGTCTATCATGAAGAAAAGGTCGTGTCGAGAAAGGGCGATTACGGCCGGGTTTATGACGACCTCTATGAGGCGATTGTCAACAAATTGCCGGTGACCATAACTCCAAAGCAGACAATGCTGCAGATGGAAATACTTGAAACCGGCGTAAAAAATTTGAAATAGGAGATAAAATGAAACCTTTTACTTTGGAAGATGTGATCAGCCACGAAAAGACGCTGCAATTCGAGAAATTCGTCCATGATGACGCCTTGAATCTGGGACTGATCATCAATGAATACGTGAAAGACAACTTTGACCTGCCGGTGGGCATCCGTGTCGTCCACCATGGCTTGCTTGTCTTTCATTTCCTGATGAACGAGCGCAAACGGGAGGCGACCTGGCTGGTCCGCAAGGAAAACACGACAATCAAAAGCGGCCACAGTTCCCTCTATGTCGCCTTGAATGTCGCCAACAACGATGAATATGCCAGCTGGATCAAGGATGATAGCCATGCGATTTGCGGTGGTGGATTCCCGATCATCGAAAACGGCGAAGTCACCGGAGCCATCTGCGTATCCGGACTTGAACACAACCAGGACCATCAGGTGATTGTCCATGCCCTGGCCACCTACCTCAAAAAATAACAACGGCGACCGGCAAGCGGTCGTTTTTGTTTTGATAATACAATATCACTGTGATAAAAAGTTATTGAACTATTTGTCGGTGGTGTTATAATCATGATAATATTAAAGGGGTTGGTTATTATGAGAATCGGAAAAAGGTTGGTCAAATCGTTGGTGGCAATGGTGCTGTGTTTCACCGTGGCTCCGATCATGCCCGCGGGGGCGGCGTTTTACAGCTCGATAAGCGCCTTGCAGTGCCTTCAGGTCGACTCGAGATCGACCAAGGTGATGGCTATGGGGCGGACCATGGGCACGCTTATTGGGGCCTTTTATGGTATTTGCGTCCAGTTGCTTGGAATAACGGGGATTTTTTTAAATGGCAGCTATCTTTATTATCTGATGGTCAGCCTGGTCACCGTGATGGTGCTCCACACCGCCTCGGTGTTCAACTACAAGAGTTCCGCCTATTTTAGCGCGGTTGTCTTTTTGTCCATTACCGTTGTCCATCGCGGGGATGCCAGCCTGATGGCCTTCGTGGCCAGCCGGGTCAGTGCGACTATGGTTGGGGTTGCCATCGGGATTGGGGTAAATTCGCTGGAACTGCCCCGGCACAAGCAAAAGGACGTCCTTCTTGTTTCGGGCCTTGAGGGCACACTGTTCAAACCGGGCGGGCAGATCGGCGATGCGACAAGGATCGTGCTAAACCGGATGATCGAGCAGGGGGCCATGTTCACCATCGCCTCGCTGCGCACACCGGCCTCAATCATCGAAGCGACTCCGGGTATCAATCTGAACCTGCCGGTGGTTGCATGCAACGGGGCGGTTTTGTATGATATCAAACAGAACCGTTATTTGAAATCGCTGCCTTTGAACCGGGAGCTAGGTGTGACGATTTGCGATTTTTTAAAAAGCCAGGGCCTCCATGTCTTTGCCAACTGTCTGATAGACAACGTGCTTGTAATCCATTATGGCAAGTTCAACAACCCCGTCGAGGCCAGCATCTTCGAGAAATGCCGGACATCACCTTATCGCAACTATATCCACGAAAGCCACTATATCGCGGACTCCCGGCCCCTTTATTACATGGTCATCGAGCAGACTGTCAAATTGCAGGCGGTGGCCATCCGGCTTAAAAATGCGCCGTTCGCCAGTCAGATCAAAGTACTGTTCTATCCTTCGGGTGATCATCCAGGCTACAGCTATCTCAAGATATACCGCAACGATGTCTCGAAAAAGGCGATGCTCGACTGTCTTCAACAGCTGATCAAGGCAGAAAGAATCGTAACCTGCGGATCGGTGAAAAATTATTATGACATCTGCATCGAAGCGGGTGACTTCGACACCGCGATTAAGCGGCTCGACCGGGTTTTCAAGCCGCTGGGGGGCGCTGGGATTCCCAAACTTCAGCTTAAACGGTTGATATTTCAAAGCCAGGGTAATATAATGGGGAAAACGTCAAGGAGAAAAATATGGAAAGAATAACCAGCTTCAGTGTTGATCATGAAAAATTGGCTCAGGGCATTTATGTGTCCCGGGTTGACGGGGATATTGTCACTTACGATTTGCGGATGACCGTACCCAATCTCGAGGCGGCCATCGATCCCAAAGGGGCCCATGCAATCGAACATCTCGGGGCGACAATCCTGCGCAACGGGCAATTCAAGGACAAGATCATCTACTTCGGTCCGATGGGATGCATGACCGGTTTCTATCTGATTGTCAAAGACCAGCCAATTGAAAAGGTGGCTGATCTGGTCAAAGATGTCTGTGAAAAAATCGTGGCCTGGGATGGTCCGATTCCCGGAGCGAGCGCCAAGGAATGCGGCAATTACACTTACATGGATTTGGCCAAAGCAAAAGCGGCAGTAAGACATTATCTCGATAGCCAGTGGGAATTTGAATACCACTATCTCTAAAATCATCCAAGTGGGTGATTTTTTTGATGTACAGGTGTAAATTCGGGCTATGTTAGCCCATAAAGATGTTTATCCACTTTTCCTATGAAATTAGGTGTATAATGAAGAAGAGGTGGGATAACCATGGAATTAGAAAAAATCAAGAATGAAATGGATACCTTAAACAGCGATGATTTAAACGCCCTAATTGTTTTCATTCAGGACCGTCAACTTCTAAATGATTACACCAAGATTCTTGTGGATGCATTAGAAGCCAAACACAACGACTCTATTTCGTGCCCTCGTTGCGGGCACCATCATATTAAAAGAGATGGGCACTACAAAAACAGAACACAACGTTTTAGATGCATTGATTGCGGTAAAACTTTCACTCCGTATGTTGGTACAATTTTGGAGAATACCAAACTTTCCTATATAACCTGGCTTAAGTATCTGATAATAATGAGCCATGACGAAGATTTAAGGGACTGTGCCAAATATGCAGGAGTGTCGTTAAAATGCAGTTTTTTCATGCGCCATAAAATATTGAATGCCCTAGCTCACAGGATGGAAACTGTTGAGCTTAGCGGGATTGTGGAATTAGATGAAATGAGCGTGAACATCAGCTATTCAGGAAATCACAGCAAACATGCGGAAAATCCATTACCCAGGAAGCCCTATAAGAGAGGACGAAAAGGTAACCGCAGAGACAAGAAAGACCAAAATATAACCGATGCCGTGCAAATAGCAAGCGCCGTTGACAGGAACGGCCATATATTACTAAAGGTTGCTAAGATCGGATCGACAACACTTGATAACGAAACGACAACCGCTGTATATTTAAAGCACCTTCAAAAAGCAACAACGCTGTGTACGGATGGATTATACGTATATAGAAGATTAAGTGAAAGCTTACAAATTAACCACTATGCTTTTCCAGCAAAAAGTAAGGCAAAGCGAGGAATCTACCACATAAATCACGTCAACTATGTGCATTCTCAAATCGAAAAGTATATGAAAAAACACAATGGGATATCTTCAAAATACCTCAATGAATACCTGGCCTATATCGCATACATGATTGAAACAAGAGCTAGAGACGTACATGATTATTTTGTAGATATCTATCAATGCCATTGTGATTTTAGGCGAGAAAATTATATTGGAACAGGCTTCATCTATGAAAGCATTTCTTTGGGCTAACATAGCCTAAATTCGGGTTTGTATGCGAGATTGGCGATTGCCGGTGGAATAATGTGCTATAATGGAGAACAGGAGGATGACGACTGCTTATGGAATTGGAACTGTTGGAATTTGTCCAGGATGGCATCCTGGGCAGCTATTATATCTACCTTATCAAGGAAGGTGAAGCGGAAATCGGACGGATTGTGTTCCGGTTGGGGACCCTTGGCGACCACTGGTATGACGGCCATGTCGGCTACACGATCAAACCGGAATACCGCGGCCAAAACAAAAGTCTTGAAGCCTGTCGGCTTTTGAAACCGTTAATTGAAGAACTGGGCTATGACCAGGTCGTTTTGACCTGCGATCCTGGCAACGAGCCAAGCAAAAAAATTATCGCTAAGCTTGGAGGCGAGCATGTCGAAACCGCCCCCATCCCGAGGGAGCAAAAGAAATATTTCGACCGCGACGAAAAGATCAAAGAAATATATTTATGGAGGTTGCAATGAGATTCATCCATCTAGCCGATCTGCATATCGGCAAATATCTGTTCAATACAAGCCTGCTTGAAATCCAGGCAGACCTAATGGACCAGGTTCTAAGACTGGCCAGGGAAAAAGAGGCCGATGCCATCGTTATCGCCGGGGATGTCTTCGATCGGGCCATCGCCCCCAATGACGCTCTGAAAGTCTTCAAGGACTTTCTGGTAAAGGCCGTCGCCGCCAATCTCAAGGTCCTGATTATCGCCGGGAACCATGACGGGCCTGCCCGGCTGGAATACCTGAGCGACCTGGTCGCCAGCAGCGGCGTCTATCTAGTCGGCGAAATCACCAGGGAAATGGCTAAAATAACCATCGATGAAGTGGACTTCTATCTGCTGCCTTTTTTAAAGCCGATCGATGTCCGGCTTCTTTTCGATGTCGATGTCCACAACTACAATGACGCCTATCGGTATTATCTCCAGGCACAGGACATTGACTACAGCAGGAACACGGTCCTGGTTGCCCATCAGTTTTTCGGGAGCTCGTTTGAGGCGCTCAAGGAAAACGATCTGGCCGGCGCCTTTTCCGTGGGCAACAGCGAGATGATCGGGGTCGACCTGATCGATGATTTCGACTACTGCGCCTTGGGCCATCTCCATGGCAGCCTATCATTGAAAAGGCCGGAATGCCGCTATGGTTCGTCTTTGATGGCGCTGTCTTTCGATGAGATCCACCAGATCAAAGCGGTGCCGGTGGTGACCATCGCGAACAAGCAGGTGACAATCGAGCATGTACCACTCGAACCGATTAAAAAGCTCGTGGAGATAACCGGCACGTTCGACCGGCTCAACCGCTCAGAAATGGCCAATTCGAACGACTATGTCTCGATTGTCCTTGAAGACGACCGGCTGATTCTGAACGCCCGGGACCGGCTCAAGCTGATTTACCCCGACATCATGCAAGTAAGATACTCAAAGCCGATCGCGCTAGATGGCGACACTATCATGAAAAAGCCCAAGAAAAGTGCAAGCGTAGCCGAACTTTTTTGCGATTTCTATGCCTTGATGCATGATGGCAAGGCGATGGATGAAACGCAGGAAAAGATCGTTGCTGAATTTTTTGAAAGGAGTGACAACCGATGAAACCTTTGAAACTGGAACTTAGCGCCTTTGGGCCTTATCTCGGCAAGGTCGAGATTGATTTCACCCGTCTTGATGGAAACGGCATATATCTTGTAAGCGGCGATACCGGATCGGGAAAGACGATGATATTCGATGCGATAGCCTTCGCTCTATATAACAAGACCAGCGGCAACAACCGGACAAGCAAGGACCTGCGCAACGTCATGGCCACGGACCAGCTGACATATGTCGATTACAGCTTCAAGATCAATTCCTCGATAGCCAGGATAAAGCGGATTCCCGCCCAGATTCAGAGGCTGGCTGACAAGGACAAGAAAATCGCCGCGAGCTACCAGTTCTTTCTCGATGACCAGGAACTGAGGTTCGACGGCGACAATGACATCGCCTCGATTGTCGGGGTCAACTATGACGAGTTCTCCCAGATCGTGATGATCGCCCAAAATGAGTTCATGGCCCTGATCACCCAGAGCGACTCCAAGCGGACCGAGATCCTCAAGAAGCTTTTCAAGATTCCTAATATGAACGATTTCACCACGATGCTATCTCAAGAATACGGGGCCGCAAAGTCCGACCATACCCGTTTCAACGACAATATCGTCGACATGCTTGAATTGTACGAGTTCCAAAATCAAGGTGATGACGCCAAGATAGTCGAGCAGTTCGAACAGAAACAAGGCGAATACGAAAGTGACAAAAAAGCACTTGAACTCCAAGTCGGCGAGCTTGAAAATGAACTGGCCGCCCTCGACAAACAGGTGCGCGAGATCAATGAAATCAACTCCCTTTTTGATGCGCTCAAAGAGGCCATCGAGGACAAAAGCCAGCTGCTTTCGAGTCGGGACATCACGCTCGAAGACCAGCTTTCGTTGCTCAAGGCTGCCGCCAAAGTCAAACCGGCCCATGAGCTGATCCAAAACACCAGCCGGGATATTGCCACCCTGGTTGCCACAATAAGCAATCTGAACTCCGAGCTTGAAGGAAACAAGGAAAAGATCAAAGAGCTCAAAAAAGAAGTGGACAGCAAGGAGCTCTACCAGCAACAGATAAGAGTCCATCAGGCAACCGCCAATGAACTGGAGCAAAAAAGAATCCAGCTGGACAAGATTCGCTCGGTAAAGGACGATATAGCCGCCTTTACGCAAAGAAACAAGTGTCTTTGCGGCAAAATCGATACCCTGCTGGAAAACCAGAAAAACAACCAGACAAACCTGGCCGCATTGAAGCAGTATCTTGAAAAAGAGACCGATATGGCCACAGGCAGAATCAAATGGCAAAATGAAATCGACCGGCTGACAAGGCAGGCATCGACAATCCAATCCTGCCTCAAGGAAAAGGAAAATGAAACAAGAATCAAGGAGCAACATCTATCCGCCTTGAAACGTTATGAGACGCTTGACGATGCTCTCAAGCAAGCCAAGCTGGTCTTTGCTCAGGCGCAAAAAAGGAAAAACGAATATGCCATCGGGTATATCGCCGCTTCCCTGAAAGACAACGAGCCCTGTCCGGTCTGCGGTTCCTTGAATCACCCCCAAGTAGCGCCGTTGCTTGAAAGCGACATCTCCCAGGAGCATCTTGATGCGCTCCAACAAGAACAGGATGAACTCCAAAGCGAGCTAAACGAAGCGGTAGCGGCGGCTGGTGATTTGAACGGCAAACTTAAAAACGTTTACGAAAAGCTCGAAACGTTCAAACAGGAGCTAGGCAACATCGACGACTATGATCTGCTTCTAGAAAAAAACAGGCTGGATCTCAAGGCTGCCAATGAGAAAATGGCACAGATCAACGGATATTTCAGGCAACTTGATGCCACTAAGGAAAAACAGGCCAAACTCGAACAGGCAATGGCTGATGATGCGGTTGCATTGACAAGCCACAACAGCGAGGTCGAAAGACTCAATGGGGTCATTTCATCATTGCAAGGCCAACTCGACGAATTGCCAAAGATTTCCAGAACCCAAGAGGAGCTTGAAAACGACATCCGGGCCCACCAGGAAGCGGCGAAATCATTGGAAGACAGGATTGCCGCCAACCAGGACAGTTACCACTTGGCGCTAAACCAGATTACCCGAATTGAAACGTCATTGCAGGAAAAATCCGGCCAGAAGGATCAGCTGGAAATCACCAATGAGAAAAACCGTATCGGTTATGAACGGGAACTAAGCCTTTTGGATTATTCAAGGGAAACCATCGAGGCCGCCTTCGATCAAATCGGCCGGATCAATGAGCTCGAGTCAATAATCGAACAATACAACCGGGCGCTGGTCAAGGTCGAATCGACAATCGAATTGTACAAGGCCAAGACCCAAAACAAGCAGGTGGGTGATCCGGCGGTCCTGGTTGACCAGGCCGCCTTGAAAAGAGATTTGCTAGCAAAAGTCAAGGATGAGCTGGCAACGATTTCCAGCCGGTTGCTGACAATACAGAATGACTCGACGAAAATCTCTCAGTGGCTCAAGAACCGCCAGGGCGCCCAGGAAAGGTACCAGATCCACTACGATCTCTACCAGACTGCCAAAGGCAGTCTGGCCGGCCAGAAAAAACTGGCGTTCGAAACTTATCTTGTCTATTCTTACTTCGAGGAACTTCTCGAATATGCCAATGTGATATTCTCACAACTGACCAATGAACGTTACCAGTTTGTCGCCAGCGAACCCGACAACAAGAGGGCGACATCCGGCTTCGTGCTAGGCATCCTCGACCGGGAGAACTCGAAGACAAGGCTGGCCCGGACGTTATCGGGCGGGGAAACCTTCAAGGCCGCCCTTTCATTGGCAATCGGACTGTCGCGGCTGGTCCAAGACAAATCGGGCTGCGTCGAGCTCAATTCAATCTTCATCGACGAGGGCTTTGGAACGCTTGACGACAATTCGCTCAATATCGCCATCAATACGCTCCAGTCGATCAGGCTCGAGGACCAGATGATTGGAATCATCTCCCATGTCAACCTGCTTAAAGAACGGATCGACAACAAGATTCTTGTGCGCAAAGACAATGAGAAAAGCGTGATCGAGATTGTCGAAGGGTGATTTTTTTCTAAATTTAAAAAAAGCCGCCGATTTTGTTTCAATTTGGTATCATCTAGTTGAAAATCAGTGATTGTTACTATTATTAAGGAGGATAAGATTATGGGATTTGACAAAGATTTTTTATGGGGTGGCGCAGTAGCCGCCCACCAGTTGGAAGGTGGCTATGATGCTGGGGGCAAAGGTCTCAATGTGGCCGATGTTTTGACAGCCGGGGCGCATGGAGTGCCTCGAAGGATCACCGAGGGGGTTGTCCCTGGGGAAAACTATCCCAACCATGAAGCGATCGATTTCTACCACCGCTACAAGCAGGATATCGCCCTGTTCAAGGAAATGGGCTTCAAGTGCTTCCGGACTTCGCTGTCTTGGACCCGCATCTTCCCGTTGGGAGACGAGGCAGAGCCTAATGAAGAAGGGCTGAAGTTCTACGATGACATGTTCGATGAATTGCTTGCGGCCGGAATCGAACCGGTCATCACCCTGTCACATTTCGAGATGCCTTATCATCTGGCCAAAGAATACGGCGGATTCTACAACCGCAAGGTTGCCGACTTCTTCGTCAAGTTCGCTTCCGTGTGTTTCGAGCGCTACAAAAACAAGGTCAAATACTGGATGACCTTCAACGAGATCAACAACCAGATGAACTTCAAGAACGACCTGTTTGGCTGGTGCGATTCAGGCGTTATCTTCTCGCAGTTCGAGAATCCTGAAGAAGCGATGTATATCACCGGGCACAACTGCCTGATCGCCAGCGCCCTGGCGGTAAAAGCGGGAAAAGCGATCAATCCCGACTTTAAGATCGGGTGCATGATCGCGATGGTGCCGATCTATCCGTTTTCTTGCCGGCCTGATGACATCATGCTCGCCCAGGAAGCGATGCATGACCGTTTCTTCTTCGCCGACGTCCAATGCCGCGGCCATTATCCGGCATATGCCTTGAAACTGTTCGAGCGCAAGAACTTCAACATCCAAATCAGCGAGGAAGACAAGCAGATCCTGGCTGAAGGGACAGTCGACTATATCGGTTTTTCATACTACATGTCGAACACCGTGGATTCGACTTCATTTAAGGACATCTCGACTTCGACCGACGGTTCATCGGAACATACGGTGAAAAATCCGTTCATCAAGGAGTCGGACTGGGGATGGGCAATCGATCCGGTTGGAATGCGCTACGCCCTTAACATCTTCTATGAACGTTACGAACTGCCGCTTTTCATCGTGGAAAACGGATTCGGTGCGATCGATGTCAAAGAAGAGGATGGCAGCTGCCACGATCCATACCGCATCGATTATCTAAAGGCCCATATCGAAGAGATGAAAAAAGCGGTTGAACTTGATGGAGTGGACCTGATGGGTTACACGCCATGGGGCTGCATCGATCTGGTATCCTTCACGACCGGAGAAATGAAGAAACGTTACGGTTTCATCTATGTCGACAAGGACAACGAAGGCAACGGTACCCTGGACCGTTCGAAAAAGGATTCATTTGACTGGTACAAGAAGGTCATCGCCTCAAACGGGGAAGATCTCGACTAGTCTAAAAGCATGGGCGACCATGCTTTTTTTGATGGTCTTGATTTAATTATGCGACCAAACAATGATAATCTTGAAATATTTGTGATTTATAGTATTATAATAGTATTGAAATAAAGGAGACACCTATGGTAAAAATTAAAAATGATGCAATCTGTTCCATGGAAGAGGATTTCGCCCAGTGGTATACAGACGTCTGCAAAAAAGCGGAGCTGATGGATTACAGCTCAGTCAAAGGATTCATTATTTACCGCCCCTATGGTTATGCAATCTGGGAGTTGATCCAGGAACACTTAAACAAACAATTCAAGGAAACAGGTCATCAGAATGTTTACCTGCCCCTTTTGATTCCGGAATCTTTGCTTAAAAAAGAAGCCGACCACGTTGAAGGATTCGCTCCCGAATGTGCGGTGGTGACCCGTGGGGGACTCGATGAGCTTGAAGAGAACCTGATTATCCGTCCGACTTCGGAAACATTGTTTTGCGAACATTATGCAAAGATCGTAAACTCTTATCGCGACTTGCCGAAGCTTTACAACCAATGGTGTTCGGTCGTGCGTTGGGAAAAGACAACCCGCCCGTTTTTGCGGGGCAGCGAGTTTTTGTGGCAGGAAGGGCATACGGTCCACGCCACTGCCGATGAGGCTCATCAAGAGACGCTGCGCATGTTCAAGGTCTATGAAAACATGGCCAAAAACCTGCTGGCAATCCCGATGGTTACCGGTCTGAAGACTCCCAAGGAGAAATTCGCCGGAGCCGAGGAATCATATACGATCGAGGCTTTGATGCATGATGGCAAGGCACTCCAATCAGGGACATCGCACTACTTTGGTGACGGTTTCGCCAAAGCATTCGATATCAAATTCCTTTCGAAAGAAAACAAGCAGGAATATGCTTACCAGACTTCATGGGGCGTTTCGACCCGGCTGATCGGCGGGGTCATCATGGTCCATGGTGACAATAACGGTCTGGTCCTGCCACCTCGGGTAGCTCCAATCCAGGTCATGATCGTTCCGGTAATGCAACAAAAAGCCGGCGTGCTTGAAAAGGCCGATGAGCTCAAGGCATTACTCAAGGCTGAGGGAATCCGGGTCGAAGTTGATGCTTCCGACAAATCACCAGGATGGAAATTCGCCCAGGCGGAAATGCAGGGGATCCCATTGCGTCTTGAAGTGGGACCACGCGACATCGAAAACGGCGAATGCATCCTGGCCAAACGGATTGACAGCTCGAAGGAGAAAGTGGCCCTCGATGAAAAACTTCCGGCCACCATCAACGCCTTGCTGGATGAGATTCATGAACAGATGTATCAAAAAGCCCTGGCCCATCTCAATGACCATATCACTCCAGTGAGCACTTATGACGAGTTCAAGGATGTCCTGGAAATCAAAGGTGGCTATGTCAAGATGATGTGGTGTGGCGACGTTGAATGCGAGGAAAAAATCAAGGAAGATACCGCGGCGACTTCCCGCTGCATCAAGACTGATGAAGAGCCATTTGGCGATGTTTGTCCGATTTGCGGCAAACCGGCCCATCAAGTCGTTTATTTTGCCAAAGCATATTAAAAGGACCGTCAGGTCCTTTTTTTTGACGAGAAAAAAAGACAAGCGCGCTTGTCTTAATCGATCACGGTGATTGAGGTGATAACCGGCTGTTGCCCTGAAGCCACGGTGCCGTTGTTGTCGCTAACCGCTGTATTGGCGGCAATCTGGTCGACCACGTCCATTCCTTCATAAACATAGCCAAAGCACGCATAGTCCCCATCTAGGTAAGTTGCATCTGCCTGGACGATGAAAAACTGCGATGAGGCCGAGTCATAGGCCGAAGATCGGGCCATTGAAATCGCCCCGCGGGTATGGGACAGCGGATTTTCGATATTGTTGCTTGAAAATTCACCCTCGACATTCAGTTCGGAACCGCCGGTCCCGTTGCCTGCCGGATCGCCACCCTGGATCATGAATTCTTCGATGACCCGGTGGAATGTCAGACCGTCATAGAATCCCTCGTTGGCCAGGTTGACGAAATTGGTCACGGTTGCCGGAGCGATGTCGGCGTTGAGTTCCGCCTTGATTGTTCCATAGTCCTGGACCTCGATGGCGATATGGACTTTGCCGGTCATTGTGTCGGTGTTGGCGACGGAAATGAGATCGGCATTAGATGATGATGAAGATGAGCCGCAACCTGCCAGGGCTAATGCCAGACCGGCTGTGACGAATAATCTCAATACTTTTTTCATGATATTCCTCCAAATTCACATCTAATTATACCGACTAATCATTCTCTTGACAATGTTTTTGTCAGCTTGTATGCTATAATGAAAAACGGAGGTACCATTATGTTGCAACTTACAAATGAAGAAAGACTGATCAAAATACCGAACCTGAAAAACTGCCGCGACCTGGGAGGCTACGAGACCCAGTCGGGTTACTATACCAAGGCCCACAAATACCTGCGATCAAGCAATGTCGCCACTTTGACCAGCAAGGATCTCGACGCGCTTCTTGATTATGGGGTCGATGTCGTTGTCGATCTGCGGGGAAGCTTCGAACAGTCGAAACAGCCAAACCAGCTGATCGATTTCGAGCAGATAAGCTATTACCATGTCGATATGCTTGATCTTGGCAGACTGGAAGATGTCGATGATTCCATCAAAAACTACGATGAACTCACCGGCTACTACCGCTTTGTCGTGGAGGCGGCCAAAGGGCAGATCAAGAAGGTGTTTGAGATCTTTTTGAAACACCAGGATGACACCATCCTGTTCCATTGCTCCCAAGGCAAGGACCGCACGGGCATCATCGCGGCGCTGCTGATGGATCTGGTTGGATGTTTCGAATATGACATTGTCAAGAACTACAGCGAGACGGCCACCCATATCGCTCAAATGATGCCTTATCTCGAGGATCTGGTCGAAGATGGAAACAAGCAATATCTCTCGAGCCACCCCAACAATATGATCTTTCTATTGGGCTATCTCTATGAAAACTACGGTTCGGCGAGAGGTTATCTGATGGATATCGGACTAAGCGAGGATCAAATCGACCAGCTGGTGGAAAGCTTTGTCATCTAGATTGCCGCATTTTTGATGCTGTCTTGTTCAGGATTGGCTAAAAATCGTAATTAATGGAAGTTTTACAAGTAAATGTTTGTTTCTGGATGCATATAAGACAGGAGGAAAATTTATGAGTTTAACTTTTAAGGAAAAAGAACGCGAGTTGAAAGATGTTTTTCGGGCCTATCACAAGGCCAAGTCGAAATTGTTTTATCTTGAGCATGACCTGTATATGCCAACCACCAGCCTGGTGTGTGTATCCCAGACCAAAAGTCCCTATGTCAACAACCAATATGCCAACCGGCTCAACCAGAAGATCGACGATTATGATGAACTCAAGGGCATAATCAGGTCGTTTGAAATCATCGTTTCCAACCTTACCTTCGAGTCTAAAAACATCATCAAATCAGAGTTCATGGACAACGGCGCCCGGGACTGGTGGGAGCAGCTTTACTCGCGCTCGACCTATTACCGCCTCAAAACGCGGGCTATGGAGGAGATGCTCTACTATCTTTACATCTAGATTAACTTAAGGTTAATCTTTTTCTTTTGGTGATATTGGGTTGTTTGCCGGGGAAAATTGAAGTATAATTACTTGGAAAGAAAGGAGAATGGTCAGATGAAAAAAATATATCGTACTGATGAAAATGTGATTACTGAAAGAACGGTTTATGAACCAGGATCCTGGATTAATCTTATTGCCCCGACCCGCGAAGAGGTTAATGAGATAGCGATGCACTTCGATATCGATCTAGTCGACCTGCGGGCGGCGCTCGATGAGGAAGAAAGTTCCCGGGTCCAGGTCGAACCCAACTACACTCTTGTGTTGATCGACGTCCCTCTAGAGGAAATGCGTAACAACCGCCAGGCCTATACAACCATCCCTTTGGGAATCATTTTGGTCGACGATATCATCATCACCGTCTGTTCCAAGGAAAACAATGTCCTGAACATATTTTTGCGCAACGTGATCAAGGGTTTCTCGACGAAAAAGACGATGCGTTTTGTCTATCTGATCATCCTCAAATCGGGATCCGTCTATCAAAGCTACCTGCGGCTGATCGACAAGCGGCGAACCGTGATTGAGAAAAGGGCAATCGAAAAGGAAACGGAAAACACCGACCTGATCGACTTGCACGAGTTGGAATCCAACCTTGTCTATTTTTCCACCTCGCTTTCGGCCAATATGCTTGTCCTCGAGCGGCTGACCCGGTTTGAACGGCTCAAGCAGTACTCTGAAGACAAGGACTATCTTGATGACGCGATGATTGAAAACCGTCAGGCGATCGAGATGGCCAATATCTACCGGATAATAATCAACGGTACCCGCGAGCTTATCTCCACCATTGTCAACAACCGCCTGAACAATGTGATGAAACTTTTGACTTCACTGACCCTGGTGATGTCCATCCCGACAATCATTTCGGGAATCTATGGTATGAATGTCTCGGGCAAATGGATGCCTCTTTCAAACACGCCATATGGCTTCTACATTATCGTCTTTGGCATCGTGGCGATTTCGATTCTGGTGTTGATTACATTGCGCCGGCGCAAAATGCTCTGATCTAAGAAAATGTTCTTAGATTTTTTGTTTCCGCCGGGTTTGGGCCTATCGGAAATTTTATGATGTCAAATTTCGCCATTTATGGTATCATTAAGTCCGAGGTATAAAAAAATGTTATTCATATTCGATTTAGATGATACGATTTACGATTATATGGACCCGTTCAAAAAGACAGTCAGTCAGCTATTGGGAATCGAAGATCCCGCCGCGTGCTGGAATCTCTACCAGTCATACCGCCGGTTTTCCGACCAGGTATTCCCGATGAGCCAGGCAAAGACGATCAGTCTGGAGCAAGCCGGTTATCTGCGGAGTGAATTGATGGTCAAACATCATGGAATTGATCTTGACGCCAGGGGAATCAGGGAGTTTCATGAAACCTATCGCCAGAACCAGCAGAAAATTCAAATCCAACCGGTGGTAAAAGAAATCCTGACAAAACTGAAGGATTCCAACCATAAGATCGCCATCATCACCAACGGACCTGGATCCCACCAGGCTCGAAAGATCGCCCAGTTGAATCTTGAGGAGTATGTCGATCCTGGCAACATCTTTATCAGCGGCTATTACGGTTTTGACAAACCGGACCACCGCATCTTCGATATCGCCATCAACCGGCTCAGACCCAAAAACGAGGCGGTCTACTATATCGGCGACAATTACCATGCCGACGTGATCGGGGCCAAGAATGCCGGATTGCTTTCCATCTGGCTCAAGATCAGGGATTTCCAAGTGGACGACACAACAATCAAACCCGATTATACAGTCGAAAGCTATGAACAGCTCGAGACCTTGATCGAGGCGCTAATAGGAGGTTAAGATGAAACTAGTATCCTGGAACGTGAACGGCCTTCGCGCTGTTTTGAAAAAAGATTTTATCGATATTTTCAATTCCATCGATGCCGACATTTTCTGCATCCAGGAAACGAAGATGCAGGATGGCCAGGCCCAGGTGGACACTCCTGACCACTACCAATACATTTATTCGGCCCATAAAAAGGGCTATAGCGGCACCATGGTTTTCACCAAAAAAGAACCGATGGCTGTCCACTATGGTCTGGGAGTAGAGCATCTCGACAACGAAGGACGCTTGCTGACCCTGGAGTATGAGGAGTTCTATCTGCTCAACTCTTATTCGCCAAACAGCCAGGATGCTCTTAAACGTCTGGATTTCCGCCTGGAATACGATGGAGCCCTGCATGACTATATGGAAAGTCTAGCCAAGATCAAACCGGTCATCCTCTGTGGTGATTTGAACGTGGCCCATCAGGAAATCGATTTGAAAAATCCCGCCCGCAATCATTTCAATCCCGGATTTTCCGACCAGGAAAGGGACTCTTTTTCGCAGCTTTTAAGCCGCGGCTTTATTGACACTTTCCGCCATCTCTATCCCGATGTGACTGACATCTATTCATGGTGGTCATACCGCTTCAAGGCCCGCGACAAGAATATTGGCTGGCGGATCGATTATTTCGTGGTTTCCCAGGCACTCAAAGACAAAATCAAGGAAGCGCAAATTCTGAATGACGTATACGGTTCCGACCACTGCCCGGTCGTCCTGGAACTCGAATGTCACAAGTGGTGATGATATGAAATACATCAACAAGATAATCAAGTACTTCAACTCAACCAAGACAACCAGGAGTCTGGCTAATGTGATTCTGTTCATCAGTTTCCTTTTGCTGCTGACAGTTCTTGGCGACAGTTACAACGACGTCGCAAACAAGCTGTTAAGCATAATCAAACCGTTTGTCATCAGTTTTGTCATAGCGTTTGCCTTGAACAAACTGGTCGCTTATCTGGGTCGTTACCTGCCCCGGGGGCTGGCGGTTTTCGTGGTGTATCTTGGCATCCTGGCGCTTTTTATCGGTCTGATTTTCCTGGTCATCCCGATGATGTTCTCCAATGCCGCAAGCATGGTGCCCCAGATCACGCGGGGGTTAAGCGAAATCGAGCAGTGGATCACGCTAAACACTAATTACGATATCCAGCCGCTGATTTCCCAGGCGATCGAACAGATCACCGCATTTTTCAAGAATTTCTCGTTCATGAACGGGGCGTTGGATTTCATTTCCAATGTGATCAACAATACCCTGAATTTTGTGGTCTACTTCATCCTGGCCATCTACATGTCTTACAGCTATCCGGCAATCCGACTCAAGATAAAAAAAGCCGTCAGTGCCGTCGACGTGAATCTGGTTGGTTATTTCCGGGATATCGAGGAGGCGCTCCATTCATATTTCAAGGCCTTTGCCATTGGGGCATGTATCCAGGCAGTCGAATTTTTCATCGTCTATCTCATCATCGGCAATGAAAACTGGCTTGTTCTTGGAATATTGGGCGGGCTGGGTTCGATCATTCCCTATGTCGGGGCGATGAGTGCCAATCTGATCGGCGTTCTGGCCACATTCTATCTCGGGTTCGATCGGGTCGTTTTCCTGTTGATCCTGATTGCCATCCAGTCAAATATCGATTCTTATGTGATCGGTCCAAGAATTTATTCAGCGACCACCGGTCTGACGTTCATCTCCATCCTCTTCGGCATTTTTGCGGGATCCGCGTTCTTTGGCGTAATCGGGATGCTGATAATGATTCCGATTCTGATCATTTTCAAGACCTGCAGGAATCGCTATCTTGAACAAAATAAGAAGGTCGAGGTATAAGCAATGGATTCGCGTTACGTATATAAAAAATATTTGGAGAAGCAGAACTATGTCAAGAACCTCTGGCTGGCAAACTTTGTCCAGGTCCTGGCCTTGCTGACTTTTTCAACTTTCATAATGGAGATAATCATCTTCTACGTCATTCTCTCGCAAAAGATGCTGCTTCATCCGGTTCATGTCTACTGGCTCAAGTTCATCTTGTTGCCGATTGCCCTTGAGCTGGCGATTGTCGGGGTGAGCTATCTTGTCTACACTTTTGCTAAAACAAGCATCTACATCAAGCAGATGATCCTGTCGATTTGCTTTGTGGTTTATGGTTTTGTGGCGGTATGCATGCATACCGGTTATGTGGCAATCCTGGCGGTTGGGGTCATCCCGATTCTTGTCGGGGTCGTCCACGAGCGTTATTCAATTTTGATTGTCAATTATCTGCTGACAACCGTGCTTTACGCTTTTGGAGCCTTCAATACGCTTCTCGATCCGTGGAAAAAAGTCAATGGAACCTACCTGATCAATGTGGCGGTTGTCCTGTTTCTTTACTTTGTCGCCTTCATCCTGGGCGTGTTCATCATAAGGTACTACCGGCAACTTTCGAAAAACGACCTGATGGACAGTGTCGACCGATTCGAGATCAACGAGCGGGTCCATGTCGCGGGAATCGAGTCGGTTGTCAGCTACGTCGACCTGATGGCGGCTTTGACCAATTTTGACTTCGCCAATGAGGACTATTCCATCGCTTTGGTCGACATCCATGATCTGACCCATCTCAACCGCCGCTATTCGTTCGAGTATGGCGACAAACTTCTTGTCCAAATCGGCAATATCCTCAAAAAACGCGACATCAAAGGGTCTTTCTACCGCTATGGGGGGGACAAGTTTTGTGTCGTTTACGCCTCGGACAATCTCAAGCCAGTCGACGAGTATCTCGATGATGTCATCAAGGAATGCCAGGTTGTCGATGACAACATAACCTTGGCCGTTGGATTCAAGCAATATGACCGGGAACTGACCCTGGAACAAAATCTCAATGAAGCCTATATCCAGCTGCAAAAAGCCAAGAAATCTGGTTAGGGCATCCAGGACATGATGGAAGAACTGCTAGAGCAACTTGAGAAAAACTGGGGCTGGGATGGAAGAAAAGTCATGGCCGACCTGGGCGGAGATCTGGAATTCCTGAAGGACTGTCTTGGGGCTTTTGCCCGGGACTATGCTTTTGACCGGCTCAACCGGGCCTTTATTGCCGGGGACTGGCACGATATGGCTATCCAGGTACATGTTTTAAAAGGGGTCAGCGCCAATCTGGGGTTGACCATGATGTTTGAGGATCTAGTCGCCCTGGAAAGGCAGCTTCGCACAAACAGCCATGACGGTCTTGGAATGATGGTGGATAAGATCAACCAATGGCAGTCACGGCTGCAAACGCTGATATAAAAAATGGACCTATAACAGGTCCATTTTGTGCTTGATAAGCAAATAGTCGGGATCCTCTTCGCTGGGGACAGCCACCTGCCATGACGAATAGAGAACTTCATTGATCAAGGCGATGATTTCGTCTTTGTCGGCGCTCTTGCCTTCCTGCTTGAGCATAACCCCCTTGCAGGAACAGCCGCCGATGGCATGGATCGAGTACTCGTAACCCTTTTGCTTGAGCAGGGAATTTACCTTGGAAATCTGGTTGAAGTCAATCATGATACCACCTCTTCTTTGCTTTCTATTTGAGTTTATTATAACACATTTTAAAAAAACGGGAAATAAGGAGCATCCTATTTTCATTGTCGGGCGAATGTTATATAATGGAAGAAAGAAAGGGATGCACTTTTGCACTAGGTGAATCATGATGAAAGACGTTAATGAATTGCTCAAAAAGGCCCTTTTGGTCGCTGTCGGTTCGGTTTCTTTGTCTATGGAAAAATCCAAGGAACTGATCGATGAATTGGTCGCCAAAGGTGAACTTACAGTCAAACAAGGCAAGGAACTCAATCAGGAGCTGAGCCATAAAGCCAAGGAAAAAGTCAAAGCCAAAGCCCATGAAGCTCTGGATATCGAACCGCTCAGTCCCGAAAGCGTTTTTGCCAATATCGACAAGCTGTCGAAGGAACAGTTGCAGCAACTTAAAGCCAAGTTGGATGAACTAGAAGCGGGTGAATGATATGAAACAAGGTCGGCTCAATCAAATAATTGCGGTATTGAGAAAACATCGCATAAATCGCGGCCTGACTCCCATCAAGTTGCGGGTCATTCTTGATGACCTGGGACCGACCTTTGTGAAATTTGGCCAGATTCTATCGATGCGCCAGGATCTGATCCCGCTCGAATATGTCAAGGAACTGGAAAAACTGCGGATGGATGTCAAACCGATGACTTTTGCGACCGTTGAAAAACAGCTCAACCGCGCCTATGATGGCGATTACCGCCGCTATTTCAGAAGCGTTGTTGAAAATCCGATCGGCTCGGCATCAATCGCCCAGGTCCATGAGGCCTACCTGGAAGATGGCAGCCATGTCGTGATCAAGGTGCAACGTCAAAACATCTACAGGCAGATGGAACAGGACGTCAAAATCATCAAGAGGCTCAGCCGCTTTGTCGGATTGGCCACTGACAAGATCAAGCCCCAGGAAGTCAATCTGCTTATCGACGAGATGTGGTTGGTCGCCCAGGAAGAAATGGATTTCGTGGTCGAAGCCAACAACATCGATGAGTTCTATCTAAACAATCGGCAGTACAACTATATCAAGGTGCCCCAGGTCAATGTGCCACTGACAAGACCGACCGTCCTGGTCATGGAACATGTCACGGGTCTTTATATCGACGATGTGGTCAACCTGGAAAAAGAAGGTTATGACCTCACGGAGATCGCCCACAAGCTGACCGTCAATTATGTCAACCAGATCCTGGATTTTGGCTATTTCCATGCCGATCCCCATCCGGGCAACATCATGGTCGACGAGGGCAAGATCATCTGGATCGATTTCGGGATGATGGGCCGGATCACCAGCCGGGACCGCAAGCTGGTCGCCGATGCCCTGAGCGCCATTCTCGAGCATGACATCTACCAGCTCAAGATGGTCCTTTTGTCATACGGCAAGATCCAGGGTGATGTCGATCATACCAAGCTCTATGACGACCTTGACCTGTTTGTCACCAAATATGTCGACCTGGATTTCTCGAATATCAATCTTGGTGTGGTGGTTGAGGAACTTTTCTCCCTGACTAACAACCACGCCATCGGCCTTCCCTCCGGGGTTACGATGTTTGCCAGAGGGATAATGACTCTTGAAGGGGTGCTGGCGACCATCGCCCCTGAAACCAATTTCCTGGAAGTTTTCGCTTACCGGCTCCACAGCGTCAATGGCGAACTGATAAAAAAAGAGTTCCAGACGCTGCTTAACAACCTGCTTCTTTCGTTGCGCTCGGCTCCAAGCATTCCCAAGAACATCAACAATTCCTTGCGGATGCTGCTTCGGGGGCAGACCAAGCTGGCTGTCGAATACAATTTTGGCTACTCGGCTACCAAGCTGGTTGAAAAAACGGTATACCGTCTTGTCCTCACTTTCCTGATTGGCATATTGCTTGTCTGCGGAACCATGGCGGCGACAGGGCCGATGCCAGCCTGGATTTTGGGATTGCCGGTATTGAGCGTTGGTGCCTACTTGATGGCACTGATCCTAGGCGCACTGTTGTGGTGGAGCTTCAGGACAAAAAAATAAATCAAAGGAGACCATGATGAAAGGATGCGTCCATTACTACTATGGCGATGGCAAGGGAAAGACGACAGCGGCAATGGGATTGGCACTGCGCTCTAGCAACAAAAACCGGGTGCTGTATTGTCAGTTTTTAAAAAACGACCGGACCAATGATATTCAGGTTTTAAAAAAGGTTGATAATATTGATGTTTTTGTGTTAAATTGGAATTACCCTTTCACTTTTTTGATGAGTGAAAGTCAAAAGGTGGAGTCCCGGGAGAAACTGGCGCGCTACTTTGGCGATATCGAAAAGATCGTAGCGACCGGGACGTATTCGATGGTCGTACTCGACGAGATCGGTGACACGATCAGTCTCGATTACCTTGACATGGACCGGATCCGCCAATTTATTGAAAAGCGGCCGGTTGAAGTCGAAGTGGTGATGACCGGCCACCAAAAAATTGGTGGACTCGAGGATCTCATCGACTATCAGACAAACCTGATAAAGGAAAAGCACCCCTACGACCGGGGCCAAAAAGCCCGCAGCGGGATCGAATACTGATACCTTGGCGGACTTCACTTAAATATTGATTGCCAGAAATTGGGCAGGCGCCCAATTTTCATTTTTAAATTTTGCAGGAGGCTGGTTATGAACGAACTCGAACAGATAATATTGGTGACCGATAACCAGACAACAAGGAAATGGTTTCAACACGAGTTTCCCGACAACACTACTTATGTCCGGGGAATTGAAAGCTCCCTTGAGGAAGCTTTGAAACAGTCGCCAGGGCTGGTTTTCATCGCCCTTGAGGACAAAAAGGCACTCGAATGCCTGGAGACAGTAAGAGCGTTCGACCGGGAAATCGCCATCATCATCCAAAGCGATAACGATCAAAGCGACCAGGTTGACAGAATGGTAGCCTTGGGGGTAGTTGATATCATAAGGGCGGACCACAACCGCGGCTTGTTAAAAAACAAGATTGACAGGATTGTTTTGGCCCCTACAGAATCAAATCCCAAACCCGGTTCCTGCTTTTTGAGCAGCGACGAATTTTTCGCGACTGGACAGCGGATGATCAACGGGGCCAATCCGGCCTTGTTGAAGGTCATCAACCTGAACATCAATGGCTTCAAATTCTTCAATGAACGCTATGGCATCACCAGGGGCAATGCCCTTCTTGGTGAACTTAGCGCCATCTGCTCGATGGTCATCACCGACTGCAACGGCTTTGGAACCAGGATTACCGGGGACGAATTCGCGTTTTTCCTGGAAATCGACGATTTCAATTTCACCAGATTCAAGACAAGCCTGGTCGAGGCGCTGGAGACCCTCGAGGCTCCATTGACATTGCGGATGGGGGTCTATTCCCTGCCCGAAAGGGTCATTCCGATCCGGATCGGATACGACCGGGCCAAGCTCGCCAGCAACCTGGCGCTCAACAACGAGATGCTTAATATCATCCATTACCATGATGACATGCGTAAAAACCAGATGTTCGTCCAGGAGATAATCAGCTCTTTTAAAAAGTCGCTCCACGAAGGCCGGTTCGAGATTTACTATCAGCCAAAATTCAATCTCCACGACTATTCGATTATCGGGGCCGAGGCGCTGATCCGCTGGAACCATCCCAACTACGGCTTTCTGGCACCGGACAAATTCATCCCGATTCTCGAACAGAACAGCCTGATCAAGGAACTGGATTATTTTGTTTTCGATAAGGCCTGCGGGTTCATGCGGGACTGGCTCGATGAACATTCCAACTTGATCCCGATCTCGGTCAACCTATCGCGGCTGGACATCCATGATGAAAGTACGCTAGGCTATCTTGAGGGGCTGCTTGAAAAGTATCAGCTGGAACCCGAATCGTTGCATCTGGAAATAACCGAAAGCTACGGCATCGACGACGATTTGCTTATCGAGAGGGTGAACGAGTTCAAAAACAGCGGCTTCATCCTGGAAATGGATGATTTCGGGTCGGGCTATTCGTCTTTGAATGTCCTAGACGAGCTGCCGGTCGATGTCTTGAAAATGGATCTTCGCTTTATTTTGAATAAAACCAGAAACAACCGCGTAGTCGATTATGTGGTCGATCTTGCAAACAAGCTTGACCTCCAGCTGATTGTTGAAGGGGTTGAATCGCAGGAACAGATCCAGGCGCTCCAGGAAATCGGCTGCATCTACGGCCAGGGCTATCTATTCGCTCCGCCACTAAAATATGATGATTTCCGGGAACTTCTCGAGAAAAACAAGATCGAGAACCAGGACGGTCTGGCGAACATGCTTTTCAAGGGCCATTACTACGACAAGATATATGCGACGATTCCCATTCCAATCATCCATCTCGACGAAGCTTTGTACGTCACTTATTTCAATGACGTGCTCAAGAAAATCGTCAAGACCGCCAGATTGAAAAACAGTTTCAACCTGGGAATGAATGTGGCGGGTATCGTCAGCGACAATTCCTATCTCGATTTGATGAAGACCATAAAAAATCTAAGACTGCACCAGAACAAGAAGATCGAGCTCGAAGTCGAACTGAATTACCATCAGCCCCAGAAACTCAGCTTCGTAATCCAGAAAATAAGGAACGAGACAAGCTATTTCTATCAGCTGTTCATGCTTACCAAGAACTAAAAAGATTCCACCTAGCGATGGAATCTTTTCGTCATTCTATTGCTGCAGATAGCTTTCAAGACGGTTCAGGAGGTCTTTGATGTGTCCCTCGAAATTGACCCCGTACCATGAATGGGTGGCGTCTGCGATTGTCGCCTTGATGCAGGTGACCACGTAATATTCGGCAAGTTCGATAGCCCTTGCGAGGCTCAGACCCCGCATCAAACCGCCTACGATGGTCGAGGCGAACAGGTCACCGGTGCCATGGAAGTGGTTTTCGATTTTCTCGTTTTCGATGAATTCGAACAGCCCGTTTTCCTTGTCGTGATAATAGACTCCAATCCTGTCTTCGTTGAGGCTGACCCCGGTGATCATCGCCTTGCTACAGCCCATGGCACAAAGGTCGTTTAGGGCCTGTTCGATATCTTCCTTGGTATAGCTTTCGTAAATCCCGGGTCGGTCGAGCAACAGGGCGACTTCGGTTAGATTGGGCATGATGATGTCGCCGTAGCCGACCAGTTTTTTCATGGCTTTGGCATATTCCTGGTCGAAGCCAGGATACAGTTTTCCCCCGTCGCCCATCACTGGATCGACAATGACGATATTGTCCGGATTTTTGAACCGGGAGATCAGATCGATGATCAGATCAATTTGCTCCGTTGTGCCAAGATAGCCGGTGTAGATTGCGTCAAAATCGAGGTTCTGGCTTTGCCAGTGGTCGGCAATCTTCGGGATGTCCTCGGTCAGGTCCCGGAAAGTGAACCCCGGAAACAGAGTGTGGGTCGACAATACTGCGGTCGGCAGGATGCGGGTCTCGATGCCCATGGCGGAGATTATCGGCAGGGCGATAGTGAGCGAACATTTGCCAACGCACGAAATGTCTTGGATTGTCAGGATTTTTTTCATTATTGGTTGCCCTCGATTTCTTCCTGGATTTCCAGAAGTTCAAAATAACAGTCACTTTTTTTCTCGAGCAGTTCATGGGCCTGGTCGCGCCGGGCCATGATCTTTTCAATTTTGTCGTAATCGACTTCGCCACTTAGCGATTCATCGATGGCGGCAATCTCGTTTTCCAAGGCGTCGATTTCCCCGGGCAGGCTCTCCAGGTCCTTTTTTTGTTGGTAAGAAAGCTTCAGTTTGGTCTTCCGGGTCTGTTCCTTCTGGGTCATGTAGGCTTCCTTTTTCTCCTTGACCACCGTGGTGAACGAGTCGATATTCTGCGAATAGCCGCCATTTAGATAGGTTATGTGCTGGTTCTTGATCACAAACAGGCCGCTGCAAACCCGGTCCAAAAAGTAGCGGTCATGGGATACGGTGATTACGATGCCCGGAAAACTGTCGAGAAAGTCTTCAAGTGTCTGCATTGTCTGGATGTCCAGGTCGTTGGTTGGCTCGTCGAGGATCAGCACATTGGGACCCTGCATCAAAACTGCCAAAAGATAAAGCCGTCTTTTTTGGCCGCCGGAAAGTCGGCCGATAAGTGTATGCTGGAGCTTCTTGTCGAAGTTGAACTGCTCCATAAGGTCTCCAGAATAGATCTGCCCCTGGTCGGTGGCCAGGTTGATGGCGATCTGGTCGATATAGTCTTTGACCTTGAGGCTAAGATCCAAATCATGGATTCCCTGTTTGAAATAGCCGATATTCAGTGTCGACCCATGGACAACCTCGCCTGAATCGGGTTCGATGTACTTGGCGATGATGTTGAGCAGGGTCGATTTACCGGTTCCGTTGTCGCCTAAGATGCCAATCCGGTCATAGCGCTGGAAATTGTAGGAAAAAGGCCCGAACAGCTTTTTTTCATATGATTTGGAAATTTCGATCAGCTCGATTGTCTTTTTGCCAAGCCGGGTGGTTTTTTCGAAGATCGCGATACCCTGGTTGATGGAGACGTCGCTGATGGCACTGAGCTGCTCGAAGCGTTCAAGCCGCGATTTCTGTTTGGTCGAACGGGCCTGGACTCCGGCCCGGACCCATTCGAGTTCCTTTTTCAAGAACTGCTTGCGCTTGTGCTGAGCGGCGAGCATGGCGCTGGTGCGCTCCTGTTTTTGCTCCAGATATTTTTCGTAGTTGCCCGGGTAAAGATAAAGCTGGCTCTGGTCGATTTCGATGATCTTGGTGGTCACCCGTTCAAGGAAATAGCGGTCATGGGTCACCAGAAGCAGGGCCTTGTTGAAGCGAATCAGGTACTTTTCCAAAAAGTCGATCATCTTGTTGTCAAGATGGTTGGTCGGCTCGTCAAGGATAAGCAGGTCGCAAGGCTTGACGAGAACAAGGGCCAGGGCCAACCGTTTGATCTGGCCTCCGGAAAGATGGCTGATTTTCTGTTCATGGGAATCAAGCCCGAACTTGTTCACGATGGCCTTTAGCTCATATTCGTTGATGCCTTCTTTAAGATTGTCGTGGATGATTTGGGTTATCGTCTTGGAACCGTCGAACTGGGGGTTCTGGTCCAACATGGCGATCCGCAGATCTTTTTTGTAAATGATCTCGCCCAAAAAGTCGGTCCGTTTGGCAACGATGTTGAGCAGAGTCGATTTGCCGGTTCCGTTGACCCCGACGATGGCAATCTTGTCGTCATCCTCGATATTGAGTTCGATATTGTCAAGGACGAGATTCTCGCCCTGGAATTTCTTTATTTGTTTGCAGCTTACAAGCATATTAATCACCTCTAATAGGTTTCATTGTAACTTAAAAAGAAGCATATGACAATTGTAATTGCAAGAAAACAGGCAATTAAAACATGACATATCGATAGATGTAAATAAATAGATGCATATCATTATCCAAGCATTTTCTAGTGTGATATACTTCGTTCGAGGTGAATAAAATGAACATATTCGGTAATTTATTTGGAGGCATGAATATCAACGATGCCTACGCTCAGGCAAAAGAAAACGGAGCAGTGCTTCTCGATGTCCGTTCGAAAGAGGAATTCAAAGGCGGTCATCTGCCAAAGGCAATCAACGTTCCGGTGGAAAAACTTGATGGCAGCAAGATTAAACAGGTTCCGGACCTGAACAAGAAAATCTATGTGTACTGCCTTTCAGGAGCCCGGGCCCGCAACGCGGTTACAGCCTTGAAACATGCGGGATACACTGATGTGACTTCTGTTGGGGGAATCAACGCCTACCACGGTCCGATTCAAAGATAGGGAACTCCGGTTCTCTTTTTTTGTCTCAAGCCATCGGGCCAACAAGGAAACCGGGCCGGGCAATAATGGCAATATTTTGGGATATTCCTTGAATTTGCGGTCGATTATGCTAAAATATTTGATAGAGAACTAGGAGGAATATCTATGTACTGTACCAGAAAATTGACTGATGATATGTTTTACGTAGGGGGGAACGATCGTCGTTTAGCTTTGTTTGAGAATATTTATCCATTGCCCCTGGGAGTCAGCTACAATTCGTACCTGATTTTGGATGAAAAGACAGTCCTGCTCGACACGGCCGATGAGGCGATCGCCACACTGTTTCTGGAAAATGTCAAGACAACATTGGCAGGCCGCAGCCTGGATTATCTGATTGTCAACCATATGGAGCCTGACCATGCCGCCTGCATCGCCGAAATCATCGCGCGTTATCCTGAAGTCACAATTGTCGGGAACCAGAAGGTCATGGACATGATCAAACAGTTTTTCAATATCGATGTTATTGACCGGGCGATGATCGTCAAGGAAAATGACGAGCTTGTCACCGGTGTTCATACTTTCAAGTTTTTCATGGCGCCGATGGTCCACTGGCCAGAGGTCATGGTAACCTACGACCAAAAAGACAAGATCCTGTATTCGGCTGACGCCTTCGGGACGTTCGATCCGATTGATGGCGACCTATACGCCCAGGACAAGATCACTTGCGAAAACCTGGTGGAATTGCGCCGTTACTATGCCAATATCGTCGGTAAATACGGTCCGCAAGTACAGATGCTGCTAAAAAAGGCGGCCAAACTCGAAATCGAGATGATCTGCCCGCTTCATGGTCCCGTCTACAAGAAAAACATCGATGTCCTTTTGGAAAAATACCAGAAGTGGTCGAAATACGAACCGGAGAATCCTTCGGTTATGATCGTCTATGGTTCGGTGTACAACAACACCGCCAAAGCCTGTGAAATCATCGCAAATGAGCTGGCGTTGGCTGGAGTCAAAGACGTGCGCATCTATGATTCTTCCAAAGTCGATGTTTCCTATCTGATGGCCGAGGCCTTCAGATGTTCCCATATCGTCTTGGGGGCGGCGACATATAACGCGGGAATCTTCACCCCAATGGAAAATTTCCTTCATGATTTGAAGGCCCATAATCTGCAAAACCGGACGGTTGCGATTGTCGAAAACGGCTCATGGGCATTATGTGCCGGGGACAAGATGACCGAAATCGTCGCATCGATGAAAAACATGAGCATCATCGAACCGCGCCTGACCATCAAGTCGGCCCTTAAAGACGAACAGATGGATACCATCCAAGAAATCGTCGCAAAAATAAAAGAAACCATGTAATGAAAAATGACTCTATCCCTTCGATAGAGTCATTTTCGATTTTGACGAACGTAATATTCTAGCGATAGTCGACCAGTTTCTTTCTCAAATCATTCATCATGTTGAAAGTTTTTTGATCGTCCGCAAAGTAGAAATCGTCAACTTCTTCGGCGTTGCTTAAATTTTCCCAATAATCGATTGTCTGGGTCATTGATGAGATCAACAGATCCAGTTCTTCCTTTGATACTTGAATGTTCTTGTTTTCCATACATTTGCTCCTTTCAAAGAATTATTCTACAATCATTATAACACACCATAAGATGTATGCGCTACCAATATTTGATATTTCCTTGTTTTAAGAAACATTTGAGCAGGAGTTATGTGTGATTTTTTCCGGCTCCAAAACCAGGCCAAAAGATGACAGTGGTGTCATCGGGCTGATTCAAACCCCGGACTGGTTTTGTTCTTAAAGAAAATGTCGGCAATTGTGAATTTAAGTTTAGCCAATTGGGAACAAATATATTTTCGATATTTATCGCAAACTAAATCATAAATTCCTATCGATGAAAAACCCCCATTCTAACGCTTCTTTTTTGTGCGCGAAAAAATACCTCCTTTGTAATGAGCACAATCACTAGCGTGACCAATCGATAAATGATATCATTTTAAGGGTAAAAGAAAAGGAGAGATTTAAATGAACATAATCAAAAGAACTGGGGAAGCGGCCTGCTTTGACATAACCAAAATAATACTAGCGATCGATGCGGCCAACAATGAGGTGGAACCAGCTCATCGCATCAGCGACGTTCAAATAAGGGATTTGGCCAACCAGGCTGCCAGCAGCATCAAAGAAGGGCAAAATGTCGAACAGATCCAGGACATCGTCGAAAATGTATTGCTTGAGGGGTCGAATTTTGAATTGGCCAAGACATACATCAAGTATCGTTATAAAAGAGCTTTGGTACGCAAATCGAATACGATCGATGCCCAGATCCTGAGCTTGATCGAGACGGAGAACGAGGAAGTGAAACAGGAAAACTCGAACAAGAATCCGACCATCGTTTCCGTACAGCGCGACTACATGGCAGGGGAAGTAAGCAAGGACATCACCCGGCGTTTCCTTCTAGATGAGGATCTGGCCAATGCCCATGATGATGGAATCATCCATTTCCATGATGCCGATTACTTTGCGCAACATATGCACAACTGCGATCTGATCAACCTTGAAGACATGCTTCAAAACGGGACGGTGATCTCCGGAACGATGATCGAGAAACCTAAGAAGTTCTCGACTGCCTGCAATATCACAACCCAGATCATCGCCCAGGTTGCCAGCTGCCAGTATGGGGGACAATCGATTACATTAAGCCATTTAGCTCCTTTTGTGGACGTTTCCCGGCAACGGATAATCTTAGAAATCAATGAAGAGCTTCAGCTTACCAATACGACCATGGCCAAGGACCAGTTCGACAAGCTTGTCAACAACCGGTTGAAAAGCGAAATCAAGCACGGGGTGCAGATGATCCAGTATCAGATCATCACCCTGATGACAACCAACGGCCAGGCTCCTTTTGTCACCGTGTTCATGTACCTCAACGAACTCGATGAAGGGCAAACCAAAGAAGACTTGGCTTTGATTATCGAGGAGATGCTCAAGCAACGCTATCAAGGAGTGAAAAACGAAGCTGGAATCTGGATTACCCCAGCCTTCCCGAAACTGATCTATGTCCTTTCGGAAAACAATATCCATGAAGATTCCAAATATTTCAATCTGACCAAATTGGCGGCGCAGTGCACGGCCAAGAGGATGGTGCCCGACTACATTTCCGAAAAGAAAATGAAGGAGCTTAAAAACGGTGACTGTTACACCTGCATGGGATGCCGCTCGTTCTTGACACCTTATCGCGATGAAGACAACAAGCCAAAATACTACGGCCGGTTCAACCAGGGCGTGGTGACAATCAACCTGGTCGATATCGCACTTTCAAGCAAGGGCAACATCAACGAGTTCTGGAAGATCTTCGATGAACGTCTCGAGCTGTGCCATCGGGCATTGATGATCCGCCACAACCGTCTCAAAGGTACGCTTTCCGATGCTGCGCCGATCCTGTGGCAATACGGGGCTTTGGCGCGCCTGGAAAAAGGAGAAAAGATCGACAAACTGCTTTACAACGGCTATTCGACCATCTCGCTTGGTTATGCCGGACTTTACGAGTGTGTCAAATACATGACCGGGCGCAGCCATACCGATGAGGTGGCCCAACCGTTCGCGTTGAATGTCATGGCGCACATGAATGACGCCTGCCATGAATGGAAAGCTAGACACAATATCGACTTTAGTGTTTATGGGACGCCATTGGAATCGACCACATACAAGTTCGCAAACAAGCTCAAGGCCCGCTTTGGAATTGTGCCTGGAGTTACTGACAAGAACTACATCACCAATTCATATCATGTCCATGTGACCGAACCGATCGATGCCTTCACCAAGCTTTCATTCGAGGCCAAGTTCCAGGAGCTTTCTCCAGGAGGAGCAATCTCTTATGTAGAAGTTCCAAACCTGCTTGACAATATCGAAGCGGTTATTGCGGTAATGAAGCATATCTATGACAATATCATGTATGCCGAACTTAACACCAAATCGGATTATTGTTACAAGTGCGGCTTCGACGGCGAAATCGTGATCAAGGAAGACAATGACCAACTTCGCTGGCATTGTCCAAATTGCGGTAACGAGGATCAGACTCAAATGTCGGTAGCCAGACGTACTTGCGGCTATATCGGCACCCAGTTCTGGAATCAGGGCCGTACCGAAGAAATCAAGGAAAGGGTGCTTCATCTATAATGCATTACGCAAACATTAAAAAAAATGATGTCGCCAACGGAACCGGGGTCCGCACTTCTCTTTTTGTGTCGGGCTGCCGCAATCGTTGCAAGAACTGCTTCAATCCCGAGACCTGGGATTTCAATTACGGCCACGAATTCACCAGAGCGGTCGAAGATGAGATAATCGCAAGCCTCAATTTTTCCCATATCGCCGGTCTTACGGTGCTTGGAGGCGAACCGATGGAGCCGGAAAACCAGCTTGGCCTTCTGCCTTTTATCAAAAGGGTCAAAGAAGAACTGCCTGGTAAGTCGATCTGGGTGTATACAGGATATACCCTCGAAAGCGACCTGATCTCCCCGGCGGGACGCAAGCATACCGAAGCGACAATAGAACTTCTAAAAAACATCGATGTTCTAGTTGACGGTCTTTTTATCGAAGAGCTTAAGGACATCACCTTGAAGTTCCGCGGTTCTTCAAACCAGAGGATAATCGAACTCAAGGACATTGAACTTTAATCAGGGGCCTGCATCGTTGCGGGCCTTTTCTTTTTATTGGCGCGAATAATTAAAACGCCACGCTTGAAAAAAGTCAAAAAATTTCAAAAAAACACTTGCATTAGCCATGTTGAGATGTTATTATGTACTGGCTTCACAAAAACAAACATGGAACATGGCCCGTTGGAGAAACGGTTAACTCACATGCCTTTCACGCATGCATTCACGGGTTCGAATCCCGTACGGGTCACCATTTGAATTTCGGGGGTTTAGCTCAGTTGGGAGAGCATCTGCCTTACAAGCAGAGGGTCAGCGGTTCGAGCCCGTTAACCCCCACCATTTAACTTTTGAGAGACCTGGTTGAAAGACCGGGATTTTTTTTAATCATTGATTCATATTTGTGCAAAAAAAGCTGTCGGTCAACCGACAGCTTTTTTGAATTATTCTTCTACCAAAGAGAAAGAATCTTTACCAACACCGCATAAAGGGCAAACAAAGTCCTCAGGCAAATCTTCCCATTTTGTTCCTGGAGCGTAACCGTTATCTACATCCCCTTCAGCTTCGTCGTAGATCCATCCGCATACATCGCACACATATTGAGCCATATAATTTCTCCTTTCTCAAATATACAATCTAATGATACCATAGTTGCCGAATTTTGTCTTTAATTATGACTCGCAAAATGGATTGAAAAAAAGTGAGCAGTAAATTTGTAAAATAATGCGGATGGGCTATAATTTGTTCAAGGAGGTTTATTATGGAAAGAAAAAATATAGCGACCATGGGCGGCAATCCGATTACCCTGGTTGGTGATGAAATCAAAGTAGGGGAAAAGGCCCGGGACTTTACGGTCTTGGACAATGAATTGAATCCGGTGAGCCTGGCTGATGCCAAAGGCAAGAACGTGATAATATCGGTTGTTCCTAGCATCGACACATCGGTATGTGCAAGCCAGACCCGCCGTTTCAACGAGGAAGCGGTTAATTTCAAAGATACGGTAGTCTACACGATCTCCGTCGATCTGCCATTTGCATTGGGGCGCTTTTGCGGAGCCGAAGGGATCGACAATGTCATCACCTTGTCCGATCACCGCGATTTGGACTTTGCCTTGAAGTACGGTTTTTTGATCAAGGAACACCGGCTGCTTGAAAGAGGGATCGTCATCATTGATAAAACCAACACGGTAAGATATGTCGAGTACGTCCCTGAAGTGACGAACCACCCCGATTATCAAAAAGCCCTGGCGGTTCTTGAAGAACTCCAGGACTAAATAGGCATGAAAAAAGAGCGTTTGGGGGAAACGCTCTTTTAAAGTAAGGGCAATGTTATAGTTTAGAGGAACATCAAGGCTGATTCATTACCCGCTTTATGTTCTTATTATATAATGAGCGGAACAGGAATACAAGTAATTTCTGTAAAATATTACAATGTAAGCGCTGCGTTGTGAAATACTCCATTATTTCATGAATATGAAAAATTCGGCGTTTTTCCAGGAATTTTGGTATTATGTTTTCAAGGAGAATGAAAATGGACAAAATAAAAATGGTATTATGCGATCTGGACGGAACTTTGCTTACATCTCAGGGCAGGGTATCCGATGCGACCATCGCAAAAATAAAGGAAATCAAGGCGCAGGGCATCCTGTTCGGTCTGGCTACGGGACGAGATGTCGATGTCTGCGAGCCTTTGTATTCGACCTGGGGCATCGATGGGCTGGTCGACATCATGATGGGGATCAACGGGGCCCATATCGTCGACTATGTCAAGGATGAGGAACATTTTTTCGACTACACTGATGGAAAGGAATTTTTCAAGGTGCTCGAGCATTTCAAGGACATGCCGGTGAACTTCGCGATTTCTCATGAAGGAATCCTGAAGGTGGCCTTCGATGATGATTTCAATGAGGAATTCGAAATCATCGAACAAACGCCGGTGAAAGTCGTCGATTATCAAGAACTGCTCAAAATCGAACATCCCAAAATCCATGTGATCTTCAAACAGGAATATCTCGATCTTGTATCGAAGCGGGCGCAGGAGTTCAGTGATGAAAAACTCGTGGCGGTCAATACGGGTTCGATTATGTGGGAAGTGTTTTCCAAAAACATTTCCAAGGCCAATGGCTTGAAGCATCTGGCTCATACCCATGAAATTCGCGTATCCGATATTATGGTGTTTGGCGACGGAGACAACGATCTTGAGATGATTGAAGCTGCCGGAGTGGGAGTGGCAATGGCCAATGGATCCAAGAAGGTTCTCGCGGCGGCAAATTACATCACCGACTCCAACGATGAAGAAGGTATCGCCAACTTCCTGGACAAATTTGAATTCTAGAAAAAAAGAACCCTAATCCGGGTTCTTTTTTCTATAAGTCTTCCTTGAATGCCTCATAAATGGTGGCGAGCAGCTCTCTTGTTTTTTTGTCGTCAGGATCCAGGCCCTGGCTCTTGAACCTTGTAGCCAGAGACATCAAATCCATCATGTTCACGTTGGGGCAACTCATGATCTTCTGTATCAGCCCCTGGTAGCCGTACTTGTTTAACAGCCTGCTTAGCAGTTCCTGGGCGCCGGCACCGTTGAAGGTCCCTGATTCAAAAGGGTTGCTTGTGGCGTCATCCAGGGAGAATTCATTGAAATTGACGGAGATGTCGAACCGGCTCAATGGCAGCAGAATGTTGTAGAGATTCAGGTCATTGACCTCGATTTCCCTGACAATTCCGATCTGCTCAATTTTGGCGGCCGATAGTTCCTGGATCTTGTGGCATAGCTGTTCAAATCCGTGAAACTCCAGTTCTTTTTTGTCGCTGATATTTTCATAGACCAGGTTCAATCGGCTATGGTCTTCGTCGGTTTCAATGGTTATCTGCAGTTTGCCAGGATTGACATTGGCGGTTTTCAAATCGATTGGAAGCGGATGATAATCCATCACTTGTTCCAGCTCATCGGTGGTGGCCCCGGGCAGATCCTCCTCGAGATTGAGCACGGCTTTGACAACCGGTAATATTTTGGCGATGTTCTCGATTTCATAAACGGTGCCAAAATCGAATTCGCTAAGGTCGAAGTAGTCCTCGTCAGGAATGTAGACCAGGCTCAGCGATTTTTTGAAGACTCCTTCCTCACGGGAATCCTTGCAAAGCTTGAGATCGCGAAGATTCGCAAATACATCGATGCAATAGGCCCCGTCTTCGTGGCTGTAGTTATAAAGACAAGATCCAGCTTTGATTATCTTCTTGTCGGGAAAGATGGCAAGAAGATCCGCCAGTTTGCGCTTGATGGCCAAGATGTCGCTTGGAAGGCATTTAATCGGAAGCAGGAAGTCCTGGTGGAGCCGGGCGGTCAGTAAGGCATCTCCGCTTGTCGGGTGTAGCGTATCAGAAATATTGGCACTTATAATTGCCACTTGAAAGTCGCGGTCTGCGATGCGATAGCTAAACTCATTGCCCAGAAAACTGATTGGGGTATTTTTTGTTTCCGGTTCGCGCCAGCTTAGGGCGCGGTCAATGAACGAATAGTCGTTCGAGTAGTCCAGATCGAGCACATAAAGCAGCGCATAGTGGAGCTGTTCGAGCGTGCAGCTTGAGGCGATCTGGAATTTTTCATTATTTGCGATTATATTGTATATTTGCATTTATATCCCTCCAAAAAAATAGTACAATAAATAAGGGGCAGACTCAACCCGCAATTGAAGGATGTGAAAAATGGATCAATATCAAAAACAGGTCTTGAAATACGGCCTGGACGAACTCGACTACTTTCTCGAAGAAATTCCCGAATACGAACTGGAGATAATTGCCAATGGAAATGGTTGTCTGATTGAATTCAAACAGGACGGCCATATCGTAAAAAGCTTTGATTTGACAGATCGCCATCGGGAAGATATCGCCTTCTGGCTCAAGTCCGGAATCCTGGTTGGAGAAGGCATCGAAGCCAGACTGGAAAGACTCGGTGGTCTGGATTTGTCTTTGGAGGCGCTGCGCTATCGCGATCGAAGCGGCCGGATCTCATACTTTTACTTTCAGGACAAATCGGCTAAGAATCGGTTTGAATGGATCGGCAGCTATCGGGAAATCGACCTTTCGGGCAATTTTGTCCTTTCGGGGGAATTCACGATGATGGCCCGGAGCAAGATTGCGGCGATAATCGCCAAAAAACAGGGCCGCGTCCAAAGTGCAGTCTCCATGAAAACCGATTATCTGATCGTTGGGTCGAACAATTCCAAAAAGTGGAAATTTCAAGACTACGGCACCAAAATTCACACCGCTTTGAAAATCAATGATTCCTCGGCCAAAAAAATCCGTTTTATCCAGGAAAAACAGCTTGTCGGATTGCTTGACATACTGGGGCTGGGTTAGGACGAAATCGTTACTGGAAAAGGATAACGGCAATAATGGTTTGGCAGTCGAAATAAAAATGTTTGACAATCAAACAATTATTCGCTATCATATTTGCGAGGAGGATTTTATGACGAATACAAAGCAAGTTGTGAATGTCGGAATCATGGTTGGATTATTGATTCTAGCATCACAAATATCGTTCAAACTGGGTCCAATTCCAATTACAGCTCAAACACTGATGATAATGGTAATCGCTACTTTGATGCGTGTCAAAGAATCGGTTGTCGTTGGCTTGGTGTATCTTTTGATGGGTGCGATTGGATTGCCGGTATTTGCCTCATTGAATGGCGGTCTGGCCTATCTGTTGGGACCGACCGGGGGATTTTTAATCAGTTTCCCAATCATGTTGGGACTCATAAGTTACACTCTTTCATTCAACAGTTCATGGTATTTCAAAGTGCTAAGCTACATTCTGGCTACTGCGGTTTGTTATCTCATCGGAGTCGAATACTTCATGTTGTCGACTAGCTATTCTTTGGCTGAAAGCTTGAACCTGTGTGTTTACCCGTTCATCTTGGGGGATTTATTAAAAATCGGTTGTGCCGTTGTTTGTACGGAAAGACTTACCCAAATCAATTTTATTTTTAGAAAGAACTAAGGAGAAAAAATATGGAATTTTCAAAATTAAAAGAAGTATTAGTAGAAACATTAAACTGTGACGAAGACAAAGTGACTTTGGAAGCATCTTTGAAAGAAGACTTGGAAGCTGATTCTTTAGACGCAGTTGAATTAGTAATGGCTTTGGAAGATGAATTCGATATTGAAATACCTGATGAAAAAGTGGCTGGATTCGTGACTGTTCAAGACATCGCTTCATATATTGAATCTGTAGAATAATTATGGAAGTTAAAGAACTTTTAAATTTATTTGAACAATCATCTTTTACATCTTTCGATTATGAAGATGGTAATTTTAAATTGAAAGTTTCTCGCGGGGGTTCAACTACAACTAATGAAGTTAAAGTAGTTGAACCTGCTTTTGCAAATAAGGCAGAAACAATCAATCAATCTGTTCAAATGGCACCGACTCCAGCACCGGTCGAAGCTGAAAATGAAGCCATCAGCGGAACTCCGGTTATTTCACCTTTAGTGGGAATCTATTACGATGCGGCATCACCTGAAAGCGAGCCGTTTGTGAAATTGAATCAAAGGGTTGAGGCTGGCCAAACAGTCTGCATCATCGAAGCTATGAAAGTCATGAATGAAATCAAGGCTCCAGTAAGTGGAGTAGTCACAAAAATAAATTGCAAAAATGAAGATTTAGTCGAATTTGACGAAGAAATAATGGTGATTAGTTAATGTTTAAAAGAATATTAATTGCCAATCGCGGGGAAATTGCGGTACGGATCATCCGGACCTGTCATGAAATGGGAATCGAAACAGTGGCGATCTACTCGAACAGTGATCGCGAATGTCTCCATGTCCAATTGGCAACCCAGGCAGTCTGCATCGGTCCAAGCAAATCAAGCGAATCATACTTGAGAATGGACCGGATCATCCAGGTGGCGTTGGCTACCGGATGTGACGCCATCCACCCGGGATTTGGATTTTTATCGGAAAACGCTGATTTTGTCGAAATGGTTGAAGCCTGTGGGCTGGTATTCATCGGTCCAAGCGCCGCTTCAATCAACGCCTTAGGAAACAAGATGGCTGCGCGGACCCTGATGATTGCCGGAAACGTTCCGGTTGTTCCAGGTTCGCTAGCACCGCTAAAATCGCTTAATGAAGCCAAGGAAATTGCCCTTGAGGTCGGATATCCGATCCTGATCAAGGCAAGTGCCGGCGGAGGCGGGCGCGGAATGCGTATCGCCCATAATGAAAGCGAGATGGAATCGGCCTACAACCAAGCCAAACTTGAAGCAAAACAATGTTTCTTGAATGATGAGGTTTATCTTGAAAAGCTGATCTTGAACCCTAAACATATCGAGATTCAGATTCTCGGGGATCACTTTGGCAACGTCATCCATTTGGGTGAGCGCGACTGCTCGATCCAAAGACGGAATCAAAAAATAATCGAAGAAGCGCCTAGCTGTGTTTTGACTCCTGAAATACGCGAAAAAATGGGACAGGCGGCAATCAATGCGGCCAAAGCGGCCGATTACACCAATGCCGGTACAGTCGAGTTTGTCTATGTCAACGGCGAATTCTACTTTATCGAAATGAATACACGGATCCAGGTTGAACATCCGATCACGGAAATGATCACCGGAATCGACATTGTCAAGGAACAGATCCGGGTGGAAGCCAATCTGCGGTTGAACTACACTCAAGAACAGGTCAATTTCAACGGAGTTGCCATCGAGTGCCGTATCAATGCCGAAGACTTCCGCAAAGGGTTCATTCCGACCCCGGGCCGGGTGGAGTATCTCCATTTCCCTGGCGGTATGGGGGTGCGCATCGACAGCTTGCTCTATCAAGGTTACCGGGTTTCACCTTTTTATGATTCGATGGTTGCCAAAATCATCGTCCATGGTACGACCCGCCTAGAAGCCATCCGCAAGATGCGTCGGGCTTTAGAGGAACTGATGATTACCGGTTTTACCACCAATCAGGAACTGCTGTACATGATCATGCACAGCAAGGATTATGTCAAAGGCAACTTTGACACAGGTTTTATCGAAGCTCACATAGATGAATATCTCCAAGAAGGAGCTGAATAGAATTGGAAAAAAGCTTTAAGAAACAAAAAGACAAACTGAGTATTTTCAAGAATTTGCGGCAACGTAACCGCAAAAACAAGAATACCCGTGAGATTCCCGAGGATCTGTTCAAGAAGTGCCCGCATTGCAATGAGATCCAGACCTCGGCTTCTTACAAGGACAATGTTTGTCCAAATTGCGGCTTCCATTTGCCCATGAACGCTTATGAGCGGATGGATCTTATTTATGATGGCCGCTACAAAGTGCTTTTTACGACCAAAGAAGCCCCTAACCCGCTGGATTTCCCGGGTTATGGCGAAAAGATTGACGAATTGAAGCAAAAGACGAAGCTTGATGAAGCGGTTGTCTGCTCAATTGGACATATCGGGAAAATTAAATGTGTAGTATGCGTTATGGACAATCGCTTTATGATGGGATCGATGGGTTCTGTTGTCGGTGAGAAGATCACCAAAGCGATTGAGTTCGCTTTAAAAAAGAAGCTGCCCCTGATCATTTTCACTACCAGTGGTGGCGCAAGAATGCAAGAAGGTATTTTTTCTTTGATGCAGATGGCGAAAGTTAACGGGGCATTGGCAAGATTCAAAGCCGCCAACCTTCTGTATGTTTCCTACATCACTCATCCAACTTATGGGGGAGTTTCGGCATCTTTTGCGCCGATGGGGGACATTGTGATTGGTGAACCGTTTGCCATGTACGGCTTTGCTGGTAGAAGGGTAATCGCTTCAACCATCAAACAGAAATTGCCTGATGATTTCCAGACAACCAAGTACAACATGGATGCGGGATTCATCGATTTGATTGTGGAAAGAAGCAAATGCAAGCAGACTTTGGGAAAAATCCTGGCTATGCATCAAGGTGTGAGACATGGGTAGATTTGAAAAAGTAGAAAAGGCGCGCGATTTGAAGCGCCCGAACATTTATGATTATATAAACAATATTTTCGATGACTTCATCGAGCTAAAAGGTGATCGTTGCGGCGGTGATGACAGTGCAATCATTGGTGGCATTGCATTCTTGAACAACCAGCCCGTGACCATCGTCGGCCACTTGAAGGGTCATGATCTCAATTCCAACTTGAAAGTCAACTTCGGAATGGGATCGCCATCTGGCTATCGCAAGGCATTGCGATTGATGCAACAGGCCAATAAATTCAACCGGCCGATTATCTCGTTTATCGACACACCAGGTGCTTATCCTGGAGTTGAAAGCGAACAAAAGGGTATCGGTGAGGCTATCGCCAAATGCATCGAGGATTCCTTCAATTACACTGTTCCCAAAATCTCGATCATCATCGGTGAAGGCGGAAGCGGTGGAGCGCTTGGTTTCGGTGTTTCCGACCAGGTAGTGATGCTCGAGAACGCGGTATATTCGATCCTTTCACCGGAAGGTTTTGCCGCAATCCTGTTCAAGGACAAGGACGGCAGCCGCAAAGAAGAGGCAGCCGAGCTGATGAAATTGACGGCTCTTGATCTTTTTGAGCAGGGAATAATCGACAAGATCATTCCTGAAGGTGATCTTAATTCAAATAATTTCGTATATGATAAAATCGGAAATCACCTGACACAGGAAATTCAGACATTGTCCAGACTGGACAAGAAAACCCTGTTGCACAATCGATACGAAAGGTTTAGGAAATATTAATGGACTATGAATTGATTGAGGATCGAGGTCAAGTTATTGAGCAGTTCATGATTCTGTACGCACAGGTCATGAACGCTCAAAAAAAATATCTGATCGATCATGGAATCGACGACATTTCTATTCAGGATGTCCGGATCATCGAAACGATTGCACTTTCCAACAAGCCAACAGTATCTTCATTGGCCAACGTTACCAGCCTTACAAGAGGCAAGATAACCAAAGGAACCATGTCCGTCGAACTGAAAAAACTCGAGAAGCTAGGCTACATCCAACGGGAACGCTCACGCTTGGATCGTCGGGTCAGTTATTTCAGTCTGACTAAAAAAGGCTTGAATGCCATGAACATCCACGCCATGTTCCACAACCAGTTGAATGAGCTTGTCGCGAAACATACCGGTGATGTCGATGTCGAAGTATTGATCAGATCTTTAGATGCCTTAATTGGTTCATTAGATAATTTAGTGTAGAGGTAAAAATGGCAGGACTAAAAATAATTAAATCGGGTTCTTATCTTCCAGAGAACGTAATTACCAATTTCGATCTTGAGAAGATGGTTGACACCAACGATGAATGGATTCGTCAAAGAACCGGAATTATCTCTAGACATCAGGCTATCGAGGAAACCGCTATTGACATGGCTGTCAAAGCGAGCATTCCTTGTCTTGATGGAATTGATAAAAGCAAAATAAAATATGTAATTGTTGCCACCATGACACCGGATTATTTTACACCATCTTGTGCTAGTATTATTGCTGGCGAATTGGGGATTGAAAATGACGGAGTCATGGTTTTTGATTTATCGGCTGCATGTTCGGGCTTTGTTTACGGGCTGAATGTGGCAAGCAAAATGCTCGAGGATGATGAGCTCGCACTTGTCATCGGGGTTGAAAAACTGACCAAAGCGGTTGATTTCACAGACCGTTCGACGTGTATCCTTTTTGGTGACGGGGCCGGTGCGGTTGTCGTTGCCAGAAGCGAAGCCAACTATCAAAGCCACCTTGGCTATAAAGGCAATATCGACTCATTGAATCTGGCTACCTGCGATGGAGCCAAATTAAAAATGGCCGGACAGGACATCTTCAAGTTTGCGGTGCGGATCGTACCCCAGACTATCGAGAAACTCCTTGAAGGCAACAGCATGACGATGGCGGATATCGACTATGTGATCTTGCATCAGGCCAATGACCGCATCATCGAGTCAGTGGCCAAAAAATATGGTGATCATCATGATAAATTCGTCTCAAGCATCGCGCATGTCGGGAACACCTCGGGAGCGAGCATTCCATTGGCTTTTGACAAACTACAAAGAGAAAATAAACTAACCACCGGCAAAGTAATGATGATTGGCTTTGGCGGAGGTCTGACATGGGGAGGATGTATCGTTGAATACGCGCTTAGATAAGTTGTTAAACATTAAATATCCAATCATCCAGGGCGGTATGGCAAATATCGCCACGGGAGAATTTGCGGCTCAGGTAGCCAATGCAGGCGGCCTTGGTCTGATTGCAGCGGGATCGCTTGATCCGATGGGTTTGGAAAAGGAAATCGAGATTGCCAAATCGGTTACTGACAAGCCATTTGGAGTGAACATCATGCTGATGAATCCTCACTGTGACGCTTTGGTTGATGTATTGATCGCCAAAGGAGTCAAGATCGTCACTACAGGTGCCGGCAATCCGGCCAAGTACATCGAAAAATTCAAGGAGAACGGGATCAGAGTCTTCCCGGTTGTTCCTTCCGTGGCCCTGGCCAAACGGATGGAAGGACTTGGTGTTGACGGAATCATCGTCGAAGGAACCGAAGCCGGAGGGCATATCGGAGAACTTACGACAATGGCTCTGGTACCTCAGGTAATCAAGGAAGTCAAGATTCCGGTTATCGCTGCCGGGGGAATCGCTTCAGGTGCCCAAATGCTGGCGGCATTTGCCTTGGGCGCTATCGGGGTTCAAGTGGGTACTGTCCTGCTGGGAACTTATGAGTGTCCGATCCATGAAAATTACAAACAGGCAATATTGAAAGCCAAAGACACTTCGACCATCGTCACCGGCAGAATTGCGGGCACACCAGTGCGCTCAATCAAGAATCCGATGACAAAGGAATATGTTAAGCTTGAAAAAGAAGGCAAATCAATGATGGAACTTGAATCATTCACTTTGGGATCGCTGCGCAAAGCGGTCAAGGAAGGAAATGTCAAGGAAGGTTCGCTGATGGCTGGCCAGGTTGCCGGAATGATAGAAAAATTAGATACAATCGAAAACGTTTTTGAAAAACTGATGAAAGATTGTAAACAACAATACCAGAATATTGAGGAAATCGTAAATGGTTAAAATTCGTTCAAAGACCATTCTGCCTTTGATTCAAGGTGGAATGGGGGTTGGCGTTTCCTTGTCGAGGCTTGCGGGAAATGTCGCCTTAAACAATTGCATGGGGGTAATTTCAACTGCGCAGATCGGCTTCCGTGATTTTTCAAAAAGAAGCCAGTTCGAAAAGAATATCGATGCTTTGAAAGAGGAAATCAAAAAAGCCAGAGAAATTTCAAAGGGCAACGGAATGATTGCCATCAATGCGATGGTCGCAGGTACCGATTACAAACAGATGATCACTACCGCGGTCGAGTCAGGTATCGATGCGATCATTTCGGGAGCCGGACTGCCATTGTCATTGCCGGAAATCGTCGGCGATGCCGATGTCGCGTTGGCACCGATCGTCTCTTCAGCCAAGGCCTTGAATCTGATCTTGCGCGCTTGGCAAAAGAAGGCCAAACGTCTGCCTGATTTTATCGTGATCGAAGGCTTCAAGGCCGGTGGTCATCTTGGCTTCTCGAAAAAGGACATTGCCACTGGCAACATCCAGCCTCTAGAAGACATCCTTAAAGACTGTCTTGACCTACTCAGGCAAAAGGAATTGGATATCCCGGTTTTCGTTGCCGGAGGTATCTACGACAAGGAAGACATCAAACATTTCATGGATTTGGGAGCAAGCGGGGTGCAAATGGCAACCCGGTTCATCGCAACTGACGAATGTGATGCCAGCGATGCCTTCAAACAGGTATTCGTAAACGCTTCAAAAGATGATATTGATTTCGTGATCTCTCCGGTGGGACTTGACGGCCGTTGCATCAATACCAAATTCACCAAGGCCTTGAAGGAAAGAAAACCGGACATCGTCAAATGTACCAACTGTCTGATTCCATGCAACTATCCCGACACTCCTTACTGCATTTCCCAAGCTTTGGTCAATGCGGTCAACGGTGACATTGAAAACGGATTGGTTTTCAGTGGCGTGAACGGATACCGGATCACGGAAATAGTTCCGGTAAAACAACTGATTGAGGAATTGATGGAGGATTACCTATGAAAGTGGCATTCTTATATTCGGGACAAGGGTCGCAACTAGTCGGAATGGGCCAATCGTTCTATGAAAACAACGAAGATTCAAGAACTTTCTTGGATAGCGTCGCATTGGACTTCGACCTTAAAAAGCTGATGTTTGAAGGACCGTTGGAAACATTGAGCGAGACAGAATTCACCCAGCCTTGTCTGGTGGCTTACCATGTCATGGTGACTCGTCTTTTGGAACAGGCGGGAGTCAAAGCTGAATACACATGTGGGCTTTCACTTGGTGAATATTCGGCATTGTATTATGCCGGCGTATTCGATGCATTGACGGTGCTTGATTTGACTCGCTTCAGGGGTGTGGCCATGACCAATGCCGCAAAGGGAATCGAGTCGAAAATGGTAGCATGTCTGACTCCGGATGTGGAGCTGATCAACGAGATCATCGCACAGGTGGATGCCGGTTATCTGGCTATCTCAAATTACAACTGCCCGGGACAATATGTCGTTGCCGGTGAAGTCAAAGCCATCGACCAGTTCAAGGAGCTGGCTGAAGGCAAAATCAAACGTCTGATCGAACTTAACACATCAGGCCCTTTCCATACCAGCCTTCTAGAAAAGGCCAGCCTGGATCTGCAAGGAAAGTTCGAAACAGTTGCTTTCAATGAAAACAATATCCCGGTAATCATGAATACGACCGGAGAACCGCTGGTTTTTGGGGAAGTCAAGGACCTGCTGGCGCGTCAAGTCAAGGAACCGGTTCAATTTGAAAAAACATTGAACTATCTGGTCAGCCAGGGAGTGGACACTTTCATTGAAATCGGACCAAACAAGACATTAAGCAATTTTGTGAAAAAAGTTGATCGCAAATTGAACACTTACTCAATTGTCGATCAAGAAAGTTTAGAAAAGGTAATTGAATTATGGCAGACAAAGTAGCATTAGTAACAGGTGCCACGCGCGGGATCGGCCGGGCCATCGCTGACCAACTGGCAAGCGAAGGTTATGTCGTTTACTATAATTACCGTTCAACAATCGATGTTGTAACTGGTGATTATGTAAAAACAATCAAAGGTGATATCGCATCACTGGAAGATTGCTCTAGAATGATCGACGAGATCGTGGCCGCCCAAGGCAAAATCGACGTCCTGGTCAACAATGCGGGAATCACCCGTGACGGTTTGTTGATGCGGATGAAAGAAGAAGATTTCGATATGGTCATCAACACCAACCTGAAAGGTGTTTACAACATGTGTAAGGCGGCAGTCAAACCGATGATGAAAAAACGTTTCGGGAAGATTGTCAACATCTCTTCAGTTGTAGGAATCACTGGAAATGCCGGTCAGTGCAACTATGCCGCAAGCAAGGCCGGAGTCATTGGTTTTTCAAAATCATTGGCCAAAGAGGTTGCCACTCGCAATATCACAGTTAACTGTGTGGCACCAGGTTTCATCCAATCGGACATGACCGATGAACTGAGCGATGAACAAAAACAAAACATTATGAAAAATATTCCAATGCAACGATTTGGAACGGTAGAAGATGTGGCGAAAACAGTAAGCTTCCTGGCAAGCGATAATGCAAGTTATATTACTGGGCAAGTCATTAGTGTTGATGGGGGAATGGTATAATGAAAAGACGAGTTGTCGTAACTGGAGTTGGTACTATCAACTCTTTGGGACATAATAACAAAGAAACATTTGAAGCGATTAAAAACGGTGTTTGCGGAATCGACCGCATTACTGCTTTTGATACGACTGATTTTAAAGTGAAGCTGGCGGCAGAGGTTAAAAACTTCGACCCTAACGAATATCTAGACAAAAAAGTTGCCAGCAAGACTGACCGCTTTATCCAACTGGCTCTGATCGCCGGTAGGGAAGCTTACAACGATGCCAACCTGGATGAAGTTGACAAAACACGCATGGGTGTCAACGTTTCTTCAGGAATCGGAGGTATCGATACAATCGAAACAAACCATTCAAAAGGACTGAAAAAAGGAATGGAACGCGTTTCTCCATTCTTCGTGCCTAATGCCATTGTAAACATGGCAGCCGGGCAGCTGGCTATCGCAACCGGAGCCAAAGGGATGTGTACTTGTGTGGTAACTGCTTGTGCTGGTGCCACCAATGCCATCGGTGACGGTTTCCGGGTAATCCGTGACGGTTACGAAGACGTTATGCTTGTCGGTGGGGCAGAAGCCTGCATCACTCCACTTGGAGTAGGTGGGTTCTCGGCTTTAAAAGCTCTTTCGACCAGCGAAGATCCAAAACGTGCATCGATTCCTTTCGACAAGGAAAGAAACGGATTTGTCATCGGCGAAGGTTCCGGAATCCTGGTATTGGAAGAATACGAACATGCCAAAAAACGTGGCGCTAAAATCTATGCCGAAGTGATCGGTTATGGAACAAGCTGCGACGCTCACCATATCACAGCGCCATTGGAAGATGGAAGCGGCGGGCAAAAGGCCATTGAAAACGCACTTAATGATGCCGGAATCCAGCCTGGGGATGTTGACTACATCAACACCCACGGCACTTCAACCTACCTTAACGACAAAATCGAGACAAAGGCGATTGCCAATGTATTTGGCAAGGACGTTGTCATCTCTTCGACCAAGGGTAACCACGGTCACTGTCTGGGGGCAACCGGAGCGATCGAAGCAATCATCTCAATCGATGCGATGAATGAAAATATCGTGCCACCGACAATCAACTATCAGGTTGTTGATGAAGAATGCTACCTTGATGTATGTCCTAATACCCCACGGCAAAAAGACATCAACATCATCCTTTCAAACTCATTGGGATTTGGTGGACACAACGCAACCGTTGTTTTCAAGAAGGTGAAATAAGATGGAATTAGACAGCAATCAAATCGCGAAAATCAATCCTCATCGTTATCCGTTCGCCCTGGTTGACCGCATCATCGATTACAAACCAGGTGAAATGGCCATCGGGCGCAAATGCGTCAGCGTCAATGAGATGCAATTTCTGGGACATTTCCCTGAATATCATGTGATGCCCGGGGTGCTGATTGTCGAAGCTCTGGCTCAAGTAGGTTGTATCGCCATTTTGACCAAAGAAGGCAATGAAGGCAAACTTGTATTCTTTGGTGGAGTCGACAAATGCCGCTTCAAGGGACAAGTAAAACCTGGTGACGTGGTCGAGCTGCATTGCACCTTGACTAAACAGCGTGGAGCAATCGGCAAAGGAGATGCCAAGGCTTACGTTGACGGTAAATTGGTATGTCAAGCAGAGCTGACGTTCGCTATCAATTAATCCATTTGGAGGAGGTCGATTCGACCCAGCGGTTCGCGCTGGAAAATCTCGGTCTCTTCTCAAAAAATACGTTGATAACCTGCACCAGCCAGAAAGCTGGCTATGGCAGGCAACAAAGCAAATGGCTGGATTCTTCAAAAAATCTGGCCTTTACTTTTGTCTTCAACCACCAGACCACACCGGCTGAAAGTCACCGGGTCGCCCTTTATCTGGCCAAGGCATTGAATCAAACCCTCCAGGACTACGGACTGGAAACATTGATAAAGTGGCCCAACGACATCTATCTCCAAAAAAAAATTGCCGGCATCCTGATCGACTACCGGGATGGCAAATTCATTGTCGGGATCGGAGTCAATTTGGCTGAGGATTTCGAACAGTATGAAAAAACCGGGATCGAGGTCGAGAAGACGCAACTGGCCCGGATCATTGCGACCAAGATTCTCGATACGCTGAGCGAAGATTATTCAAAGGTGCTGGAATACTGCAATGTCAATTCCTATCTCTATGATCGGGAAGTCGAAGTCAAGGGCCTGGGTTTGATTGTCGTCAAACATCTCGACGAATCCGGCAATCTCCATTACCTAAAAGACGGATTGGAACATGCAATCAATATGACGGTCTTTTCATTGAAGAAGTAGATTGTTTGCATTTCCTTTAACATTCTTCTATAATCTAATCTTGAAAGAGTCGAGGTAAGATTATGAAAAGACTGGAGATAGAGACGTTTTTCGATACCTGCTATCTTGGGGAAAACAGGATCAACAATCGTTTTTCCTTTGTGGAAGGGGTTGTTAGCTGCATCGCGTCATGCCCGGAAAACAGGGTTTATCTGGATTTCGATGAAAACCGGGTTACCCAAGTAGAACTGGAAGGAATTTTTTCCCAAATGGAATTCCCGATTTACAGCACCAGGATAAAAACCATCGGAAAATGATGGTTTTTTTGTTTGGGCGGGTCCAAATTGTGGCGATTGGTTCAATGTTTTTCATTCATTGGAAGCGCTGCCGATTGACAGTTATGACAAAAGTGATATAATCTTTGTAGAAGGTAAAAGTAAATTAAAAGGAGATGAATTTTATGAGATTTTTACCGCGACTTAGTTTGTTTGATGACATTTTTGATGAAATCGCACCGAATGGTGAAAGCTTCAAGGTTATGAAGACCGATATCAAGGAATCTGACAGCGAATATACCCTTGCTCTAGAATTGCCGGGATATGCCAAAGATAATATCGATTTGAGCCTGAAAGACGGATATCTTACCGTCAAGGCGGCCCGCGAAGAAGACAAGGAAACAAAAGACGATGAAGGTGTGATTATCAAGAAAGAAAGATATTCAGGTTCTTGCACCCGCCAGTTCTTTGTAGGTGACCAGGTGAGCGAAGAAGATATCGACGCAACTTTCAAAAATGGTGAACTGGTAATCAAAGTACCTAAAAAGGAACCGGCCATTGAAACCAAGGATGTCAAATCAATCGAAATTAAGGAATAAGAAAAATCCTCCCGCAAGGGAGGATTTATCGCTTTGTCGTGTAAGCTACCAGGAGCTTGATTGTGTTGATCACACCGTCGATATGGCTGCGCTCCATTCCATGGGAAGCGTGGACGCCCGGTCCGATAAGCGCGTGGCGGGCATCATTGCCCGCCCGCATTGCTGCCGAAGCATCGGAACCATAGAACGGATAGATGTCGACTGCGTAGTTGAGTTTTTCCTGTTTGGCCAGTTCCATCAGCCTGCTTGTCATTTCATAATTGTAGGGACCGCTGGAATCCTTGGCGCAGATGGAAACATCATATTCGCTGCAGGCCAGGTCATCGCCGATACAGCCCATGTCGCAGGCGATAAGCTCATCGACCTCGGGGATGAAACTCGCCCCGTGACCGACCTCCTCATAAGTCGAGAAGATGAAGACGATGTCCTGGTTCGGTTGGATATTGTTTCTTTGCATATGGTCGATATAGCCGAAGATGCAGGCAACAGAGAGTTTGTCATCGAGAAAGCGCGATTTGATAAAACCGTTGTTGGTAATCGTTGTCTTGGGATCGATGCAGACGTAGTCGCCGTTCTGGATTCCAAGTTTCTGGATGTCTTCCTTTGTCTTGACAACCTCGTCAATCCGGATCTCGATATTGTCGATGTCGCGGACCTTGGTGGCGGCATCGCTGTATACATGGGCTGCCGGAGCGGTTGACAGGATCGTACCGGTGTACCGTTTGTTGTCCCGGGTATGGATGGTGCAATAAGCCCCGTCCAGGGTCGGAATCAAAGGGCCGCCGATATTGGTGACCTTCAGGGTCGTCTCCTTGATCGAGCGGACCATCAGACCTAGTGTGTCGACATGGCAGGTGATGCCAAGCTTAGTCTTTCCAATGCCCTCAAGGTGAACCATCAGGTTGCCTTTTTTTGTGTGCTCATAGCGCAGATTGTATTTCTGTGCCTCCTTGGCGATCCGCTCAATCACATCGCGGGTATAGCCGCTGGGTGAATCAATAGCCAATATTTCTTTGGTCAATTCCAATATATATTCTTTATTCATAACTGCCTTTCCTACTGCCCTTGCTATAGTGCAGTTTTACTAGTTGATTATATAGGGTTCGATGATGTTTTGGAAAAACAAGAGGAAGTTTTCCTCACCCCAGGTGTTTACTTTGAAAAAGACAGCCTGGGAACCGCCTGCGGTGATGGCGCTTAGAAACAGTCGGCCTTGGCTGTTTACCAAAGTGACATTAAGACTAAGTCGGTTTTTTCCTAGATAACTGTACCGCTCAAAAACGCGTATTGCAACTTTGACGCTGCCATCGTCAAAATCGCTGCCATCTTCAAGACTGGCTGAGAAGTTCTTTTTGAGAATTTCACGTTCGATTAAGGCGATCATCTCATCAAAGTCACCAGTGAGATAATGTTCGATCTTTGCCAATTTGTCCTCTCCTTTTGCGGTTACTTTTTAACTTCCCCGTCAAGAGTCATGATTGGACCGTACAATTCCGGACGACGGTCTCGGAACAGTCCCCATTCGAGTCTTTGTTTCATCAAGGCATCGAGATCAAGTTGGGCGATCAGGATTTCCTGTTCACCACGTGAGGCTTCGGCAATTTTTTCACCGGTGGCATTGGTAATGAACGAAGAACCGTAGAAAGTGATGGTCGAATCACCGAAAGTTTCGCTGCCGATACGGTTGGAAGCGACAACCGGAACAAGATTGCTTGCCGAATGTCCGATCATGCACCGTTGCCAGTGGTCTTTGGAATCAACGGCAGGATTTTCCGGTTCGGAACCGATGGCGGTCGGGTAGAAGATGATTTCCGCACCCATCAAAGCCATGATCCGGGCTGCTTCAGGGAACCACTGGTCCCAGCATATTCCTACACCGATCTTGCCAAACTTTGTGTCCCAGACTTTGAATCCGGTATCGCCCGGGCTGAAATAATATTTTTCCTCATAGCCCGGTCCGTCAGGAATATGGCTCTTGCGGTAGACACCAAGTACTTCGCCGGTTGCGTCGATGATCGCAATCGAGTTGTACATTGCATTGTTTTTCCGTTCATAAAAGCTGATAGGCAAGACCACATTGAGTTCCTTGGCAATGGATTTAAAGTGGTTGATTGCCAGGTTGGTCTCAGTTTCTTTGGCGTATTGATAGAAACTGTCATCTTCTTTCTGGCAGAAATAAAGCGTTTCAAACAATTCCTGGATCAGGATGATATTGGCACCTTGAGCGGCTGCCTGGCGCACCAGTTTTTCCGCCTTGGCGATATTTTCTTCGATTACGTTGGTGCAGCTCATCTGGGTGGCTGCGACAGTGACTAGTCTCATAACTGTTCTCCTGGTTTGAATTTTCTTGAAGGCATCTGTTGGGTGATACAGTGGACGTTGCCACCTTCCTTGATCAGGTCCATCCCGTCGACAGTCACCACCTGATGGTCTGGATACAGTTGGGCCATCAGCTCGATTGCCTGTTTGTCCGTATCTGCTGCGTCACCGCCAAACACCGGCAGGATTATGCCATTATTGACAATGTAGTAGTTGAGATAGCTCAGAGTAAGGCGGATGTCCTTATAGTATCTAGCGGGGGGCTGGTCGATTTGGATGATTTCCAGAGGGCGACCTTGGGCATCTTTGGCATTGCGAAGAATTTCAAGATTTTCCTGCGAAATTGCATAGTTGGGATCTTGAGGATCCCGGCATGTCTGGATAAGCACAACCCCCGGCTTGATGAAGCAGGCAATGTTGTCGATATGGCCATCGGTTTCATCGCCATACAGCCCGTGGTTCAACCAGATTATCTTGTCGACTCCAAGCAAAGGTTTGATTCTATTTTCAATCTCTTCCTGGGACATATGGGGATTGCGGTTTTTATTAAGCAGGCATTCCCGGGTTGTAAGCAAAGTTCCCTGGCCGTCGACATGGATCGAACCGCCCTCGAGAACCAGACCGCCGTCTTCTCGGGGCAAATCCAGATTGGCGAGGACTTCGCTAGCAACGGCATTGTCCAGGTCATAAGGAGTGAAACGTTCACCCCAGGCGTTGAACTCCCAGTTGATTCCCAGCAGTGAATAGTTCTGGTCGTAGACAAAAGTTGGACCATTGTCGCGACACCATGCGTCATTGTGGGGAATTTCCATCAGAGTGACATTGTCCCCGGTCAGTTCGCTTGCCTGCTCCCGGGTGTCCTTGTTGACAATGACAGTAACCGGTTCGAACTGGCTGATGGCATTGATAACGTTGCGGTAGCCATTGACGACCTGGTCGTAGTTGTCCGGCCATACCAGCGATTCCCTGACCGGCCATTCGATAAATGTCCGCTCGTGGGTTTCCCACTCGGCAGGCATGTAATATTTCTTTGTATTTTGCATATTAAAACCTCATCTGTTTTCTTTCATAAATAGTTCTTTTACAATCTCAAATTATACCACCTTCCATTTTGGCTGTCACTACCCAATATTGGATTGGAGCGATTGCCAAGGAGGTGCCAAAGCACCGATTATCCAAGGAATATACCGTTTCATAAGGAATAGATAATAGACGGAGGGACACTTATGACAGACAGACAAACAAAGAAATGGCAGGAAAGAATCTGCGCGATTTTCATTGAGGAATTGAAAATGATCAAGAATGACACTGATAGTGGCAAATGTCCAAAGCTGATCTGGACCCGGCCCTGGAGTCAGACCAGTCAAAAATCTCTGGTTTCAAAACATGAGTATCAGGGGTTCAACCAGCTTCTTTTGAGCCTAATAAGCTATATCAAGGAATATCCCGATTCCAGATGGCTGACCTACAACCAGCTCATTAGCCACAACAGGGGATGTGACGAAAATTCCCAGTGGCATATCGCTCCAGAAAAAATAGCCGTGGATGGCGGGCATCTTTTCACGGTGAGATATCTTAGAGTCCAGTATCGGCACAAAGACAAGCCCGGATATTATTCCTCTAACCAGAAGGAGAAGATGATCCGCCAAAGCCAGGGCCGGATCATGGAATCGGACTTTACACCAATTCGAAGCATCGGCTATCACCGGGTGTATAATGTAAGCATCGTCGAAGGGATTAAAAACGAAGCGGATAATGACAGTCCCGTAAGGAATGTTATTGCCAAATCGAAAGTCGACCGCTTTCTTGAAAATGAAGAACTCTGTGTTGTCCATGTCGCCTCGAACCGGGCTTTTTATGACTGGGGCCAGGATAAGATAGTCATGCCGCTACGGTCGGCATTTAAATCCGAAGAAGCATATTACATGACTTTGCTTCATGAGATCGCCCACGCAACAGGTGCAAAACATCGGCTGAACCGGCCCCTGAAATCATTCGATCAAAGAAGCGCGGCTTACGCGATTGAAGAGCTGGTGGCGGAACTTTCCAGTGTGCTTTTGAATAATGAACTCAACATCCGGACTATTGATGAGCAATCAGTCAATTTCAACAACAACCTGGCCTATCTTGACAGCTGGATTGTCGCCTTGAAACAAAGCCCTGAGGTGCTCTGGGACGTTTTGGAACAGGCTGTGGCCGTTTTTGACTACTTTAAAAAGAGTGGCCGCGACCCGACTGAAAAGTAAAAATCAGTGAACAGTAACATGACGGCATTTGAAACATATTTGAAAAATCTGGGGTAAATGTTGTATTCTGTGGTCCATTGTATTAAAATGTATCTTATAAGTGAAAATACATTGGAAAGGGAATATTTTAGATGAAGGCATTAGCTAGCGACCTTGATGGAACCCTGTTTTTCCAGGACCTACCTGGAAATTTCAAGGATGGAGATTTGAAGGGAATCAGACAGTTTCAAGAAAATGGCCACTTGTTTGGCCTGTGCACAGGCAGACCTTACAGCGGAGTAGTCCAAGGGGCAATAGATTATGATTTTTGCATTGTTTCTTCTGGAGCGCTCATACTCGACAAGGACGGGGTGGTACTCTATGAGCAGTGCATCGACTACCGGACGGTGAAAAGAATATTTATGGATTTTCAAGAAGAGGTCCATCTGTATGTCCAGGCAAACAAGCGGATGTACACTTTGAAAAAGGGGCGGTTTCCGCTCGAACAGATCGAAATCACTTCGGTGGAAGATCTTGAAGGATATTCAATCCAGGGGATCTCAATCGATGCCGGCAACCAAAAAATCGCCAGTATCATCACTAAAAGGACAAACGAGAAGTATGGCCGGTTGGTCGAGGCTTTCCAAAATGTCGAGTGCGTCGACATCGTCAAGAAAGGCTGTTCCAAAGGAGCGGCGCTGGAATTTTACAAAAAACAGATGCATATCAGGCAACTTTGCGGCATCGGTGATTCGTACAATGACATACCGATGCTTGAAAGCGTCGACTATGCTTTCACTTTCAACCACGCGCCCGAATCTCTTAAAATCCATGCCGATCGCCTGGTGGATTCGGTGGCCCAGGCTCTCGAGATTGTCAGCGAAAACTGATTGAGAAAATTCGGTGGTTGCCAAACCCGAAAAATATTTGAGGAGTCAATTGATGAAACAATACATTGTAGATGCTTTTACAAACAGGATATTTGCCGGCAATCCCGCGGCGGTCTGTCTTTTGGACCGGGACCTCGACGATGCCACGCTGCAAAACATCGCAAGGGAGAACAATCTTTCTGAAACGGCCTTTGTCAGGGAATTGCCCGACGGTTTTAGCCTGCGCTGGTTCACTCCGGGCGGGGAAATCGACTTATGCGGCCATGCGACGCTGGCGAGCGCCTTCGTAATCGCCAATTTCGTCAAACCTGAGGCAAAACATATCGACTTTAACACAAGAAGTGGCTTGCTGAAAGTGAGCAAAGATGAAGATTTCTATCGGATGGAATTTCCTGCCTATAAGCTGGAAGAAGTGCCGGTAACTGATTTGATGGCTCGGGTGATCGGGATGGTGCCTGAAGCCGCCTATTTGGGCCGGGATCTGCTTTTGATTGTTGAAGATGAAAAACAGGTAGAAAATCTGGAAATCGATCTGGAGCCAGCTCTGGGACTCGAGGGTTTGCTTGTCCATGTCTCCGCTCCGTCAGAGCAATACGATTGCGTGTCTCGGTCGTTCGCTCCCAAACTGCAGGTCAGTGAGGATCCGGTCTGTGGATCGGGCCATTGCCACATTGCCCCTTACTGGAGCAATGTGCTAAACAAGAGTAGTCTGGTGGCATTCCAGGCTTCAAGGCGAACCGGCGTCCTTTATTGTGATGTCGAGGATAACAAAGTGTTCCTGAGAGGTCAGGCAGTCCTGTTTGGCCAGGGCGAAATCTTTGTTTGATCCATTACACATGAAACATACCAGCGAGAGTTTCCAGTTTCAGTTTTTGAAACTGGGGCTTTTTTTAACCGGGAGCATTGCGAAATCCACCGTCATGTGCTAGCATTTGTCTAACGGTTAAATACCAAAAGAACAGCAAGCCAAGGAGAACATGATGAAGAAGATTGCATTTTTTGATATCGACGGTACTATGGTCAACGTGCCAGAAGGGATGATGCACCCCTCGACAAGAACCTGTGAGGTGCTAAAGGAATTCCAGAATCAGGGCAATTATATCGTGGTGGCGACCGCTAGGACCCAGATTCCCGAAAGCGTCAAGGATATCGAATTTGACGGCTATATCTGCTCCGATGGCCACTATATCGAGTTTCAAGGAGAGGTGCTGGTCCACAACATCTTTTCCAAGGAACAGCTGGCTTTGCAACTTGAGGTCTATGAAAACTTCCAAGGAAGCTGCGCTTTGGGCGGGTATCACGGCAACTGGGTAAGCACCCATGAAGACCCATATCTCCAAAAACATAACGAAATATACACCGGCTCTGCCGATCTGACAGGAATCCCGCTGGTCAAGGACAGCTGGGATGACATCGCGGTTAGTTCCGTGGCTGCGGTTTTTTCGAATGCCGATTCATTGCGCGGCGCGAAGGCGCAACTGCCCCAAAACTGGGCAATCACAGCATATGAGGATGATACCGACATCCGGATGGATGTCCATCTTGAAGGATTTTCCAAAGGAACGGCCTGTGAGTATCTCTATCGCCATTTGAATATCGAAACCAAAAACACTTACGCTTTTGGTGACGGGCACAATGATATCGAGATGTTGCAGCTTGTCGGACATGGCATCGCGATGGGCAACGCCTCCGACAAGGTCAAGAAACATGCCGACCACGTCACCCGAACGGTCAACAATGACGGCATCGCCCATGCCTTCAAAAAACTTCTCGATATATAGAATCATCCAGCCGTAATGATACATTATTGGCAAATTGCACTGTTGCATCTTGGAAAATACCCGGGATGATAGTATAATCTATTTGGCACTCAGCCAGAAACAAGCGGGAGAATAAAAGATGAAATTCGAAAACGTTAATGTAGTAAAAGAAGCTAATGTATATTTTGATGGAAAAGTAAGCAGCCGGACAATCGAGTTTCCTGATGGAACAAAGAAAACATTGGGATTCATGCTTGCCGGGGAATACGAATTCGGGACTGCGACTGAAGAGTTGATGGAAGTTCTAAACGGGTCAATGGATATCGCTTTGCCAGGTGAGGTCGAATTCAAGACATACAGCAAGGGTGAAAGCTTCGTGGTTGCGCCCAACAGCAAGTTCAAAGTAAAAGTTTCTCAGTTCGCTGATTACTGCTGCTCATACAAATAATATTGGCACAATCTAATGATTTGCACATAATACGCATCCTTTTATAATGAGGCTGCGTTTTTCTTTTGGCTGTTAAAATCATCCAGGGTTGGCATTATGCGTATCGGTGGCTATGGATTTGAATCGGTGGTACAATTGTTCAAGGACACCATGTGATCAAAAAATTCAATAAGGAGATAATGTTATGTCACAACCAAAATTGTTCGATCCGTATCAACTGAAAAATCTTGAATTGAAAAACCGCCTCGTCATGCCTCCGATGTGCATGTACTCAGCCAATGAGGACGGTATTGTCACTGATTTTCACAGGACCCATTATTGCACCCGGGCGATTGGCGGGGTGGGTCTGATCATTGTCGAAGCGACCGGGATAGCACCCAACGGGCGGATATCCGATGGTGATCTGGGGCTATGGGATGACAGCCAGATTGCGGGTCTGCAGGATCTGGTGGCACAGATAAAAAGTTATGACACGCATGTGGGGATCCAGCTCAATCATGGCGGTCGCAAATATGACGGCAAACTTCAGGCGGTAGCACCAAGCGCCATCGCTTTTGATGATAATTATGGGATTCCCAATGAACTGACATCAGTTCAAATAAAAGAGATTGTGGCATCGTTTCAAAAGGCGGCCATACGGGCTGATAAGGCAGGTTTCGACATGATTGAAATCCACGGGGCCCACGGGTATCTTATCAACCAGTTCCTTTCGCCCCATTCGAACAAACGCATCGATGAATACGGCGGCACCCTGGAAAACCGGATCCGCTTTTTAAAAGAAGTGATTGCAGCGATCAGGGCCGTCTGGCCCAGCTCCAAGACCCTGGGTATCCGGATTTCGGCAGTTGAATATCTAGAGGACGGTTATCCTTTGGATGAAATGGTTGGGATACTCAAGCAAATCCGCGATGATATCGATGTCATCCATGTGAGCACTGGGGGCAACGGGGCGGCTAGCTACCATGTCTATCCCGGCTATCAGCTAAAACCTGCGGAAGTGATAAAAAAAGAAGTCGGACTGCCAACCATCGCGGTCGGCTTGCTTGATGACATCAAGCTGGTTGAGGAAGTGCTGAACAATGACCGAGCGGACCTGGTGGCCATCGGCAGAGGCCTTCTGGCCAATCCATATTTCGCCATGCAAGAGGGGGCAAAAGCCCGAATCAGCGATATGGTTCCCTTCCAATACGCCCGGGCGTTTCGAAAGTAGCTTAAAAAAAGCGCGACCTAAACCGTTGCGTTTTTTTACATGGATGCACATGGAACATGAGCTTGATGGTGTAGCTTACAGTCGATGGATGTTCTTAAGGGGAATTGCATTAAATACCGATTTGCACTAATTGATCAGATTTCCGTCAATTAATGATTCCTAAAAATTGATTATTCAATTTATCCCTGCAACGCTTGGGGAGTGTTTGTGTTAAGGAAGTTGCTTGTCTGGCATTAATGTCCGGACCCAGCCAATTTTCATCCAAGGTTAATAATGACATAATGATTCAAGTGGCAAGAGTTGTTAATTGATTGTTATTAATTTAGTTGATTTTTTAGGATAGCTTACTTATTTTGGCGCACAATTAGTTTGCTTTTTTTGATATCCGCAGTATTTTGATATGCAGTCTCCGTTCAATTTGCGCAGTTAGATCATAGACAAGGGAATCTAAAAATAATTTCATGTTGACAAGCTTGTACGTACAAGATGTTTTTGGAGAAAAGAAAAGGAGAAGTAAATTATGGGTAAGTATGCTCAAGACTGTAAAGATCTGCTTGAATATGTGGGTGGAAGAGACAATATCCAAGCAGTTTCCCACTGTGTAACAAGAATGCGTTTTGTATTGGTCGATTCACAAAAAGCCAATGAAGATCGGATTAACGATATTCCTTCTGCAAAAGGAACGTTCACGCAAGCTGGTCAGTTTCAGGTTATAATTGGCAATGATGTGCAGACATTCTACAATGAATTTGTCGCTTTGGCCGATATTGAAGGAGTAAGCAAGGACCAACTGAAGCAAGGGGCGAAGACGAATCAGACAAAATTGCAAAAAATAATGGGCGACCTAGGAGAAATATTCGCTCCATTGATTCCTGCCCTGATTTGTGGAGGTTTGATTTTAGGTTTCAGGAATATCATAGATTCCGTGGCACTATTCGAAAACGGAACCAAAACTCTGGTTGAAATTTCCCAATTTTGGTCAGGTGTCGATTCATTTCTTTGGTTGATTGGTGAGGCGGTCTTTTTCTTTCTGCCAGTAGGCATTGTATGGTCGATTACCAAGAAAATGGGAACCACCCAGATTCTTGGAATTATATTGGGGATAACCCTGGTGTCGCCACAGTTATTGAATGCTTATGCAGTAGCAAACACAGCGGCGGCGGATATTCCTGTTTGGAATTTTGGTTATTTCCAGATCTAGATGATTGGATATCAGGCGCAGGTTATCCCGGCGATTTTAGCGGGGTTTGTGCTAGTTTATCTGGAAAGATTTTGGCGTAAACACAGTCCTGAAGCGATAAGTATGATTATTGTCCCATTCCTTTCTTTAGTTCCGGCAGTTATCATTGCCCATACGGTTGTCGGACCAATCGGGTGGAAAATCGGTGCTTTCATTTCGGCTGTAGTCTATGGCGGTTTGACATCGTCATTCGGATGGCTTTTTGCAACAGTATTTGGATTTTTATATGCCCCATTGGTTATCACCGGACTGCACCATATGACAAATGCGATTGATCTTCAACTGATCAGTGATTTTAGTGGGACAATTTTATGGCCGATGATTGCCTTGTCGAACATCGCCCAAGGCTCGGCAGTCCTAGCCATGGTATTCCTGCAAAAAAATAATGAGAAAGCCAAGCAAGTATCGATACCTTCGATGATATCCGCGTATCTGGGAGTCACTGAACCGGCTATGTTCGGGGTGAATATAAAATATGGTTTCCCCTTCTTTGTGGGAATGGTGGGTAGCGCGTGCGCCGCGACATTTTCGGTTGGTAGTGGCGTTATGGCAAATTCTATCGGGGTTGGCGGACTGCCGGGCATCCTATCGATAAATACGCGATATATGTTGAGTTTTGCAGTCGCTATGCTTATCGCGATTGTCGTACCATTTGTAATCACCACTATTGTGGGGAAGAAAAAATTATCATACGCCGACATACATGGTAAAGAAGCTAATAGAAAAGAATCATTAGATGAAACTGCAGCAGAGGGATTTGTTTCTTCGATGACCGGCAAAATAATAAGTATTGAAGATGTGCCGGATAAGGTTTTTGCTTCAAAAGCCATGGGCGATGGCTTTGCGGTTGAGCTGACAGGGAAAACCGTTATTTCACCGGTGAGTGGCGAAGTGATGATGGCATATCCCACCAAGCACGCATTTGGAATAAGAACTCATGACAACAAAGAAATTCTGCTTCATATCGGGATGGATACCGTCGAATTGGGCGGAAAAGGTTTTGAATCAACTTTAAGAGCCGGAGACATGATCACACAGGGTGATCCGATTGTGGAGGTGGATCTTGAATATGTCAAATCACAAGGTAAGTCGTTGATTTCTCCGGTGATTTTAACAAGTGGAGATAAAGTAAAGCTCCTAAAAGTTAATCAAGATGTCAAAATTGGAGAAAAAGATATTATAGAATTCGAATAGAGGTACAAGATGGAATTAGGAGACAAAGTAGTATATCAAATTTATCCAAAATCATTCTATGACAGCAATGATGATGGTATCGGAGACATCAAGGGAATCACCATGAAACTAGAATACCTTAGCGGACATGGGATCGATCTGATCTGGCTGAATCCTTTCTTCGTTTCACCCCAAAACGACAATGGGTACGATATTGCGGATTATTATGAGATCGACAAGACGTTCGGGACAATGAAAGATGTTGAAGAATTGATCGCAAAGGCCAGTGGATACGGGATCGGGCTGATGTTCGATATGGTACTGAACCATACATCAACTGAACATGAATGGTTCAAAAAGGCGTTGTCCGGCGATCAATATTACAAAGATTTTTACTTCTTCAAAAAAGGTGAGGGCGCCAATCCGCCAACGAATTGGGAGTCAAAGTATGGTGGAAGCTGCTGGGAATATGTCGAAGAATTTGATGAATATTATCTCCATTTATTTGACAAGACCCAAGCAGATTTGAACTGGGACAATCCGGATGTGAGAAAAGAAATGGCAAATATTGTCAACTTCTGGATTGACAAAGGGGTTAAGGGATTCAGGTTTGATGTGATCAATCTCATCAGTAAAGACAGCTTTGAAGACGACTTTGAAGGGGTGGGGAAGCGCTTCTATACGGATGGCATAAATGTTGGGCCGTATCTTCATGAACTTGGAGAACGTTCATTTAACCGTTATGATGATATTATGACCGTCGGGGAAATGTCAGCGACAAGTATTGAAAAATGTACATATTACACCAATCCTGAAAATAAAATACTTGGGACGACATTCAATTTCCATCACCTCAAGGTTGATTATCAAAACAATGAAAAGTGGACCCTGGCACAATTCGATTTTCATGAACTTAAACAACTGTTTCATAGTTGGCAAACCGGAATGCAAGAAAATAATGGCTGGTCGGCACTTTTCTATAACTGTCACGACCAACCCCGGGCTATCTCGAGGTTTGGAGATGATAAAAATTACCCCTACGAGTCGGCAACCATGCTGGCAACCTCGATTCACTTACAGCGCGGAACACCATATATCTATTATGGCGAAGAGATCGGGATGACAAACAATTACTTTGAAACCATTGAACAGTACAGAGATGTTGAATCGTTGAATTATTATGAAATAATGAAGCGCCAGGGGATTAAAGAAAATAAGATAATTGAAATACTGCAGGCCAAATCTCGTGATAACGGAAGAAGCCCGATGCAGTGGGACGATGGGTTGAATTCCGGATTTAGTAGGGTTAAGCCGTGGCTAGAAATCAATAAAAACTATAAGTCAGTAAACCAAGAAACTGCAATTAACAGTGGTGATTCCATTTATCATTATTACCGCAAGTTGATTGCCTTAAGGAAGAAATCGGATCTCATTCAAAATGGCAGCTACCAGCCATTGCTGGAAAATCATGATTCGGTCTATGCTTACAAGAGATGCGACTCCCAAGGCGAATTGATTGTATTGTGTAATTTCTATGGGGAAAAGTCCGTCGTTGACATTGATTTGACGGATTACAGGATTATTCTGGGAAATTATGCATCAAGCAGTGTCTTGCAGGATCATACCATGCAGGAATTTGAAACAGTTGTATTGTTAAAAAATCATGGGTAACCATGATTTTTATATTATCCAAACAAAAGGTATGGTAAAATTGACTGGAGGTGATTTTTATGAAAAGCAAGTATGTATCGATATATGAGCAATTGGCAAGCAAAATAGAATCGAAAGAAATTATGCCCGGGGATTATCTGCCAAGTGAGAAAGAATTGATGTCAATTTACGATGCGTCACGCGACACGATCAGGAAATCACTTGTCATGTTGAAACAAGCCGGTTACATCCAAAAAACAAAAGGTAAAGGCTCAATTGTAATTGACATTCACCAGTTTGAATTTCCAATTTCAGGAATTACAAGTTTCAAGGAGATTTCGCAATCAATTTCAGGAGACGTTTCGACAGAAGTGGTCTGTTTTGAGATTATGAACGCCGACAAAAATTTATCTGGTAAGTTGAACATAAATCTTGGAGACAAGATATATTATATTGAGCGAGTCCGCAAGGTTGATGGGGAGGCTATAATTCTGGATATTGACGTCATCAACGCAGGTATCGTTCCGGGATTGACTAAGGAAATCGCTAAGGATTCGATTTACGATTATATTGAAAACGAACTTGGCCTGAAAATAAGTTTCGCAAAGAAAGAGATATCGGTTCAAACAATCAATAATCTAGATAAGATGTTCATAGATCTAAGAGGATTCGATATGATGGCGGTAGTTGAGTCATATACATATCTGGATGATGCTTCTTTGTTCCAATACACAATATCCCGCCACCGGCCTGACCGGTTCAAATTCAGGGAATTCGCGAGAAGGGATAAGAACGTCTAAATCATAACGATGTTTCTAGTGGGAAAACGCCGCTAATTGATGATGCAAAGAATCTTTGCGTGACATAATTCATCCAGATGAGTTATGATGTAACAAAGGAAGTGATTGCATTATGGCTAAAATAGGAAAAAATATCAAGAGGCTCCGCATATCGAATGAAATGTCACAAGACAATCTTGCGGAAAAACTATTTGTAAGCCGCCAAACAATATCGAATTACGAAACAGGGAAAACCACCCCCGACATTGAGATGATTATTAGGATAGGTGAGATATTCAACACTGATGTCAACGAATTGATATATGGCCCTCCTGTGGTTGAGGACAAAAAGCGAGAGCGGATTTTTCTGCTTTTCCAGGCTGGAATCTGTTTGTTGACGATAGGTGTGGCATACTCTCTTGATTTAGCTGCTACGGACTTGGCGATGAAGTTCTTTATAGTGGGGCCATTGCTGCTTATCGATTCCCTGATGTGGCCGGCTGTTTTCATATTTGCAGGTTTTACAATCATGAAGATATTCTATACATTGATTGGCGGGAAAAAGATAAGATGGACCCACATCAGAAAAACTCGCCACCTGATTATTTTGGCGTTGATAATATATTCGATAATACTATTGCCGTTTTGGCTTGACCTGTTCAAAGCAACATTCACATTTTTGATGTCGTATATTTCAAGTAGAGATTTCGGTCCTTATGGCAGTAGTCTCGACCTGGGGGCGACGTGGAATCGGATAGCACAGCGGCTATTACTCTTTGCCTCTTCCTATTCACCATTGTTTTCAATAGTTGGTGGTGGACTTATGTTGACAGGCAATAATACAAAGGAACATAAAAATATTGCACTGACGACTTATAAAAAATAAATTTCACCGGGAAAATCAGCTACGTTTTATCGATTTTCCCATTGTATTATGGCGCAATCATCGATTGATGATTGAGCTTTTTATTTGCTCTGATTTTGTGAGGTGAAAGAGAAAATCGGATAATGTTTGATTTGAATGTGGAGCTAAACGTATCGCAAAGATGTGGCGCCGCTGTAGCGAATAACAGGAGATTACCAGGGTAAATAAACTTGATGAATTAGAAATGATATTTGTGTTCACCAAAATGTATTGATTATCGATATAAAAAGAGTATAATGAACTTAGGTATATCGATAATCAATATAAGGAGGCGGGATTATGGCGAGGATAGAATTTGATACTTTGACACCACAGATGTTTTATATTTTGCTGGTACTCGATCGCCCGCGCCACGGTTATGACATCATGAATGAAATTTCGAAAGTGACCGGAGACAATATCAGGGTAGGCGCAGGAACGCTATATACATTGTTATCAAGATTTCAAAGCGATGGATTTATTGAGCTGGTTGACGAGGTGGACCGGAAAAAGATATACGTTATTACGAACAAGGGGAAAAACAAACTAAGGAAAGAAACTGAAAAGTTGCAGATGATGGTGATGCACTATGAGGGGGTGTACGGCAATGAAAACGAAATATAAGCTGATAAATTACAATATGTTCGATGAAGACAATTGGACAGAGATGTTTGAGAAAGAAGCTTCAAAGGGGTGGATGCTCGATAAAGCGGGATTATTCTTTTTCAAATTCAAAAAATCCCAACCAAGGAAATTGAAATTTTTTGTTGATTATAATCCGGCGTATGAAGATTACGTCGATCTGACCTCTAAATTCGGGTATGCATATATTGACAATTTTGAGAGCTTTTCTTTCTGGTATAGCGAGGATGATAGCGCTGAGGCACTTCAAAGTGATCCCGTGGCCAAAGCTGTCGCGTTAAAGGAATTGTATAATACCCCGTCGATTGTGATGACGATATTAATAGGGCTTCTGTTGATTATCATCTCGGATCCATTCGGGATAACCATGAATGCTGTGCGGTATGATCTTGGCGGTGCAATACTGTATAAGGAATTCCTGGTGATGTTTCTTTTGATGAATTGTTTGGGGATGTCGATGTTGTTGAGTGGCGGGGCCAAGATTTTCACCCGGATCAGGTATTCCCGCGAAGCGGAAGGACTGGAAACTCCGACAATATTTTTTTACATGATTAAATACCTCTATTATTTCTTTAGAGTTTCCGCGCTAATCTTGTTTGTTCCGGTACTTATTTCCGCTGTATTATCGGTGGAACCACTGCGTTTACTGATAATATTCATATTATTGATATTCAATCTCCTATTTGGGCGGACCTACAGCAAAAAAATATTTATCACTTCAAACATCAAGAATAGAAAAAAATACATGATTTCCTGGATGATGTTCATCATTTTGATGCTGGCAATCGCCAATGTTTACCCTTTGGAATCACCTGGCAAAGATTTTGCAGTCACATCGCTAAGTGTTCAAAAAGCTTTCACAAATGATGCAAATTACTATGAAACGATATTCTATGATGAGTTTGAATATTATGGCAGTGCCCAGGGACAGGATTTTGGCGAATTCTACGATTATAGTTACGTTGAACGGTTATATGATTGCAAAAATGATTATATCGCTAATGCAATATTCGAATACCAAATTGAAGAAATAGAGCATGACAGCAGGATTCCGACGGTAGAAGAACTTGACGCCAGGATTGAAGCATTTGATCCTTACCGCGACGTTGAATACAAATCTTATGAAGTTGCAATTGTATCAATGACAAGTGTTGAATCCGATAAAATAGAATCTGGCTATTATATAGGTGATCGCTACCTGATGAAAAAAGGAAATGTGATTTTGTACGTTTTGTTAAGCGACGGGTACAATATCCAGGAAATATTGAATGCGTATTTTTAGTTAGTTATTGTAAACTACAAGCTATGTCATAAAGGTGGCTGTAAGGATGGCAATAAACCTAGCAGCATCAAAGAGTGGGGACATCGCGATCTTGTCGGATGCACTAGACATCAAGTCGGCTCGATTACCAAGAATTTCAATACTTTAGTAATGGGTTAAAATAACATGATTCAATTTGACTGTAAAAAAGGTACTTATTGGAATCAAAATCAATTCAAAAGGCGGTGAACGTGATGGGTGAAAAGCCAGCAATCAAAACCATAATCAACGGCCCCTTTATAGTCAAAGGGCTCACTGAATTAATCGACAGTTCCGGTACCACAATCCAGGTAAAATCCCCGACGATCCTGTGTCGATGCGGCAACAGCAAAAGCAAGCCGTTATGCGATGGCACCCATGTCATGAGCGGGTTCAAAGATTACCGGATAAAAGTACGAGATGGCAGATTCAAATCCTATATAGGCAAAGAAATAACAATCCATGACAATCGGAGAATTTGTTCCCACCCAGGAACATGTTATCTGGAATTGCCGACCGTATTTGACATGAATAAGTGCCCCTGGATAAATCCGGATGGAGATACGGTCGAAAGAATAATTGCCACTATAAAGAAATGCCATTCGGGAGCCTTAAGTTATACCGTCAATGGCGAGAACTTTGACAATTTTTGCGATGAACCATCGATCAAGGTAGTCAAACACGGTCCCTATGTTGTCCAAGGTTCGGTGGAACTGATTGATCAACGGCAACCTGTGGCGAAGGAGCATTATTGCCTTTGCTGCTGTGGCAGAAGCAAAAACGAGCCATTTTGTGATGGTACCCATTTAAAACGGCAACTCAAGGATAAACAGCGATAATGGTTTGATGACTACCATAGAAAAAAGTTCTAATTTATCTTAAGTCAAAATAACGTCAAGACCAGACTTTGAATATATCTGTATTCTTTTAAAGACATACACTACACAATCGGCTTCTATTGCCAAGAATGAGATTTGAGCATTTGTGCATACTAATAATTCTAAAATGGATATCGGGGCGTAAAAAACGATAATCAATTGGATGAGTTTAGATTTGTATAAGAATTAAGTATCTGGATGTTGAACATTAAAAAATTGATTAAGTCCAATTTGATTATCGTGAGTGTTTTATGGTACAATATGGCTATATATTGGAGGGGTAAGGGGATTAGGAAGATTAAACTGAAAAAAATACAAGTCGGTTTACTGATTCTGTTTTTAGGATTGTGTTTTGTTTCCACTATTATGACTAGAAATTCAATAACCCCACAAATTACCAAGGATCTAATTGAGTCTAAGGACACTACGCTATTATATAATATTTGGTTTCAGGCAATATACGATGGCGTCAATCCGGTTTCGATATTGCCGCAGGTTATCTTGATCAGCAAATTTTTCTCGATAGCCGCATTCTTCTTTATCGAGATTTATTTTATGGTCAAACAAAGAGGCTATCGGAGCATTCTCGATTGGGTCTATTTGTTATTAAGTGGTTTTATCTTCTCTGTGCACTTTGCAAGTTTCGAGATTGGGCCGGATTATATTGTTCTATTGAGAAAGTTTTATGTTGCGTACTACGTTGGAATTACTTCATATCCGCTAGTCTTATATTACGCTACCGTGCTTCTAATTGCAGCTCTGATGGTTTTGCTTCTTTTATTGGAGTTGAGGGCAATAAAGAACCCAATATTGATTTCGGATAAATAATTAACTTTTAGGTAAAGGAAACGATTTTAATTACAATCTTAGTGGTAATTGTAAGTTGAATAGCCTGAATGTCAAAAGTTTCGGTGATGCGTGCCATTTTTGAATATACGATAGAGCGTTTAGACGCGGATAATATAAAATGACGCCATATCGCTTATACGGCGAACTTTTTTACCACTAGATAACGCAATTTTCGGCTGAGAATTGTGTTTTTTCTGTTGCACAGTGCTTCTCTATTTCCATAACCAGTTTTTGTGTGAATGGAAAAATATTGATTGTTACCAACCGTATGCAAAAACGAAAAGCATCAAGGAGAGAAAATATTGTATATTAAATTAAGGAAGTAAATATAAAAATGTAAAATATGTTATAATATGTCCGGTATGTGTAAATAAAAAGTGTGTTTGTCATTTGTTTTGGTAATAAATATCTAAAAGATGTAATTATTTTTGGCCTTTCGCTGTTTACTATGGGTAAGCAGGTAAATAGCCTATTGTGGTTATTGTGAAAATGACCTAAAATTGTATCCATATACTACTAACGATTGCGAGGTAATTATGATGGATACTTTGAACT